>JBJMJR010000029.1:0-28852 GCA_045806245.1 Gaiellaceae bacterium | reverse complement strand
TCGGTGCCGCCGCAGGGCGGCCGCAAGCATCCGCACCAGGAGTTCCTCTCGATCGACACGACGAACATCCTCTTCATCTGCGGCGGCGCGTTCGCCGGGCTGGACAAGATCATCGGCAAGCGCATCGGCAAGAGCGCGGTCGGCTTCGGCGCCGAGGTTCGCTCGAAGAGCTCGCTCGAGTCGTCCGAGCTGCTGGGGCATGTCATGCCGGAGGACTTGCTCAACTTCGGTTTGATCCCCGAGTTCATCGGGCGCCTTCCGGTCATCTCCGCGGTGCACCAGTTGCAGCGCGAGGACCTCGTGCAGATCCTGACCGAGCCCAAGAACGCCCTGACGCGGCAGTACCAGCGCTTCTTCGGGTACGACAACATCGAGCTCGTCTTCACCGACGACGCGCTCTGGGAGATCGCCGACAAGGCGCTCGAGCGCGAGACCGGCGCGCGCGGCCTCCGCTCGATCATCGAGAACGCGCTGCTCGACGTGATGTTCGAGCTGCCGTCGCGCCGTGACGTCTCCAAGTGCGTGATCACGAAGGAGACGATCGAGAAGCACCTGAAGCCGACGCTCGTCACCTCCGCCGAAGGCGTCGCGGACGACGAGACGGCGCGCATCGAAGAATCCGCGTAACGCTTCCCGCCAGCGCGAGACCGTAGCTTCGAGTCGGAGGGTCGTCCTCCGCCGCAGATCAGGAGGTCCTACGTGTTTCGCAAGGGAACCATCGTTCTCGGCTTCGCCCTGCTCGCGATGCTCGTCGTCGCCGCGGCTGCGAATGCCTCGAGCTCGGACAACGGTCCGGGCGCGGTCTACACCCTGACGAACTCCGCGTCTGGAAATGCCGTCGTGGCGTTCGCGCGCGCCGCCGACGGCACGCTGGTGCCGCAGGGATCGTTTGCAACGGGCGGTAACGGCAGCGGCAGCGCGCTCGGGTCGCAAGGGTCCGTCGCGCTGAGCGACGACGGCCGGCAGCTCTTCGCAGTGAACGCAGGCGGGAACTCGGTGTCCGTCTTCGCGGTTCATCCAGGCGGCCTCGAGCTGCAGTCCGTGGTTTCGTCGGGCGGCGCAACCCCGATCAGCGTCACGGTGCGGGGCAAGCTCGCGTATGTGCTCAACGCCGGCGGCGCCGGGAACATCAGCGGCTTCACGGTCTCGGGCGACGGTCTCGCACCGCTCGCCGGCTCGACGCGGCCGCTCGGCACCGGCAGCGCCGGGCCCGCGCAGATCGCCTTCACACCCGACGGCTCGGCCCTCGTCGTCACCGAAAAGGCGTCGAGCACGATCGACGCATATGCCGTCGGTGCGGATGGACGTGCCGGTGCGCCCGTCGCGTCTGCATCGAGCGGCGGCACACCGTTCGGCTTCGACTTCGACAACCTGGGCCATCTGCTCGTGTCGAATGCGGCCGGATCGGCATCGTCGTATGCGGTTTCCGCGGCGGGCGCCACGGTGATCAGCGGCAGCATCGCGACGCATCAGGGCGCGCCGTGCTGGCTCGTCACGTCGAAGAACGGCCACTTCGCGTACACGGCCAATGCCGCGACGGGCTCGATCTCCGGCTTCTCGGTCGCGCAGGATGGGACGCTCGCGCTGCTCGATCCGAGCGGCGTGTCCGCCTACCTCGGGGCGGGTAGCCATCCGCTCGACGAGGCGTTCAGCAACAACGGACGCTTCCTCTACAACCTCACGGACGGCTTGCACACGATCAGCGCGTTCCGTGTCGACGCCGACGGTGGGCTGACCTTCGTCGGGAGCACCGCCGTCCCGGCTGGGGCGGCAGGGCTGGCGGTCCAGTAGGAGGAGCGCTACTTGCGCGGCCCGGTCGCGACGAGCGCAAGCACGTCGTCGACCGAGCCGCGCGAGTCGTGCACGTTCTCGAGCCACCACGTCGCGCCGGCACGCGCGTACGCAGCCGGATCGCCGCGGTCCGACTGGCCGAGCACGGCGACCTCGAACTCGTCCGTGCGGCCGATCCGCTCGATGCTGCGCGCGACGTCGTCTGGGCTCAACGTCATCCCGGTCGGGTCGGCGCTGTCCGCGAGCCAGCCGTCCCAGCGCGACGCGCGGCGAAGGGAAGCCGGCCGGTTGCCGCCGATCCAGATCGGCAGGTGCTCCTGCACGGGGGTCGGTGCGAGCGTGACGCCGTCCACCGTCACGTGCTGCCCGCGATAGCGAACCTCCTCGCCGGACCAGAGCTGTCGCATGGCGTCGAGCCCCTCGTCGAGCATGGCGGCGCGAACCTTCGCGTCCGTCGGCTCGCCGAACTTGCCGAACTCGGCGGGGGAGCCGCCGAGACCCGCGCCGAAGATGACGCGTCCGCCGCTCAGCCGGTCGAGTGTTGCCACCTCGTGTGCGAGCACGTGCGCGCGCCTGCGCGCGACAGGCGTGACCGCCGTCCCGATCCGGACGCGTGACGTGGCGCACGCGATCGCGGCGAGCACGATCCACGGATCCGCCGCCGGCGCGTCCCAGACGAACGCGAGGTGGTCCCAGATGAAGACGCCGTCCCAGCCGGCTGCCTCCGCCGCCTCGGCGACGCGGACGCTGACGCGCGGGTCCGAGTACGTCCCGATGTTCGCCAGGCAGATCCCGAACCGCACCGGTGTGACATTAGAGTCTGGCCGCGTGGAGTTCACGACGCGACCGGAGCTGCGCGGGACGTTCGGGATGGTCGCGTCCACGCACTGGCTCGCCTCCGCGGCGGGGATGGCGGTGCTCGAACGCGGCGGCAACGCTTTCGACGCGGCGGTCGCCGCCGGCTTCGCGCTCCAGGTCGTCGAACCGCACCTGAACGGTCCAGGCGGCGACGTGCCTGCGATCCTCTACGACGCTAAGAGCGACGAGGTCGTCGTCGTCTGCGGCCAGGGGCCGGCGCCGCGCACCGCCACGATCGACGCGTTCCGGCGACGCGGAGTGGAGCTGATCCCCGGCACGGGCCTGCTGCCCGCCGTCGTGCCGGGCGCGTTCGGCGGCTGGTTGCTGATGCTCGAGCGCTTCGGGACGTGGCGGCTTCCCGACGTGCTCGAGTTCGCGATCGGCTTCGCGGCCGACGGCTTTCCGGTGATCCCGTCGATCACGCGTGTCATCGGCCAGGTGGAGGAGGTCTTTCGCAGCGAATGGCCGAGCTCCGCCGAGGTCTTCCTGCCGGCACCTGAGCCGGGGACGCTCTTCCGCAGCGCCGGCGTGGCCGCAACCTATCGGCGCCTGCTCGAGGAAGCGGGCGACGGGACGCGCGAGCAGCAGATCGCGCGTGCGCGCGATGCTTGGTACCGGGGCTTCGTCGCCGAGGCGGTCGACGAGTTCGTGCGCGAGCACGACGGCTTCCTGTCGGCCGAGGACATGTCCGGCTGGGAGGCGACGCTCGAGCCGGCCGTG
Source organism: Gaiellaceae bacterium (assembly GCA_045806245.1). Lineage (GTDB taxonomy): Bacteria > Actinomycetota > Thermoleophilia > Gaiellales > Gaiellaceae > 3-1-20CM-4-69-9. Next base: position 25,483 of record JBJMJR010000029.1, on the reverse strand, counting down.
TCGCTCGACTACCGCGGCCACACAGTCTTCAAGACCGGCCCCTGGGGACAGGGCCCGGTGTTCCTGCAGCAGCTCGCGCTGCTCGACGGGTTCGACCTCGCCGACATGTCGCCCGCCGAGTTCGTGCACACGGTGGTCGAGTGCGCGAAGCTCGCGTTCGCGGACCGAGAAGCGTGGTACGGCGACCCCGACTTCGTCGACGTTCCGCTCGACCTGCTGCTCAGCAAGGGGTACGCAGACGAGCGGCGCGCGCTCGTCGGCGACACGGCTTCGGGGGAGCTTCGCCCGGGTGGAGACAACCCCCGTCTGCCCGGCCCCGTCACCGGGGCCGTCGCGGCCGGGGCGGGCGAGCCGACCCGCGCGGGCGACACCTGCCACGTCGACGTTGCCGACCGGTGGGGGAATCTCGTCTCGGCGACGCCCTCCGGCGGCTGGCTCTGGAGCTCGCCCGTCGTGCCGAAGCTCGGCTTCCCGCTCGGGACACGGGGCCAGATGTTCTGGCTCGAAGAGGGGCTCCCGAACTCGCTCGAGCCCGGCAAGCGCCCGCGCACGACGCTCTCGCCGTCGCTCGCCTTCCGCGGCGGCGCGCCGTACATGGCGTTCGGCACGCCCGGTGGTGACCAACAGGACCAGTGGTCGCTGAATGTCTTCCTCCGGCACGTCGACGTCGGGCTCAACCTGCAGGAGGCGATCGACGCGCCGAGCTTCGACACGAATCACTTCCCGAGCTCGTTCTACCCGCGCGACAGCAAGCCGCGGCAGGTCGAGCTCGAGGCGCGCTTCGGCGACGAGGTCGCGGCCGAGTTGCGCGAGCGCGGCCACGCCGTCGAGGTCACCGCGGAGTGGACGCTCGGGCGCGTCAGTGCCGTCGCACGCGAGGACGGATTGCTGAAGGGCGCCGCGAATCCGCGCGGCATGCAGGGCTACGCTGTCGGGCGCTGATCATGGAACCGCTCTACAAGCCCGACGGCGTCGAGGAACGCTGGCAGCGGACATGGGAAGAGGAAGGGCACTACAACGCCGATCCCGACCCGTCGCGCGAGAGCTTCGCGATCGCGCACCCGCCGCCGAACGTCACCGGCGACCTCCACCTCGGCCACGCGCTGCAGCTGTCGCTCGCCGACACGATCGTGCGCACGCGGCGCATGCAGGGCTACAACGTCCTCTTCCAGCCCGGGTTCGACCACGCCGGCATCTCGACGCAGAACGCCGTCGAGAAGCACCTCGCCACCGAGGGTAAGAGCCGTCAGGACCTCGGCCGTGACGCGTTCGTCGAGCGCGTGTGGGAGTGGCTGCGCGAGTACGGCGGCAAGATCATGTTCCAGTTCCGGCGCACGGGCGCGTCGCTCGACTATCGCCGTGAGCGCTTCACGATGGACGACGCGTACGTGCGCGCCGTCATGCGCTTCTTCGTGCACCTGTACGAGAAGGGCTGGATCTACCGCGCCAACCGCATCATCAACTGGTGCCCCTTCCACCTGACGTCGCTGTCGGATCTCGAGCTCGCGCACGTCGAGGTCGACGACACTCTCACGTACGCGCGCTATCCGCTCGCCGACGGCGACGGTCACATCACGATCGCGACCGTGCGTCCGGCGACGATGCTCGCCGACGTCGCCGTCGCCGTGCATCCGGACGACGACCGCTACCGCGAGCTCGTGGGGCGCGAGGTCGTCGTTCCGGTCGTCGAGCGGCGCGTGCCGGTGATTGCAGACGAGCGCGTCGAGCGGGAGTTCGGCACGGGGGCACTGAAGGTGACGCCGGGCCACGACCCGATGGACTACGAGATCGGGCGCGACCACGGCTTGCCCGAGCTGACGGTGATCGGCCCCGACGGCCGCATGAACGCTGCAGCGGGCGACTTCGAAGGCCTGACGCAGGAGCAGGCGGACGCCCGCGTGCTCGAGTGGCTGCAGAGTCGCGACCAGCTCGAGCGGCGGGAGCAGTACCGGCACACCATCGCCGTTTGCGACCGGTGCCAGAGCAGGATCGAGCCACGCATCTCGCTGCAGTGGTGGTGCTCGATGACCGAGCTGAAGCAGCCTGCTGTCGAAGCGCTGCGCAGCAGGCGTGTGCGCTACCACCCGGAGTCGCAGCATCGCTTCGCCGTGCAGTCGCTCGAGGACGCACCGGACTGGAACATCTCCCGGCAGATCTGGTGGGGCCACCAGCTGCCGGTCTGGGAGTGCCCGGACGGCCACGTCACCGTCGCCGAGACGGAGCCCGCCGCCTGCGCGGACTGCGGCTCGACCGGGCTCACGCGTTCGAGCGACGTGCTCGACACGTGGTTCTCGTCGGCGCTGTGGCCGTTCGCGACGCTCGGCTGGCCGGACGACACGGAGGACCTGCGGCAGTTCTACCCAGGGGATCTGAACACGACCGCGCGCGACATCATCCGTCTCTGGGAGAACCGGATGATCTTCTCCGGGCTCGAGCTCATGGGCGACATCCCGTTCACCGACGTCGTCATCCACTCGACGGTCCACGCGCCGGCCGGCGGGCGCATGTCGAAGAGCCTCGGCACGGGGATGAACCCGCTGGCGATCATCGAGACCTACGGCGCAGACGCGATGCGCTACGGGCTGATGAAGATGGCGTCGTCGCAGGACGCCCGCTTCACCGAAGGCCCGATCGACGAGGGACGCAAGCTCGCGAACAAGCTGTGGAACGTCGCCCGGCTGATCATCCTCGCGTCCGAGGGTGAGCATCCCGACGCGCGGCCGCGCACGCTCGAGGAGCACTGGATTCTCGCGCGGCTGTCGCAAACGCAGCGACGAGTCGAGCGCCACCTCGACGAGTTCGACTTCTCACACCTCGTCGACGAGCTCTACCACTTGACGTTCGACGACTTCTGCGACTGGTACGCCGAGGCGACCAAGGCGCGGCTGTACGACGGCGACCCAGATGCGCGCGCGACGGCGACCGCTGCGCTCGAGCGCCTGCTGACGTTGCTGCATCCGGCGATGCCGCACGTGACCGAGGAGATCTGGTCGCACCTGCCCGAGCGCCAGACGCGCCTGATCGTGACGCCGTGGCCCGAGGCCGGCGACGAGGCGCAGGCGGGCGCGCTGACAGGCGTGCAGGAAGCCGCCGAGATGTTCCGGCGCAGCGGCGTGCGGATGCCGCTCGAGGGCGAGGAGCTGCGCATCTTCGAGGCAGTGGTGCGGCCGGCCAAGCGCGGCGACGGCGACGGCGACGCCGCCGCCGAGATCGAACGGCTGCGCAAGGAGATTGCCCGCGCCGAGGGCATGCTCGGCAACGCCCGCTTCGTGCAGAACGCGCCGGCCGACGTCGTCGACGCCGAGCGGGAGAAGCTCGCGCGCTACCAGCGGGAGCTCGATGCGCTCACACGTTGAGTACGTCGAGTCGCTGAGCCCGTGGCCGCAGGACGGGTTCGGCCTGCACCGGATCAAGGCGGTGCTCGCGGATCTCGGCGACCCGCAGCTCCGCTATCCCGCGATTCACGTCGTCGGCACGAACGGCAAGTCGACGGTCACGCGCACGATCGAGGAGCTGCTCGCACAGGCTGGTCTCGCGACCGGCGCATTCCTCTCGCCGCACATACGCAGTTGGAGCGAGCGCATCCGCGTGCGCGGCGACGAGGCCGACTTCGACGGAGCGATCGAGCGTGTGCGCGCGGCTGCGGAGCACCACGGCGCGACGCAGTTCGAGTTACTGACCGCGGCAGCGCTGGCGGAGTTCGCTTCGGCGGAGGTCGACGTCGCGGTGGTCGAGGCGGGCCTGGGGGGACGCTACGACGCGACGAACGTCCTGCGCTCGCCCGTCCAGGTGCTCACGAACGTCTCGCTCGAGCACACCGAGGTGCTCGGCACGACCCGTGAGGCGATCGCCGTCGAAAAGCTCGCGGTCGTACAGCCGGGTGCGACCGTCGTGCTGACCGAGCCGGAATGGGAGCCGCTCGCGCGCGAGAACGGCGCCGCGGCGGTCGTCGTCGCAGGACGCAGCAACCTCGCCGTGGCGATGGCAGCTGCGGAGGCGTACCTCGACCGTCCGGTCGACGGCCACGTCGACGTCGAGCTGCCCGGCCGGCTCGAGCGAGTCAACGACGAACCGCTCGAGATCTGGGACGGCGCCCACAACCTCGGCGGGGTAGGTTACGTCCTCGCGCGCCTGCCGAGCGCGAACTACACCGTCGTCGCGTCGATCCTCGCCGACAAGGACGTGGACGGCATGCTTGCGGCCCTCTCGGCCCTGGGCGACCGCTTCGTCGCCACGCGCTCGAGCAGCGCGCGGGCGCTGTCGGCCGCCGACCTGGCCGAACGAGCCGCGCGCTACTTCGCCGAGGTCGAGGCAGTCGAGGCGCCTGCCGAGGCGCTCGTCCGGGCCCGGGCCACCGGCGGGGCGGTGCTCGTCACCGGGTCCCTTTACCTCCTCGCCGATCTCGCCAAGGATGAGAGCGTACGATGGCGAACGTTGGCGACAGGCTGACCGTCTTCGCGTTCGCGACCTTCGTCCTCGTGGCGATCGTCGGGCTCGCGTTTCTCGTTGGATACTTGATCGGAAGAATCCTCCTGTGACTGCAAGCACCTTCGGCGGGGTTCACGACTTCTTCTCCTCGGGGACCTGGCAGGTCGTCCGCAACCTGCTCCTGTTCTTCATGGTCGTTCTGTGGCTCTCGATTGCCTACTGGGTCTACAAGGACGCGAAACGCCGCATCGAAGATCCGGTGCTCGTCGCCGTGTCGGTCGCGCTCGGCGTCGTGCTCCCGTACGTCGGCGCGCTCGTCTACATGCTCTTCCGCCCGCCTGAATACCTCGACGACGTCCGCGAGCGCGAGCTGGAGATCAAGGCGATGGAAGAGCGCCTTTCTCGACGCGACCTGTACTGCCCGGTTTGCCGCGCCGAGGTCGGTTCCGACTTCCTCGTCTGCCCCGTGTGCACGACGAAGCTGAAACAGGCGTGCGCCAACTGCAAGGCGCCGCTGGAGGCGCTGTGGCAGGTCTGTCCGTACTGCGAGACGCCGGTGGAGCCGACGGCAGTCGAGTTGCCCGCGTTCGAGGCGCGGCCGCAGAGACGACGGCGGCGCGCCGAGTAGACTCCCGCGCTCGATGGCCCTCGAGCGCTCACTGATCCTGATCAAGCCCGACGCCGTGCAGCGGCGGCTCGCCGGCGAGATCCTCGGGCGCATCGAGCGCCGTGGCTTCACGCTGCGCGGCGGGAAGCTCATCCACGTCGACCGTCAGCTGGGCGAGACGCACTACGCCGAGCACAAGGAGAAGCCGTTCTTCGGCGAGCTCGTCGAGTTCATCACCTCCGGCCCGACCCTGGCGCTCGTCGTCGAGGGTGAGGGTGCGATCGCGACGCTGCGCACGACCATCGGCGCGACGAATCCCGCCGACGCGCAGCCGGGATCCATCCGCGGCGACCTCGCAGTGGCGATGCCGGACAACCTCGTCCACGGCTCCGACTCGCCCGAGTCGGCCGAGCGCGAGATCGCGCTCTGGTTCACGCACGATGAGCTCGTCTGAGCGACCGGACTACCTCGACGCGAACGTCGCCAACTGGACGCGCGCGAACGCGGAGTACACGAACGCGCAGGCAGAGCAGTCGTGGGCGACCGAGGAGATCAACTGGGGCATCTGGAAGACGCCCGAGTCGGAGCTGAATGTCCTCGGCGACGTCGCGGGCCTCGACATCGTCGAGCTCGGCTGCGGCACCGCGTACTTCTCCGCGTGGCTCGCGCGTCGCGGCGCGCGTGTGGTCGGGGTCGACCCGACACCCGCACAGCTCGCCACCGCGCGGCGCCTGCAGCAGGAGACCGGCATCGCGTTCCAGCTGATCGAGGCGTACGCGGAAGACGTGCCGCTTCCCGACGAGTCGTTCGACATCGTGCACTCCGAGTACGGCGCCTCGATCTGGGCGGATCCGTTTCGCTGGATCCCGGAGGCGGCGCGCCTCGCGCGGCCGGGCGGACGCTTGGTCTTTCTGCGCAACTCGACGCTCGTGACGATCTGCATGGATTTCGAGGGCGCAACTGAGCGGCTGCTCCGTCCGCAGCGCGGCCTGCATCGCATGGAGTGGAGCGACACGAACGAGGTCGAGTTTCATCTCGGCCACGGCGAGTGGATCGACCTCTTGCGTGCGAACGGCTTCGAGATCGAGCGCCTGATCGAGCTGTACGCGCCGGAGGATGCGAAGACGCACTCGTACTACACGTACGTGCCGGCGGAGTGGGCGCGGCAGTGGCCGCACGAAGAACTGTGGGTCGCCCGGAAACGTGGCTGACGCGCCGCCTGCAGCACCACTGCTGCTTGCGTCACGCTCGCCGCAACGGCGCGCGATCCTTGAACAGCTCGGGATTCCGTTCGACGTCGTCGAGCCGCGCTACGAGGAACGTCCGCCGCCGGAGCTCGCCGACGCGACGGAGATCGTGCGCGAGCATGCGCAGGGGAAGGCGCGCAGCGTCGCTGCCGCTGCGGGCGACCGGCCGGTGCTCGGCGTCGATACGGAGGTCGTCCTGCAGAGAGAGATCTTCGGGAAGCCGGCCGATGCCACGCACGCGGAGCGGATGTTGGAGCGCCTGTCCGGCCAGACACACGTCGTCATGTCCGGCCTCTGCCTGCTGACGCCCGGATGGGAGATCGTCGAGCACGCGGGCACGCTCGTCACCTTCCGCGAGCTGACGCCGCGCGATCTGGCGTGGTACATCGAGATGGGAGAGTGGGAGGGACGCGCCGGTGCGTACGCGATCCAGGGACGCGGCGCGGCGCTCGTGCGTTCCGTCGAAGGCGACTACCTGAACGTCGTCGGTCTTCCGGCGGCGTGTCTCGTTCGGCTGCTCGCGGAGCGCTTTGCAGGTACTTATGGGTTTGGCTAGCTAGACTCGGGCGTTCCTATGGGCCTCTTTGACAGCTTGGGTGGCTTCGGCGGCCGTGACATGGCCGTGGACCTCGGTACCGCGAACACGCTCGTGTACGTGCGCGGGCGCGGCATCGTGCTCTCGGAGCCGTCCGTCGTCGCGATCGACCAGCGGACCGGCGAGGTGCATGCGGTCGGCGTCGAGGCGAAGCGCATGCTCGGCCGCACGCCCGGCACCATCTCAGCGATCCGTCCGCTGAAGGACGGCGTCATCGCCGACTTCGACGTGACCGAGCAGATGTTGCGTCACTTCATCCAGAAGGTGCACCAACATCGCTTCGCGCATCCGCGCGTCGTCGTGTGCGTTCCGTCGGGCGTCACCGGTGTCGAGAAGCGCGCCGTCGAAGAGGCGACGCTCAGCGCCGGCGCGCGGCAGGCGTACTTGATCGAGGAGCCGATGGCCGCAGCGATCGGTGCGGGACTGCCCGTCGCCGAGCCGACCGGGAACATGATCGTCGACGTCGGCGGCGGCACGACCGAGGTCGCAGTCATCTCGCTCGGCGGCATCGTCGTCTCTCAGTCGTTGCGCGTCGGCGGCGACGAGATGGACGAGGCGATCATCAATCACATCAAGCGCGAGTACAAGCTGCTGATCGGGCAGCAGACGGCCGAGGAGATCAAGCTCGAGATCGGCTCCGCGTACGACATGCGCGAGGAGCTTCAGGCGGAGGTGCGCGGGCGCGACATGCTCACCGGCTTGCCGAAGACGGTCGTGCTCTCGTCTGAGGAGGTCCGGCGTGCCCTCGAGGAGCCGGTCCAGCAGATCGTCGAGGCGATCAAGTCGACGCTGGACAAGACACCGCCGGAGCTGGCGGCGGACATCATGGACCGCGGAATCGTCCTGGCCGGGGGCGGCGCGCTCCTCTCGAGCTTCGACGAGCGCCTCCGCCACGAGACGCAGATGCCGGTTCACCTGGCGGAAAGCCCGCTCACCTGTGTAGCGGTGGGCTCGGGCCGGAGCCTCGAGGAGTTCGAGGCGATCCACCGCAGCTCGAAGGCCAAGAAGAACAACCATCGCCGCTACTAGAGGCTGGGGTCAGACCCGAAGGGGTCAAATCCCCACCCAAGCCGGAGCGTAAGCCGAAGCGAAGCGAGTGCTTACGCGGAGGCGAACTGATGCGAGTCGGCCACGCGAAGCATGGCCGAGCCGCACGGAAGGGAACAACCGCCGATACCCAAGAGCGCGCGGGCTCTGCCCGCGCGCGCCCCCGCGAAGCGGCGTACCCAGCGCAGGGTTCAGACCCCGTCAGGGGTCTGAACCCTGCGCTAACCTGGCTGTCTCGTGCCTCGCAACCGCAGCGTCAGCGCGGTCCTGGGCTCGTCCGTACCGAGACCGAGACCTCAGCCGTTCCCTTCCCGCACCCGCTCCGCTCTGCGGCGCCGGATCGTCGTGGCCGGCCTCGTCGTGCTCGCGCTGATCCTGATCACTATCTCCTTCCGCGAGCCGACGACCGGGCCGCTCCACGGGGTGCAATCCGCAGGCGCGACCGTGCTGCGTCCGTTCGAGGTCGCGTCTGAGCGCGTCGCGCGGCCGTTCCGTGACGTCTACGGGTACTTCGCCAGCCTCGTGCACGTGAAGCGCGAGAACGAGAAGCTCAAGGCGGAGGTGAACCAGTTGCGGCAGAAGGCGTTGCTCGGCGAAGCTGCGCGCGCGCAGAACACACGGCTGCGCAAACAGCTGAACTTCATCGACAGCCCCGTGTTCCCGAACGACTACACGGCGGTGAACACGCGCATCATCGGCTGGCGCAACGAGTTCGACGAACGCGTCGTGATCGCCGCGGGCCGTAACGCCGGCGTTCATCAGGAGACGCCGGTCGTCACGAGCGACGGCCTCGTCGGCAGCGTTACGCAGGTATCCGGGAGCGCGGCGCTGGTCACGCTGCTGACCGACGAGAGCAGCGCGGTGCAGGCGCGCGACCAGGACAGCAACGCATTGGGCATCGTGCGACACGGCGAGGGCGAGGGGTCGCTGATCGTCGACCGCGTGACGAAGGACAAGCAGGTCTCGGAAGGAGACGTGATCGTCACCGCCGGCACGCGCTCGAAGCAGTACCCGTCCCTCTTCCCGGCCAACATCCCGATCGGCTACGTGATCAGCGTCGGCCAGAGCGACACGGCGCCGTTCAAGCAGATCCAGATCCAGCCGTTCGTCGACTTCTCGTCGCTCGACGCGGTGACTGCGTTGATCACGAACAAACGGAACCCGGAGGCTCCGTGATGTCGGCCGACGCGGCGAAGGCCGGCGCGCTCCTCTTCTTCGCGGTCGTGATCCAGCTGTCGATCATGGCGCAGGTCACGATCCTCGGCGGGCATCCCAACCTGCTGCTCGTGACGCTCGTCTGCATTGCGCTCTTGCGGGGCGCGGTCTTCGGCGCAGTCGGCGGTTTCGCCGCGGGTCTGCTCGTCGACACCGGTGTGTTCGGAACGCTGGGCTTCACGGCGCTGCTGCTGACGCTGGCCGGGTACTGGACCGGACGCTACGGCGAGACGACCGGCCGCGACCGCGCGCACGCGCCGGCGCTGTCGGTCGCGGTGATCACGGTGCTCTACCAGGTCGCCGCACTCGTGCTGCGCTACATGCTCGGCCAGAACGCTCCCGGCGGTGCGCTGTTCGAGGCGCTCGCCCCGACGATCCTGCTGAACCTGATCCTGACGTTCCCGGTGTATGCGCTCACGCGCCGGCTGTTGCGGCCGCGCGAGTGGGTGCCGCGCGAGGTGCGGCTGCTTGGCTAAGCGCTCGACCTCCCGGCGCTTTCTGGCGCCGGATCCGCATGTCGCGGAGCCGTACCGGTTGACGCCGCGGCTCGCGTTGCGCGTCGGCCTGCTCGGGATGATCGCGCTCGCCGTCTTCGCGGCGCTCTTCCTCCGGCTCTGGTCGCTGCAGATCCTGAACGGCGAGCAGCTGCTGCGCGCGGCCCAGAACAACCAGCGGCGCGAGGTGCGCATTCCGGCGCCGCGCGGCTCGATCCTCGACCATGACGGCCTGCCGCTCGTGATCAACGTGCCGGGCACGGTCGTGCAGATCGACCAGGCGAGCCTGCCGAAGCACAAGAGCATCCGTCTGCGCGAGCTCCGCAAGCTCGGCCGCGTACTGAGGATGCCGGCACGTGAGATCGGCGCCGCCCTGATTCGCCACCGCGGCGACCTGCTGACACCGGTGACGATCAAGTCCGACGTCAGCGAGCTGCAGGCCGACTACCTGACCGAGCGGAGCGACGATTTCCCCGGCGTCGCCGTTCGGACGATCCCGCTGCGCTACTACCCGCATCGCGAGCTCGCCGCGCACGTTCTCGGCTACACGGGCGAGGTCTCGCAGGAGCAGCTGAAGGCGCTCGGCAAGCAGGGGTACCGGTCGGGGGACACGATCGGGCAAACCGGCATCGAGGCCCAGTACGACAAGTACCTGCGCGGCGCGCCGGGGCTCGCGATCAAGCGCGTCGACTCGCTCGGGCGCCAGCAGGGAACGACGACCCCGCTCGTGCCGGCGCATCCCGGCAACGCCGTGCGGCTGACGATCGACCTGAAGCTCCAGGTCGCCGCGGAGAATGCGCTGCGCTACGGGATCGAGCGTGCGCGCAGCTCCGGCTGCCAGGGCTGCTGGTATTCCAACGGCGGCGCGATCGTCGCGCTCGATCCGCGCGACGGCTCGATTCGCGCGCTCGCGTCGAACCCGACGTACCGCCCGTCGCTCTTCGTCGGCCGGGTGCGCGCGCAGGCGCTCGACGCCGCCGGGTTGACGCCGAAGTCGGCGAAGTCGATGAACTTCCCGGCGCTGAACCGCGCGATCGACGCGGCGTATCCGCCGGGATCGACGTTCAAGCCGGTCACCGCGCTCGCCGCGATGCAGGAGCACATCCTGCAGCCGTACGAGCCGCTCGCCTGCACGGGCCAGTACGTGAACCACGGCCAGGTCTTCAAGAACTGGGACCCGTTCGTCAACGAGGCGATGACCTTGACGACGGCGATCGCACAGTCGTGCGACACCTACTTCTACCAAGTCGGCTACCGGTTCTACGGCATGCCGTCGGAGCGCGGCCCGCGCCTGCAGGCGTGGGCGCACCGGTTCGGTTTCGGGCAGCGGTCGGGCATCGACCTGGGCTCGGAGGTCACCGGGCTGTTGCCGACGCCTGACTGGCGGCGGCAGACGTACACGAAGAAGACAGACCCGAAGCACTGGGCGATCGACAGCCTCTGGAAGCCGGGCGACTCGATCCAGCTCGCGATCGGCCAGAAGGACCTGCTCGTGACGCCGCTGCAGATGGCGCGCTTCTACGCGTTGATCGCGAACGGCGGCAAGCTCGTGACGCCGCACCTCCTGCAGGACGTCGAGCAGTCCTCGGCGAACCGCCAGTCGGGCCGGGTGATCCCGACGCCGCCTCCGCCCGCGCCCGAGGCGACGAACGTCGACGCGCAGGCGCTCTCGGTCGTACGCGAAGGCCTGTACGAGGCGACGCATTCGTCGCTCGGCACGTCGGCTGCGATCTTCGGCGGCTTCTCGATCCCGATCTCCGGCAAGACGGGGACGGCCGAGAAGTTCATCGATCCCGGCGACGGCTACCTGCATACGTTCAACCAGTCGTGGTGGTGCGGGTACGGCCCGTCCAACTCACCCGACCTCGTCGTCTGCGCGCTGATCGAGAACGGCGGCCACGGCGGTGACGCGGCCGCGCCGGCCGCGCTGAAGGTCTTCGAGCAGTTCTTTCACAAAGAAGCGACGCAGAAAGGCCCGATTCACTCCGACTGATGGTCGACTACGCCTCCAGAGCAGCGAGTCGCGCACGGCGGCGCGAGTCCACAGATGTCGCGTCGATCGTCAGGCGGCTGGACTGGCTGCTGCTCGGCTCCGTCGCGGCGCTGATCGTCTACGGCCTCTGGGCGATCGCCGACATCACGCGGCACGACGTCACCGGCAGCCCGAACTACTACGTCACCCGCCAGGCGGTGTACGCCGCGATCGGCGTCGTCTGCCTCGTCGTGACGGTGCTGATCGACCCGGAGGTCTACCGCACGCGCTGGCGCGCGATCTTCGGCGGGACTTGCTTCGTGATCGCGCTCGTGCTGCTGACGGGGCCGATCCGCGGGTCCAAGCGCTGGCTCGACCTCGGGTTCTTCCGCTTCCAGCCGTCCGAGTTCGGGAAGGTGCTGTTCGTGCTCGCGCTCGCGGGCTTCCTCGCCGAGCGGAGCCGGCGACTGAACGAGCCGCGCACGACGCTGACGGCGGTCGGGCTTGCGCTCGTCCCGATCTTCCTCGTCTTCCTGCAGCCCGACTTCGGCAGTGCGCTCGTCTACTGCGCGGCGACGGCCGCGGTGCTGCTCGTCGCCGGCTCGCCCTGGACGCACCTCGGCGCGCTTGCAGCCGGAGCCGTCGCGGTCGCGGTGCTCGTGCTCGGCGTCATGCCCGCAGTCGGCGTCCCGGTGCTGAAGCGCTACCAGCAGCAGCGACTGACGGACTTCGTCAAGCCCGACAGCGATCCGGGCGGCACGACCTACAACATCACGCAGTCGAAGAACGCGATCGGCGCGGGCCAGTTCCACGGGCGCGGACCGAACAACGCGACGCAGACGACGCTGAACTTCCTGCCGGAGCACCACACCGACTTCGTGTTCGCATCGCTTTCGGAGGAGCGCGGTTTCGTCGGCGCCGCGTTCCTGCTGATGCTCTACCTGCTGGTCGTCTGGCGCGGCCTCCGCATCGTGACGCTCGCGCGCGAGCCCTTCTCCGCGATCGTCGCCGGCGGTCTCGTCATCGGCATGCTCTTCCAGGTCTTCGTCAACGTCGGGATGACGATGGGGATCGCGCCGATCACCGGCATCCCGCTGCCGTTCGTCTCGGTCGGCGGCTCCAGCATGATCGCCAACCTCATCGCGGTCGGGCTACTGCTGTCGATCCACGTCCGCGCCAAAAGCGCACGCCGCTGACGCCTCACAGACATGTCCCTGCGAGCTACGCGGCCTCGGCGGCGGGCTTCAGTTTGGCGCGCCTGGTCTTGATCGCCCGCAGCCGCTGCGTGAGCCTCGCCCAGGCCCAGGGCTCGACCTCCTTGTAGCGGAGGGCCGATTGCGCCCGCGTCGCCTCCAGGTACTCGAACCACGCATCCGCCTCTTCGATCAACAACAATTCGTGCGCTTCTCGCTGTCCGGCCACCTGAGACTCACCTCCCGGGTCGCTGTTGCCGAAAAGGTAGGACCAGGGCCGGACGGAGGCGCTCTCCAGGCCACTTGCTAGCCTTCAGCCAGATGTTCCATACAGACCACAACTTGCCGCGCACGCTCCGCGCCGCCGCCTCCTATGCAGGCGTTGCTGCAGCGCGCGCGCACGAAGGAGATTTCGCTTGCGCTGGTTTCGAAACCGAAAGAGAAGTGAGGAGCAGGCGCCGATCGAGGCCGCCGCTCCAGTCGCAACACCCCAGCCCGTAACGCCGGAGCCCGCCGCCGAGGCGGGGCCTCCGAACAGCACGACAGCCAGTACGAAGCCCCGACGCCGCCGCGGCAGCCGCGGTGGGCGCGGCCGCTCGAAGAAGGGCACGGCGGCAGCGGCACCGGAGGCCAAGACCGAAGAGAAGAAGGAACAGCCGCCGAAGGCCCCGCGGCCCGAGCGGAAGCCGCAGCGGCGTGAACGCGAGCGTCCGCAGCAGCGCCGCCGTCGCGAGCCGCCCCGGCGCGCCCCGCTGCCCGAGGCGAAGCGCGAGCTGCTCGTCTCCGTCGACGTCGGCGAGCAGCGCGTCGCCGTGCTCGAGGACGACCAGGTCGCAGAGGTCTACCTCGAGCGGCCCGAGCGGCGATCGATCGCGGGCAACATCTACCTCGGCGAGGTCGACAACGTGCTCCCGGGCATGGAGGCCGCATTCATCGAGATCGGCCTCGAGAAGAACGGCTTCTTGTACGTCGACGAGATCGTCACGCCCGAGCTGGAAGGCAAGCGCCACGGCAAGAAGATCCAGGACCTGATCAGCCGTGGCCAGACGATCATGGTGCAGGCGGTCAAGGATCCGATGAAGACGAAGGGTGCGCGGTTGACGACCGAGATCTCGTTGCCGGGCCGGTTCGTCGTCTACCAGCCGAACGGCGACGGCTTCGGCGTGTCGCGCCGCCTCGACGACGACGAGCGCAGCCGCCTCAAGGACGTACTCAAGGCGCTGGACTTGAAAGGCGGCGGCGTGATCGTCCGCACCGCGGCCGAGGGCGCGTCCGCCGAGGACATCGAGCGCGACCTGCTCTTCCTGCAGAAGCTCTGGAAGGCGATCGAGGCGCGCGCGAAGAAGGCGAAGCCGCCCACGCTCCTGTACCAGGAGGCCGAGCTCCCGCTGCGAGTGACACGCGACCTCTTCACCGAGCAGTTCGAGCGCGCGTTCGTCGACGAGGACCGCGCGTACAAGCGCATCGTCGGCTACCTGAAGAAGACGTCGCCGCACATGGTGGAGCGCGTCGTCCGCTACAAGGACAAGCCGCCGCTGATGGAGGCGTACGGCGTCGACGCCGAGATCAAGTCGACCCTCAATCGGCGCGTCGACCTCCCGTCCGGCGGCTATCTGATCTTCGACTACGCGGAGGCGTTCACCGTCATCGACGTGAACACGGGCCGTTTCGTCGGCTCGCGCTCGCGCTCGTCCGGCGCGCGGCTCGAGGACACGATCACGAAGAACAACCTCGAGGCGGTCAAGGAAGTCGTCCGCCAGTTGCGGCTCCGCGACATCGGCGGGATCATCGTCATCGACTTCATCGACATGGCGAACCCGAAGAACCGCGCCACCGTCGAAGAGGCGCTGCGCGTCGAGCTGGAACGCGACCGCACGAAGACATACGTCGTCGAGATCTCACCGCTCGGCCTCGTCGAGATGACGCGTCAGAACGTCACCGACGGCCCGCGGGAGATCATGACCAAGAAGTGTCCGACCTGCGGCGGCGACGGCATCGTCGTGTCGGAGACCTCCGCGGCGGTCGAGATCGAGCGCCGACTGCGCGCACTCGCTGCCGGCTCGCGCTCGCAGGCGTACCGCGTCGAGGTCGACGCGAAGATCGCCTCGTTGCTGGTCGGGCCGGGCGCCGCGCGTCTCGTCGAGCTCGAGAAGCAGACCCGGCGCCGCTTCTACCTCGTCGGCAAGCAGGACACACATCTCGACCATCTCGTCGTCGTGGCGGAGGGCAAGCGCGAGGACCTGGCGCCGCCCGCGCCGGTCGCCGAGGGCGCGAAGGTGCAGCTGACTCTCGGCGAGGTCGGCCTGCACGACGCCAACGCCGGCGTCGGCAAGGTCGAGGGCTTCGACGTCTGTGTCGCCGACGCCGCGAAGATGGTCGGCAAGAAGGTCAACGTCCAGGTCGAGCGTGTGCTCGACGGGATGGCCTACGCGACGCTCGTGACGCGCACGGCTGCGGTCGACGAGCCGATCACCGCGGAGGAGGAGGCCGAGAAGCCGACCCGCCGGGCGCCCGCGAAGAAGGCCGAGGCCGAAGACGTTGAGGCTGTGACCGACGAGGCGGAGGAGCCGGCGGAGGCCGAGGCGGCAGACGTGGCAGAGGGCGGAGCTCCCGCGCCGAAGAAGAAGACCCGGCGTGGTTCGCGCGGAGGGCGCGGACGCAAGAAGCCCGCGACTGCGGCGACGAACGGCGCGACACCGGACGAAGCTTCGGACGACGGTTCGGACGAGGCTCCGGAGGAGGCCCCGGCTCCCGTCGAGGCGAAGGCGAAGATCCATGTTCCGGACCCGGACCTCGGTCAGCCGAGCGACGAAGAGCCGGCCGAGGACGGAGCCGAGCCGAAGCCGAAGAAGAAGACGCGCCGCGGAACCCGCGGCGGGCGCAACCGCAAGAAGAAGACGACGAGTGCCGCTCCGGCGGCCGTCGCGACCGCTGCAGCGGCGGAGACGGAGCAGTCCGACGGCTGGGAGTACGTCCCGATGTCGGAGTGGGGCGACGAGGTCGGCGAGAACTAGCGGCGCGACCAGGTGGGCGTATCGATGTCGGCCTCCGCGCCCGTAATCCGCACGACGTCCGTTCCGTCGGCGGCCATCACGAACAGCTCGTCCGCACCGTCGCGGTCGCTGATGAACGCGATACGCCGGCCGTCGGGCGACCACACCGGCGCGAGTGCGTCGGAGCTGTGCGGCGTCAGGTAGCGCACTCCGCGGCCTGACCCGGACATCACGCAGACGTGCCAGTGCGTTCCGATGCGGCACTCGAAGGCGATTCGTTTGCCGTCGCGCGACCACGACGGCCGCCTCGCGTCTGCGCTCCCGTACATGCCGAGACCGGATCCCGGCCGGTTGACGGCGAGCCCGTAGTCATGTTCTCCGTAGGGCACGTCGGAAGCGAGCTCGTCCGGATGCGGAGAGAACGCGGGCCACTCTCCGGGATTGCCCAGTGACTGCACGTGGCTGCCGTCGGAGCGCATCTCGTACAGGTCGCCGTCGCGCGTGAACGCGATGTGGTTTCCGTTCGCCGCCCAGCTCGGCTCTCCGTCGCGCGCGCCGTCGTTCGTCAACCTTCGGGCGGCGGAGCCGTCCGCACGCATCGTGTAGATCTCCCAGTTCCCGTCGCGGTTCGACTGGAACGCCAGCTGCCGCCGGTCGGGCGACCAGGTGGGCGCGAGGTCGGAGCCGTTTGCATCCGTCAGCTGCACGACCTGGCGCCCACGTGTCACGAACAGGTGCGAGGTCCCGTGCGGCGCCGCGGCGAACACGATGCCGTCCGCGGTGCCGCGGCGCGTGTGGCCAACCGTGCTGCCGTGCGCCAGGCCGACCGCCAGCAAGAGGGCCACGATCGGCACCGCCGCGAGGATGGTGCGCGGCACACCGTCGCCGACAGGCTGGGCTGGGGTCGGCCGGCGGAAGAGGAGGTAGAGAACGGCGGCGAGGGCGAGCAGGATCAACCAGTCGAGCGTGGGCTTCGGCGTGATCAGCGAGGGGAACTCCCAGTGCGTGACGCCGCGCTTGACGATCTGCTCGAGCCAGAAGTCGTTTGCGATCGCCGCGACGCCGTACAGTCCGAGGACCGCGAGGTACGCGCCGAGGAACGCCCGCGTGCGCGGCGTCAATGCGCTGAGCGTTCGAGACAGCAGCAACACCGTTACGACGAGCAGTGCGCCGACGAGCCCGTGGTGGTTGCCCGCGTGCACGGCTTGGTGCGCGCGCGCATGGCCGAACGGCGCGTACCACTCGTCGGAGTAGTAGATCGAGCCGAAGAGGGGCCAGCGGCCGATCACGAAGCCAAGGTCCGCCGCGAGCCAAGGGAGCGAGAGCAGGACGAGGACGACGGCGATCGCCACGCGTACCCGGTCGCCGGGCGCGCGTGTGCGGCGCCCTAGGCCTCGCCGAAGGAGCGCTGCGACCGTCAGTCCTAACGCGAGCAGGACGCCGGCTCCCGAAATGCCGTTCGCCCAGCGGGCGTCGAGATCGGCCTGGTCGACCGTCCCGGGCCAGAAGACCGCAGCGCACAGCACGCCGGCAACCACCGCCAGACGGGAGAAGGTCCGGCTCCGCGCGTCGGCCGCGACGATCGCCAGCATCGGCATAGCCGCGAGCGCAACGGGCCAGTTGAGGAAGACGAGCACGCGCCCCGCGCCCGCCGCGCGACCGTTCCCACTGACGTGGTAGAGCTCGTGGGGCGACAGCCGGGAGTACGTCGCGAAGACCTCGGCGGCGACGAAGAGGTACAGCGCCCAGAGGAGTGCGACCTCGCGCAGCCCCGGGCGTCGGCCGTGGCGGGGTGGCTCCACGGCCGCTAAACTGCCTCGGCTCGCGGGCAAATGGCCCGCGTTTTCCACGAAATGGCGACGTACGCGATCATCTCACTCGGTGGCAAGCAGTACCGCGTCCGCGAGGGCGAGCGGCTGCTGGTCGATCGCCTGGGGACGGACGAGGGGAAGACGTTCCACCCCGACGTCCTGTTCACGGGCGGTGACGGGACGAGCAATCTCTCCCCGCGCGTGCAGGTGACGGCCAAGGTCGTCGGCCACGTCCGCGGCGAGAAGATCCGGATCGGCAAGCGGCGCCCGAAGTCGGGTTACCGCCGCCAGACGGGATTCCGGTCGGCGCTCTCGCAGATCGAGATCCAGTCGATCGGCGCCTCGAAGAGCGCGCCCGCGAAGCAGGAGGCACCTGCCGCCGAGCCGAAGCAGGAGGCGCCCGCACCGACACCCACAGAGGCCGCGCCCGCGGGGCCTCCGCGCGGGTATGCGGACTTCACCGTGGCGGACATCAACGACAAGTCGAAGCGCTGGAAGCTCGAGCAGCTCGAGGCGGCACTGGAGTACGAGCACGCCAACGCAAACCGGAAAGGCGCGATCGCCGCGTTGGAGTCGGCCCTCGCCGCCAAGCAGGAGAAGGAGGCCTAATGGCCCACAAGAAGGGACTCGGCTCGTCGCGCAACGGGCGCGACTCGAACCCGAAGATGCTCGGCGTGAAGATCTTCTCCGGCCAGGAAGTGAAGGCCGGGATGATCCTCGTGCGCCAGCGCGGGACGAAGTTCCGCCCAGGCACGGGCACGGGCATCGGCCGCGACGACACGATCTTCGCCACGCGTCCCGGAACGGTTGCGTTCCGTCAGAGCGGCGAGCGTCGGTTCGTCGAAGTCAACGGCGCCGAATAACCCGTGTTCCACGACCGCGCCCGCATCCGCGTGCAGGCGGGCCGCGGCGGCGACGGCAGCCTGCACTTCCGGCGTGAGAAGCACGTGCCGAAGGGCGGTCCCGACGGCGGCGACGGCGGCCCCGGCGGTGACGTCGTCCTCGTTGCCGACGCCGACATGCGCGACCTCTCGGCCTTCCGCGCGCAGAAGCGGTTCCAGGCCGGAAACGGCGAGCCCGGACGCGGCGCGCTGAAGCACGGCGCGTCGGGTGAGACCGTCGAGATCCGCGTGCCGGTGGGAACGCAGGTGCTGGACGAGGACGAGCAGCTGATCGCCGACCTCGCGTCGCCCGCCGCGCGGGTGGTCGTCGCGCGTGGCGGGATCGCGGGCCGCGGCAACAAGCGCTTCGCATCGCCGACGCGCCGGACGCCGCGCTTCGCGGAGACGGGGTTGCTGGGCGAGAACGCGACGCTCGATCTCCATCTGAAGCTGCTCGCGGACGCCGCGCTCGTCGGACTGCCGAACGCCGGCAAGTCGTCGCTGCTGGCGCGGATCTCGAATGCGCGACCGAAGGTCGCCGACTATCCGTTCACGACACTGGCGCCGGTGCTCGGCACCGTCGACGCACCCGACGGCACCCGGCAGCTGACGGTGGCCGACGTGCCCGGTCTGATCGAAGGCGCGAGCGAGGGCGTGGGCCTTGGCCACGAGTTCCTTGCGCATCTCGAGCGCGCGAATCTGCTGTTGCACGTGATCGACTCGTCTGAGGAAGACGCGGCGGAGCGGTTCGCGACGATCGACGCCGAGCTCGCCGCGTACGGCGCGGGTCTCGAGACGCGACAGCAGGCGATCGTGTTGAACAAGGTCGACCTGCGCGCGGAGCCGCCGGCGTTCGACGTCGACGACGACCGGATCGTCCGCGTCTTCCGCGTGTCGTGCGCAACCGGCGCGGGGATCGACGAGCTCAAGCGCGCCCTCTTCGAGCTGTGCCTGCCGCAGGTGCTCGCGCCGGTGCCGGAGGACGGTCTGGTCGACTACCTCGTCTACCGGCCGCGGCCGGGCGGCCGGCGCTTCCGCGTGCTGCGCACCGACCGTGGGTTCCGCATCGCCGGCGTCGCGCCGGCCGACGAGGAGGAGCTCGCCGCGGCGCTGAAAGCCGCGGGCGCGCGGCAGGGCGACGAGGTCGAGGTCGAAGGCGAGCTGCTCGAGTTCCAGTGACGACGCTCCTCGGCGGCACGTTCAACCCACCGCACAACGGACACGTCGCGCTCGCGCGCGCCGCGGTGGACGAGTTCGCCGATCACCTGGTGGTGCTGGTGGCAGCTCGCCCGGGCCACAAGGAGGTGCAGCTCGACGCCGAGACGCGGCTCGAGCTCGCGCGCGCGGCATTCGCCGGCCACGAGGTCGAGCTCGACCCCTACGCGCGAACCGTCGACCTGCTCGAAGCCGGCCGCTGGCGCGACCCGCTCTTCGTCATCGGCTCCGACGAGTTCTGCGACTTCCTGACGTGGAAGGATCCCGAAGGCGTGATCGCACGTGCGCGGCTCGCCGTCGCGACGCGCCCGGGCTATCCGCGGGAGCGGCTGCAGACGGTGCTGGACCAGCTGTCGCGGCCGGAGCGCGTGCAGTTCTTCGAGATCGAGCCGCTGCCGATCTCCTCCAAGGAGATCCGCGATCGTGTCGCGCGCGGCGAGCGCATCGACCGGCTCGTGCCGCCCGCCGTCGCCGACCTGATCGAGGCGCGCGGGCTCTACCGGAACGGGCGCTAGCTACACTTCGGCCGCACTTTGACGTCCCTCGAACAAGCACGCCGGATCGCCGGCCTCGCGCAGGACAAGCTGGCCCAGGACGTCGTGATTCTCGACATGCGGCCGGTCGTCACGTACACCGACTACTTCGTCGTGTGCACCGGACAGAACACGCGGCAGGCGGCCGCGATCTACGACGAGGTCCATCAGCGGATGAAGCACGACGCGCAGTTGCTGCCGGCGTCGGTCGACGGCCAGCGCGAGGCTTCGTGGATCGTCGCGGACTATCTCGACGTCGTGCTGCACATCTTCACACCGGAGGCGCGGCAGTACTACCGCCTCGAGGACCTGTGGGGCGACGTGCCTTCCGTCGAGGTCGCGTAGAGCTGTAGCGCCGCCGCGCGGGCGAGCCCGTGCAGGTGCGGGACCGCGCGCGCGAGCGTCTTTGGGACGTTCGCGAACGACCCGGGGATCGCGATCACCTTCCACGAGCCGCCGTCGGGGATCGCCACGAGCGTGCGGGTCGTGCGGGTGCGCTGCAGGATGCGAGCGAGCGCAACAGGCTCCCGCGGCAATGGGTGCGCGACCGACGCCTCGGGCAACGCTGCGACGAAGACCGCGGAATAGGGGTAGAGCGCGTCGCCGGGCCGAACGTGCGTGCGAACCCACGCAGATGCCTGCGTGATGTCGGACGCGCTGGGCCGCGGGTCCGCGACGGCGCTCGGCGCGAGCGCGGCAGCAGCGACCGCGACAACCGTGACCGCGAGGCGAGCGGGGACGCGTGCCAGACCCGCCCCGACGAGCGTCGCCCAGACCGGCAGCAGAAAGATCAGGTGTCGCGGGGAAAGCTTGTCGCCGCCGACGAGTACGAGCGCCAGCGGCGGCGCGACGATCAGCAGGACGCCGAGCACGGCGAACGTCCGGGGGAGCGTCCACGCGCCGACGGCCGCTAGCATTGCGAAGACGGCGAAACCGGCGCCGTACCCGCCGGCCGAGCCGCCGAGCGCACGCAGCGCAGCCTCCGGCGCGGACATGCCCATACTCGGGTCGTACCGATCGGGTAGGCGGACGTACGGCAGCACGGCCGGAACGGCGAGCAGTGCGATCGGAAGCGCACGCGCACGCCACAGCCACACCGCGACGGCCAGCTCCGCTGCGAAGACGAAGGCTCCGAAGGGGTGCACGAGAATGGTGAGCAGTGCGGCCGCCGTCGCCGCGGCGAGCGTGCTGCGCGCCGGCCTGTCGACCGCGCGGACGAACAGGTCGAGCGCAAGCGCGCTCGTGCAGGCGAAGAGCGAATACATTCGCCCGAACGTCCCGTAAACAGTGAGGAGCTGCGACGTCGCGACGAGCGCCGCGGCTGACAATCCGGCGAACTGTCCCGCGAGGCGGCGGGCGAGGTCGTAACACAGCGGGATCGTGGCGAGCGCGAACGCGAGCGAGAGCCAGCGCAGTGTCTGCGGCGAGCCGTCGACTGCGAGCGCCACGTGCGCGAGCACGAAATGCAGCGGTGCCCCGCCACGGTCGAGGAGCACCGTGTGCAGCACCTCGCCGAGCGGGCGCGCCGAGATGAGTCCCGCGACGGCTTCGTCCTCGTGCCACGGCTTGCCTGCGACGTCCGGCACCGTGCGAGCGAGCAAAAAGCCGGCCGCCGCCGTCAGCGCGAGCGCCGGCGCGACGACGACGCCCTCACGGGCGACGCGCCGCTCGACTGCCGTGACGCTCACGCCGGCACGCTAGCCATCGGTGTGCTTGAGCTCCGATTCCTTGCGCTGGGCGTCGTCGAGCGACATCGCACCCGAGCACACCTTCGCGTTGAGCTCGTTCTCGATCGAGTCCATCTCCGCCGCGCGCGGGTACGGCTCGGGCCACAGGTTTCGCACGTCCGTTGGATGCCCGCCGAGCTCGAGGCTAATCAGATGATCCTCCTGGTACTCGCTCGGCGAGCCGCCGACGCCGTATTCACGCATCTGTTTCAGTTTCAGCGCATTCGTGTAGTCGGTCGGCGGCCTGATTGTGCGCGTCCAGCCGTGCCTGCAGACGGTGGCGGCGATGTTCGCCTGCGTCACGTCGGGGTTGACGACGCCGGGCGTGCGCGCGTAGTCGGCGTGGTACGGGCCTTTCGACGTGGAGCTGTGCGGTTGGAGGTACGCGATCGCAAGCAGCACGACGGCGACGGCGACGAATGCAATGCGCAGCGACACCGGTCGAGCGTGCGCAGGCGTGCTTTGCTGCGCAAGTTGTCCAACTTGGACACGGCCCAGCCGATTGCACCGGTAGCGTCGGCGGCATGCTCACCACAGACCAGAAAGGAGCTGTCGCAAAACTCGCAATCGCGAAGGCGGCCGCAGACCTCGGGATAGGGGTATGGGCTCCGTTCACCGTCGAGCGTTATGACTTGATTTTTGATCTTCGGCCGCGGCTTATACGTGTGCAGTGCAAGTGGCGAGCCGTTATGACGATGTCGTCATCGTGCGCTGCTCCCGCAACCGACGGAATCGCGACGGGCTACTGCGGCAGTTCTACTCGGCAGAGGAAATCGATGCCTACGCGGCGTATTGCGCCGATCTCGAGCGGTGCTACTTGATGCCGATCGCTGAGTTCTCCCATAGGACCGCGATCCAGCTTCGTCTCTCGACCGCCAGAACAATCAAAGCCTCCGCGTCAACTGGGCTAAGGACTACGAATTCGCCGCTACACTTCGTCGCCCAGGGGCCGTAGCTCAGCTGGGAGAGCGACTGGCTGGCAGCCAGTAGGCCACGGGTTCGAGTCCCGTCGGCTCCACTGATCAGCTCCACCTACTCCGGTAGGTGGCAGACCGCCTCGACGTTGTTCCCGTCCGGATCCCGGACGAAGGCGCCGTAGTAATGCTGGTGGTAATGCGGCCGCAGGCCGGGCTGCCCGTTGTCGCTCGCGCCGGCCGCAAGGGCGGCGGAGTGGAACGCCTCGACCGTCACGCGGTCGGGTGAAGCGAACGCAACGTGCACCGTTCCGGACGGCGACCCACCGACGATCCAAAAGTCCGGCTTGCCTTCGAGGCCGAACCCCGCGACGTTCCCGTCGAACTCCATCAGCAGCTCGTAGCCCAGCGTCCCGAGCGCCTCCGCATAGAACGACTTGCTGCGCTCGTAGTCCGCGACTTCGAGCGAGAGGTGGTCGATCACCCGGCGGGTTCGCCGAGTGCCGCGACCTCGCGCCGCTCGGCCAGCCGCGCGAGTGCCTGCGCCTCGATCTGCCGCACACGCTCGCGCGTGATCCCGAGCACCTTCCCGATCTCCTCGAGCGACTGCGGATCGCGATCGCCGTTCATGCCATAGCGGAGCTTCACGACCTCGCGCTCCCGGTCGGGCAGCGTATCGACGGCCGTGCGCACCGCGCGTTCGGCGAGGCTGACATGCACCTCTTCGGACGGCTCCGCGTTCTCGCCGGCGATCAGGTCGCCGAACCTCGTGTCGCCCTCCGCGCCGACGGGTTTGTCCAGCGACGTCACCGCGCGCGCGGCTGCGCGCACCTCGCGCACGTGCTTGAGGGAGAGCTTCGTCTTGTCCGCGATCTCCTCGTCGGTCGGCGGGCGCTCGAGCTTCGTCGTCAGCTCGCGCTCCGCGCGCGAGATCTTCTGCTCGCGCTCGACGATGTGAACGGGGATGCGGATGGTGCGCGACTTGTTCGCAACGCCGCGCTGCACGGCCTGGCGAATCCACCACGTCGCGTACGTCGAGAACTTGTAGCCCCGGCGCCAGTCGAACTTCTCCACCGCGCGGATCAGGCCGATGATCCCTTCCTGGATCAGGTCGAGCAGCGAGATGCCGTGGCCCTGGTACTTCTTCGCGATCGACACGACGAGGCGCAGGTTCGAGTTGATCATCAGGTCCTTCGCCTCTTTGTCGCCGCGCTCGATCCGCTTCGCGAGCTCGACTTCCTCGGGAGCGGCCAGCAGCTTGTAGCGCCCCGCCTCGTTGAGGAACAGCTGCAGCGCGTCGGTCGTCGCCACCGCCAGGTCGCCGTTGACGTAGGTCCCCTCCTCGACCGCGTCCGCGCGCGCGCAGTCGTCCGTGAGCGCGATGTGCCGCTCCTCCAGCTGCTCGAAGAAGCCGGTCGTCTGCTCCTCGTCGAGGTCGGCCTCCTGGAGGAATTCGCTGACCGCCGACAGATTGAGGCAGCCGGCCTCTTCGCCCTGTTCCAGCAGCGCCTGGAGTCGCTCGTCTACGACGCTCATGCGGCGGGTGTTCCCCTTTCCACCCCCTTGCCTAACGCACCTTCACACTCTTGTCACAAAGACGTCTCACACCCGCGTGAGTTGGCCCCATACCGTGGGATCGATCCCAAGCAGGAGGAATCCCATGCGTCGACCAGGCTTCCGGTCGCTCGCGGGGGGAGCGGCCGGGATCGCAGCAGGAGTCATCGGGGGCGTGGCGCTCACGTCGGTCTCGGCAGCCGGCCCGACGCCCTTCGCCGGAACGTCGGCGCTCATCGACGCCACCCATGTCCCGCCCGCCCTCACGATCCGCGGTGAGCCTGTCCGGCTGCGCTTCGGCCTCGTCTGCGCGCCGCGCAACGACGGCCTGCCCTGCGCCGGTTCGGGGACGGTCTACCTCCGCGCGGGACAGAGCGGCCCGTTCCGTGCGTATGCCTTGCAGCGCGGGGAGGAGTCGAAGGACGGCCGCTACTACCTCCACGTTCCAACCGACGTCGCCGGCGCGCCGGACGGTTTCTCGTACTACGCCGTCCTGCGCGACGACGCCAGCGGTGCGACCGTGACCGTGCCGTCCGGTGGAGCCGAGGCACCGCAAGTCAGTCGCGCTCTCGTCGAACCGGTCACCGTGGCGCTCGGCCGGCACGCGTTCGGCTCCTTGCGAGATCCCGACGCGCGCGCGGTGGCCGCGGCCTGGGGCTCGGAAGACGGCGAGCTGGGGCTGGCCGGGTCGCGCGACCTCGGCTTCAGCGGTCCCTCGTCGTTCGACGTCGAGCCGGACGGGGCCGTCGACGTGCTCGACTCGGTGAACGGACGCGTCGCGCGCTGGATCGGCGGGCGGACACAAGAGATTCCGTTGAGCGGCCCGACGGAGCTCGCCGACTTCTCCGCGGAGGCGGACGGAAGCTTCGACGTCCTCGCGGCCGACGGCATGCTGCGGCGCTACCGCCCCGACGGAACGGAGAAGTGGGCGCAGAAGCTCGCCGATCGCACCTGGGCCGCGCTGTCGCGTGGGCCGAGCGTCCTGCAGCAGCCGTCGGAGCAGTGGATGCCGCTGGCCGACGGCGGCAGCCCGCTCACGCGCGTCGAGCAGAGGCGT
>JBJMJR010000028.1:0-61529 GCA_045806245.1 Gaiellaceae bacterium | reverse complement strand
GAGCGCGGTGCGCGGCAGCGGCGGAGCGAGATCTTCGAAGGCGTCGGCGATCGCGCGCTGTGCGCGAACGAGATCTTCTGCGTTGGGTGGATCGTGCTCGAATGCGCGGTCGACGAGACGCAGCGAGCCGATGTCCAGCGAGCGAACCCACGACGGTCCCGTCTCGAGGTTGCCGATCGTGATCTGAGCGGAGCCTCCGCCGACGTCGCACACGGCAACCGGATCGCGGAGCTCGGTGGCGCCGCTCACTGCTCCTCGCCACGAAAGCACCGCTTCTTCCTGCGAGCTCAGGACACGAGTCGGCACGGACGTCGCCGCGGCCAGCCCGTCCACGAGCTCGGCTCCGTTCTCGGCTTGCCGCCCCGGCGAGGTCACGATCGTCTCGATCGCGACGCACCCGAGGGCTCGCGCGCGACGCACGTGCGCCGTTGCGGCCTCGACCGCCTGGGCGAGCTTCGCGTCACTGATGCGGCCGGATTGCTCGATCTCCCGGCCGAGCCCTAGCTGCACGCGATCCTCCTCGGCGCGTGACGGCTCGTCGCCGTCCGCGCTCGCCACCAGCAGGCGCGCCGTGTTGGCGCCGACGTCGATGATCGCGACGCGCATCCAGTCGATCTTGAGCCGTGCGTCGGTCGGCGGAGCCCTGCGGAGGAGACGGCGTACGACCACGGTAAAGATTCATTTCGTCCCACCGCACCGACCATAAACATGGTCGGCCGACCCCGGACCTCGGCTCGGCGCGCCGCGGGCCCCCTAGACGCCGCGCGACGCGCCGAGCCCCCCGCCCCAGCCTTAGGCTGGGGTTCGCGTGCGCCGCCCGGAATGGACGACGAGGCCGTACATGACGAGTACGTCGAGGACGATGATCGTGATCGACCACACGGGATAGGTCTTCGCCGCCGAGAGTTGAGCGATCGCGTTCACGAACACCGTCACGAGGGCGGCGGCGACACCCCAGGTCGCGCCGCGAAAGACGGCGAACGCGGCGAACAGCTGGATGACGCCCCAGATCAGGAAGAACCAGCCCCACGCGTGCAAGTTCGCGAAGAGCACCTGGTTGACGACGTACTTGGAATCGCTGATCGCCGCGATGCCGTCGATGACGTTGAACGCGCCGACGAGGAACAGCAGCATTGCCCCAAGGTCGAGCCACGTCGTGCGTTCGATCTCGTCTTGGACGTCGCCGGACAGCGGCTCGGTTCGAGGTGTCATCGAGGTCGGCGTCGCCATCGGCAGGGAGCCGGACATCAGTCACTTCCTTCCGCTCGGGGGAGCCGTGAACCTAACGGCGGTCTCCGGGACCGACGTCATCCGGTTTGGATGAACGCGCGGCCCTGCGCGTCGCACGGAAGCGGGCCCTTCTGGCCCACGACGCGGCGCTCCAGTGCCAGCAGGTTGAGCGTCCGTTCCATCGCGACGGGCTGTAACGAGCCGTAGCCGGGACGCAGCGGATCGTCCAGGAAGCGAATGAGAAACAGCGTCACGCCGATGACGGCCACGACGGAGCCGATCAGCACGCCCTGCACGACAGCCCGCTCGCCGCTGTCGGCGAAGAAGAACATGAACACACAGATGACGCTCGCGATGAAGAAGAGCACGACCCAGAGCGGTCCGGGAATGACGCCCTCCGCGCCGTGGATGCGGTCTCGGCGTGCGACCTCGCGGTCGGCCCGGCGATCGAGCCACTTGTCGTAGGCGCTCTGCTCGACCGGCGTCTGCGGAACCGTGCGCCTCAGGGTCTTGAACATCGCGAGCCCCCACGGATTGAAGAAGTCCCCCTGGGTGCCCGCGCGCATCCGCGGCCACTCCGTGTGCACGACGGAACGCGCGTAGCAGACAAGCTCGCCACTCAGCTGGGACCTCACGGCGACCGGAAAGAACTGCGCCGTCTCGAACTGCTGGGCGATGAGCAGTGCCTCGGTCTCGGCACCGTTGCGAGACTGGTCATAACTCGTGAAAGCGAGAAAGACGACAAGCCCGAGCAGGACGGAGAAGCCGGTCGCCAGCACGCCGAAGACGCCGGCTGCGCGGTCTCCGTCCGCGAAGAAGCTGCCGTCGGGAGCGCGCCGCCGCACGAGCAACAGCGCAGCGACGGAGAGCGTGACGGCCAGCGCGACGATCAG
The DNA here is from genome assembly GCA_045806245.1 of Gaiellaceae bacterium. Lineage (GTDB taxonomy): Bacteria > Actinomycetota > Thermoleophilia > Gaiellales > Gaiellaceae > 3-1-20CM-4-69-9. The sequence goes on along the minus strand of JBJMJR010000028.1, from coordinate 59,406 downwards.
CGCCGCCCAGATGACGCTCATCGTGCAGAAGCCTCAGGCGGGAGGGCCGAGCGCCACGAGCAGCACGCAGACCGAGATCGCGAGCCAGGCCCCGACGGTGCACGCCACCCAGAAGGGCGTCGTCATGCCTGGTGCACGATCTTGGTGCGCGCGACGCCGACGGCCACGGCCGCGGCGCCGAGCAGCACGAGCTGACGGCGAACTGTGAGATCCTTCCGCGTCACCGGCACGACGCTCGCCAGTTCCGAGAGCCCGTAGTAGAGCTGGGAGCTCGCCGGGTCGCGGATGGCGCGCGCGCACGAGCCAACGAAGAGCCACGACGCCGCGATCGCGTTCCGGTGCAGAGCAACGTCGGCCGACACGCCCAGCAGCGCGCCGGTGCCGTTCCTGAGGTGCTGAACGCGCGAGCGGCTCTCCACTGCCGGCTCGTGGTCGAATTCGACCCTCCGCGCGAGCGCAGCAACTCCGAGCCGAAACAACTCCCAGCGGCAAATCGTGGAAAAGAGCATCGAGGGAACGCTCGCGGCTGCGGCCTGCCGCGGCATCGTCCGGTTTGGATGATGCAGCCGCACTGCGGACTTCGGCACGGTGGGAGCATCGACATCCGCGCCGCGCGGCCGACGAAGGGACATTTGATGAGGCTCGAGCTAGAACAGCGAGTTCGGTGCAGCGACGGGGACTTCGGCGAGCTCATGGACGTCGTCGTCGACCCGGTCGCGAAGGAGCTGACGCACCTCGTAGTCCGACCCGACGGCGGCGACGGCGTCGCGCGACTCGTCCCGACGGACCTCGTCGAGAACAGCGTCGACGGGAAGGAGATCAGGCTGCGCTGCAGCTCCGACGACGTGCGCGCGCTCGACTACGTCCAGGAGTTCGCGTTTCTCCGCTTCGGAGACGTGCCGACGAGCGACGCGAACTGGGACGTCGGCGTCCAGGACGTGCTCGCCTACCCGTACTACGAGAGCCCGGAGGTCATGGGGTACGGCGCCAGCTTCGACGCCGGCGGCGTCACGTATGACCGTGTCCCCAAGGGAGAGGTCGAGATCAGGCGGTCGAGCATCGTCACCGCAGCGGATGACGACGTGCTCGGCAAGGTCGACGGGTTCGTGGTCGACGGCGCGCACATCACGCACTTCGTCCTCGAGCGAGGGCATCTGTGGGGGAAGCGCGAGATCACGATCCCGATCGGAGCCGTGGCCAAGGTCGAGACCGACAGCGTCGCGCTGAAACTCTCGAAGGACGAGGTCGGCGACCTGCCGTCCGTACGCGTGCATCGCTGGCACTAGGCGAACGGCGGCCGCGGCTGCGCTAACTGAATCCGTACACCGTTTGACACGACTGTGTCAGGCGCCGGTGAAGGGCGTTGAGCAATCCTCGACGCAGTGTCCGGCGCTTGCTCCCTCAACGACATCGTCCTCTTCGAAGTGCCGGCGCGAGGCGGCGCGACCCGGCTGCTCGCGGAGCTTTCGTCCTCGCGACTCGCATGGGTCGAGCGAGGCGACGATGTCTCCGTCGTCGGCGTCCTGCTCGCGCCGGACGATGACGATCTTGCGCGTCTCTTGCGCACTGTCGAATCGTGGGCCGAGCGCTCCGGGCTGCCCGCCCTCCGCTTCGAGGTCGACGGGCGGACGTACGTCCTGCAGCCGCACTTCGCGGAATCGCGCAGCGCCGCATGATGCCTGCGCTCGACGAGTACGCGCGCACGCGCCTCGCGCGCACGCTCCTGTCCTTGAACGGAGCGATTGCGCTGTTCGAGGCGCAGCACAGCGAGAACGGCGAGCCCAGCGTCGAACGACTCAAGCGTCTCCGCGACGACATCGAGACCGTCCTACGCGTCGCAGCGCACGAGCGAAGCTGACGCGTGAGAAGCGTCGTGTTCACCGTGCCGACGGTGGCTGACGCCGTCGAGCTCCAGCGTGAGCTGGCGCCGGACTGGACGTGCTGGGTCGAGAACCGGATCGACGGCGTTTTCGTCGTTTTGGCGACGCCGGCGCGGCCTGACGAGCTCGAGCGACTGATCTCCCGTGCACGAGCTTGGGTGACGCGGCAGGACTTCGTCGCGCTACGCGTCGAGCTCGACGGCCGCGCGTACGCTCTCGGGCGCGACGGTCTCGTCGGCGCCATCGAGAGGGGCTGACGAGCCTTACGACACGAGATGCTCGCGACGCGCGAGGGCGACGGCTTCCAGGCGCGTGTGCACGCCGAGCGCGCGGAGCAGATGCCGGACGTGGTTTCTGACGGTCTCGGTGCTGAGGTGCAGCTCGCGCGCGATCTGCTCGGTCGAATGGCCGCGCCGCAGCAAGCGCAAGACTTCGGTCTGGCGCGGCGTGAGATGAGGAGGGAAGAAGTCCTCCGGCTCTTCCTCGACATCCGAGATCTGGCCGAAGACGCCGACGAGCCTGTGGCCTTCCATGAGCGCGCAGGAGCTGATGTCGACCTGAACGCGATCGCCGTCGGGCTCGACGAGGACGACTGACGCGTCGGTCACGGGCTCCGACCCGGCGATCTTCCGGGCGAAGTGCTCCCGCGCGCGGCGCGTGTCCTCCGGCGCGACGACGGATGTGAACTGACGACCGCGGACGTCGCCGACGAGCCGTCGAGCAGCAGCGTTGACCCACCGAATCACACCAGCCGGATCGATCACGTAGCTCGGGACGTTGACCGTCTCGAGCGCCGACCTGACGTCGCCGCCGATTGCGTGCAAGTCGGACGTGGTCACGTGTCCCGCGACAGCCACTGCGGCTACGTCACGGTCGTCTGCAGCGCCGGCAGGTGCGACTGCTCAGCCGCAAGCCGCAGGTGGGACAACGACGCGGCTCCGGCCGCAGGCGCAGCGCGCCGGAGCCGAGCCCCAGAAACGCCATCAGCACGCCTGCTCCGAGCGAGAACGTCACGAACGGCAGCGCGACGAACGCGCTCATCGTCGTCACCCTGCCCCGGCTCCGACAGCGGGCGGCCCCGGAAACTCGCGCAGCGTCTGCCGGCGCAGCACTTCTGTCCCGACGAACGCGAGGCCGAAGACGACGAGCAGCGGATAGATCCGTTGCCCGTCGGTCGGTCCCGACAGCAGCACGAGGAGCAGCACGAGCGCCACAACGCCGTAGATCACCGCCGGATGGTCGCGCAGCGTCGGCGCCGAATGCCGGCGTAGCCACGTCGCCGCACGGGCCGGACCTGCGATCCACGCGGCGAACATCGCCAGCACGCCGTAGACGATCCCGTTGATGCCGACGTTGCGCAGGAGATTCGTCTCGATCGCCCAGGCCTTGTTCGCGGGCGTCGCAGTTGCGTCACCCGAGGTCAGTGCGCTCACGAGGTAGTCGCCGGCGAAACGGCGGCCCACCAGGATCAGCAATCCGACCGCGAGGATGCTGGCGCCGATGCCCATCAGGACGGTGCGGCGGCGTCCGGGTGCCAGATAGACGGCCAGCGCAAAGAGACCGAGCACGACGAAGACGAGCAGGAAGCTCAAGACGCGGATCGCCTTCACGCCCTTGCGCGCAGTGTCGAGCTGGGTGGACTTCATGATCTGGATCTGCCCCGTGCCGGGCGGGAGCTTCGCCTCGACCGACTCGCCGAGCCCCGTCTGCTGGACGACCTGGTCGATCAGCGGCCGCAGATCGAGCACGACGTTTCCATCCGTCGTTTTCAACAGACCGTGCTTTCCGTCGATGACCGCCATGAAGAGCGTGTGCGCTCGTCGATTCGCCTCCTCCCACAGCGCCTGCATCCGCGGGCGCGAGAGGAGCTCGTCGGTCACACGCACAGCGGGCTGGCGAAGCGCCGCAGCGAGCGGGTCGGCGAGCGCCTGGGTCTGCGGCGGCAAGCCACCGGCGAGCGCCTTGCCGACGTCGACGCGCTCGTAGACCTGGTCGACGAGATAGACGGAGACGGCATTCCGGATCTCCGGATCGGCGAGAAGCTGCGCGCTCGACTTCGTCCAGTTGTCCGTGCTCAACGCCTGCCGCGTCACCCAGACGTTGAGCGCCGAGACGAGCGCGATGACAGCCGCGGCCGTGACCAGGAACCAGGGAAGCCATCGCCGCCACCCCGTCGACTTCGGGATCGCGGAGCTTGCGGTCTCGCTCCGCTTCGCTGTCTTGCCGTGCGCGTACTCGCTTGCGACCAACGCCGGAACCTTCCTCCAGTTCGCGTCCCGACAGCGTCGTGCCCGACGCGGTGTCGACGCATCATCCAGACGGGATGAGCGCTCCTACGACTTGGTGGGATCGCCCGGCCGGGCGCCGTCGACCAGGCCTTCGCGAACCGCCCAGAGGGCGGCCTGCGTGCGCGAGTGGAGGCCCAACTTGCCGAGGATGTTGGAGACGTGCGTCCTGGCGGTTCGCTCGCTGATGCCGAGCTCGGTGGCGATTTCCTTGTTCGCTCTGCCTGCCCCGATCACGCGCAGGACGTCGAGCTCGCGCGGTGTCATCGTCGCGCTGGGTGCCTCGCTCGGCGCGCGGAGGCGCTGCATCAGGCGTCGCGCGATCGCGGGATCGAGCTGCAGCTCGCCACGATGCGCCGCCCGGATCGCCCATGCGACCTCGTCGGCCTCGGCGTCTTTGAGCAGGTAGCCGGTCGCGCCCGCCTCGAGCGCTGCGTGCACGCGCGCCTCTTCGCCGAAGGACGTCAGCGCCACCACCTCGATCTCGCGATAGAGGCGGCGAATCTCCTGGATGACCGCGATTCCGTCGGGCGGCGCCATCTGGAGGTCCATCAAAACAACGTCGGGCCGGCGCTTCTCGGCATGGAGTTGGGCGAGGAGCGTCAGTGCCTGCGCACCGCCTTCCGCGTCTCCGACGAGCTCGAGGTCGGGCTCGCCCTCGAGGAAAGCGACGAGCCCGCGGCGCACGACGGCGTGATCGTCGACGACGAAGACGCGGATCCGGTCCGACTCGCGAGCCGTCAAACGCTGACCTGGACGCGCACGAGCGTGCCCCTCTCGCTGCTCGTGATCGTCAGCGTGCCATCGATCTCGGCGGCGCGGCTCCGCATCGACTGGAGGCCGTAGTGCCCCGGCGCTTCGTGGGCCTCGGCGGGATCGAAGCCGCGTCCGTCGTCACGAACCTCGACGCTCAGCAGCCCCGCGCGCTGCTCGATCCGCGCGGTCGCCGTCGTCGCGCCGGCGTGCTTCGCCACGTTCGTGAGCGCCTCACGCGTGATCCCGAAGAGTTGGTTCTCGACGACGGGATCGAGCGGTAGGCGGCCGTCGGGGCCTTCGACCTCGATCGCAGGCCCACCGTCGGCGCTGAGTGTTGCAGCAAGTCGGTTGAGAGCCGAGACGAGACCGTCGGCGACGGCTTCGTTGCCGAGCTCGAAGATGAGGGCGCGCATCTCGCCCTGTGCGCCTCTCGTCAACTCGCCGATCGACTCGAGCGCATGACCGAGCGAGGCGTCGGCGACGAGCCCGCGCTGCGCGACGGCGCGCTGCGCCGTGCGCGTGTGCAAGATCGTCGAGAACAGCGCCTGCGAGACCGAGTCGTGGAGGTCGCGTGCGATGCGATGGCGCTCCTGCAGGGCGCGGGCCTCCTGACGAAGACGAGCCTCGACCAGCTCGGACGCAGACCTCCGCCGCTCCGCAACGACGACACTGAGGTACAGCATGGTGAGCGCTGCGACAAGGACGTAGAGCTGGGTGCTCAACACCCTGTCGTCGATCGGATGCTTGAAGAACGCTCCTTGTTTGTGCGCCGTCAACCCGATCGCGATTCCCGCGGCGATCGCGACCGAGAGCGACGCCACCGCAGGCCCGAACCGGAACGCCGCCCAGATCAGCGCCGGGAAGACCATATAGGTCGCCGCCTCGTTGATTGAGATCGAGACCACGGCCAGGATCGCGACGGCGGCGAGCAAGAGCCCGCCTTCCCACGTCACGAGCCTCCGCCACGTCGTGAGCGGCGCGCTCGCCCAGGTGATCACGAGTGGAAACGCGACGAGCGCGCCAGCCGAGTCTCCGAGCCACCAGGTCCGCCAGAAGGTGGGCACGTCGCCTTGTTGGATGACCCCGCCGGCCAGCATCGACACGGTCCCGACGGTGGCGCTGATCGCCGTCGCCGCCCCGAGCCCGAGCAACATCCCGCTCACCTGCTCGGCGCGATTCAGAGCGGCGCGCTCGCCGATCAGCCGCCGCACGAGCAGCGCGCCGACGACGATCTCCGCCATGTTCCCGCTCTGCTGGCCGATCAGGCTGCCCAGGGGTATGCCGCCCCCGGACGCGAGCAGATTGCCGTTGACGAGCACCTCGCCGAGGAAGATCCCGGGCCACCAGCGCAGCCCGGCGAGGTACAGAACGGCGATTCCCAGGCCAACCGGCGGCCAGATCGCAGAGACCGACGCGGTGTACTGGAGCGACTGGGCACCTTTGGCGGCCACGAAGTAGCCGAGCGCGAGAGCGAGCACCCCGCCGGCGTAGCGCGCAGCAGCGGCCCAGAGCGCGAGGCTTTCCGGGGCGAACGCTCGGCGCCGCGGCGCGGCATGAGTTTCAGTGGTCGTGATGCCTCCGGTCAGAGACGGCGCGTCGTAGCACCATGATTCACGTTAGCTCTGTTCCGCGGATACGCCAAATGACGTAGGGAGCTGCGGACATATGTCCCGGGGCCGGCGGCACATCGTCCGATGTGCAGGGCCTGGCGTGATTGCGACGCTTGAGGATGCCATCAGGTGCGAAGGGAGAACGCGAGCAGCATCGCACTTGGACACGCCAAAACCGCCGCCCGACGTGAACCAGTGCTGTCTTCGAGAGCAACCAGACCTCGTCCGCGCACGCGCCAACCTCGGCGCGCCCGCGTAGCCATGCCGCAAACGGCCGAGCATCTCCGCATCCTGATCGCGAACGAGCAGCAGGACCGTCTCACCCTGGTCGCTGCGCTCGTGACGTCACTCGGTCACGAGGTGATCGCGCCGGAGCTTCAGGGAACCGAGGCCGTGCAACTGACGCACCAGACGCAGCCGGACGTCGCGCTCGTGGGCGTGGGAGAGGACGCAGCCGACGCGCTGGAGCTGATCGACGGCATCGTGCGCGAGGCGGCGTGTCCCGTGATCGCGATCCTGCCGGACGCGAACGACGCGTTCGTGCGAGAGGCGGCGAGGCTCGGCGTCTTCGCGTACATCGTCGACGACGATCCCGCCGCCTGGCAGAACATGATCGAGATCGTCCTGCGCCGTTTCGCCGACTATCAGAGCCTTGAAGGCGCGTTCGGGCGCCGCGCGCAGATCGAGCGGGCGAAGGGGATCCTGATGGAACGCCACGGAATCCCCGAAGACGCAGCGTTCGCGTTGATTCGCGATGAGGCCCGCAGTTCGAATCGGCGCGTCATCGACGTCGCCGAGGCGATTCTCGGTGGCCACTCGCTCTTGCCGTCCTCGTCGTAACCCGCCCATGCACGCACGCGAATGCGAACGGGTGGAGACACCCTTGACGTGCGCCACCCAAACGCGCGAACATGGTCAGGCGAGCTTGCCTAGACCCTGCTCGTTCGTGTTGTCCGGCCCGAACACCCCGGCGGACTCAGAGGCCCGGTTTTTCCGGGAACGCCACTGCAGGGAGTTGTTCGATGACAGTCTCCAAAGCACGACTGGTCGCCGCGTCCGCCACAGTGGAGCCGGCCGCGAAGGCACGACGTGCTGGCAAACCGCCCGCCAGTGCGCAGAGTGCGCGCGAGGCGTTGCGCCGGTCGCCGGCGCCGCCGTTCGACGTCGTCGAATCGAAGGTGTACATCCCGACGCTCCGCTCGGGAACGGTGTCCCGCACCGCGCTGGTCAACCGGCTGCGTGCGACGGCCGAACCGATGGTGCTCGTCACGGCGCCGGCGGGCTACGGCAAGACGACGGTGTTGGCGCAATGGGCGGCACGCGACTCACGCGTGTTCGCGTGGGTCTCCGTCGACGAGCGCGACAACGACCCGATCGTCCTGCTCAGGCACGTCGCGCTGGCGCTGCACCGAATCTCACCACTCGCGCCCTCCGTGCTCGACACGCTCGCAGCGCCCGGGCCTGCCGTCTGGGCCGCCGCCGTCCCGCGCCTTGGCTCGGCGATGGCCGAGCTGGGCGAGCCCCTCGTGCTCGTCCTCGACGACGCCCATCTCCTGCGGGGCCGCGAGGGGCTCGATGCGATCCTGACGCTCTCGCAGCATGCACCGGAAGGGTCGCTGCTCGTGCTTTCCGGCCGCACGACCCCAAAGATCCCCGTCGCGGCTCTGCGCGGACACAGCCAACTCGCCGAGTTCGGCGTCGACCGCCTCGCCCTGACGCCACACGAAGCGCAATTGCTGCTCGGCGCGACTGGCGTCGATCTCAGTCTCGCGGAGGTGGACGACCTCGTCGCTCGCTGCGAGGGGTGGCCTGCCGCCCTCTACCTGGCGGCACTGGGACGGCGCGAGGAGCGCGACCGCGCGGCGGAGCGCGGGCAACAGCTTCAGCTCAGCGGCGCCAACCGGCACCTCGTCGACTACGTGCGCTCCGAGTACCTCGCCCAGCTGCGACCCGGCGCCCTGCGCTTCTTGCGCCGGACGTCCGTGCTCGAGCGCATGTGCGGCTCGCTGTGCGACGCCGTCCTCGCCGACGAGGGCTCGGCGAGGGAGCTGGAGAAGATCGAGCGCTCGAACCTCTTCCTCGTGCCACTCGACCAGAAGCGCGAGTGGTACCGCTATCACCACCTCTTCCGCGACTTGCTCCGCCGCGAGCTCAGCGAGCAGGAACCGCACCTGTGGAACGTTCTCCATACGCGCGCCGCAGATTGGTACGAGCAGCACGGCGATCTCGAATCGGCGCTCGAGCATGGGCTCGCCGCCGGCGACCTCGACCGTGTCGCGGCGATCATCACCGACGTCGCACTTCCTGCGTATTACGGGGGGCGCATCGCGTCCGTCCAGCAGTGGCTCTCGCATTTCGACGTGCCCGAGCTGCTCGAGCGCTACCCCGGAGTGGCGCTTCAGGGCAGCTGGATGCACGCCATGGCCGGCCGCGCGGAGGACGCACAACGCTGGCTTGAAGCCGCCGAGCGCGGAACGTTCACCGGGACGCTCGTGGACGGCTGCACGACGCTCTGGCCGTGGATCGCGGTGCTGCGCGCCGCGCTCTGCCGCGAAGGCGTGTATCAAATGATCGCCGACGCGGAGTCGGCTCTCGCCGGGCTTCCATCCGAAAGCCTGCTGCGGCCGGCCGCGCTGCTGTTGCTCGGCTCGGCGCACATGCTCCTCGGCGAGGATGAACGCGCCGACGCGTTCCTTCAAGCTGCAACGGAGGGAGCCGAGCGCATAGGCGCAAGGGACACGCGCATGGTCGCGATGAGCGAGCGATCGCTGCTTGCGTCCGCCCGCGACGACGCAGCTGCAGGACAAAAGCTCGCAGTCGAGGCGCATCAACTGCTCGACCCTGTGCATTCCGGCGAGTACGTCACGAGCTCGATCGCGCTCGCCGTCGCCGCTCGCGCAGCGCTTCGTCACGGGCAGTGGGACGAGGCCCGAACGCATCTTGCAGCCGCGGAGCGCCTCCAGCCGCTCCTCGGACAAGCGATCTTCCCGTGGTTGACCCTCCAGGCGCAGCTCGAGCTCGCACGCGCGTATCTCGCGCTCGGAGACGGCAGGGCCGGAACGCTCGTGGGCGAGATGCGCGACCTGCTGCGAGTCCATCCGCATGTCGGCGTTCTCGGCGCCCAGGTGGAGGCACTGGCCGCGGATATCGAGGCAATGCCGGAGGCGCGAAACGGAAGTGCGGTCGGTCTGACGGGCGCCGAGCTTCGGCTGCTGCCGCTGCTGTCGACACATCTCTCGTTTCGTGAGATCGGCGAGGAGCTCTTCGTCTCCCGCAACACGATCAAGACGCAGGCAATCTCCGTCTACCGCAAACTCGGGGTGTCGAGCCGAAGCGACGCGATCGACCGGGCGAACGCACTCGGCCTGCTCGAGATCACCAGACACGCGGATTGAGCTTCATCCGCCCGGGGTGATGCGCCCGCGGCTGCAACGTGCTCCCATCAATTCAGCACCGTGCAAAGCCACGAGGTCACACTCTGCAAGATCGCTATCGCCGCTGACGACTACGTCGAGGAGATGATGGCGAACAATCGGGTCAATCTGGCTGCTTCCTGTCTGACGGCGAAGGCACACGCGTTCGTGCGCATCGGCGCACTCGTCGCGGTGGGGGCAGAGACCCCCGCCTACATGTGGACCTTGGAGAGCGCGCGCCGCGCGGGCGCTTCCGACGACGAAATCGTCGGTTGCCTCCTTGCAGCAATGCCGACCCTCGGAGTCGCGAAGATCGTGTCGGCTGCACCGAACCTGGCGCTCGCGTTGGGGTTCGACGTCGCGAACGCCCTCGAAGCGCGGAGCTAGAGAACCGCGGGCGCGGAGTCCGCGGCGGCGGTCGGCGCGGGCGCCGCGTCCGCGGCAGCCGCGAGGCGCGCACGCGCGAGATCGTTCGTGATGTGCACGGCCGCCGACAGGAGCGGCGCGGCGAGTATCAACCCGATCGTGCCGAAGATGCATCCGCCCGCGATCGTGGCGACGAGGACGACGAGAGGATTGAGGTTGAGCGCCGAGCCCATCGCGAACGGCTGAACGAGGTTCTGCAGCAGGCCGTTGGCGAGGATGACGATCAGCAGCATGATCAACGCCGTCGTCGTGCCGCTCGCACCGAGTGCAACGACGACCGCGAAGGCGCCGGCGATGAAGGCACCGAGGTAGGGGATGTACGCAGTCACAAAGGTGACGACGGCGATCGTGCCCACGAGGGGCACGCCGAGCAGCAGCGCGCCGATCGAGACGACGACGCCGTTGAACGCGGAGACCAGCGTCACGCCGCGGAAGTAGCCTCGGAGCGACCTGATCACGTCGCCGGTGATCGTCTGGGCGACCGGTGCCGGCACACCCAGGTGGTCGTCCACCCAGGCGCGCAGGCTCGGCCCGTCCTTCAACAGGAAGAACAGGCTGAGAGCCGCCAGCGAGAGCCCGAAAACGAGCGACGTCAGGCCTCGGATCCCGGCGATCACGCCTGTTGCCAGGGTCGAGAGGGCGGCGGGGACGTCGGCTTTCACCGATGACGACGCGCTCGACGCGGCGGATTGGTCCACTCCTGCGCTTGTCAGCCAGTGCTGCGCGCGATCCGCGGCCGAGTTCGCACGAGCTCCGATCTCGTCGTGCTGTCCGGTGACGCCGCCGATCACGATCACGACGATGAAGACCCCCAGCGCGACCAGACCCAGAAGGACCACGGCTGCTGCGGCGGCCCGTGGCATGCGTCTCGAGAGCTTCCCGACGAGCGGCATCGCGACCGTTGCGACGATCGACGCAGCGACGAGCGGCCCCACGATCGTGTACGTCGCGCCGAGGAACCAGATCAGCGCCGCGAGCAGCGCCAGCACGCCGACGATGAGCCACGCCGCCCGGCCGAGGTCGCGGAGCCAGCGCGGCGGCGAGAAGACTGTCGAGAGCGCGTCCAACTGGGCGCCGCCGATCTCGACGGCCACCGGGCTGACGACGACGCTGCCGTCCTGCCCGCGCCGATGCTTCGGTATGTGGAGTCGCATGGCTCCGGTCAGGCGGTGCGCAGGCGCGCGCCTGCGTAGACCGCGAGCCCGTAAATGACGAGAACGTCGAGCGCGAACATCGACAGTGCCCAGAACGGATACATCGGCACGAACATCAACTGCCCGATCGCGTTCAGCGACGCGGCCGCGATCCCGAACCACCGCGCGAATTCGTTCCCTGCGAGCAGCGCGCCAGACGCGATCAGCTGGACGATCCCGAGGATCAACACAATCCAGCCCCAGGTGTTGACGCCGCTGAACACGAGGACTGCGTGGCCGGTGTAGACGTGAGACGACGCGATGCCCAGGATCCCATCGACGCTGTTCCAGATACCGGCGAGCCCGAGCATCACGGCGGCGAACGTCACCCAGCCGACACCGCCCGTGTCGGGAGTTGCGGCATAGCTCGGCGGAAGCTCGTAGTCCTGCGCTGTCCTCATCTGCCCGCTCTCTCCGTCGCTCGTCCGGCTGCGGCGCCGGCCTTGCTCAGCAAAGAACAACGGTGCGCGAGCAACATCGTCCCGATGGGATGACGGGTCGGAACGGCGCGAGCACGGCGCCCCCTTTCATCCCAAGCGGACGATGTCCGAGCTGTCCGCCTGGAACAAGCTCTCAGGCGACGGGGCAGCCCGTCGCTCGCTGGACGGCAGCGGGCACTCGACAGCCCGAAAAGGAGTTCGAATGTCGGATCTGATTGCGATTGGCTACCCGGACGAGACGACGGCGCTCAAGGCCGAGAAGGAGGCGCAGCGCCTCGCGAACGAGCTGATCATCCAGCCCGATGCGATTGCCGCAGTCGTGCGCGACAAGAACGGCAAGTTCAAGGTCACGACGAACCATCACCTCGTCGGCGGCGGCGCCTCGTACGGCATGTTCTGGGGGCTGCTCTTCGGAGTGCTCTTCTTCGTGCCGGTCTTCGGGATGGCGATCGGAGCCGGGCTCGGCGCCCTGATGGGGAAGATCGAGAAGACCGGAATCGACCGGGAGTTCCAGGAGCAGGTGCGTGGCATGCTCGAGCCCGGGACCTCGGCGCTCTTCCTGGTCGTTGAGAAGGTCACGCCGGACAAGGCCGTGGAAGCGCTCAGCAAGTTCGGCGGCACCGTGCTGAAGTCGTCGCTCTCGCACGAGGCCGAGCAAGAGCTCCAGGACGAGCTCCACGGCTCCAAGCAACCCGTCACGGTCTAGAGAGAGGAGCGAAGCGACATGTTCAGGCGAAGACGGCGGCCGCTCATGCGCGCCGCGATGGTCGGAGGCGGCGCGTACTACGCCGGCAAGAAGATGCAGGAAGGGCGCGATATGGACGCTGCACAGCAGCAGGTCGACATGGCACCTGCCGGCGGCATGACCGACCAGACGATCGACCAGCTGCAGAAGCTCGGCGAGTTGAAGCAGCAGGGCGTCCTGACCCAGGAAGAGTTCGACCAGCAGAAGCAGAAGCTTCTGCAGCCGGCATGAGCGCCCAGGCCACCGCACCGTTCGGGCCGATCCAGATGCTCGTGCTCGAGTTCGACCGGACTCGGTTCGAGGGCGAGATCCTGCCCGAGCTCCAGCGGTTGAAGGACGCAGGGATCGCGCGGCTGATCGACCTCGTCTTCGTGACGAAGTCGGCCGACGGCGAGCTCGAGTTCGTCCAGAAGAGCGACCTGACGACGGACGAGGCGATCGAGTTCGGCGCGATGATCGGCGCTCTCGTCGGTCTCGGGCTCGAGGACGAGGATGAGGCCTCCTCCGCACTCATTGCCGGTGCGCTGGAGGGCGAGGACGGCCACATCCTCGAGACGAACGACGTCTGGTACCTCGCCGACGCGATTCCGCCGGGCAGCAGCGCGGCCGTCGCGCTGATCGAGCACCGCTGGGCGATTCCGTTGCGCGACCGAATCGTCGCCGCGGGAGGGGTGGCGCTCGCCGACGAGTGGATCCACCCGGCCGACCTCGTGGCCGTGGGCGCCGCAGCGGCCCGCTAGCGGCAAGCGAACCAAGGGCTGCGGTGGGTCCGGCGCACTCCTGACGGGGTGCGCCGGCTTTTTGCTCAGAAGACCTCGGCCCAGTCGCGCTTGACGCTGACGACGCTCCAGCCCATCTCGTCGGCGCGTTCGAGCGCATGCTCGGCACCTGTCGTGTAGTCGAACTCGCGCGCCTCGTCGTCGTGCAGGACGAGCAGACGCAGAGTCGGTGTGCCCTCGCGTCGGGTGAAGTCGAGCATCGGGACGTCGCCGTTCGAGTTGCCGGCGGCCAGCAGCGGCCGGCGTCCGGTCCGGCTCCAGATGCGGATGGGCTTCTGCTCGCCGTCGTCGAGATAGTCGGCCGCAGCCTTGTGCGTGATCGAGCCGCCCTTTGCGTCGCTCGCATATGCGAGCGCGGAGGCGCTGCCGATCACGCGCTCACGCGGAATGCCGTAGACGTCCTGGCTGATCGGGCGCATGAAGTCCCGCCCGCCGCCCGAGACGATGTAGTTCGAGAAGCCTGCCGCCTCCAGGTAGCGCAGCAGCTCGAGCATCGGCCGATACGCGCAGTCGAGATAGGCACGCCCGAGAGTCGGATGCTGCGCGCCGCGCAGGAAGGCCTCAGAGCGTTCCTCGAACTCGTCGACGGTCATCCCGTCGTAGGCCGCCAGGACGCCCGCGGCGACGATCTCGACGTTGCTGTCGTCACCTGCGTAGTGCTCGGCCATGACAGTCGCGAGCCAGCCGTAGTCGCGCTCATAGGCTGCCTTCCAGGGCTGCCGGTTGCGCAGCTCGGGCTGCGCCTCGGCCATCTCGACGAGGCGGCGCAGGACGAAGTCGAGCTGGATCGGCATCGGCTTCTCGCACCAGAGCGTGCCGTCGTTGTCGAAGACTGCGATCCGCTCTTCGATCGGGACGGCATCCGGTCCGTCGGAGACTCGGTCGACGAAGTCGACGATGGCTTGCTTCGCGGAGCCGGCGCGCCAGCCGTTCAAGCCGACGGCGGTGGCGGACACCGTTGTCATGGCGTCTCCTTTCCGTTGAAGGGCCCGAGCAGGAGCGATGCATGTTCCGCATGCGCTGCGAGCTGGAGCGAGCCGCTCGGAACGAGGTCGAGGCTCGCGACGACGGGGCCGTCACCGAGGCGGTGCAGGCCTTTGCTTTCCGCCGCGCTCGCGGGATGCACTGCGCCGGCTCCTACCTGCACGAGCCGCTCCTTCCACGCAGCAGGGCTGCCACGGAACGCCAGCACATCGTGGACCCAGAAGGCATGCCCCGGATGCCAGCGCTTGCTCGCGTCGGCCCGGATGCGCACCGGGACAGAACCGGGACGTTTCCGCAGCTCCCGGTTCCGCCAGACGATCGCGGTGATTGCGAGGGCGCAGAGCCACAGCGGCACGCCCAGGAGCGCGAGGATTGCCCAGATCACGAGGATCTATTGCCGCGCGAAGGCAGCTTTCGCTTCGACCGCCAAATCGACGAAGGCCTCGCCGCTGACGTCGATGACGACCTGCTTGATCGTCCCGCCGACGAACGGCCAGGGCGACTGCCCGGCGTAGTCGCCGACCGGCTCGGCGCCCGAGCGGCCGACGACGAGCCCGCCGCCGCCGAGGCCGAACATGCCCGGCTGCGTGCGGATCGTGTCCTCGCCGACTTGCTCGTCCCCGACGTGGAGGCTGAGCGTCCCCTGCGCCGGCATCGTCTCGCCCTGCTTGTCGAACGACGCCGACACAACGACGTGGCCGGTTGGAAGGCGCTTGCTCGACGACACGACTTGGACGAGCTCGCCGATCCAGTTGTAAACGTACACCAACTTCCCGTCCTGCACGTAGAGCGCGTGACCCCCGAAACGCGACCCCTGCGAGAAGATGACCCCGCCGGCTTCCTTCGTGTCGATGTCCACCTCGGCCGCGATGGTGTACGAGCGGTTCCGAATGTTCGGCGCGGCCGGCTCCGGCACTTCGGCACCACCCGGGTAGTAGATGTAGCGCGTTCGCGGGCTCGACAGCTGCGGACGCTCGGCGGTGAGAACCGCAACGGCGTCGCGAGACTCGAGCGGCAGCGCCTGATGCTTGCCCGCCTCTGTCCACCAAAGCGCGATCAACTCCTGCAACTTGACCGGATGCTTGGCAGCAAGGTCGTTGCACTCGCTCGGGTCGGCCTCGGTGTCGAAGAGCTCCCACCGCTGCTGGTGGAAGTCGCCCCACGACTCCGGCGCGGCGGGTACGGCCGTGGCCGCCTTCCACCCCTTGTGCCAGATCGCCCGAGTCCCGAGCATCGAGTAGAACTGCGTCTCCTTCTGGGTGGGAACGTCGGCGTCTTTGAACGTCGCGCTGAAGCTGACGCCTTCCAGCGGCAGCTGCGTGTAGCCGTTGACGACGTCGGGAAGCTCGACGCCGAGACACTCGAAGAGCGTCGGGACGATGTCGATCGCGTGCGTGTACTGGCGCCGGATCTCCCCTTTCGCCTCGATCCCCTTCGGCCACGAGACGATCATGGGATCCGCCGTTCCGCCTTCGTAGTTGCTGTAGCGCTTCCACATCTTGAAAGGCGTGTTGAACGCCCACGCCCAACCCGTCGGATAGTGGTTGTACGTTCTCGTTCCGCCGAGCTCGTCCAGGTACTTGAGGTTCTCCTCGGTCGTGTCGGGCACGCCGTTGAAGAATTTGTTCTCGTTGACCGAGCCGTTCGGGCCGCCTTCACCGGACGCGCCGTTGTCGGAGACGAGCACGATGATCGTGTTCTCGAGCTGTCCGCTCTCCTCGAGGTAGTCGAGGAGCCGGCCGAGCTCGTGATCTGCGTGGCTGAGAAAGCCGGCGTACACCTCGGCCATGCGCGAGAAGAGCCGCTTCTCGTCCTTGGAGAGCGACTCCCACGGCCGCACGCGGTCCACCTGAGACCACTCCTTGCCGTCGTGGCTCGTCGTATCGGCCAACGGGTTGATCGGTGAAAGCTGTGCGTCCTCGGCGATGATCCCGAGCTTCTTCTGGCGCGCGAAGACGAGCTCGCGATAGGCCTCGTAGCCCATGTCGAACTTGCCCTTGTACTTGTCGGCCCACTCCTTCGGGGCGTGGTGCGGGGCGTGCGCCGCACCGGGGCAGTAGTAGAGGAAGAACGGCTTGTCCGGTGCGATCGCCTTCGCGTCCTGCACGAACTCGATCGCCTTGTCGGTGAGGTCGACCGTGAGGTGGTAGCCCTCGTCGGGCGACTTCGGCGGCGCAACGGGATGGTTGTCGTAGACGAGGTCCGGATACCACTGGTTCGTCTCGCCCCCCATGAAGCCGTAGAAGCGCTCGAAGCCGCGGCCTACCGGCCACTGGCGCTTCGACGACGCGAGATTCATCTCGTCCTGCGCACACAGATGCCACTTGCCGACGATGTAGGTATTCCAGCCATGCTGGCCCAGCACCTCGGCGATGTTGGCGCACTCGAACGGGATATGCCCGTTCGCATTGGGGAACCCCGACGTCGCCTCGGTGATGCAGGCCATGCCGTTCGTCGTGTGGTTCCGGCCGGTCATGAGACATGAACGCGTCGGTGAGCAGAGCGCCGTCGTGTGGAAGCTCGTGTACGAGAGGCCCTTCTCCGCGATTCGCTTGATGTTCGGCGTCTCGATCAACCCGCCGTACGGCTCCATGGCCGAGAAGCCGACATCGTCGAGGACGACGTAGAGGACGTTGGGCGCCCCTTTCGGAGCGATCGGCTGCGTGTACGGCGCCCAGTCCGGCACCGAATCCTTGATGTCGATGTTGACGGTGCCCTTGAACGGCTCGCTCACGATTGGTCCTCCCTTTTCCGGCGGTCGCGCATGCGGTCTCCAGCCGGATGTCGACTTGGCACGGCCACGCTCGCGTGCGTGAGCCGCGAAAGCATCATCCGGACGGGATGACAGCCGCGCCGTCGCGACGACGGACGATGCGCGCAGCGGTCCATCGTGGTGACGGCGCAGACACAAGCGGAACACGGAGCACGTGCAGCGTGGGCTCCGGCGCGCCCGCGGTTTCATCCGCTCGGCCTGCTCTTCGCGTGGGTGCTTTCCGCCGCCGCGCTCCTCGTTGCCGCGTGGATCGTGCCGGGCGCGTCGACGAACAATTTCGGCGGCGCGCTCGCAGCGGCACTCGTCATCGCGATCCTGAACGCGGTCCTGCCGCCCGTGATCGCTGCACTGCGCCTCCCGCTGATGCTGCTCGTCGGCTTCGTGCTCGTGCTCGTGGCGGACGCGTTGATGCTGCTTGCCGCAGACCGGGTCACCAACGGTGACCTCTCCGTCGGGTCGTTCTGGTCAGCCCTCGGCGTCGCGTTCGTCGCAGCGGGCATCGGCGTGATCCTCGACGCCGTCGCCGGCGTGAACGACGACGACACCTACACGTTCCGTGTGGTGCAGAGGATTGCCAAACGGGACCGTGACCGGCGCGTCACGGACGCGCCCGGCATCGTCTTCCTCGAGGTCGACGGGCTGGGGTTGCCCGTGCTCCAACGGGCGATGCAGGACGGAAGCGCTCCCAACCTCGCTCGCTGGCTTGCCGAGGGATCGCACCGCTTGGCCGAATGGGAGACGGACCTCTCGTCGCAGACGGGCGCGAGCCAGGCAGGGATCCTGCTCGGCTCGAACGACGACATTCCCGCATTTCGCTGGGTGGAGAAGGAGACGGCGACGCTCATGACGTGCTCGGCTCCGGCGGATTGCGCAGAGATCGAGCGGCGGCATCGCTCGGGGCGCGGGTTGCTGCTCGACGGCGGTGCGAGCCGGGGGAACCTGCTGTCCGGCGAAGCGGACCATCTGATCCTCACCGTCAGCCGCATCGACGCCGAGAAGCACGCCAATCCCGGGTACCGCGCGTTCCTGGCGAACGGCTTCAACGTGATGCGATCGCTCTCGCTCTTCGCCGGGGAAGTGCTGCTGGAATGGACTGCGGCGGCCCGCGCGCGGCGCCGCGACGTTCGGCCGCGCGGCCACCGCGGCGGCAAGTACCCGTTCCTTCGCGCAGCGCTCTGCGTCGTCGTCCGGGACGTGATCGTGTACGGCGTCCTCTCGGACATGATGAAAGGGCGTCCTGCGGTCTACGCCACGTTCTCGAGCTACGACGAGGTCGCGCACCACTCGGGCCTCGCACGCGCCGACACGATGGAGGCGTTGCGCAAGCTCGACCAGCAGTTCGGGCGCATCGAGCGAGCGCGACGCTACGCCGCGCGTCCCTACGAGCTCGTCGTGCTCTCCGACCACGGGCAGACGCAGGGGGCGACGTTCAAGCAGCGGAACGGCTACGGCCTCGACGAGTTGATCGAGCGCTCGCTGACCGGTGGCTCGGTGACGGCGGTCGCCGGGGGCGACGAGCAGAACGCGATGGTCGGCCATGCGCTCGCGGAAGCGACCGGGCAGACGCCGAAAGAGCGGCCGAAGAACGACGTCTCGGGGCGGAAGGTCGTCGTCCTCGGCTCCGGCAACCTCGGACTGGTCTACCTGATGGAAGAGCGGCGGCGGCTGACGCTCGAGGAAATCGACGAGCTTCACCCTTTGCTGATCCCGGCGTTGCGGCATCACCCGCATGTGGGCTGGCTGCTCGTTCGTTCGCAGGAAGACGGTCCGGTCGTGCTGGGCGGCGGCGGCGCCCACTACCTCGCGTCCGGACGGATCGACGGAGTCGACCCGCTGCGCGCCTTCTCACGCACGGCGCCGCAGCATCTCCGGCGCACGGACGGCTTCGCCCACGTCGCCGACATCATGGTCGGCAGCTTCTACGACGCCGCGCTCGACGAAGGCTGCGCGTTCGAGGAGTTGATCTCGTTCCACGGCGGTCTCGGCGGCCCTCAGACTCGTCCGTTCCTCCTGTATCCGGCGACGCTGCCGCTTGCCGACGAGCCGATCGTCGGAGCCGGCGCGGTCAACCTCGTGCTCCGGAGCTGGCGCGCGCACCTGAACGGCGGGACGAGCCACAACGGCGCCGGGCAGGAGGACGTGGAGCGAGAGGGTGTTCTTTCGGCTCACTAGCCTCGAGCTCGGCCTGCTGGTCTTCGCGGTCGTCTTTGGGGCAACAGGCATCGGCATCGTCCTCGGCGTCCGCATGCGCCACCGCTCGGAGCACCTGCACGCGCCGCTCGGCGTGCTGCAATCGGCGCTGCTCGGACTCGTCGGCCTCGTGCTTGCCTTCGGCCTGGCGCTGGCGGTGGGGCGTTATGAATCGCGTCGGGCCGCGGTCGTGGACGACGCCAACGCGATTGGCACCACGTATCTCCGCGCCGAACTTCTCCCGGAGCCGATTCGAACACATTCGCTGCGCGGGCTCGTGCGCTACACCGACTCGGAGATTCGGCTCTCCCGCTCCGTGCCGACAAGCGCCGGCGCGCGCCTGGCCGTCGCGGCCGGTCAGGAGCTGCAGCGCGGCCTCTGGAAACTCGCGGGCGAGGCGATCGCCCAAGCACCGAACGCCAGCGCGCCGCGGCTGTACGTCGAGACGCTCAACGAGATGATCGACATGCAGACCGTTCACGTCGCCGCGTTGAAAAATCGCGTGCCCGGGCCGGTCCTCGCGGTGGAGCTGATCTCCGGCACGCTCGCACTCGGGTTGCTCGCCTTCTACCTGGCGCTCCTCGGCCGCGGTGTGCTCCCCGTCTGGCTTGCCGCTGGTCTCGTGGGCCTGCTGCTGCTGGTCACCTTCGATCTCGACCGGCCCGTCCGTGGCCTCATCACGGTTCCGTCGACGCCCCTCACCAATCTGCGCGCCTCCATGCAGCTCCCGCCCGCCGCAACCGCGCCGGCGCGACGCTGAGCTCTACGCAGAGGTGTCGAGCGAGGGAATCGAGCCGAAGAGGTGCTCGCGGATGTCCGAGCCGCGCCACACGTGGTCACCCAGGCGCCAGACGTACTCCATCAAGCGGGGATCGGGGGGCGGGAACTCGGTCGAGACCGGGAACCCGGCCACACGGACGAACGAGAGGATCTCGAGCAGCCGCGCGACCAGGTCGTCTGCCGCGTCTTGCAGCGTGTCGCCGTCACCGTGTGTCAAGCCGACGAGCGTGAGCCGGCAAGAGCCGTTGTCTCGCTCGCAGAGCCGTAGCGGGGGAGCCCATCCTTCCGCCATGCCAACAGTCTGCATCGCGGATCGGAGGGCAAAACCCCGCTACGGCATGCGGCACACGATCCGGCCGGAGAATTGACTCGCCTCGGCCACTTTCTCCGTGCGGACGACCACGCACGTTCCGAGGTTCGTCTCGATCGGGTCGCCCTCCACGGGAGAGCGCGGCAGCTCGATCTCGTCGACCTCTTCGAAGTCGCGGCCCTCGAGTGTGAGGATGAAGCGTTGCAACTAGCGCCGGCGAGACACGCGCCTCGCGGTTCGACGAGAAGTACGGCGTGCGACTCTGCGTCCTCCAAACATCTGGGTGCCTCCTAGCTTCGTCAGGATGTGACCGGAACGGCCTTTGTCTCCATCTCGTGGTGCCGGTCCGCGTCGTCTGCCGCCATCAGGCCGATGGCGACGAGATCGAGCGGACTGATGAACCCGTCGCCGATGCGGAAGCCGCCGGCTCGCATGACGGCGTCGCGGAGCGGAACGGCCCACTGGTGCTCGAGCAGAATCAGCGCAGCGGCCGAGTCGTTCGGGATGTCTTCGAGGACGTCCCATTCCTCTCCGCCCGAGAAGGGGCGAACACCGCCGGCTGCGGCGGCCTGCGCGCCTGCCGCGGCTCCCGCCTCGAGCCCTTCCTCACCGTCGATGCCCAGGCCGAGCAGGGCGCCGATGGTCGTCCCCAGCTCGATCGCCTCGTCCTCGGTGAGGTTGCTCAAGTGCTCGACCTCGATCTCGCCCTCCGCCGTCTTGTAAACGGCGATCGAGTCGATGACGCGCACGGTGTCGCTCTGCCGCAGGCGCTCCAGCTCTTCGATGACCTCGCCGTGAAAGTTGGGATGCTCGAATCCCAACACGACGAGCTGAACAGGTCCGATTGCCATGTGAATCCTCCACTCGCTCGAGGTCGGCGCAAGCTACGCGCGAGGAGGATGTTCGACCCGACGCGCCCGGCTCACATCACCCCGAAGGGATGACCACCACATCGCGCGGTCACGCGGCGCCAGCGTGCTTCGCGGCCTTCTTCGCTGCCTTTCTCGCCGCATGCTGCGCCCGCTGGTCGGCGGCACGGCGCTTCGCGTCGGTGTACGAGCTTCCGACGAGTGTCTTCCCGCCGGACCAGCCGAATGCCCAGAGCACGAGCACGATCGCCACGAGGATGTTCCACGCCGTGGTCACGAGCTGCTGCGCGACCGAATACGCGGTGGCGGTCGTCGCGTCGGTCACGCCGTTGAGCGACGCGACGTTGAAGGCCTGGTTCACGCCGACGCCGCCCGGCGTCACCGACGCCACGTTGGCGATCGAGTTGCCACCGACGATGCGCATGATCGTGTGGAAGCTGACGGGAATCCCGTACGCGGCCAGGAAGAGCGCGATCACACCGAGCTTGCAGCACCACCCGGCGAACTCCGGAAGGAGCACACGCCCGGAGAAGGCTTTCCAGTCGGTCAGGATCCTGCCGCCTTGCTTGGCCTGCGCCCAGAGCTTCTTCAGCCAGCGCCAGGCGAGCTTCACCACCGCGACGAGTCCGACAGCGATGCCGCCGACAGCCAGCGCTGTCGCCCAGGGATGCGCCGAGACCCAGCCGAACTTGAGGTCGAACGAGCCACCCACCGACGCGAACAGATAGATGTAGACGACGGCGCCGATGACGGTGAAGAAGATCTTCTCGACGAGGTAGCCGGCAAAGACGCCCGCGAACGTCGCCCCCGCGATGATCGCCGTGAACATCACGAGCATCACGAGCGTCCCGAGGTTTGCCGGGAGAAACGTGTTCAGGGCGACCGAGGTCGCATAGCAGGCGATCACCTGCCGCGCAGGCACGCCCGAGTCCGGGTAGGCGTAGCGGATGATCGCGAGCCACGCGACCGCCGTGAAGATGGTCTGCAGTGTCTGCAGCACCAGCGCCGGAACGAGGTACTTCGCCGAGACCTGCGTGAGCGTGTCCCACAGTTGCGAGAACCAGCCGCTGATGTCCCAACCAAGCGCGTAAGAGACCGCGCCGACGAGCACGACCACGGCCAGCCAGAGCACGATGCGCCGCAGGTGGAACCGCCGCTCGGGCGGAACGGTGCTGACGGCGGCGACGCCGGTCACTCGTGCACCGAGCCCCGGCCGGCATCTGCCGACGCGTAGAGCGTCATGATCTCGCTCGGCGCACGGCCGCGGGCCAGCAGCTCCGTCATGACGCGCATCGGCGCGTCGACGTGATGGAAGAACTCCTTGAACCCCGCGCACAGATAGTTCAGTCCCGGGTCGCCGGCGGGTGTACGGACGAAGCGATCCTTCGGGCAGCCTCCGTGACATGCGAAGCGAACGTCGCAGTCGAGGCAATACTGCGGAAGGGTGTCGCGCTTGTCGAGTCCGAACTGCACCTGCTGCGGCGACGAGACGAGCTCCAGCAGGTGGCGCTCCTCGATGTTTCCCAGCAGGTGACGCGGCTCGACGAAATGGTCGCAGGAGTACACATCCCCGGTGTGCTCCAGGGCGAGCGCCCCGCCGCACGTCTCCGAATGCACGCACAGGCCCGGCGGCTCGCCGACCCAGTTGGCAAGCGTGACGTCGAACAGCTGCACGTAGACCGTCCCGACGTCGCGCCGCACCCACTCCTCGAAGACGTCGATCAGGAAACGGCCGTACTGCGCGGGCTCCACGGTCCGGTCGGTGACGGCGTCTCCCTCCTGGACGTAGAGCGGGCGGTCGCGCCACGACGTCCACGCAGCGGGTCCGTTCTCCGAGGCTGCGACGACACGCTCGATGATCGGGATGAACTGGATGAATTGCGCGCCGCACTCGTCACGGAGGAAGCGGTAGACCTCGCGGCCGTGGTCGCCGTTGACGCGGTGGACCGTCGTGAGCGCGTTCCACTCGACCTCCGCGTCACGTAGGAACGAGAGCCCGCGCATGACCTGCTCGAAGCTGCCCTTCCCGCCTTTGTTCACGCGATACGCGTCGTGAAGCTCGCGTGGGCCGTCGATCGAGATCCCGACGAGGAAGCCGTGCTCCTTGAAGAACGCGGCCCACTCGTCGTCGAGGAGGGTCGCGTTCGTCTGGATCGTGTACGCAGCACGCTGGCCCGGCTGAAGGTAGGCCTGCGTGAGCTCGACCGAGCGCCGGAAGAAGTCGAGGCCCATCAGCGTCGGCTCCCCGCCCTGCCAGGCGATCGTGACCTCGGGGACGCCCGCGTGCGCCTCGATCAACTGCTTCACGTAGCGCTCGAGCAACTGTTCTGCCATCCGAAAGCGGCTGCCCGGATAGAGCAGCTCTTTCGAGAGGAAGAAGCAGTACGAGCAGTCGAGGTTGCAGACGGCTCCCGTCGGCTTCGCCAGCAGGTGGAAGGCGCGCGGCCTTGCCGGGGCGACGG
The DNA here is from genome assembly GCA_045806245.1 of Gaiellaceae bacterium. Lineage (GTDB taxonomy): Bacteria > Actinomycetota > Thermoleophilia > Gaiellales > Gaiellaceae > 3-1-20CM-4-69-9. Next base: position 35,511 of record JBJMJR010000028.1, on the reverse strand, counting down.
CGACGCTCATAGGGCATGCCGCCGCACGATTGAGAGGAGGCGTGCGAGGACGGCCACTGCCCGAGCGTCTCCGGGAAGACGCGGCGCCACATCCTCCTGTCGGGATGAATCGTGGCGTCGAGGGCCTCGTTCACCCCGTCGGGACGATGTGTGTACGTCTTGTGGAGCAGATCCTCATCGAGTGGCGCGAACGACGACGCGGAGGTATGCAGGTGGTCGATGAGAATGACGGCAACTCGAAACCGCCGAGCACGCGGCGAGCGCTGCTCGCGCTCGAGTACCCCGGACTAGGCGACTTCGACGACCCCTCGCAGGAGTGGCGGCGGCTCTTCTCCGAGCTGTTCGGCACCTTCCTGCTCGTCCTCGTCGGCGCCGGCGGCGCTGTGGTGGGAGCGGCAAGTCACGGCGCGATCGGCCGGTCGACAGCAGTTGCAGCGCCCGGCTTGATGGTGATGGCGATCATCCTCTTCATGGGCGCCGTCTCCGGCGCGCACCTGAATCCCGCGGTGACGATCGGCTTCACACTGCGGGGGGACTTCCCGTGGCGGCGTGCGCCCGGCTACATCATCGTCCAGCTCGCCGGGGCGACCTTCGCCTGTCTCTTTCTCTGGGCGGTCCTCGGGAAGCTCGGCGACCTCGGGGCAACCGAGCCCGGCGCGGGCATCTCGGACTGGAAGGCGATGCTGATCGAGCTCGTCCTCACGGTCGGTCTGCTCAGCACGATCCTCGGGACGGCCTCGCGCGCGCAAAACGTCGGAACGTTGTCCGCCGTCGCCGTCGGCGGCTACATCGTCCTCGCGGGCTTCTGGTCGAGCCCGATCAGCGGTGCGTCGATGAACCCCGCCCGCTCCTTCGGTCCCGACGCCGCGCTCGGAGACTTCTCGCACTACTGGGTCTACCTCGCCGGGCCGTTCTGCGGCGCGCTCATCGCCGTCGCGTTCGCCTGGATCTTGCGCGGAGCAGGCGGTGACGCAGGCGGATTGGCGGCCGCACGCGGCGAGCACGACCGGCGAGTCGAGGCCGCCAAGGCGCACGCAACCACCACGTCAGTCACCTAAGGAGGAACGATGAGCGTCAAAGAGGCTGAAGCGGTCGCCGCACCGGAAAAAGGCGCCGTCGCTCACCCGGGACCGGCAGCACGAGAAGCGCGCGGGAAGGCCGCCAGAGGACAGTCGCCGCGGGCAACGCACGCCGACCTCCAGCTGCGGCCAGATCGGGATCCCGTCGCCATCGTCGACGCGGACACGCCGTCGCGCCTTCCCGAGCTCGTGCCGATCCGTTACGGCCGGATGCTCGTTTCGCCGTTCACGTTCTACCGCGGAGCGGCCGGGCTGATGGCCGACGATCTCGCCGCTACGGGCAGCTCGGGGTTGCACGCCCAGCTCTGCGGCGACGCGCACCTCTCGAACTTCGGCGGGTTCGCATCCCCCTCGCGAGATCTCGTCTTCGACCTCAACGATTTCGACGAGACGCTGGTCGGTCCCTTCGAGTGGGACGTGAAGCGGCTGGCCACGAGCTTCGAGATCGCGGGCCGGGACCGCGGGTTCGACAAGCGCCAGCGGCGAGCAGCGGTCTTGGCATCGGTGCGGGCCTACCGCGAGTCGATCCGCGCATTCGCGGCGATGGGCCACCTGGCCGTGTGGTACGCGCGCCTGAACGCCGACCAGGTCTCGGCCCAGCTTCGCGAGCAGCAGGACAAGAAGCAGGCGAAGGAGGTCGAGCGCGTTGCTGCGAAGGCGCGGACCAAGGACAGCCTGAAGGCGTTTTCGAAGTTGACGTATCTCGTCGACGGCGAGCCGCGCATCGTTTCCGACCCGCCGCTGATCGTTCCGATCGAAGAGCTCGTCGAAGGCGCGAGCCGTGAGGAGATCACCGCCGGGATCCTGGCGTTGTTCGAGGGGTACTCCCGCTCGCTTCAGCCGGACCGCCGGAGGCTGGTTCAAGGTTTCCGTTGCGTCGACCTCGCGCGGAAAGTCGTCGGCGTCGGCAGTGTCGGCACACGCTGCTGGATCCTGCTGCTGCTCGGGCGCGACGAGAGCGATCCGCTGTTCCTCCAGGTCAAGGAAGCGGGGCCCTCGGTGCTCGAGTCCCACCTGGGCCGCAGCCAATATCGGAACCACGGGCAGCGAATCGTCGAAGGGCAGCGGCTGATGCAGGCCGCCGGCGACATCTTCCTCGGCTGGATCCGCAACAAGGCGGGGGTCGACGGGAAGCAACGCGACTTCTACGTCCGCCAGCTCTGGGACTGGAAGACATCGGTCGACACCGCGACGATCGTGCCGCGGGGTCTCGAGCTCTACGCCGGCGCCTGCGGCTGGACGCTCGCCCGCGCCCACGCGCGCTCCGGCGACCGCATCGCCATCTCGTCGTATCTGGGCAAGAGCGAGGTGTTCGACGGCGCCGTCGCGGACTTCGCGGAGACGTATGCAGATCAGAACGAGCGCGACTACGACGCGCTCGTCGCGGCCTCGCGTGACGGCCGGATCAAAGTCGAGGAGGGGCTGTAGCAGTCAGGGCCCTACCCACCCCGGGGGTTGCGACCGCGTCGGACAGACTCTTGAACAGAGAGCTGTCCTGGCTGGAGTTCAACCGCCGCGTCCTGGCGCTTGCCGCGGACGCCGACGTGCCCCTCCTGGAGCGCGTCAAGCTCTGCGCGATCTTCTCCTCGAACCTTGACGAGTTCATTTCGATTCGACTCGCCGGAGTGCGCCACCTCGTCGCGTCCGGCGTCACGCGGCGGTTTGCGGACGGTCGCGCTCCTGAACGGACCCTGCGCGAGATGCGTGACGTCATCGCGGAACTGCAGACGGCGCAAGACGGGCTCTGGACGGACCAGCTGCAACCCGCCCTGCAGGCGGAGGGCATTCGGGTCTGCACCGTCGCCGACTGTTCGCCGCGGGAGGTGCGGACGCTTGGCAGACGATTCGATCGTGAGATCGCGCCGCTGCTGACGCCGATCGCGGTGGGGGTCGCTGCTCCGTTTCCGTACGTCAGGTCGTTCGCCTTGAACATCGGTTTGCTGATTCGCGACCGCGTGTCGAGCAAAGAACGCTTCGTCCGGATCAATGTGCCGGACGACCTCCCGCGCTTCGTTCCGGTCGGCAACCGGGGCGTGTACGTGCCGGTCGAGGACGCGATCCTGCACTTCCTGCCCGCGCTCGTCGGCGAAGCCGAGGTCCTGCGCCGCTCGACCTTCCGCGTCACACGCGACGCAGACCTGGCGCTCACCGCCGATGCAGACGACCTCGTCGAGGCGATCGAGAGAGAAGTCTCGAGGCGCCGGTTCGCCGACGTCGTCCGGATCGAGGTGAGCGCGGATGCCTCCCCGGAGCTCGTCGAAACGCTCATCCACGAGCTGAAGGTCGAGCCGGGGCACGTGTATCGGAGGGATGCGTGGCTCGGACTCGAGGCGCTGATGGAACTCGTCGCCATCGACCGCCCCGACCTGAAGGACAAGCCGTGGGTGGCGAAGACACGGCGGCCTTTCGTGAACACGACGCCGGCGGAGCTCCTGGCTCGCATTCGCCGGCGCGACGTCATGGTTCACCACCCCTATGACGCCTTCGCCACCAGCGTCGAGGCATTCGTCTCTGCGGCGCGCGATTCGAAGATCGCGGCGCTCAAGGGCACCGTCTACCGGGCGGGCGAGCTCTCCGCAACGCTCTCGTCACTCGCCGAGACGGCCAGGGAGGGGAAGCAGGCCGTGTGCCTCGTCGAGCTCAAGGCCCGTTTCGACGAGCGCCGTAACATCGAATGGTCGAGAGCGCTCGAGCGCGCGGGGGTCGACGTCGTCTACGGCGCGCCCCAGCTCAAGGTGCACGCCAAGCTCGCGCTCCTCGTTCGCCGCGAGCGTGACGGGATCCGTCGCTACGTCCACATCGGAACGGGGAACTACCACGCCTCGCACGCGACGAGCTACGAGGACCTGGGCCTCTTCACCGCCGACGAGGACATCGCCGCGGATGTGGCCGACGTCTTCAACGCGGTCACCGGGCTGACGAGCCCCACGTTCTTCCGCAAGCTGCTGGTCGGGCCGTGGTTCTTGCGCGACGGGATCCTCGGCGAGATTGACCGCGTGGTCCGCGCCGTGGAGAGCGGCGAACGCGGCCGCATCCGGATCAAGGTCAACGCGCTCGCCGATCCCGAGGTGATCGATGCTCTCTACGCCGCCTCGTCGGCCGGGGTCACCATCGAGATCGTCACGCGGGGAATCTGCGCGCTGCGCCCCGGCGTCCCGGGCCTGAGCGAACGGATCACCGTCCGCAGCGTGCTCGGCCGCTTTCTCGAGCACAGCCGGATCCTGTCGTTCCAGACAGGAGACCGAACGACGACGTGGATCGGCAGCGCCGACCTGATGCCGCGCAACCTCGATCGCCGCGTGGAAGTGCTCGTGCCTGTCGAGGACGCGCGGCTGCGCAGTGACATCGCCGAGATCCTTGACGCATTGCTGGCGGACACACGCTTCAGCTGGGAGCTGCATGAGGACGGCACCTGGGAGCGCACGCAAGCGCCACGGCACGGGAAGGCGGTCTCCGCGCAGGAGCTCCTGATGACGCGCGCGACGAAGCGCGCGAAGCGGCCGGCCAGGCAGCGGGCTCCACGCGCAGCTGTCCCGAGCTGAGCATCGACTCGAGGTTCATCCCATCCGGACGATGAGGCGGGGAAGCCACCGTGGTCTGCTGCCCCTGCAGCACACGAGCGACCGCTAGTCGGGTCGATCCACGAACGAAAGGCACGGCATGCTTCTCGGTACCAGCTATCCGTTTCTCGACATCATGTGGACGATGTTCATCTTCTTCGCATGGGTCATCTGGATCTGGCTGCTGATCCTCGTCCTCTCGGACAACTTCAGGCGACGCGATCACTCCGGCCTCGCGAAAGCAGGATGGACGGTCTTTGTCATCTTCCTGCCGCTGATCGGAGTGCTCTTCTACATGATCGCGCGGCCACCCGAAGAGCTCAGAGCCGGAACCGCGCTGACCTGAGAGCGCGCTGCCAGGCTCGAGCGTCACGCGAGGATGCCGTGACGCTCGAGCCGGCGGCGACGTTGCGTCGCAGGGATCAGGGTTTGCGTGCGTTCCTCGGTTGAAACCGCATCCGGCTGACGAGGACCGCGATGACGGTGACGAGGTAGAGCTGTCCGAGCAGCGCCTCGAGGGCCGACAGCATGTGGCCGAGGTTGCTCGCGGCCGTGTAATCGCCGTAGCCGACGGTGGACAGCGTGACGAAACTGAAGTAGAGACGCAGCGCGAGCGTTCCGTCCGTCCCCTGTGCAAAGAAGGGTCTCGAGGCGACAGCTGCGACATCGCTGTACGCGAAGACGAACAGCATCCCGAGTAGGAAGTAGACGCAGACGGCGCCGATCACAGAGCGTTGGCTCACGGTCCCCTCGCTGATCACTCCCCGCACGATGACGGCGCCGATCGCGACGACCAACAGCCCGCTGAACGTTCCGGTCAGCACGGTCAAGGTCTCGCCGGCGATCACGATCTGAGCGACGGCGATCCCGACCGTGACGAGAATGAGCAAGCCGAGGAGCAGCGGGACCGGCGTCTCTCGCGACGTCCACAGGGCCACGATCAGCGTTGCGCACTCGATCAGGACGAGCACGCCGCGCGACCAGGTCTCGTCGGGCGCAGTCGCAGTGAACGCGAACGCCACGAGAATGAGCAGCAGCACGAACGAGTAGCTGCGGCTCGCGCGCAGCTCTCGAGCACCCGTGGCGATGCGCCGCGTCGACACCTCAACGATCGTGCACGAGGCCGCCGTTTTTCCGGTCATCCGAAAGGGACGATGTGAGCGCTTCTGCGCCATGGCTGAATCGGTTACGTGCACAGCACGCCCGCACAGCGTCTGCTGCTCGGCCTCGTCGTGGTGCTGGTCGTGCAGGCTCTGTTCGTCGTGTCGTACGTGGGCGCGTGGCACAACCCGCAACCGCACAACCTCTCCTTCGGGGTCAGCGGCCAGTCGACGCTCGCGACGGCGGTCGGGCGGCAGATCTCGCTCCGCGAGCACAGTTATGCCGACGAAGCCGCGGCCTTGCGGGCAATCGACCACCGCGCGGTCTACGGCGCGCTCGTCTCCGACGACTCCGGCACGAAGCTGCTCGTCGCCCCCGCGGCGAGCAACGCGGCTGCCGCCTCCCTGACCGCCGCTTTCACAAGAGCGGCGGCTGCTAGAGGCGAGCGGCTCGACGTCGTACAGGTGCACGCGCTCGCGAACGGCGATCGCCTCGGCATCGTGCCGTTCCTCGTCGCAATGGCGCTGGTCGTGGGTGGCTACCTGTCCGCGACGATCACGACGACACTGGCCGGCGCGGCGAGCGGACGCCGGCTCGCGGCGGCCCTCGGCGCTGCCGCCATCGCCGGAGCGCTCGTGACGGACACGGTTGCCGGGCCGCTGCTGGGCGGCCTCCCCGCCGGCCACTTCGTGAAGCTCTGGGGCGTCTTCGCGTTCGTCATGCTCGCGGTCGCCTACGCCGCCGCGGCTCTGCAGCGGTTACTCGGCGTGGCGGGAACGCTGATCGTCATCGTCACCTTCGTGATCTTCGGCGCCCCTGCGGCAGGTGGGTCGCTCCCACGAGCGTTCCTCCCCGGTTTCTGGGCGACGATCGGGCCTCTGCTGCCTCCGGGCGCGGCGACGACGCTGATCCGGAACACGGTCTATTTCGGCGGAACCGCCATCGGCGAGGCGATTCTCGTCCTGGGGATCTATCTGCTTGCAGGCGGAGCGGTGCTGCTGCGCGCTCGGCGAGCTCCGGCGCTGGAGGAGGGTGCGGCGGATCTCGACGCGGCGGGCGCGGCCGCCGCAATCGTCTAGCGAATCACCCCATCGGGATGATGACGACCGACGCAGCGGCAAATCGCGCGAGCCGCCGGTTGGACAGCGACGAGCAACTAGAGGTATATCGATGCATAGGCCCGATTTGCAGGGCCTTCCCCGACAGCCGAGAGGAGTGACCCGTGTCGACGTACGCCGGCCAACTCGAGGCTGCCGCAAGCGCATCTCGCCGCTCGCTCCTCGAACGGCGCGCCACGCAACAGCTGATCGGGGTCGCCGGAGTCCTTGCCGGCGTCGGCGCGGGCGCGCTCATCGCAACGAGCGACCATCTCGCCCATCCGCTCGGCTACGGGCTGCTCGTAGCGGATCTCGTCATCGGAACAGCCGGCGTCGCGCTCTACTGGCTGGTGCGCCGGCCGGCCAATCGAACCGGTGTCATCCTCCTCCTCCTGGCCGCGGGCTATGCCGGCTGTGGACTACAAGGCGCAGCGGATCCCGTCGTGCACAGCATCGGGGTGCTGTTCGATCCGGTGATCTTTACGCTCGCGTATTGGGCGGTGCTCGCCTTCCCGACCGGGCGGCTGATGACGGCTCTAGACAAGGCGCTCGTCAGCGCTCCAGCGCTCGTCGTCCTGGTGGGATTCTTGCCGTGGTTCTTCTTCTCTCCTCATGTCAGCGGCGGGAGCCCCCTCGCCGGCTGCAACGCACTGTGCCCGGCGAATGGCCTGATGATCGCCGACCGGCCGTCGGTTGCGTCGGCATTGGGGCGCACCGAAAGCATCATGGCTGCCGCGCTCGCGGCCGCGATCGTCATCGCCATCATGTACCGGCTCGCGAGGGCGTCCCGTCCGCGCGTTCGGGCACTGCTGCCCGTGTACGTCCCCGCTCTGCTGCTCACGATCCCGTTCGCGACCTTTCGAGCGGCGGGCGCGGGACTGATCCACCTCGACGCGACAGCTGTTTGGCGGATCGGGTGGGTCTTGACAGTGGGGCGCGGAACGCTCTCGTACGGGTTCCTGCTCTCGATCATCTTGTCGACCATGTTCGCGGGACGGGCGCTCAAGGCGGCTGTCGGCGCGCTCGGCCGGCACAGCCATCCGACGCACCTGCGTTCGACCCTCGCCGAAGCGCTCGACGATCCCTCCCTCGAGCTTGCCTTCGCCGGTTCCGAAGCCGGCGGCTTCACCGACAGCCGCGGCGAGGCGTTCGATCCGCGTCACGTTCCGACGGGACAGGTGGCGACGCCCGTCGAGCGTGACGGGACCGCAATCGCGTACATCGCCCATGACGCATCTCTCGCCACGGATCCCGAGCTCGTCCGAGCCGCGGGACAGGCGCTGCTGCTGACGCTCGAGAGCGGTCTCCTCCAACAGGAGGTCGACGAGCTGCGCACCTCACGCGCGCGCGTCGCAGCAGCCGGACAGGCCGAGCGACGCATGCTCGAGCGCGATCTGCACGACGGCGCTCAGCAGCGCCTCTTCGCTCTCGGTCTCAAGCTCGACCACGCGTCGCGGGACGCGGCCGGCAAGGACCCGAAGCTCGCGCAGGAGCTGGCCGACGTTGCCGCGGAGGTCGACGGTGTCCTGAACGAGGTTCGGGAGCTCGGGCGCGGCATGTATCCGCCCACGCTCCGAGATCTCGGGCTGGAGCGGGCGTTGGCGAGCGCCGCCTGGCGCGCGACACAGCCGACAACTGTCACGGCGAGCGGGCTGGATCGTTATTCGCCGGACATCGAGGCAGCCGTGTACTTCTGCTGCCTGGAAAGCCTGCAGAACGCGGCGCGCCACTCCGGTGCGCAAGCGGTCGAGATCCGTGTGTGGGCGAACAACGGCGATCTGTGTTTTTCCGTCGACGATGACGGCGTCGGCTACGAAGCGGCACAGGCGCCGACCGGGAGCGGCCTCGCGAACATGCGCGACCGGCTGGCCGTTTTCGGCGGAACCTTGAGCGTCGAGCCCCGGATGCCACACGGAACGAGCGTCCGCGGAACACTTCGCGTCGACTGACTCGAGCTGCGCTACCCGACCTGAGCGGTCAGGTACACGAGCGCGGCCTTGACGCGGCGGTCGACTTCCGCGGGGTCGCCGAGCTCGAGCTTCGAGAAGATCGAGTTGATGTGACCTTCGACCGCGCGCTTCGTGACGACGAGTCGTCCCGCGATGTCGCCGTTGCTTCGTCCCTCGGCAACCAGCGCGAGGATCTCCTGTTCACGCTGCGTCAAGACGTCGAGACCCTTTGGCCCGCGCGCGCGACGCACGGCGAGTAGCTCGCTGACGATCTCGGCGTCGACGACGGTGCCGCCTCCCGCAACCTCCAGGACGGCTCGGCTCAGCTCGGTGCGGTCCTTGACGCGGTCCTTCAGCAGGTAGCCGCGGCCGTGCGATCCGTCTTCGAAGAGGGCAAGCGCATACTGCGTGTCCGCGTACTGGCTCAGGATGACGACCCCGATCGCCGGGTGCGAGCGGCGCAGCTCGATTGCGACCCGTATGCCCTCGTCGCTGTGCGTGGGTGGCATCCGCACGTCGGAGAGGACCACGTCCGGCCCCACGTGCTCGATCGACTGCATCAACTCGTCGAAGTCGGCACAACTGGCCACGAGCTCGATCCCCTCGGCCAGTGCTAGAGCGCGGCTGATCCCCTCGCGAGCGAGATAGCCGTCTTCTCCGAGCACGACCCTGACCATCCAGCGCGAAGGCTAGCGGTGTCTTCTGCGTCGAGAACCTCGACGGGGACGCCGTACGCCGACAATCCGTTCGCGATCTCGGGCAGTGTGCTGCCGCCTTTCGTTCCGTTCTGTGGAAGCAAGATCCGGCGCGGGTACGCGTGCGACGCTCGCCAGCCGAGCTCGCCTTCCACGACAGTCCCCCACAGCGCAACGCGCCCGAACGCGCGATGGCAGACGGAGCGCTGGGAGATGTCGTCGTAGAGATCGAGATACGCGGCGGCCGCTTCGAGGTCGCGCGCAGCATGGATGCCGCAATCGCACTCGAGGACGGCAGGGAGATGTTGCCGCTGCCAGCCTGAGCGCCGCAGTGGAAATCGTCTCACCGACTCGTAACAGCGCGCGACGAATGCCTCGTCGACGGGCCATACGTCGGTAAACGCGATGCTCCTCAGTCGAAAGCGGGGGCCGTTCCGCACGACCGTCCAGCAGCGCCACCCGACGACCGGCTCGAAGTAGTCCGGAGCGCTCGTCGCGCCACCGTGGCGCCTCACCGCAGCGGCGCCTCTTCCAGCTCGGCAGGAGGGTCGGGTGTGTCTGCGACAGGCTCGTCGTCCGAGGACGGCTGCGACTCCCGCAGTGGATCCTCGAGCGGATCGATCGTGTACGCGCGGCGCGGCTTGATGTCCACGGCTCCGTAGCCTGCGGGACGAAGGCGCGCGCAGCATCATCCCCTCCGGATGATTGCCGGCGGGGGTGTTCCTACGTCAGCAGTCGCAGTCCGGGCCGCAGTCGCAGTCCGGGCCGCAGGGGCAGGTTGGCTTGTCGCAAGCGTTCAGCATGTCTGCATTCTACAACTGCCGAACGTCAGGGCCCCATCTCGCCCATCCGGGACGCTGAGCCGTTCGCCGGGATGGTGAGCCCTGGAACCGCTGTGGGAGCGGCGAAGAGGAGGACGCCGAGGGCGAGGAGAACCGCGGCCGTCCCGTATGTCGCGACACGTCGCCACGGCAGCGTCTTCTCGAGGCCGATCAGACCGGCGACGACCGCCATCCAGGCGAGGCTCATGATTCCCAGCGCGAAGAACGACGCCATCAGCGCCCAGCAGCAGCCGACGCACCACGCACCGTTCCGCACGCCCATGCGCAACGCGCCGGAGCGACCGTCGCGCCAGGAGCCGAGCAACAAGCCCAGCGGGCTGCGGCACTTGCCGAGGCAGACGTCTTTCAACGGAGTCAGCTCGTACGCCGCCGCCGCGACAAGTGTCGCACCGGCGATCCAGCGACCTGCACGGTCCCAGGCGAGGATGTCGCCGAACGCGCGGCCACCCGCGAACGCAATCGCGAACGCGAGCAGTCCGGCGGCTGCCCAGGTGACGAGGTAGCCCGCCGCAAAGAGCAGTGGCGCAACCGCCGACCGCGCGGTCGACATACGCGAATAGAGCGCGACCGTCGGCGAAACCGACGGGAACATCATCGCGCCCATCATCACGACCCACACTCCGAGAAACCAGCCGACGCCACCCAGGCTCGTCCACGGGCCGTTGTCCATCCCGCGCATCTGGTCGCTGGTCCACCACCACCCCGCGCCCGCAAGCGCGAAGAGCAGCCCGATGAGACCGAGCCTTGCCCTGGCCGCCGCGATCACGAGCTCAGGCGGCCCAGGAGAACTCGGAGGTCGAGAGGCCGGTCTTGCCCTCGTACTCGATTCCGAAAGCATTGATGCGCGAACGGGTCGCCTCGGCGATCGTGAGATCGGACGCGACGGGATGGAACATCCCCTGGAAGCGCACGGGCTCGCCGGTCTCGACGCCGAACGGGACGATGTCCTCGATCTCGAAGTCGATCGCGTCGCCGACGCGGACGCTGTGTCGCACGCCGTCGTCGTTGACGTCGATTGCCGCGCGCTCGATCCCCAGCATCTCGCCGACGAGCGGAGCGAGGCCTGCCATCGGGCCGCCGAGCTGACCGGTGAAGATCTTGCCGAGCTTGTCGGCCTGCTCGTCGCTGGCGTTGTCGTCGATGAAGAGGCCGAGCTTCCAGTTCCCCTCCGTCATGACTTTCGGCGTGTCGGCGATCGCCGCGACTTTCAGCCCGCCGATGTCGGTGCCGTCGACCTCGCCCTCGCGGATGTTGAAGACGAGCGTCACGCGGCAGTAGTCGTACGTGGCGCCGTGATCGAAGGTCGCATTGCAGGGACAGATCAGGTCACACGAGCACGTCTCGATGTAACTGCCTTTCAAGCTCCAAGCCATGCGGGCCTCCTTCGGGGTGAGCGCCGATTCTGCGGTGCGGGCCGCGACAGGTCAACCCGGTACGCTCAGCGACCATGGACGGCGTGCGCATCGACAAGTGGCTGTGGGCCGCCCGCTTCTTCAAGACGCGCAGCCTCGCGGCGACTGCCGTCGTCGGCGGCCGCGTCCACGTCAACGGCGAGCGCGTGAAATCGTCGAAGCTCGTTCATCCGGGCGACGTCCTCGAGCTGACAAAGGGGACGGAGCGCTGGACGATCGAGGTCGTGCAGCTCGCCGAGCGACGGGGCTCCGCGTCGGCCGCGCAGTCGCTGTACAGCGAGTCCGCCGAGTCGCGGAAGGCCCGCGAGCAGCAGGCGCTCGAACGCCGCTTCGCGGGCGCTCTCGGCGCCGATCTCGGCGGGCGGCCGACGAAGCAGGCACGCCGCCGGCTGGACGCGCTGCGCCGCGGCCGCCGCTGACGATGCGCCTCAGCGCGATCGTTCCCGCAACCGACAAACCGGTGCAGCTCGAACGCGTCGTCAGCGCAATCCGAGCTGCCGACGACGCCCCGGACGACGTCATCATCGTCGACGAGGCACCGCAGGCCGGGCCCGCGGCCGCACGCAACCTCGGCGCCGCGCGCGCCGCGGGCGACGTGCTCGTCTTCGTCGATTCCGACGTCGTTCCGCACACGGATGCCTTCCAGCGCATCCGCGCGGCCTTCGCCGCCGAGCCCGAGCTCGCCGCGATCTTCGGCTCGTACGACGACGCGCCGCCGGAAACGGGCGCCGTCTCCGGCTTTCGGAACCTGCTGCACCACTACATCCACCAGCAGTCGCCCGGCGAGGCGTCGACGTTCTGGGCGGGGCTTGGCGCGATCCGGCGCGAGGTGTTCCTCGCGGCAGGGGGATTCGACGCCGAGCGCTATCCGAGGGCGAGCATCGAGGACATCGAGCTCGGGTTGCGCCTCGCGCGAGGCGGCGTCCGCATGCGGCTCGACCCGGCCCTGCAAGGAACCCACCTCAAGCGCTGGACGCTCGGCACGATGATCCGCACCGACCTGCGCGCGCGCGGGGTGCCGTGGGTCGCGCTGCTCGCACGCGAGCAGGCATCGCCAAGCGGTTTGAACCTCGGGTGGCGCCACCGGCTCAGCGCCGCCGCATCGATCGGGCTCGTCGCGTCGCTCGCGGGACGACGGCACCGCCAGGCCGCGCTCGCGCTCGGCACGCTCGTCGTGCTGAATGCGCCGTTCTACCGCCTGCTACTGCAGCGCAGGGGACCGGCTCAGGCAATCGCCGGCGTGGGCCTGCACGCGCTGCACCACCTCACCGGCGCCGCCGCGGTGCCGCTCGGCCTGCTCGAGCACGCCCGCGAGCGGCGTTAGGCCAGCGCGCTTGCGATCTGCGGGTCGAGCGCCGACTCCACCGCGTCGCCTTCCTCGTGGTACTCGGCTTCGGTGTTCACCGACCAGACGTCGTAGGCCGTTCCGTCGACGAGGTTGAGCGTCGCAAGGATCGCCGTCCACATCGAGTGATCCTGGTTGTTGTAGCGGTGGAGGCCGTTCCGCCCGCATGTCTTCAGGTTCTCGATCGTCTCGAGGAAGCCGCGGATGAGGGCGACGTCTTCGCGAAAGGTCCCGTCGTACATCGGGTACGCCTTCGGCACGCGGATCTTCACTCCGTCGACCACGCGCGACGGGTCGATCAGGCCGATGCGCGACAGCTCGTCGGTCGCGAGCTTCACGGCTTCGTCGTGCGGCAGCTCCCAGATGTCGTCGCCCTCGAAGCAGAAGTACTCGACGCCGAGACACGTCGTGCCGGGCACGACGAGGCTTTCGCTCCACGCGCCGAAGTTCTGCACGCGCCCTGCCCGTGTGCCGGGATCGTGGATGTAGACCCAGTTGTCGGGGAACGGCTCGCCCTCGTCGAGGATCAACGCGACGAGGCACAGGTCGCGGTAGCGCAGCCGCGCCGCTGCGGCACGCACGGCGTCCGGCGCCGGCGGGTCGAGCCGCTCGACCAGCTCGCTCAGCGGCATCGTCGAGACCACGCCGTCGACCGCGTAGTCGGTCATACAACCGTTCGTCCTGATCGTCACGCGCTCGACACGGCCGTCGGCATGAGCGAGCGAGAGGCACGGCTGGTTGAGGCGGACGTCGATGCCGCCTTCCTCGACACGGCTGCGGAATGCCTCCCACATCTGCCCCGGCCCCAGACGCGGATAGCGGAACTCCTCGATCAGCGTCGTCGACGTCGTCTGCTGCAGATGCAGCAGAGTCGTCAGCGCGTGCCAGAAGGAGAAGTCCTTGATCCGCTGCGCGGCCCACTCGGCGCGCACCTCGGACCCCGGAATCCCCCAGACCTTCTCGGTGTACGTCCGAAAGAAGCGCTCGTAGAGCCGGCGTCCGAACCGCGCCGTCACCCAGTCCTCGAACGTCTCGGCGGTGCCGGCGGGCTTCACACACGCGGCAAAGAACGAGAGCGCACAGCGGAGCGACTCGACCAGGCCGAGCTGGCTCACGACGTTCCGCGCCTCGAGCGGGTAGTAGAAGTACTTCCCGCCGTAGTAGATCCGGGAGAGGCGCGGGCGCGTCAGGAACTCGTCGCCCAGGATGTCCTCCCAGAGGCGACCGATCGGCCCGAGCTTCGTGAAGAAGCGGTGGCCGCCGAGGTCGAAGCGGTAGCCCTTGAACTCGACCGTCTTGGCAATGCCGCCGACGAGCCCGTCGGCTTCGAAGACGGTCGCCGGAATGCCGCGCTTCGCGAGCACGTACGCCGCGGTGAGCCCGGCCGGCCCGGCCCCGAGCACAGCCGTACCGGCGCGCGGCGCACGGTTCTTTTCCAGAGCCTGGCGCAAGGCCGAGACTCTACGCAGCTGATCGGGCGTTCAGCCCATGTAGTCGCGGCTCACCTCGGCGAACTCCGCGTCCCCCACCACGTGTCCGCCGCGTAGCAGCAGCGCCCGCCCGCAGAGCCGTTCCAGCAGCGCATGGTCGTGTCCGGCCGCGATCACGATGCCGCCGCCGCGGAGGATCGCGTGTGCGCGGTCCTCGACGAACGTGCGCGAGTCGTGGTCGATCGCCTCGTGCACCTCGTCGAGCAGCAGAATGTCCGGCGAGACCTGTTCCGCGACGGCGAAGCCGAGCCGCGCGCGCATCCCTTGCGAGTAGCTCGACACGGGATGGTCGAACTCGTCTCCCAGCGCAGTGCGTTCCTGCAGCACCGGTAGCGAGCGTCGCGCGGCACGGCGCGACAACCCGGCCAGCACGCCGAGCAGGAGACAGTTCTCGCGACCGGTCAGCGTCGGCATCAGTCCGGCGTCGACGGACAGCAACGCGGCGACGCGTCCCTGCCTCTCCAGGCGGCCGGCGTCGGCCGGCAGCACGCCGGCGACTGCGCGCAGAAGCGTGCTCTTCCCGGTCCCGTTCGCGCCGATCAGCGCCACGCCCTCCCCGGGGCCGATCGCGAAGCTGATGTCGCGGATGCCCCAGAGATCCGAGCCGCGCCGCCGGACGCGTGCGAGCGTCGGCGTAACGACCCTGTGCTGCCGGTCGAAGAAGAAGTGCACGCCGAGCCCGTCGGCGGTGACCGACGACGTCACTCGAGCACCTTCGCGAACTGGTGCTGCTCGCGCAGGTACAAGGGCAGGGAGACGGCGAGTAGGAGCACCGCCCACGCAAAGGGGATGGCGAGCTGCCACGCGCGCGGCGCCTGGCCGTGCAGCAGGATCGAGCGATACGACTCGAACAGGCCGGTCAGAGGGTTGACCTTGACCACGTCCTCGGCGCGACCGCCGATCGAGTTGATCGCAACGAGCCCCGGAGCGAGGAAGAACAGCGCGCGCACGAGGCTGATCACGAACGGCCGGATGTCCGGAATCCAGATGCCGATCAGCGAGGCGATGTACGCGCAGCTGACCGCGAACAGCAGCGTGATCAGCAGCGCGACCGGGAGCCACAGCAAGGCCGCGGTCGGCGGCACCGTGTAGGCGGCCATCATGACCACGAGCAGGATCAAGCTCGCGCCGAAGGCGACGGCTTCGGTCAGCGTCGCCGAGACCGGAATCAACACGCGGTCGAACGCCATGTTGCGGAGGATCGAGCCGCGGGCCTGCACCGCGGCCATCGCGTTCACGATCGTCATCATCACCAGCTGGAACGGGATGACTGCGCAGGCGAGGTTGAGGCCGGGGGCCTCGCCCGGCCGGTGCAGGATGAACGTGACGAGCAGCACGTAGATGCCCACGAGCGCGAACGGGTCGACGAGCCATTTGAGCAGCTGCCAGGCGCCGCGTCCGTAGCGCGCGCGCAGGTCGGACTCCGTCAGCGCAAGCAAGACGTCGAAGGCGCGGCGCGCGGAGGCGACGTCGAGGGCGTGAACGCCGGGCGTCGAGTGTGTGGGCGTGGTCGCGCTGCTCACGAGTGGATACTTTCGAGATGAGACGCATCGCGGCCGTCGTGCCGACCCACAACCGCCCGGACAGTCTCGCACGCTGCGTGGACGCGCTCGAACGTCAGCGCAACGTCCCCGGCCTTCGCATCGTCGTCGTCGACGACGGCTCGGTGGACCCAGCCGCAGTCGCCGCCGCGGTGGCGCGGTCGCACGCAGCCCAGCTGCTGCGATTCGAACGCGCTCGCGGGCCGGCCGCCGCACGCAACCTCGGCGCGCGGAACGCCGACGCCGACGTGGTGCTGTTCACCGACGACGATTGCGAGCCCGCGCCGGACTGGGCAGCGACGCTGGCTGCGGCGCTCGCACGCGGCGCCGGCGCCGTCGCGGGCATCACCGTCAACGGCCGGCCTGGTGACGCGCTCGCGTCGGCCTCCGAGACGATCCTCGACTACGTGCAGGAGCGCGCGCGCGACGGCGGCACGACGACGCACTTCGCCGCGACGAACAATCTCGGCGTGGACGCACGCGTGCTCGCCGAGGTTCCGTTCGACGAGACGTACCGGTACGGCGAAGACCGCGACTGGTGCGCACGCACTGTGGCCGCCGGTCACTCGGTCCACGTCGACCCGCGCGCAACCGTCGTCCATCACCAGCACCTCGACGCCGCGGCGTTCCTGCGACAGCAGTACGGGTACGGACGCGGCTCGTATCGCTTCAGGCGCCGGCACGCCGCGTTCGCTCGCTTCGAGGCTCCGCGGTACTACACCGGGCTGCTTGCCCGTGGCTTCGAGCACGGCGTCCTCCCTGGGCTCCTCGTCGGAGTCGCACAGGCCGCAACCGCAGCGGGATTCTTGCGGGAAGCGTTACGCGGCCAGCAAGGGCCGGCCGGGTAGGCCGTCGGCCTCGACGCCGAGAGCCGCGCACACGGTCGCGGCGATGTCGAGGATGTGAGGCAGCTCCGGCTCTGCATAGTCGAGCGACGTCGGCGCGAGCAGCGCCCACGCGTACGGCGTGTGGGCACCGGAGCGGCCGCTGCCCGTGCCGGGACGCCGGACCTCTCCGTGCGCCGGCGAGCTGACGCGGTCGATGCCGTGTGCCGGTGTGTCGCTCCATTTGACGACGACGTCAGGCAGCAAGTCGACGAAGGGGCCGTCGCCGACGAGATCGCGCGTCGCGTCGACTGCAACGGCGGTCTGCGTGCCGTCAGCCTCCCTGAACGACGTCAGCCCGGCGCGGATGCGCTCGACGAGCTCGCCGGCTTCGGCGCCCTCGACAATTCCTTGACGCTCGCGCCCGCGGATGTTGAGCCGCACTTGACCGAAGTGGTCGCTGGGAAGCATGAACGCCGGCGTCTTGTCCCAGTCGACCCCGAGTGACGAGAGCCGCATCGTCAGCTCGCGCGTCAGCGGGCCGTGCAGGGCGGATGCCACCTTCGCACGCGCGCTCGTCGGCACGGCTCCGCGCAGGTTCCACACGAAACGCTCGGCACGAGATTCTGTCCGTGCCTCGCCGTTCGAGGAGAGAACGGCCTCGAGCATCGCCGGCAGGAGATCGACGCGGCTTATGTTCACGCCCATTCCGATCGGCGCCGTCACGACGATGTCCGCAGCCGGCAGCTCGGCCACGATCCGCCCGAGGCCGGCGTCCATCAGCTCGTAGATGTCGTCGAGCGCGGCGCTGAGCGTCGTCCGCGTCGCGTCGTCCAGCAGGCGGCTGTCGACCTGCGACAGGTCCCAGAACATGTGGCCGCCCAGGTGCCCGGCGAGCATGTTCACCCAGACGAGGTCGTACGCGTCGCGACGCAAGAGATGCACGGCGGCTTCGGTCACGCGCTCGGTCGCATCGAGCAGCCTGCGCCGAAGCTCGAGTAGGCCACGCGCGTTCGGACGGCCGAACACCTCGTTCACGAACCGCGGCGCGCCGAACAGCCGGTCGAGTTGCTTCGCGGCGCTGCGCGGCGTCGACCAGCGCGGAAGGCTCATCACGTTGACGAGCTGATAGCCGGCGACCGCGACGCCGTTCGCCAGGTGCGGCTCGATGCATTCGTACGGATCGATCACGAGCGTCCGCTTGCCCGCGCGCGCAACGCGCTCCCAAATCATCAGCGGCTGTGGGAAGTCGCCGCGCCAGCGCACACGCTGGTGCCCAGGTGACCACTGGAACGCGTAGTACAAGCCGTGGTCCGCGATGTCGACGCCGCTGTACAGCGTCGCGTAGGCCGCCGCGGGGAAGTTCGCCGCCGTCGATTCGAGGTCGACCCAGCGGCCGCGCGCGCGCAGCGCAGCGAGGTTCGGGAGTCGTCCCTGGTCGAGGAGCTGCTCGATTCTGGGGACGCTGACCGCGTCGAACTGAAGGACGGCGAGCACGCTACGACGTTACGCATTCGAGCGCGCGCATGACGCGGACACCGTCTGCGCAGGTCGCCAGGTCGGCGTCGACGCAGTCACCGCGCGCCGCGCGCGCGAAAGACTCGAGCTGGAGCGCGAGCGATGCGACGAGCGGGCTCTCGCGGCGCGCGGCCAGCGCCGAGCGGAGCCCGCCGCGACGGAACGAGCCGACGCCGCCGACGTCGACGCGCTCGCGGTAGCGAGGACCGAGCGCGCATTCGACGTGCGCGGTGCCGCGCCCGTCGGCGAGCTCGATCTCGAGCTCCAGCTTGTCCACGCCGGCTTGTCCCCGGACGCGCGCGGCCTCGCCGCCGGTGAGCCAGAACGCGAGATCGACGAGATGCGGGCCGAGGTCGAGCGCAACCGGGTCGGCACTCTCGTACGACGGCCAGGATGCCCGCCGCCGGTGCAAAAGGAGCTGCAAGCGAACCTGGCCGGCACGGGCGGCCTTGTCGCGCAGCTCGCGCAGTGCGGGCTCGAAGCGCCGGTTGAAGCCGATGTACGGCGCCGGGCTGAGGGCCATGAGCGCCTCCGCCTCAATCGCACTCGGCGCCGGCGGCTTCTCGATCAGCGCTGCGACGCCTGCAGCGGCTGCGCGCCGGGCATCCGCAACGTGCGTCGAAGCCGGCGTCGCGAGGACGAGCGCGTCGGCCGCGCCGGCCGCGAGGAGCTCGGCCGCGCTCGAAAAGGCCGGCACACCCGGTGCGGCAGTCGCGCAGCGTTCGGCGACGGTGTCCGCGACCGCCGCGAGGCGAACGCCCTGCGCGCGCTGCGCCGCGGGGACGTAGCCTCGCTCCGCGAGCAGGCCGCAGCCGATGAGCCCGAGGCGAACGTCCGCCACGGGCTCATCGTCGCAGTGCCGTCAGGCGGCGGGCCGCCCGAAGTCGCGGAATCCCTGCGGCCGGAAACCGTCGTGGTCGCCGGGAGGGCCGTTCGAATTGACCATGTTCGTGATCCGGCCGCGGAGACCGGTGAGCATGTCCGTCTCCTGCGCCTTTGTCAGGCGACCGGCGGCGACGGCCGCGTCGAGGTGCTTCTTCGCGTCGGCGACGAAGGCGTCGACGAGACCGCTGACCTGCTTGCCGTGCGCCTGCGCAACCTGGGCGAGTGTCTTGCCGCCCTCGAGCTCGGTGTGCAGCTGCGCCTCGGTCAGCCCGAGATAGGTCGCGGCGGCGTCGAGACCGCCGAACCCGCCGTGCCCGAAGCCGTGGTGCGGTGCCGCGAAGAGCGGATAGTCGCCCGAGTTGATGCGCTGCTTCAACGCATCGCCCTCGGACTTGGTGATCCGTCCTGCGGCGACAGCGGCGTCGACGCGGTCGGTGAGCGCTTTCTTCACTGCGTCGTTGACCTTGCTCGACGAGATGCCGAGCTGCTGTGCGACGTCGTCGATGACAGCCTGGTTTTCCTGTGCGGGGGAAGAATCGGAGGCGGCGATCGCCACGCCTCCACCGGCGGCGACGAGCAACGTGGCGGCGCCGATGACGAGCTTGCGTTGTCGGTTCATGCGACTGAGCCTCGCAGCGTGCTCTAAGAACGAGCTGAGAACAACCTAAGAGTTGCGCGCCGAGCCGTTCAGACACAGCACGACGCGCGTCCCGCCGCCGTCGGCGCGCTCGGCGACCACGGTGCCGCCGTGCGCCTGCGCAACCTGGCGCACGATCGCGAGCCCGAGCCCGGACCCCGGCAGGCCGCGCGCGGCGCGCGCGCGGTAGAAACGGTCGAAGACGTACGGCAGATCCTCTTCGTCGATGCCGGGGCCGTGGTCGCGAACCGTGACGGTGGCAGCTTCGACGCCGACCTCGACGTCCGCGCCGGGCGGGCTCCACTTGGCCGCGTTGTCGAGGAGGTTGGCGACGGCGCGCTCGATCGTCGCCGGCACGCCGTGCACGGTGGATTCATGCAGGTTCGTCACGAAGTTGACCTTCGGACGGTTGCGCCGCGCGCGCTCGACCGCATCCGCCGTCAACAGATCGAGGCGCACCTCTTCGGGCTCGGTCACGTGCTGCTCACCTCGCGCGAGGTCGATCAGCTCCGAGATCAACGTCGTCATCTCGCCGAGCTGCTCGATCACGTCGTGCAGAAGCCGCTCGCGCTCGCCCGGTGGAAGCGTGCGATCGCTGGCGAGCACCTCGATGTTGGTGCGCAGGCTCGTGAGCGGCGTGCGCAGTTCGTGCGACGCATCGGCGACGAGTTGACGCTGGGCGCGCGTGGATTCTTCGAGCGCGCCGAGCATCGCGTTGAAGCTGGCCGCCAGCCGCGCGATCTCGTCGGTCCCACCGGGCGCGTCGATGCGCTGCGACAGATCGCCCGTCTCGGTCACCGTCTCCGCCGTCTGCGTCAAGCGGCGGACGGGCGACAGCGCCGCGCGCGCGACGAGCATGCCGAGCGCCGCCGCGATCGCGATACCGCCGCCCGCGATCAGGATCAGCCACGTCTCGACGCGCGAGAGCGTGTGGTCGACCTCGGTGAGCGGTCGCACGATCTGCACGGCCCCGCCGGGAACCGGGAAGGTGATCATGCGCACGTGCGTGTCGCGCACCGATGCGTCACGCAGGAATGTCTTCGAGGTGCCGCGCGCGACGTCGCGGTCACGATCGTCGACCGGCAGCGCCACGGTCGCACCGTTCGGCAGGACCGCCTCACCTTTCGGCGTGACTCCCTGCGGGTAACCCGGCGCGCCGCCGAGGTCCGAGCGCAGATGGGAAAACGTCCTGGCGATCTCCCCCGGATCGTGCGCGTTCTGGATCTCTGCGGCGCTTTCGCGCAGGCTGTCGTCGATCGGCCCGCGCAACTCGTCCTTGACGATAAAGTAGACGGCGAACGACGACGCCACGATCGCCAGCGCGACCGCTGCGGCGGCGACGAGGGCCAGCCGGCCGCGGAAGCTCATTGCTCGCGCAGCGCGTAGCCGACGCCGCGCACCGTGTGAATAAGGCGCGGCTCGCCGCCGGCTTCGGTCTTGCGGCGCAGATAGCCGACGTAGACGTCGAGCGAGTTCGAGGCGAAACCGAAGTCGTAGCCCCACACACGCTCGAAGATGATCGAACGCGTGAGCACCTGGCGAGGATTGCGCAGGAACAGCTCGAGCAGCGCGAACTCCGTGCGCGTCAACTCGATCACGCGGCCGCTCCGCCGGACCTCGCGCGTCCCGAGGTCGAGCTGCAGGTCGGCGAAGGAGAGGACCTCACCGCCGTCCCCGTCGGCCGTTCGGCGCAGAAGCGCGCGAACACGCGCCAGTAGCTCCTCGAGCGCAAACGGCTTCGTGACGTAGTCGTCGGCGCCGGCGTCGAGCCCCGCGACGCGGCTCTCGACCTCGTCGCGCGCGGTCAGCATCAGGACGGGAACGCGGTTTCCGGTCGCGCGCACACGGCGGCACACCTCGAGGCCGTCGACTCCGGGCATCAGCACGTCGAGGATGACGGCATCAGGCTGCGGCTCGTCCCGGCCGAGCGCCACGAGCGCCTCGCCACCGTCCCCCGCCAGCTCGATCTCGTACCCCTCGAGCTCGAGCGCGCGGCGCAGCGACTCGCGCACGGCACGTTCGTCGTCGACCACCAGGATCTTCACGAGCGCATTCTGGCCGCTGAAGCTGAGAGGCGGCTAAGAAGCCGGGCTACGGCTTCGAGACGGCGAGCCTGAACGACCCACGGCCCTTCAGCTCGGTTACGCGGACCCGGTACGTGCGCGTTCCGCAAACGGTCGTGGAGCGCGCGAGCGTCCCGGCGCCGGTTGCGTGGTCCACACGCGCCGACGATGCGAACAGGTCGACGGCGACGCGCAGGCCGGCCGAAGCTCTCAGAGTCAGCTTCAGCGTTCCGTCGAGCGGTGTCGCGACGGCATAGGTGCGCGTCTTCGAAGTCCGCGTCACCGTCCCCGTCCGCACCGTCGTCGTGTTGCCCTGCCACGGAGACGTCACGTCGAGCTCGGCGGCTGCGAGGGCAGCGTCCGATGGGTAGAGCGCCTGCGTGACGATGTCCCACGGGCTCTCCGGCAGGCCGAGCCGGCGCTGGTTGAGCACGCGGTACGTCTCCGCCCACCCCTCGCCCGGGTTCAGCTCGTAGCGAACGGGGTCCTCCGCGCCCGGGGCGAGCCGGCCCAGTTTCGCGGCCGCGCAGACCTGCAACGTCGAGGCCCAGCGCTTCGGCCCCCAGTCGCCGGCGTCCCAGGGCGTGTTCAACCGGTTGGCGCCGACATGGTGGCCGTACTCGTGCGCGATCACGGCTTCGGCCGAGAGCGACGAGCTCGGATCCTCGCCGGGCGCGTACAGCAGTGCGCCGCGCGGGCTGTAGCACGCGAGCGCCTCCTCGCCACAGACGCGCGAGATCTCGCCGGGGGTCGAGAGCAGCACCGTGACCGTCGAGAGCTCAGACCCGTGGACGAGCGACGCGAGGAAGTCCGCCCAGCGCTGTCCCAGCGCGGGATCCACCGGATACGCGTTCGAGGCGTAGACCGTCACGCTCTCGCCCGTCGAAACCTTGTACGTGCCGCCCCAGTAGCCGCTCGGCGCCAGCGCGAGCGTCCGCGGCGCGTGGAGCACGCTGTCGCGGATCGGGCCCGAGGCACGGGTGATCTCACCGAGCTGTGGCGACTTCAGCTGCCGCGCGGATGCGGACTGCGCTGCCGCCGCTGTCATCAGGGCGGTGACGACAGCAGCGGCGCACAGCATCAGCCGACAGGCGGAGGGGGAACATCCCGCCCGCGCCGGGCCGCGCGGATGGATGGTTTTTCGGGATTCCAGGTGCCGCGAAGCCACTTGTGGAGGCTGCCGGTCGCGCCTAAGACGCCGTTAAGACACTAGTAAGAAGTTTGTGAGGCGCGCTCTTAACGACTTCTTACCCGCGTCTCAGGCAGGTCTTAGTCCCGCCGTCTTTCATCAGGGCATGCCAACACGTCGCTCCCTCCTTCCCCTCACAGCGGCGGTGTCGGCACCTACGCAGCGCTTTCCGGCAAGACGAAGACCGTCGTGCGGCAGGTGACGGTCGGCGACTCGCAGCCCGCCGCCAGCACGAGCGGCCTGTCCGTCAACTCGATCTACAAGCGCAGCTACCGCGGTGTCGTCGAGGTGAAGGTCACCTCCCAGACAAACGATTCCTTCGGCGGGACCCGGTCGCAGTCGGCAGAGGGATCCGGCTTCGTCTACGACACCGCCGGCCACGTGATCACGAACCAGCACGTCGTCGCCGGCGAGACGTCCGTGCGCGTCACGTTCTGGAACGGACAGACCTACACCGCGAAGGTCGTCGGCACCGATGCGTCGACCGACATCGCGGTGCTCGACGTGAATGCGCCCTCCTCCGCCCTCTTCCCGCTCACCCTCGGCGACTCGAACAAGGTCGCGGTCGGCGACAACGTCGTCGCGATCGGTGCGCCGTTCGGCCTGGCGGAGACCGTGACGGCCGGCATCGTCAGCGCGCTGCATCGGCAGATGACTTCGCCGAACAACTTCTCGATCGACGACTCGATCCAGACCGACGCGGCGATCAACCACGGCAACTCCGGCGGACCGCTGCTCGACGCGCAGGCGCACGTGATCGGCGTCAACGCGCAGATCGAGAGCGACTCCGGCGGCAGCGACGGCGTCGGCTTCGCAATCCCGTCCAACACGATTCGGTCGATCGCCTCGCAGCTGATCTCGAACGGCCAGGCGCAGCATGCCTACCTCGGCGTGGAGCTCAGCTCGACCGGCAGCGGCGCGCGCGTCGTCACCGTCCGCTCGGGCACGCCCGCCGCGAAGGCAGGGCTCCGGGCCGGCGACGCGATCACGTCACTCGCCGGGACGAAGATCACGTCGTCGGATGGGCTGCGGGCGGCGATCAACGCGCGCAAGCCGGGCGACCGCGTGTCGGTGACATTCGTCCGGAACGGCAAGCGCCACACCGTCTCCCTGACGCTGGGGAGCCGTCCCTCGTAGTTTCGGCCCGACGGGACACAGGCATCATCGCCATGTGCGCGTCGTGGTCACGGGAGCCAGCGGCAACGTCGGGACGAGCCTCCTCCAAGCTCTCGCCGCCGACGACGAGGTCGAATCTGTCGTCGGCATCGCCCGCCGGCGCCCGCGTCTCGACATCGCGAAGGCCGAGTGGGCGACCGCCGACGTCGCGGAGTCGGACCTCGTCGGGCTCTTCCGCGGCGCGGACGCAGTC
Source organism: Gaiellaceae bacterium (assembly GCA_045806245.1). Lineage (GTDB taxonomy): Bacteria > Actinomycetota > Thermoleophilia > Gaiellales > Gaiellaceae > 3-1-20CM-4-69-9. The sequence goes on along the minus strand of JBJMJR010000028.1, from coordinate 10,915 downwards.
GTCCACCTCGCCTGGCTGATCCAGCCGTCGCGCGACCGCGCACTGCTCCGCCGAGTGAACGTCGACGGCTCGACGCGTGTGTTCCGCGCGGTCGCCGAGGCGCGCGTCCCGGCGCTCGTGCACGCGTCGTCGATCGGCGCGTACTCGCCCGGCCCCAAGAACCACGCCGTCGACGAGAGCTGGCCGACGAACGGTGTGCGCACGAACGACTACTCGCAGCAGAAGGTCGAGGTCGAGCGCCGGCTCGACCGCTTCGAGCGCGAGCAACCCGGCGTCCGCGTCGTGCGGCTTCGGCCGGCCCTGATCTTCAAGCGCGAGTCGGCGACCGAGCAGCGGCGGCTCTTCGCCGGGCCGTTCGTTCCGGGCTCGCTGCTGCGCCCCGGAGTGATCCCCTTCGTCCCGGACATCTCCGGTCTCTCGTTCCAGGCTGTGCACTCGTACGACGTCGGCGACGCATACCGGCTCGCAGTCGTGCGCGATGCGCGTGGCCCCTTCAACATCGCCGCGCCGCCCGTGCTCGACACCACCTCCGTCGCGCGCCTCTTGAAGGCACGCACGTTTCGCATGTCGGCGCGCGCCGTACGCGCGCTCGCAGCGCTCGCGTACCACGCGCGACTGACACCGCTTCCGGCGGACTGGCTCGACATGGGCCTCGCGTCGCCGTTGCTCGACACGACGCGTGCGCGAGACGAGTTGGGCTGGACGCCGCGGCACACCGGCGAGGAGGCGATCGCGGACCTGCTCGCAGGACTGCGCGACGCAGCAGGGCTCGACACGCCGCCGCTGTCGCCGCAGACGAGCGGCCCGGCGCGGATTCGCGAGCTCGTCACCGGTATCGGCAAGCGTCCGTGAACCACGACGCAGCCGCCGCGGGGACGATCGCGGCGGTTGTCGGCGGAATCCCGTCGACGGTCTGGGCGATGTTGGCGGGAAAGGATCCGCTCGAGTCGACGCTCGCCGCCGGGTCGATGCTGCTCCCGCGCGAGCGCAACAGGCTACGTTTGCTCGCTGCGGCCGTCCCGGTCCATCTGACGTTGTCATTCGGCTGGGCCTACGTCCTCGAGCGAACGCTGCCGCGGCATCGGGAAGTTGCCGCGGGCCTCGTCGCGGGCGGTGCGATCGCGGCCGTCGACCTGGGTATCGCCGCCCGCTGGTTTCCGCGGATTCGCGCACTGCCCGTGGTTCCTCAGGTCGCCGACCACGTCGCCTACGGCGCGACGGTCGGGTACGTGCTCGCGCGCCGGCGGCGGTAGTTTCAGCCGCGTGACCTCGCTGCGCCGGTTCGCGTATCCGGTCGAGCTCGCATGGGCCCGGCTCGTCCGCCGCAGCGGACGCCTGCTGCTCGTGCTGTTCGGGATCGCCGCCGGCGCCGCGCTGCTCGCCGCCGTGCTCGCGGGCAGCCTGGTCGCACAGGACCGGAGCGTCGAGCGGGCGACGGCACGCATCCCCGCGGAGGATCGAACCGTACGGCTCGTCTGGGGCGGCATCGCCAGCGGTCCCGGCACGAACGTTCACCGCCTCGATGAGGTTTCGCGCGCCGCGCTCGCACCGCTCGTGCATGCACCGACCCGCGCGATGCTCTTCCGCACGTCGCAGGCGAACGGGCACCTGTTCGACCTGGGCGCAATCGACGGGCTCACGCGCTTCGTGCGCTTGCGGTCCGGGCGCCTGCCGCACCGTTGCAGCGCCGCTCGCTGCGAGGTGCTGGAGCTGGGTGGCTCAGGCCCCGTCCCGCACATCCCGGGTCTGCGGCTGGCGGTCGTAGGCAAGGCGACGCTCGACTCCCCGCTGCCGTTCGGAAACCTGATCACGCGAGAGACCTACGCGTCGGTGCTGAGCTCGGCGCTGCTCTACCACACCGCTCCGACTCCGCCGCTGCTGCTCGCCGAGGGCGTCGACGCGCTGGCGCGCGTGCCGGTATTCGTGTCCACGTTCCGCAGCTACACGTGGGCGTCGCCGCTCCAGCCTGGGTCGGTGCACCCCTGGTCGATCGACAGCTTCGCGCGGAACGTCACGGAGACCCGCTCGGCGCTACAGGCGAAGTCGCTGCGTTTCGACTTGACCGCTCCGCTCGCGGAGTTGAGCGCTGCGAACGAAAACGGCAAGGTCGCCGGCCGCCGACTGCTGTTGATCGGCGGCGAGGCGGCTGCATTATTGCTCGCGTTCGCGGTGCTGGCCGCGACCGGCCTGCGGCGAGACGCAGAGGCGCAGTGGCGGCGGCTGACGTGGTTCGGGGCACGCCGTTGGCAGCTGGTCGTCGGTTCCGTCGCGGAGACGGGCGTCGTCGCGGCGCTCGGCGCGGTCACGGGCTGGGCTGTCGGCACCGCCGTCGGCGCGCTCGTCGCGCAACGAGCGGGCGTCCCCGGCGGCGCCGTGCTCGCACATTCGGTCGTCTCCTGGCACGGTGTCGCGCTCGCCGCCGGGATTGCGTTTGCCGCCGCGCTGGTCGTGCTGCTCTCGCTGCGCGCTGGAGCCGCACGTGTCGGCGGGCTCACGATCACGCTTGTCGATGTCGCGGCGATCGGTGCCGTCGTCGCCGTCGTGCTCGCGCTCGCACGCGGTGCCGCCGACGCGTCGTCGCTCGCCGACGAACGTGGCACCGGTGCAGTCCTCTTGCTGCTGCCGGCGTTGATCGCATTCGTCGCGGCCGTCGTCTGGGCACGAGTGCTCACGCCTGCGCTGCGCGCGATCGAGCGCGGCGGCCGTAACGCCGCGGTACCCGTCCGGCTCGCGGCGCTGTCCCTCGCGCGCAACCCGGGGCGCGCCGCCGTCGCGGTCGCGTTCCTCGTGGTCAGTCTCGGGCTGGCGCTGTTCGCCGAGACGTACCGCTCCACGCTCGTGCGAGGCGAGCACGACGAGGCTGCGTTCGCAGTGCCGGCGGACTTCGTCGTGCGCGAGGACCTGACGAAGCTCGTGCCCGTCTTTCAGGCGGCGCCGCTGCAGCGCTTCGACAGCGTCGCGCACGCGACACCGGTGGCGCGGCTGTCCGGCAACGTCCGCAGGTTGGAAGGCTCCCCCGGCCTGACCGTCCTCGGCATCCCGGCGAACGACATCGCGCGGATCCGCTGGCGCGGCGACTACTCGTCGCTCTCCCGCGCGCAGATCGCCGATCGGCTCCGGCCTTCGGGCAGCGTCGGGCTCCGGGGCATCCGACTGCCGCCGGGAGAGCGGCGCCTCGTGCTGCCCTTCCGCGCGCACGGTGACGAGATCGCTGTGCGCGCGATCGTGATCACCCCGGCCGGCGGCGCGCAAGGGATCCGGCTCGGGACGACGGCATCGAAGCGGCTCGCCGCCGCGATCCCGCCATCGGCGCGCGGAGGTCTGCTCGTGTCGTTGGTCTTCGACCTGACCGACACAGGGCTGCACGGCGTGCCGAACGGCGGCATCAACGCTGCCGCCGTCGCGCAAGGAACGCTGAAGCTCGACCGCCGTTTCGCGGCGTGGACCGGCAGCGGCGGAGTGTCGCCGACCGGCTCAGGCACGATCAGCTATCTCGTCACCGGCAACGACGTCGCGCGCCTGCGCGCGCGCCAGCCGACCGACGACCAGCCGATCCCGATGGTCGTGTCTCCGACGCTGGCGGCAGCTGCCGGCCCGGGCGGCGTGCTCCCGATCGACGTGGCGACGGGGACGGTCGTCGGACGCGTCGTCGGCACAGTCCGGCGGATCCCGACGGTGAACGGGGACGTGGTCATCGCGGACGGGCCAACGCTCGCAACATCGCTGAGCGCGAGCGCACCCGGGAGCGGCACCGCGAACGAGGTCTGGCTCGACGCCGCGGCCGGCCGCGAGGACGCCGTCGCAGCGGCGCTGCGGCGGCCGCCGTTCGACGTGCTTCAGGTCGGCGCGCACGATGCACTGCTCGCCGACCTGCGTTCCGAGCCGCTTGCGCGCGGCACGCTGCTGACGCTCGCGGCGGCTGCGCTCGCCGCGCTCGGCCTCGCGCTCGTCGGCCTGCTGCTGCTCGTCGTCTCCGACGTGCGCGACGAGCGCGGCGAGTTGTTCGACCTCGAGGCGCAGGGCGCGGCACCCGCCGTGCTGCGCCGCCACCTCAGGCTGCGCACCGGGTTCGCGGCGCTGTTCGGGCTCGTCGGCGGGATCGCGACGGGGGCGATGCTCGCAGCGCTCGTCGTTGCGCTTGTGACCTTGACGGCTGCAGCCGGTTCGGCCGAGCTGCCGCTGTTGCTTGGTTTCGACTGGCCGGTCGTGCTGCTCGGACTGCTCGTGTACGTCGGGCTCGGAGCCCTGCTCGTGTCCGTGGCGACGCAGCGCGCCTTCCGCGCGGACGTCGCCGGGCGCTTCGCCGAGGTCGGGACGTGAACGAGGCGATCGAGGTCCGCGACGTCTTCCGGGTGCACCAGACGGCCGAGGGCGACGCGGCAGCACTGCAGGGGTTGTCGCTGACGGTGCGCGCCGGCGAAACGGTGACGGTGCTCGGGCCGAGCGGCTCGGGAAAGTCGACGCTGCTCCGCATCCTCGCGGGGCTCGACCGCCCGTCGGCGGGCACGGTGCGCGTCTTCGGCACCGAGCTCGCGAAGCTGCCGACGCGGGACGTCGCGCGCTACCGGACGCAGACGGTCGGCTACGCCGACCAGCACTACGCGCGTGCACTCGCACCCGAGCTGACGGCGCGCGAGCTCGTCGGCCTCGAGCTCGGCCTGGCCGGTGAGACGTCGGCCGTACGAAACCGGCGTGCCGACGAGCTGCTCGAGCGCGTCGGGCTCTCGGACAAGCGGGCTGCGCGGCCCGGCGAGCTGTCGGGAGGAGAGCAGCAGCGGGTTGCCGTTGCCGCGTCGCTTGCCCACCGGCCAAAGCTGTTCCTGGCGGACGAGCCGACCGGCGAGCTCGACGCCGCCAGCGCGAAGCAGGTGTACGACACGATCGGCGAGCTGATCCGCGCCGAGCAGTGCACCGCGGTCATCGTCAGCCACGATCCCGAGTCCACGTCGATCGCCGACCGCGTGATTCAGCTGCGCGACGGTCGCGTCAGCGAGGAATCCGGCCGCGCGCTCGGCGAGGAGTCGATCGTCGTCGGCAAGGGCGGGTGGTTGAGACTGCCGGAGGAGCTGCTGCGGCGATCTGCCATCCGCACGCATGCGACCGCGCGGCTCGAGGGGCGAGACATCGTCGTGTCGGGGGACGAGAGCCCGGTGGCCGCCCCCGCGGTCTCCGCCGCCGCGGATGCGCCGAGCGAGACGAAGGCCTCGGCCGTGCTGCGGCACGTGACGAAGCGCTACGCGGACCGGATGGTGCTCGACGGTCTCGACGCCGCCTTCAACTCGTCGACCGTGACCGGGGTCACCGGCCCGTCGGGCTCCGGCAAGACGACGTTGCTGCACATCCTCGCCGGGCTCGAGGTACCGGACGGCGGCGAGGCCGAGGTGCTCGGCACGAACGTCGCGAGGCTCGACCGTGCCGGACGCGCCGAGCTCCGCCGCGAACATGTCGGCTACGTCGGCCAGCAGCCGGGCCTCGTTCCGACACTCAGCGCGCTGGAGAACGTCGAGCTCGCGCTCGCCCTCCGCGGGCTGCCGGCGAGCGGCGCGCACGAGGCCCTGATCGCTGTCGGGTTGGAGGACCGCGTCGAGCAGCGCGTCTCACGCCTGTCGACCGGCGAGCGCGGACGCGTCGCGATCGCGCGCGCACTTGCACCGCGACCCGAGCTGCTGCTCGCGGACGAGCCGACGTCGCGGCTCGACCAGGCCAATGCCATCGCGGTGGGAACGCTGTTCGTCCGGCTCGCGCGCGACTACGGAGCAGCCGTCGTGTGTGCGACGCACGACCCCCTTCTGATCGAGCAGGCCGACGAGACGCTGAGGCTCGGCTAGTTCGTGGGCTGGTACGTCTTCGACATCGCCTGTAGCAGCTTCCAGGCGATCGAGGGCTGCGTCTCGACCAACGGCCGGAACTCCCAGGAGGTCAGGCCGTAGCACTTGAGGTCGCTGTCGGCGGTGATCGTCGCGGTGCGCGCGCTCTCGTTCAGCAGGGCCACCTCGCCGAAGTAGTCGCCGGGGCCGAGCGTGCGGCGGTCGGCGCCACCGACCGTGACCTTCGCGTTGCCGGACTCGATCACGAAGAAGCCGACGCCGCTCGAGCCCTCGCTCGTCACCGTCTCGCCGGCGGAGAACGTCCTCTCCTTCATCGACGCCGCGACGCGCTCCAGCTCTTTCCGATCGAGATCGGAGAAGAGCGGAACCCGCTGGAGGAGATCGACCGCGCCTTCTGCCACGCGAGGACTATGCCACACTGGAATGGTGAAGCTCACGGTCGTCGGGTGTTCGCCTGCCTGGCCCAACCCCGGTGGCGCGCAGTCGGGCTACCTCGTCGAGGGGAGCGGGCGGCTGCTGCTCGACTGCGGGCCCGGGGTCCTGCCGCGCCTGCGCCAACAGGACGGGTGGCCTCGCGTCGACGCGATCGTGATCACCCACTTCCATCTCGACCACTGGGGAGACCTCGTTCCCTGGACGTTCGGCGCGATGTTCGGGCCCGGCCGCGAGTCGCCGAAGCCTGAGCTCTGGCTGCCGCCGGGTGGGCTCGCGCAGCTCGACGAGTTCGGCGAGACGTTCGGCGTGCCGCGCATGTTCTCCGAAGGGTTCGACGCGCGGGAGTACACAGAAGGCGAGGCGTTCCAGACCTGCGGCTTGACGGTGACGCCGCTGCGTGTGCCCCACTACCAGCTGCAGACCTACGCGCTGCGTGTCAGCGACGGCGCCTCGACGCTCGCCTACTCCGGCGACTCGGCCCCGAGCCCCCGGCTCGCCGAGGTCGGCCGCGACGCCGACCTCTTCCTGTGCGAGGCGACCCTGCGCGAGAGCATCGAGGGCGGGAACGGGCTCCGCGGGCACCTTTCCGCCGAGGAAGCCGTCGCCGCGTTCCACGACTCCGGCGCGAAACGGCTGGTGGTCATCCACCGCCCGGACGAGCTCCCGCTCGACGAAGGAATCGAGCGCGCCGCCGACGGGGATGTCTACACGTTCTAGGGCAGCCGAAACGCCCGCTCCGCGAGCCTGCGATACCCAACCTCGTTCGGGTGGTCGCCCTCGTGCGTCCACTCCTCGCGCATGCGCCCGGGATTGTCCGGATCTTCCAGCGTGTCGTGGAAGGGCAGCAGCGGCACGGCCTCGTCGCGCGCGATCTCGGAGATGAGCGCATTGAGGCGGCGGATCTTCGGCTCGGCATCGGGCCAGCCGTTGTTCCAGGGAAGCACGTCGCACAGCGCCACGCGCAGGCCGAGCTCTTTGCCGCGGCGGACCATCGCGCGGAGATTCTGGGCCGCCTGCTCGACGGCGCAGCCTTGCACGATGTCGTTGATCCCGCCCTGCACGATCAGGACGTCGGCGCCGTCCGCACATTCGTCGAGCCGTGCGGCGATCTCGTCCGTGCGCTCGCCGAAGACGCCGCAGTTGCGGATCTCGAGCGTCCGGTCGGACGACCCGGCCCAGTGATCCCACCCTCTGAGTCCCGGCGACCCTTCGGTAATGGAGTCGCCGAGTGCCGCGACGGCCGTGCGGCGGTCAGCCAGTCCGGCGATCGGTGTGCTCTGCGACTTCTTGCGCCTCGCCGGGGTGCTTCTTGACGACGTCGTAGCCGCGGCGCTTCGCGATCACATCCTCGACGTCCGGGATCTCGTGCCCGGGTGAGATCGCGAACTGATGCGGGTCGGAGCGGAGCTCCTCGAACTCGGCGTGCGTCATCTGAATCCGCTGCGCGCACGAGACGTCACCGCACTCGCAGATCAGGTCGAGCGGCTGCGAGCCGAGGTCGAAGGTCTCGGCGAGCGACTCGATGCGCTCGTTGACCTCGCGGAAGACGGCCTCGTTGAGGCCGATGCGTTCTTCGCGGCTCTGCGTCAACTGGCCTTTTCGATGACGACGTAGCCGTCACGGCGTTCGATGACTTCCCCGACCGGCTTCTCGGCGTCCTCGTGGCCGACAGCCGTCATGTAGTGCTGCGGGTTGTCACGGAGCGTCTCGTACTCGCCCCGCGTCAGGCGGACGATCTCCACGCAGTTCTCGACCGGGCACTCGCACAAGAACGGCAGCAGCTCCATGTCGGCGCCGAGCTGCTCCGCCCGGTCGTGGATGGTGTCGTTTGCCGAGCGAAATCGATCGTTGTTCGCCTTGATGCGTTCCTCCCGCGTGGCGCTCACATCTCTCCTTTACGACTGCCGCCGCGGCGCTAAACCTCTGACGGTCTCCGTCAGCTCCTCCGGAGTGGGCCGCCCCGGCTGGATCTTGCGGACGAGATCGTGCAGCTTCATCCGGTTCGAGCGCGCCGTGCGGCGGATCAGCTCGAACGCCTCGTCGAGCTCGAGCCCGTAACGCTCGGCGAGCACGCCCTTCGCCTGTTCGATCGCGACGCGCGACTGAAGCGCCTGCTCGAGCTGGGCGCGGCGCTCGTAGGCAGCCTCCGTCACCGCCAGTAGGCGTCCCACGGCGGTCGCGGCCTCGTCTGCGCTGCCGGCGCGAAGGGACTCGATCGCGCGAAGCTGGGCGGCATCATCCACGCGGCGATCTTAGTGCTACGGTGTTTACGACCGGGGGGGGTCCGGCTTCCCAAGGGCAGTACCCGCGGCCGATTCATTCGGCCCTTCGAGCAGGGATGTCACCCGTGGGAACACCGTCGGAACGAGAGCAGCGCGCTGCGCAGAACGAGCTTGTCTTTCGCGCTGTCAACGAGCAGATCGTCAAGATGACGGACCGGTTCCGGGAGCAGCTGGCCGACATCGACATCGTCTGCGAATGCGCCAACACCGCGTGTGTCGGGACGATTCGCATCAACGTGGACGCGTTCTCCAAGGTCCAGCGCGACGCGGCGACGTTCTTCGTCCTTCCCGGTCATGAGGACGAGAGCGTGGAGCGGGTCGTCGAGCGCACCGACGGTTACGTCTTGGTCTGGAAGCCGGCCATCTCCGGCGACAGCGTCGGCTAGCGCCGCGGGCGCAGATCCACGACCAGGTCGCACTCGAGCGCGTCTGCGATCCTGAGGAGCGTGTCGATGCGCGGCGGACGCCCGCCACGCTCGAGCCGCGCGATCGCCGACTGCGTCGTGCCGACGAGCTCCGCGAGCTCGCGTTGGGAGAAGCCCTTCTGCAGGCGCCGCTCGGCCACCTTGTCGGCTACGGCGGCAAAGAACCACCCGCGGTCGGCCGTACGGATGCGCTCCTGCAGCCGCTCGAGTGGGCTCTTCGCAACGCGTGCCATACCAAGAATGCTATCTAGGCGAGCAAGTGTCGGTGCTTGCGCAGAGCGGCGAGGACGGTGTCGACGTCCTCGAACGTGTTGTAACAGTGCGCCGAGACGCGCAGGTTTCCGTCGCGCTCGGACGTGACGATCCCTTCGGCATCGAGCACGGCGACGAGGGCCCTGGCGTCGGTCGACTTGACGCACATGAGTGCGCCGTGTGCGTCCCGGGGCGTCGCGAGCGTCGCCCCGAGCTCGTCCACGCCGGCAACCAGATGGTCGTTGAGCCTGTTGACATGCTCCCGGGTCTCGGCGATGCCGATCTCCTGCATCAGCTCGATGCCGGCGATGCCCGCGTAGATCGCGGGGACCGGCGGCGTGCCCGACTGGAAGCGGGCGGCGGTGTGCGCAGGCGAGTAGTCGGTGTGGTCCATCGCGAAGATGTTCTCGTCGGCGAACCAGCCGGTCTGCGTCGGCCATACGCGCTCGACGAGGTCGCGCCGGCAGTAGAAGAACCCGAGCCCGGCCGACCCGAGCAGGTACTTGAGCACGCCGGCGCCGAGGAAGTCGACGCCAAGCTCCTTGACGTCGACGGGCAGTGAGCCGATCGACTGGAACGAGTCGAGCAGGACGAGCGCGCCCCGCTCGTGTGCGAGCTCGACGATCTTCGGGACGTCGACCATCGCGCCGTTCCGGTAACAGACGTGCGTGATCGACACGAGCAGCGTGTCGTCGTCGATCACGCGCTCGAACTCCTCGAGCTCCGGCGAGACGTGCACGACGCGCGCGCCGCGAGCTTCCTGCGCGTGCCAGATCTGCCCGATCGTCGGAAACTCCCAGTCGGTCAGGACGACCTTCGACCGGCGGGCGAACCGCAGCCCGCTCGCGAGCGCGCTGACGCCGGCAGAGAGCGACGTCGTGACGGCGACCTCGTCGGGCTCGGCGTTGACCAACCCGGCGAACGCTCCGCGTGCTGCCTCCTGGCGCTCGACCCAGTACTCCCAGGGTGCCCCGTACTCATCCCAGTCGGCGAGGTACTGCTGATAGGCGCCGCGCACCGCGTCCGAGAGCGCGCCTTGCGAGCACGAGTTGATGTAGACCCGCTGCTCGAAGATCGGGAAGCGGTGCCGGCAGCGGGCCGCGACGTCCGCGGTCGTGGTTGTGCTCACATTCGGATTGTAGGAGCCGCCGTCTAAGTGCCGCAGGACGCGAGCTTTCGCCGAAGCCGCAGCGTAAGCCGTCGCGAAGCGCGGCTTACGCGGAGGCGAACTGATGCGAGTCGGCCACGCGAAAGCATGGCCGAGCCGCACCGAAGGGAACACCCGCCGAGAACCAAAGAGCGCGCGGGCTCTGCCCGCGCGCGTTCACCGCGAAGCGGCGTACCGAAGGGTCGGACCCGCAGGGTCAGACCCTTATCTGCCGAGGTACGCCTTGCGGAGGTCTTCGTGCTCGCGCAGCTCGGCGGCCGGGCCTTCCAAAACCAGGCGGCCCGTGGAGAGGACGTAGCCGCGGTCGGCGATGGAGAGGGCCATGTTGGCGTTCTGCTCGACGATCAGCATCGCGACGCCCGACTGGTGGACCTGCTGGATGATCTCGAAGCTGCGCTCCACCAGGATCGGCGCGAGCCCCATCGACGGCTCGTCCATCAGCAGCAGCTTCGGCTGGGACATCAGCGCTCGCCCCATCGCGACCATCTGCTGCTCGCCGCCGGACAGCGTCCCCGCGAGCTGGCT
>JBJMJR010000027.1:0-80186 GCA_045806245.1 Gaiellaceae bacterium | reverse complement strand
GTCACGATCTCGGGGACGTCGGCGATCGTCGGCATCTTGTAGGCGTCGAGCGTCCGGGTGAGGATCGAGCCGGTCGCCGGGTCGACGATGCGTTCCTCCGAGAGCGTGTGGCCGACGCCCTGGATGATCCCGCCCTCGACCTGGCTGGAGGCACCGAGGTGGTTGATCACGCGGCCGACGTCGTGGATCGCGACGATCTTGTCGACGCGCACCTCGCCGGTCTCGACGTCGACGGCGACCTCGGCGACCTGGACGCCGAACGTCAGCACCTGCATCCCCGCCGGATTCGGGCCGCGTGCGCCCTTGCCGAGGATCTGGCCGCTCTGGAGTAGGCCGGTGATCTCGGTCAGCGGCCACGAGCTGCCGTCGGAGGAAACGATCTGCCCGTTCTTGATGTCGAGCACGCGTTCCTCCAGGTGGAAGCGCTGCGCGGCGATCTCGATCAGCTGTCGCTTCGCGTCGCCGGCCGCCGAGCGCACGGCCGGTCCCATCGACGGGATCGTCGACGACCCCGCCGAGATCGACGCGAACGGCCCGCGGGCCGAGTCGCCGAGCGAAACCTGGACGTGCTCGAACGGGATGCCGAGCTCCTCGGCCGCGATTTGCGCCATCGCCGTGCGCGTGCCGGTGCCGATGTCCTGCATCGCCGTGACGACCTGCGCGTGTCCGTCGGCGCCGACGCGGATCCAGGCATACGACGGCGGGCCGCCGCCGCCGTACCAGATCTGCGAGGCGAGCCCGATGCCGTGCTTCCACGGCCCGTTGCTGCGTGCGCGCACCTCGTCGCGCTTCGCCCAGTGCGGCTCGGCGCGGCGGTAGCACTCCTCGAGGTTCTTGGACGAGAACGGCCGCTCCTCGACGCGGTCCGAGCTAGCGTAATTCCGCCGGCGGAACTCGAGCGGGTCGATGTCGAGCTTCGCCGCGAGCTCGTCGAGCAGGCACTCGAGGGCGAACGTGCCCTCGACGAAGCCCGGTGCCCGGAATGCCGCCATCGGCGGAAGATTCAGCTTGGCCGGGTACTGAACGGTGCGCACGTTCTCGCACGCGTACAACATCTTCATCGGTCCTTCCGTGGACGCGGACCAGCCGGAGTCGCCGATCGCGTTGACGAACTCGCCGCCGAGCGCGACCAGCGTGCCGTCGGACCTCGCAGCCGCGGTCAGCCGCTGGATCGTCGCGTTGCGATTCCCCGCGGCTATGTTCTCCTCGCGGCGGGTGAGCGCGCACTTGACGGGACGGCCCGTGCGCTTCGCGAGCTCGGCCGCGATCGGCGTGTAGTCGCCGGGCGAGTTCTTCGAGCCGAAGCCGCCGCCCATGGCATGGCAGACGACCCGCACCTTGTCCGGCGGCAGGCCGAGATGGTCGGCGAGCGAGTTGCGAACGCCCCAGATGTACTGCGTCGAGATGTAGACCGTGATGCCGTCGTCCTCCCAGTGGCAGACGGCCTGGTGCGTCTCCATCGAGTTGTGCAGCACGACCTGGGTGCGGTACTCCGCCTCGACGACGGCGTCGGCCTCGGCCACGCCGCGCTCGAACTCGCCCCGCTCGTACTCCTTGACGTCAGAGACGAACGACTCCTGCTTGACAGCTTCGTCCGCATCGAGCAGCGGCTCGAACGCCTCCCATCCGACGTTCAACTCCTGCAGCGCCGCCTGCGCCTGCCCGAACGTCTCTGCCGCGACGGCGGCGACTGCCTGGCCGACGTAGGCAGGCTCTTCCTTGAGGACGTCGAGCTCCCCCGGCCCGAGCACGGCGCGCACACCGCGCGCGGCCCGCGCCGCCGCAAGATCAATGCTTGTTACACGCGCGCGCGCGTGAGGGCTGCGCAGCACGGCCGTGTGCAGCATCCCGGCCAGCCGGACGTCGGCGGTGTACTGAACCTGCCCGCGCGCGCGGTCGAGCCCGTCGACCCGCGGCACGTCGCGGCCGACAGTCGTCAGCGGGCCTTGCGGCCACTGCTCGAGCGCGTCCTCGTCGACGACGATCCAGACGTCCTCGTAGCGGCCTTCGACTTCCTTCTCGGTGCGGATCAGTCTTGCCAAGTGGTGATTGCCTCCTCGATCTTGGGGTAGGTGCCGCAGCGGCACAGATTCCCGGACATGGCGTGTTGAATCTCGTCCTTCGACGGCGCGGGGTTCGCCGCGACGAGCGCGGCCGCCGACACGATCTGCCCCGGCGTGCAGAAGCCGCACTGCACCGCGTCGGTGCGGACGAACGCGTGCACGAGCGGATGGTCGCGCAGTCCTTCGATCGTCGTGACCTCGCGGCCGTCGACGGTGTGCACGAGCGTGATGCACGACAGCGTCGGCACGCCGTCCAGCATCACCGTGCAGGCGCCGCAGTGACCCTCGCCGCATGCGACTTTCGTCCCGGTCAGGCCGAGGTCCTCGCGCAACACTTGCGCGAGCGAGCGCCCGACGCGCGCCTCGACCTCGTACGTCTCGCCGTTGATGCGCAGCTCAGGCAGGTGTCGTCACCGCCACGATGTCCGCGAGGTGGATCAGCCGGAAGGTCGCGCGGGTGTGCGCCATGCGGTCCTTCTCGTCGCCCTCCTCCGGCAGGATCCGCCACATGTCCTGGGCCGCGAGCAGCAGCTCGCGGATCTGGTCGAGCTCCGCGCGATGGCCGTTGGCGCGGTCGTCGCAGGCGTTGAGCGCAAGCCCGAGCACGCCGACGCGATCCGGCTGCCGCGTCCAGAGCAGCGGCGTGGCCATCGAGAGGTACTGGTGGATGCGGGCGAGGCTCATCGGCTGGGAGAAGATCTCCATACCCTTTGGCGCGGAAGGCTCACGCGGGACCTCGCCGGCGGCGATCGCGTCGGCGTTCCCGGCGAGCACGGACCGAACCTGGTCGTCCGCGAGCCCCGCGAGCCGCGCAGTCCGCAGCGAGATCAGCAGCGACGCCGGCTGCTGCCCGTAGGGGTAGTCGGACGCGTAGACGACCTGCTCGGGCCCGACGAGCCGGTAGAGCCCGAGCAGGTCGAGCGGGCTCCACACCGACGTGTCGAAGAAGACGCCCGCCTTCCCGCCGAGGCGGTCGGCGAGGGCCGCCATGTCGGCGATGCCCGCGTGCGCGACGATCAGGCGCGCCTTGGGATAGCGGTCGACGACGCGCGCGAGGTCGTCGGCGATCGGCGGCAGGCCGCGCCCCCCGTGGATCAGCACCGGGACGTTGCGGTCGGCGGCGAGCTCGAAGATCGGCGCGAGGCGCTCGTCGTTCAGCAGGAACTTCTGCGCCCGGGGATGCAGCTTGATGCCGCGCGCGCCGAGGTCGAGGCAGCGCGTGGCCTCCTCGATCGGGTCCTCTGACAGGTCGAGCCGGACGAAGGGGATCAGCTTGCCGCCGGAGCGCTCCGCGAACGCGAGCGTGCGGTCGTTGCCGGCGCGGAAGCCGGGATGCCGGTCGGGCTCGTCGAGGCAGAACATGAAGCAGCGCGAGATTCCGTACTTCTCCATCCCGCGCAGGAGGTCGTCGTAGACCCCGACCATGCCGTCGATGTCGGTGCCGAGGTGGGTGTGGGCGTCGAAGATGTCGGCGCCGTCGGGGAGCTCGCGTCGGAGCTGCTCGTCCCACTCCGCCATCAGCTTCTGGGCACGCTGCAGCGGGTCGTCCACGCCTTGGAGTCTATGCTTCGCGCCGTGGCCGACGTCCTGATGCACGGTGACACGATGCGCTCGGCGGAGCTGCGTCACGAGGTGCCAGTGCCGATCGCCGATGCGTTCCTGTACGCAGAGAAGGACGGACGCCGAGTCGTGATCCTGCACTCGCTCGAGATTCCCCGGGTCCGCGCGGACGCTCCCGGGCTGGAGATCCTTCCGCTCGAGCAGCTGGGGATGGACGAGTTGTTCGCGCAGGGGCTGAGCGGCTGGGAAGTCGAGCTCGAGATCGCGCTGCGCGGCTGTCGTGAGCTCGGCATCGAGCACGCCGTCGTGTCGTCCTCGTTCCCTGTCGGCCACGCCGACCACCTGCGCGCGAACGGCATCGAGGTGACGGTCGACCGCGACCTCTTCAACGACCGCCGCCGGGCGAAGAACGCGACGGAGATCGCGGGCATCCGGCGTGCGCAGCGCGCCTGTGAGGCCGCGCTCGACGCGTCGCGCGAGCTGCTGCGCAAGGCGAAGGCGAACGGCGGCGGCTTGGAGGTCGACGGCGCGCCGCTCACGTGTGAGCGCATCAAGCGCGTGATCGAAGACGTCTTCGCCGACCATGAAGTCGAGGGGAGCGACATGATCGTCGCGCACGGAGCGCAGACGGCTGTCGGCCACGACCAGGGCTCCGGCCAGATCGCGCCGAACGAGCCGATCGTCTTCGACCTCTTCCCGCGCGATAAGGCGACGGGCTGCTACTCGGACATGACCCGGACGTACGTCGTCGGCGAGCCCTCCGACGAGGTCAGGGAATGGCACGCTCTGTGCAAGCGCGCGCTCGAGACGTCGACGGAGGGCGTCAGGCCGGGCGTGAACGGCCGCGCACTGTTCGAGGAGGTCTGCGAGCAGTTTCACGAGGCGGGCTACAAGACGCAGCTGAACAAGGAGCCGGGCGAAGTGCTCGAGGACGGGTTCTTCCACTCGCTCGGCCACGGTGTCGGGCTCGAGGTGCACGAGCAGCCCTCGCTCGGCCGTGCGGGGCAGGAGCTCGTCCCCGGGGACGTCGTCACGCTCGAGCCCGGCCTCTACCGCTCGGGCCACGGCGGCCTGCGCCTCGAGGACATCGTCCTCGTCACCGACGACGGCCACGAGGTGCTCACGAACTACCCGTACGACCTCGCTCCTTGAACACCATCGACACGATGCTCCTGGAGGAGCGGCGCTACGCGCCCGACGCCGCGTTCGCGCGACAGGCCAATGCGCAGCCCGAGATCTACGAGCGCGACTGGGAGGAGCTCTGGGAGACGGAGGGGCGCGAGCGAGTCACGTGGTTTGAGCCCTTCTCGAAGCTGTACGAGTGGGAGCCGCCGTATGCGAAGTGGTACCTCGGCGGCAAGCTCAACGTCTGCTTCAACTGCGTCGACCGCCACGTTGCCGCCGGTCAGGGCGACAAGGTCGCGTACCACTGGGAGGGCGAGCCCGAGGACGAGCGCCGCGCGGTGACCTTCGCCGACCTCCAGCGCGACGTCGTCTCGTTCGCGAATGCGCTGACGGAGCTCGGTGTGCGCAAGGGAACGCCGGTTGGGATCTACATGGGGATGGTTCCGGAGACCGCAGTCGCGATGCTCGCCTGCGCGCGGCTCGGCGCTCCGCACACGGTCGTCTTCGGCGGTTTCTCCGCCGACTCGCTCTCCGGGCGGCTCAACGACATGGGCTGCGAGCTGCTGATCACGCAGGACGAGGGCTGGCGCGCCGGCAAGAAGGTCCCGCTCAAGGTCAACGCGGACGAAGCCGTGGCGGACTCACCCTCCGTGGAGCGCGTCGTCGTGTATCGACGCACCGGCGGCGAGGTCCCGTTCGACGAGGCGCGCGACATCTGGTGGCACGACGCGGTCGAAGGTAAGAGCGACGATCCCGAGTCCTGTCCGTGCGAGCCGATGGACGCGGAGGATCTCCTCTACCTCCTGTACACGTCGGGCACCACTGCGAAGCCGAAGGGCATCGTGCACACGACCGCCGGCTACCTCGTCGGCGTCGCGACCACGCACCACTACATCTTCGACGTCAAGCCCGACTCGGTCTACTGGTGCGCGGCGGACGTCGGCTGGGTGACGGGACACAGCTACATCGTCTACGGCCCGCTCTGCAACGGCACGACCGGCGTCATGTACGAGGGCGTTCCGAACTACCCCGATCCGTCGCGTTGGTGGTCGATCATCGAGCGCTACAAGGTCGACATCCTCTACACGGCGCCGACGGCGATCCGCTCGCACATGAAGTGGGGGCCGGAGTGGGCCGAGAAGCACGATCTGTCGTCGCTGCGGCTGCTCGGGTCGGTCGGCGAGCCGATCAACCCGGAGGCTTGGGTCTGGTACCGCGAGCACATCGGGGCCGACCGCACGCCCGTCGTCGACACCTGGTGGCAGACCGAGACCGGGATGATCATGATCTCGCCGCTGCCGGGCGTCACGACGCTGAAGCCGGGGTCGGCGACGAAGCCTTTCCCGGGCGTCGAGGCTGCCGTCTACAGCGAGGCCGGCGAGGAGGTCGGACCGGGCGGAGGCGGTTACCTCGTGCTGAAGCGGCCGTGGCCGGCGATGCTGCGCGGGATCCACAACGCGGACGACCGCTACCGCGAGACGTACTGGTCGAAGTACGAGAACGTCTATTTCGCGGGCGACGGCGCGCGCATCGACGAGGAGGGCGACTACTGGCTGCTCGGCCGCGTCGACGACGTGATGAACGTCTCCGGCCATCGCATCTCGACGATCGAGGTCGAGAGTGCCCTCGTCGACCATCAAAAAGTCGCGGAGGCGGCGGTGTGCGGTCGCAAGGACGAGCGCACGGGACAGGCGATCGTCGCCTACGTGACGCTGAAGGGCGGGAACGAAGGCTCCATCGAGATGCTCGAGGAGCTCCGCAACCACGTCGGCAAGAAGATCGGCCCGATCGCGAAGCCCGCGAACATCGTCTTCACGCCCGAGCTCCCGAAGACCCGTAGCGGCAAGATCATGCGCCGCCTACTGCGCGACGTCGCCGAGAAGCGCGAGCTGGGCGACACAACGACCCTCGCCGACCCAGCCGTCGTCGAAGAGATCAAGGACCGCGCAACGACCGACGCGCGCGAAGACTAGGGATCTCACGCCAGTCCTTCGTTAGACGCGCGACGCGCGCGACGATGAGAGCCGGAGCGTAAGCCGAAGCGAAGCGAGTGCTTACGCGGAGGCGAACTGATGCGAGTCGGCCACGCGCAGCATGGCCGAGCCGCACGGAAGGGAACATTCGCCGCTCCCCGAGGAGCGCGGGCTTCGCCCGCGTGCGTTTCGCGCGAAGCGCCGTTTCAAGGAAGGGTCTGACCCGGAGGGTCAGACCCTTAGAGCTTGTCGCGGCAGGCGAGTGCGGCCTGCGTGATGAGCCTGCGGATCCGAGTCGGAATCTTTCCGCCGGACAAACCGATGCGTGCGAAGTCCGCCGTCGAGACGGTGTTCGACAGCTTGTCGAGCGTGCAGGCGCAGTAGGCCCGCGTCACTTTGCTGTTCAGGCAGCTGCGCATGTAGTTGTTGGTGACCGTCGACGGGTAGTGGAACCTCCCGTGCGTCGTCACGGTGACTGCTGCCGTCCCCGTCGGGTTCGTCGTCCTCAGCGTCTTCGTCACGGTGGTCGTCGCCACCGCGCTCTTGTTGCTGCCTCCGCCGCAGCCGGCGGCGGCGAGCAGGACGGCTATGGCCAGCAGGAACGCCCGCGTCACGCGAGCAGTTTCTCAAACCGGGCGGCATCGTCGAACGGCCCGATCACGGCCAGGTTGAGCCCGCGGCCCTCGATCAGCTCGCGCGCGACGCGCTGGACGTCCTCGCTGGTCACCTTGTCGATCTCGGCCATGATCTCCTGCGGATCGGGCGTCCGGCTCTCGAGCACCTCTCGCCGCAGTCCGAACATGACCAGACCCTGGGAGGTCTCGAGCTGCAGCACGAAGCGCCCCTTCGCGAAGCTCTTGGCCTTCGCCAACTCGTCCTCGGGCACCGCCTCGTCGGCGATCGTGCGCAGCTCCTTCGCGACGGTCGTCACCGCGTCGTCGATGCGGTTGATGTCGACGCCGGCCTGCGCATAGAGGGTGCCGGCGTCGGTGTAGCTGTGGTTGAGCCCGTAGACGTAGTACGCGAGGCCGCGCCGCTCGCGCACCTCGGTGAAGAGACGCGACGACATGCCGCCGCCGAGCACCGTGGCGAGAATCTGCAGGATGTAGCGGTCGGGATGCTCGAGCGGGAGGCTGTGAACGCCGAGGCAGATGTGAGCCTGGTCGGACGCCTTCGTGTGCACCTTCACGCGCACGTCGCCGTTCGCGCTCAGCTGTGCCGGCGCCGGCTCGCCCGTTTCGGCCGCCGGGACGTCGCCGAGCAGCTCGGCGATCCGCTCGTGCAATCCCTCGCCGATCTTGCCGCCGACGCCCACGACCATTCGCTTCGGCTTGTACCACTGGTCGATGTACGAGTGGAACGTGTCGTGCGTCGCCGCGCGAATGGTCTCCTTGCGGCCGATGATGTCCCAGCCGAGCGGCTGGTCGCCGTAGAGCAGATCCTCGTACACGCCGCTGATGAAGTCGCGCGGCGTGTCGTAGTACATGTTCATCTCCTCGATGATCACGCCCTTCTCGCGGTCGATCTCGTCCGGCGCGAACTTGGAGTTGCGCAGCATGTCGACGAGGACGTCGAGCGCGATGTCGCGTGATTCCGCGGCGCACTTGACGTAGTAGCCCGTGTACTCCTTGCCGGTGAAGGCGTTGAACTCACCGCCGATGGTGTCGATCTCCTGCGAGATGTCGCGCGCGGTCGGCCGCCTCTCCGTTCCCTTGAAGAACATGTGCTCGGAGAAGTGCGCGATGCCGTTCGTGTCTTCTGTCTCGTAGCGCGAGCCGGCGGCGAGCATGATCGCGCAGGTGACCGACTGGGCCGACTCCATCGGCGCCGTCAGGATGCGCAGACCGTTGTCGAGTCGCTCGAGCTGGAAGGTGCTCACGGCCCCGGCGATGCTAGCTACGTGAGTCGGGTCAGCGCCCGGAAGACCGCTTCCGCTCCGAACTCGATCGCGTCGGCGGGCACGCGCTCGTCGGCAGCATGGATGAGATTCAGGAAGCGGAAGTCGCCGGGAAGCCGCAGCGGCAGGAACCCGTAGTTCTGGATGCCGAGCTGCGCGAAGAAGCGCGCATCGGTGACGCCCGCCTGCAGCAACGGCACGGGCACCGAGCCGGGGTCGAGCTCCCGGACGATCTGGGCGAGGGTCTCGAACTGGTCGAGCCGCGGCTCGGGCGGTCCGGGATCGAAGCGCACGAGCTCGATCTCGATGTCGTCGCCGACGACGGCGCGCACTTCCGCGATCATGTCGTCGGGCCCGAAACCGGGCAAGGCGCGCGCGTCGAGCTCCAGATCGACGGTCGCTGGGACGACGTTCACTTTCGCGCCGGCGCGGACGATCGTGGCGTTGACGGTGTTCCTCAGCAGCGGCTCGATCATCCTCGCCCGCTCGCCGAGCAACGGCAGCACGCGGTCGGTCAGCCGCGGCTTCAGGACGGTGAGGAGGACGTCGCGCTGCGGCCGCGAGACTGCACGCGCCATCCCCTCGATCATCGCGCGCGCCGGGGGCGTGACGTGCACGGGCAGCCGCTTGCGATCAAGGTCGACGAGCACCCTTCCGAGACGCGACATCGTGCCGCCGCGCTGAATCATCGCGCCGTGCCCGCCGCGGCCGGGAACCCGCGCCTTCAGCCAGCAGATCTGCTTCTCGGCGACCTGGATCGGATAGAGCCGTTTGCCGCCGAGCTCGAGCGTGAAGCCGCCGAACTCGCCGAGCGAGTAGCGCACGCCTTCGAACAGGTGCGCATGCTCCTCGACGAGGAACTTCGCGCCGAAGTCGCCACCGTTCTCCTCGTCGGCGAGGACCGCGAGGATGACGTCGCCGGGCAGCTGCGTCTGCTCTCCCGCTGCGCGCAGGAACGCCGACACCATCATCGCGACGCCGCCCTTCATGTCGAGCGCGCCGCGGCCCCAGACGAAGCCGTCGACGAGGTCGCCGCCGAAGGGCGGGCGCGTCCAGTCCTGTTCTTTCGTGGTGACGACGTCGACGTGGCCCTGCAGCAGCAACGGCGGACGCTCGCCGCTGCCGCGCAGCCGGGAGACGAGGTTCGGCCGCGCCGGGTCTTTCGCGTAGAGCTCGACCTCGCAGCCGGCGTCCTCGAGCAGGCCGCGGACGAACGCGATGCAGTCCGCCTCGTTCCCCGGCGGGTTCGTCGTGTCGAAGCGGATCAGCTGCTGGAGCAGCTCGACCGGTGTCACAGCGCCGCGATCGCAGCGAGCAGGCCGTCGACCTCCTCGGCCGTGTTGTAGTGGACGATCCCTGCTCGCACGGCGCCGGTGTCGCCGAGCCCGAGCCGGTTCATCACCTCGAGCGCGTAGTAGTTGCCCTCCCACACGGCGTAGCCGGCGTCGCCGAGGCGGGCGGCCGCCTCGCGCGTCGGAATGCCGTGGACGTTGAAGGCGAAGGTTGCTACGCGTCCTTCCATCGTCGGCAGGCCGTAGAGCGTGACATTCTCCTGCAGACCTGCGAGGAAGCGCTCGCCGAGTGTCCGCTCGTGCGCCTGGATCGCGTCCCATCCGACCGACTCGATGTACTCGACTGCGGCGACGAAGCCGGCGAGCAGCTCGTGCGGCAGCGTTCCGGTCTCGAAGCGGTGGCCGAGCGGCTCGTTCGACGCGGGACGCACCTTGTACGGGCGCCAGCTCTCGAGCAGCTCGGATCGGCCGTAGGCGACACCGAGATGAGGCCCGAAGAACTTGTACGGCGAGCAGATCAGCACGTCGACGCCCCAGTCGCCGACGTCGATCGGGCCGTGGGGCCCGTAGTGCACCGCGTCGGCCCAGGCGAGGGCGCCGGCGTCGTGCGCGAGCTCGACGATGCGGCGCACGTCGCTCAGCGTCCCGACCGCATTGGACGCGACGGGGAACGCGACGACGCGCGTGCGCGCACTCAGCAGCCGCTGCAGGTCGTCGAGGTCGAGTGTCGTGTCCGCGTGGATGTCGACGAAATGGACGATCAGGCCGCGGTCGTGGGCGAGCTCCAACCACGGCGAGACGTTTGCGTCGTGGTCGAGCTTCGTCGCGATGATCTCGTCGCCCTCGTTCCAGGTCCGGCCGGCGGTGCGGGTCAGCGCAAACGCGAGCGTCGTCATGTTCGCGCCGAAGATCGTCTCGTCGGGAGCGCAGCGCAGGAACTCGCCGGCGGTGATGCGCGCCTTCGCGACGAGCGCCTCGGTGCGGCGGCTGGTCGCGTACGGGCCGCTGACGTTCGCATTCGACTCGCGGTAGTAGGCGGAGACCGCGTCGATCACCTCGTCGGGGACCTGGGTCCCGCCCGGGCCGTCGAAGAATGCGAGCGGCTGCCTGAGCGCGGAGAACCGGGCGCGAACCGCCGCGACGTCCAGAGCAAGGGTCGACACGGACCGGGACGCTACTACGATTCGTCCATGTCCCCGGCGACGAAAGAGAGGATCGACCGCGGCACGGGCACGGGCCTCGGCGCGCCGTGGAACGTGATCGTGCTCAACGACAACCACAACACCTTCCAGGGTGTCGCCGCGGCGCTCTCCTCGACGATCCCCAACATCTCGTACGAACGCGGCCTGCAGATCGCCGACCGCATCCACAACTCCGGTCAGGCGGTTGTCTGGTCAGGTCACCGCGAAGCCGCGGAGCTCTACTGGGAGCAACTGCGCGGCTTCGGTCTCACTCTGGCGCCGCTCGACCGCCGTTAGCTAGACCGCGCTTCCGTTCACGCGCCAGCTGTAGCTGGGATGCGGCCTCAGCGATGCGCCGACGAAGCAGTCGCGCTCGGCGAGGGCGAGCAGCTCACGGAGCGCGTCGTCGTCCGGCAGCGGCTCGACCTCGAGCTCGAGGTCGACGCCGATCTCGACGAACGAGTAGCGCTCCCCGGGAGCCGGGCGGGTGACGAGCGCCGACGCGTGGGCCGACGCGACGAAGTCGACTTCGGCGCGCGCCGCATGAAAGCGGAGGCTCTCGACCGTGCAGCGCACGAGCCCGGCCAGCACGAGATGTTCCGGCGTCCAGGCGGGGTCGAGCTCGAGCGGAGCCTTGCCGTCGGCGGTGACGCGGCCGGCTCGGTCGAGCGCGATGGCGTAGCGGAATTCTTTGGCGTTCACGCGGGAGGAACCGTCCGGAGTGCGTCGTACCCTTTACCAATGCGGCGTTTGCGTAGTCTGAGCGAAGCGGAGTGCTACGCGCGCTGCTATGGCGGGGTCGACGCAGCCGTCCACGTGCTGAGGCTCGAGCCGCGCATTCCGAGGCACGTGATCGCGATCGAGGGCGAGGCTGTTCGGCGCCGCTTCGAGGAATATCTCGAGGCACGTGACCCGACCGAGCTCGCCGAGCCAGAAGCCGCCTGAGTCAGCCGTCCCCGACGTCTTGGCGCCCGGCCTGCGGGTGCTTTTCTGCGGGATCAACCCCGGGCGTTTCTCGGCGGCGGCGCGCGCTCACTTCGCGAACCCGCGCAACGATTTCTGGCGCCTGCTGCACGCGGCCGGCTTCACCCGTCGCCTGCTGACGCCGGAGGAGCAGCTCGAGCTGCTCGACGATGGCATCGGCGTCACGAACGCGGCGGCACGCACGACGCCCGGCTCGGGCGACCTGCGCAAGGCGGACTTCGCCGGCGCCGCCGACCGCCTCGAGGACCTGGCGCGAACGCTGCGGCCGAAGTGGATCGGCTTCGTCGGCAAGGAGGCCTACCGCGGCGCGTTCGGCGAGCGCGCGCAGCTCGGCGAGCAGGCGCGGCGCCTCGCCGCCACGCAGCTGTTCGTGCTGCCGTCGACGTCGCCCGCGAATGCCGCCGTTCCGTGGGAGGAGCGGCTGCGCTGGTTCCGCGAGCTCGCTAGGCGCGCCAGCGGTTAGTAATTGGCGTACGGCGATCGCGGCCGAACGCCTTCGGTCGCAGCTTGACCCCCGGTGGCGCCTGGCGTCGCTTGTATTCCGCACGGTCGATCATCGAGACGGCGCGCTCGACGACGTCCTTGTCGAATCCGTCCGCCGACAGCTCCTCCAGCGTCCGGTCGTGCTCGACGTACTGCTCGAGCACGTCGTCGAGCTGCGTGTACGGCGGCAGCGAATCCTCGTCGAGCTGGTCGTCGCGCAGCTCGGCGCTTGGCGCACGGTCGATGATCGACTGCGGGATCAACTCGCGACCGGCCCGCTCGTTCAGGTAGCTCGCGAGCCGGAAGACATCCGTCTTGTACACGTCCTTCAGCAACGCGAAGCCGCCGGCCATGTCGCCGTACAGCGTTGCGTATCCCACCGACAGCTCCGACTTGTTCCCCGTCGCGACGAGCATCCAGCCGAACTTGTTCGACAGCGCCATCAACAGCACGCCGCGGGCGCGCGCCTGAATGTTCTCCTCCGTCAGGTCGGGTTGCGTCCCGCCGAACGCATCGGAGAGGGCCGCATCGAATGCCTCGACGATCGATCCGATCGGAATCTCGCGGAACGAACAGGCCAGGCTCTCCGCCAGCCGCTGCGCGTCGGTGCGCGTGCCCTCTGACGAATAGCGAGACGGCATGGAGACGCAGTGGACGCGTTCCGCGCCGAGCGCCTCGGCCGCCAGCGTCGCCGTGACCGCGGAATCGATCCCGCCCGAGACGCCCACGACGACCTCGCGAAACCCGTTCTTGCCGACATAGTCGTGCAGGCCCAGCTCGAGCGCGCGGCGCATCTGCTCCAGGTCCGGCTCGAACGGCGCGACGGAGCCCGTCGCCTTCTGCCCGTTGCTCGACGGCCCGCGCGTGCCGACATGAATCACCTCGACCGGTGGGATCTCCTCCCGCTCGCGCGCGAGCGCGCGGCGGCGCACGTCGCGGAGCCGCCGGCCGATCACTTCCTTCGGCTCGACGTCGACGACCAGGAGCGCTTCCTCGAAGCCCGGGGCGCGCGCGAGAACCGTGCCCTCGTCGTCGATCACGACCGAGTGCCCGTCAAAGATCAGCTCGTCCTGCCCGCCGACCATGTTGCAGAAGGCGACGAAGCAGGAGTTGTCGCGCGCGCGCGTGACGAACATCTCCTCGCGCTCGCGCTCGCGCCCGACGTAGAACGGCGAGGCGGAGACGTTGACGAGCAGCTCGGCGCCGGCGAGGGCGAGATCCGTCGCAGGCGGGCCCGGCTGCCACATGTCCTCGCACACCGTGACCCCGACGAGCGTCTTGCCGTGCTCGAGCAGGATCAGGTCGCGCCCGGGCGCGAAATAGCGGTCCTCGTCGAAGACGCCGTAGTTCGGCAGGAACCGCTTGCGGTAGACGGCCTTCACCTCGCCGCCCGAGAGGACGTAGCAGGCGTTGTAGAGATCGCGGTCGAAGTGCGGGCCGCCGACGAGGACTGTCGTCCCGCGCGTCTCCCGCGCGATCGCCTCGACGCACGCCTCGGCGGCGCGGACGAAGCCCGGCCGCAGCAGGAGATCTTCGGGCGGGTAGCCGGTGACCGCGAGCTCGGGGAACAGCACGAGCTCGGCCCCGTGCGCCTTCGCCTCCTCGAGCCGGCCCAGGATCAGCGCACTGTTGCCGTCAAGATCGCCGACGACCGGGTTGATCTGGGCAAGGGCGAGGCGCACGGCCTCAGTTTAGCTGTTTGCGACTCTGAGTCGAAAACCTCTGGAGCTCAGCGCACCTTGACCTTCGCCGCGGCGGGCGCATAGCCCGAGACGGTCGCCGTCGCCGAGTACGACCCTCGCCTGAGGGTCACCGTCGCCTGGCCGTTCGCGCCCGTCGTCAGGTGCTTCCCCGCGACCACGATCGCGGCACCGGCGAGCGGGTCGCCGGCGTCACGTGCCGTGACCGTCACCTTCCCCTTCGACGCGTGCGCCGTGAGCGAGAGCCGCGCGAGCAGGTGCGTGTGCCAGAAGCCCGCCGATCCGCCGGACGGCACGAACGCGAAGAGATCAACAGGGCCTGCCGAGCCCTCGCACTGCAGGTAGGTCATGCCGTCGCTCCCCTGCGCGAGCTTCACGCGCTGCAACGGCTCGAATGCACTGACCGCACCGTTCGACCGCGTGACTGTGAGCCCGCCGGAGTGGTCACCCCAAGCGACCCACAGGCGCCCGTCGGGGCCGGGGCAGGCCGCAGCCGACGTCAATGCGCCGCTTGCGAGCGTCTTCGAGCCGCCGCCGTACCGGTAGAGCTTCGCCGTCTTCCCGTCGGCGTACGCGACATAGACGCCGCCCGCGCCGAGCCGACCACTGACGGACGAGTTCCAGTCGTTCAGGGTGGAGGCCAACGGAAGCACGACGCGGGTTCCGGTCGACGGAAGCACCTGCTGCACGTACACGCCGCCGTTGCCCGAATTCGTGACGCCGGAGAGCACGACGGCACCCGTCGCCGCGTCGGTTGCAAGCTGCGAAGCGGTCATCCCGTTCTGGTACCCACTCTGCGTCGACGGCGGCACGCCCGCTCCGGCGACGCCCCGCCATGCGGTCGCCGGCCGTCCGTCCTTCATCAGTGCCGCGCCGATCACAGCCGCCGAGTTCGCGACGGCGCCGCCCCAGAACGTCCCGGCCTGGAGGGCCCAGCTGCCCCCACCGGGACCGGATGTGAAGGTGTTGATGCCGTAGGCGCTCGATTGTGGGTGCGTCGCCCCGGCGGCAAACAGCCGCAGAGTCTTGTCAGGCATGACCAGCAGCGCGAGCCCTGCGTTTCCGTCGAAGCCGGTCGCAACGGTCGATGTGCCGCTGACCGCACCCGTCGGCGAGAGCCGCGTCTCGAAGATCGAGGTCGGGGACACGCCGCGATTCCAGATCACATGGAGGACGCCGTCCGAGCCACGGGCCAGGCCGAGCTGAACGCCCGGCTGCGTCGGGCCGCTGATGCGGCCCCAGGCCGAGCGCGCCGTCGTTGCGTGTGCCGCCCCGCCGGCGAGCGCGGCAGCAGCGATGGCGAGAACGAGTGCATGACGGAACGGGCGCATCGGGCCTCCTTCTTTCAAAGGTCTTTGGTCGGGGCAGTTCGACCCTAGGCCCAGCCCGCCCGCGGAGAAATCGGTGAGAACCCTACGAAATGACGCGAGCGGCGCTCAGCGGCGGCGGCCGAACTCCATCACCCAGAGCGCAACGCCGTCGCGACCGAAGATGCGGCCGCGCTCGACGGCGATGCCGAGATCGCGCCAGCTCGCACTGAGGAGGTTCTCGCGGTGCGGCGGCGAGTTGAGCCACATGCCGATCGTGCGCAGCGGAGAGCCGAGATCGGCTTGTCCCCACGCGAGGTTCTCGCCGAAAGCGCGGGCTGGGAGGTAACCGGCCCGGCGGAACGTGTAGGTGAAGGACATTCCACAGGGCGTGTGCGAGAAGCCGCACCGCCGCACCGCGTTCGCCTTCAGCAGGGACGACCGGTTGAGCGGACCGTTCCCGCGGACCACATGCAGGTGATACGCGCGGCGCACGATGTTGACGCCGCAGTACATCGCCTCGAGCTGTGCGTGCGTGTCACCGCCCGCCGTTGTGGCGCCGGCGCAGCTCGATGCCACGGCTTGCAGTGCCGACGCATCCGTGCTTGCGGACACGGGCGCGGCCGGCGCGGCGGTGCCGAGGACGATCGCGATGAGGGACTGGGCAATTCCCATAGCGCGTTCGTGGATCAGATGCCCCTTCGATCCGAATCCTGCGCATTCCTGCGGCGAAATTTACATTCAGGTCCGCATCTCTCATGAATATGCCTCGAAACTAGGAATTTCTTCCAGGGCCTCCGGATTCTCCAGCGACGAAAGGTCGCCCGGATCCTTGCCCAGTACTTTGGCCCGTACGGCGCGGCGGACGATTTTCGCGCTCCGCGTCTTCGGGAGCGCCGAGACGAATAGCACCCGGTCTGGCTTGAACGCCTTGCCGAGCTCGTCCGCGACGGAATTCGAGATCTCGAGCGCGCACGCCGGTGTTCCGTCCGCGTCCGGGCGCAGCACGCAGAAGATCCACGCGACCTCGCCCTTCACCTCGTGCGGCACGCCGATCGCCGCAGCTTCGGCGACGGCGTGGTGCGAGACCGCCGCCGACTCCAGCTCCGCCGGACCGATGCGCTTGCCGGCGACGTTGAGCGTGTCGTCGGAGCGTCCGTGCAGGAACCAGTAACCGTCGTCGTCGATCGACGCCCAGTCGCCGTGCGTCCACACGCCGGGGAAGCGGCGCCAGTAGGCGTCGAGGTAGCGCTCGTCGTCGCCCCAGATGCCGCGCGTCATTCCGGGCCACGGCCGCTTGCACACGAGCTCGCCGACCTCGCCGCGCACGGCGTTGCCGTCGGTGTCGAAGACGTCCATGTCCTGCCCGAGCGCGGGGAAGCCGAGCGCGACCGGCTTCACCGGCTCGGTCACGCAGGTCGCGAGGAAGCAGGCGCCGACCTCCGTCCCGCCCGACTCGTTCACGATCGGCACGCGGCCGCCGCCGACATGCTCGAACAGCCAGAGGTACGGATCGCGGTTCCAGGGCTCGCCCGTCGTGCAGATCGCCTTCAGCGACGACATGTCCGACGTCGGCTCGCCGTGCGGGATCAGTGCGCGCACGAGCGTCGGCGAGACGCCGAGCATCGTCACGCGCTCCGCCTCGACGAGCTCCCAGATGCGGTCGGGCGGAAAGTCGGGCGCCCCCTCCGCGTAGACGACCGTCGCGCCGCACGCGCCGCCGCCGACCACTGTCCAGGGTCCCATGATCCAGCCCATGTCCGTTGCGAAGTGGATGCGGTCGCCGGGCTTGACATCGGTCTGGTACGCGACTTCGCGCGCAATCGACGCGAGGAACCCCCCCTGCACGTGCAGCGCGCCTTTCGGCTTGCCCGTCGTTCCCGACGTGTACGCGAGCAGGTACGGGTGCTCGGAATCGACCTGCCGCGGGGACAATCCGCCGGACGCGTCGGCAGCGAGCTCGTGCCACCAACGGTCGCGCCCGATCGTCATCGGCACGTCGTCGAGCTCGAGCCGGCGCCACACGACGGTGTGCGTCACGGTGGGTGCGCCCTGGATCGCCTCGTCGGCGATCTCCTTCATCCGCAGGACGTGTCCGCGCCGCAGCGAGCCATCGGCCGTGATCAGCGCCTTGGCCTTGGCGTCGGCGAGCCGCGCGGCGATGGCGGGAGCGGCGAAGCCGGAGAAGATCGGCACCTGCACGGCGCCGAGGTGGGCGCAGGCATGCGAGGCGATCGCGACCTGCGGCGACATGGGCAGGAAGATGCCGACCGCGTCGCCCTCGCCGATCCCGATCGACGCGAGGCCTTCGGCGAGGCGATAGACCGCTTCCGACAGCTCGCGCCAGCTGAGCGCCGTGCGCCCGCCGTCCTCGGGCTGCCAGACCGCGGCCTCCTCCTCGGCGAGCTCGCCGGCCGCCCACCGGTGGACGCAGCACCAGGCGAGGTTCAGCTTGCCGCCGACGAACCACCTGGCCCACTCGGGCCCGCGGGAGTCGTCGACGACCTCGCTCCACGGCTCGGAGAACTCGAGCCCCAGATCGTCCAGCACCGCAGGCCAGAACCGTTTGGGCTCCTCGATCGAGATGCGGTGGAGGTCGTGGTAGCGCTCGACGCCGAGGGTGCGTGCGAGGCGCGTGATGTTCGCGCTCTCGACCTGCTCCGGCGTCGGCGTCCACACGAAGTCCCCCACGCGGAGAAGCGTACGAGTTCTCTAACCTCCAGAGCGTGAAAGCCCGGCTCTTCGCGCCCGAGAACCGGAAGTGGTGGACGCTCGCCGCCGTCGCCGTCGGGCTGTTCATGATCATGCTCGACAACACGGTGGTGAACGTCGCGCTGCCTTCGATCCAGAAGGATCTGCGCATCGGGACGTCCGAGCTCGAGTGGGTCGTGAATGCCTACGCGTTGACGTTCGGCGTGCTGCTGTTGACGGGCGGGAAGCTCGCGGATCTGCTCGGCCGCCGCACGATCTTCATCGTCGGTCTCGTGATCTTCACGGCCTCGTCGCTGTGGTGCGGCCTTTCCGGCGGTGCCGACTCGCTGATCGCTGCGCGCACCGTGCAGGGTGTCGGTGCCGCGCTGATGAACCCGGCGACGCTCTCGATCATCACGGCGACGTTCCCGCCGCGGCAGCGCGGCATGGCCATCGGCATCTGGGCGGGCGTGTCGGCGCTCGCGCTCGCGATCGGCCCGCTCGTCGGCGGCCTGCTGACGCAGGACATCAGCTGGGGTTGGATCTTCTTCATCAACATCCCCGTCGGCATCGCCGGCGTCGTCGCGGCTCGGGTCTTCATCGACGAATCGAGAGACACCTCGCACGAACAGCGGCTCGACCTGCCGGGCCTCGTCACGTCTGCGGTCGGGCTGTTCGCGCTGACGCTCGCGCTGATCGAGACGAACGACCACGCCTGGGGATCCGCACTCGTGCTTTCGCTCTTCGGCGTCGCAGCGGTCGCCCTGACCGCATTCGTGCTGCTCGAGCTGCACCAGCGTCTCCCGATGCTCGACATGACGCTCTTCCGCGACCGGCAGTTCGCCGGCGCGAACACCGTCATGTTCCTCGTCGGGCTCGCGATGTTCGGGATCTTCTTCTACAACTCGCTCTTCCTGCAGCGCGTCTTGCACTACGGCCCGATCAAGACGGGCGCGACGTTCCTGCCGATGACGGTGCTGATCATCTTCGTCGCGCCGCTCGCGGGACGGGTCGCCGACCGCATCGGGCCGCGCTGGCTGATGAGCGGCGGCATGGTGCTACTCACCGTGGCGCTGCTGCTGTTCGCAACGCTCGACGAGCATTCGACGTGGTGGGACATCGTCCCCGGCCTCGTCGCAGGCGGCATCGGCATGGCGATCACGATGGCCCCGACGACCGCCGCAGCCATGGGCTCGGTCCCGGTCACGAAGGCCGGCGTCGGCTCGGCCGTGATCAACAGCATGCGCCAGGTGGGCGGCTCCCTCGGCATCGCCATCATGGGCGCCCTGATCGCCACGACCGTCAACGTGAAGCCCTTCGACCCCCGCTACGCGGCCCAATTCGTCCCCGGCTACCACCGAGCCCTTCACGTCGGCGCAGGAATCCTCCTAGCCGGCGCAGCAGTGGCAGTCACGACCATCCGCAACGTCCACCACGTAGAGGAACCAAGCAGAACGCCAGAACCAGCGGTAGGCGCCTAAGCCGAAGCGTAAGCCGAAGGCTTACGCGCAGGCGAACCGATGCGATTCGGCCACGCGCAGCATGGCCGAACCGCACGACAGAAGACATCCGCCAACACCGAAAGAGCGCGCGAGCTCGGCTCGCGCGCGTTCAGCGCGAAGCGCAGTACCCAACCCCGCGGAAAAGCGCAGCTTTTCCGCGGCCTGAAATAGGAAGACCCCCGGCTGCGGCTCCGGGGGTCGATTCCTCTAGGCGCGTTCGGTGTTCCTGGCGAGAGCTTTGCTGGAGACTTGGCTCTGCGGCCCAGCCACGCCTCCGACGGTCCCACCTGGTGAAGCGCCTCCTGCAGCCGACCCTGGCGTCTGGCTCGGTCGCAAGATGGCCTCACTGTAGGAGCCTCGAGCGGCCCTGTCAAGTAGCTCGGTCAAGTGATTTGCAGTAGGCTTGCTTGACCGGTTTCTCGCTCGGACATGACCTTTTTGGGGGATGCTTGGAAGGACAGGTTGAGATTTGGTGAAGCGTGTCGTCTACTACGCCGTACGTGTCTGAACCCACCGCCACACGTCAGCAGCAGCGACTGTCGGCCGCCCACGCCGGGCTGAGGCTCGGTGAAAGGCTCCGCCAGCTTCGTGTCGCTGCGGCCATGACGCAGACCGAGCTGGCGGGGGACCGCTTCTCGAAGGAGTACGTCAGCCAGATCGAGCGCGGCAAGACGCGGCCGACGGCGGAGACGATCCAGTGGCTCGCACAGCGCCTCGGAGTCGACGCCGGCTTCCTCGCGAACGGCGTCTCGGCCGACGAGCGCGGCCGGGTCGACGCGTCGCTCGCACGCGCCGACGCGTTGGTCGAGGCGCGCCGCAACGACGAGGCGTTCGCCGAATTCGAGCGCATCCGGCCCGCGGTGCTCGCCACCGGACTGCCGGAGCTGGAGGTGCGCGTCCTTTCCGGCGAAGCGACAGTCCGCATGCGCCGCGCAGAGATCCGCGAAGCGATCGCGCTGCTCGAGCGTGCGCGCGCGCTGACCGAGAGCGAGACGTTCTCCGAGATCGAGCGGGCCGACGTGCTCTTCCGGCTCGGCGTCGCGCGTTTCAAGCTCAACAGTGTCCAGACGGCGATCGCGCTCTTCGACGAGGCGCTGAAGGTCGCGGAGCGGTCAGAGATCCCGTCCGACCAGCTGCGCTCCAACGTGCTGGCCTGGCGCTCGCGCTGCTACCGCAGGCGCCGCGACCTCGAAGCAGCGCGCGAGGACGTGGAGCGCGCGCTCGAGCTGGCCGAAAGCCTGAACGACACGCGCACCTCGGCCGACGTCTACTTCCAGGCGTCGATCATCGCCGACCGCGAGGGCCACTGGGTGCTGGCGCGGTCGTACGCCGAGCGCGCGAAGTCCGCGTACGAGGAGCTGTCGGACCGCGGGAATCTCGGACGCCTGCTGAACAACCTCGGCGGCATCAACTTCCTGCTCGGCCATCCGGACGAAGCACTCGACCTGCTCAAGGACGCAGTTCGGATCGCGCTCGAAGTCGGCAACGACGACGACGCGGCGCACGCGGTGAACGGCATCGCCCAGGTTCACCTTCGCACCGGTGACGTCGCACGCGCAGAAGAGCAGGCGCGGTATGCGCTGAAGCTGCTCGGCGACCGTGTCGACGAGATGCACGAGATCGGCAACGCTCAGCTCGTCCTCGGACGCGCGCTGCTCGCGCAGGATCGGCTCGACGAGGCCGACGAGGCTTTCAAGGCCGGAGAGTCGGCCTATGACCAGATGTCCTCCGGCAGCCATCGGGCCGACGCCTGGATCGCCCAGGGGGATTTGGCCGCGCGGCGCGGCGACGACCGGAAGGCGGCGGAGCTGTACCGCCGCGCTGCCGACGCTTTGCAGGACGTCCGTTTCTAGCCAGGAAAGGGGGTGACCCTGTGTTGAGAGCTCGTGTCATCTATTTCGCTGTCTTCGCGATCCTGATCGGGATGGCGCTTTTGCCGGCGATGCAGTTCTGGCCGTTCGGCCCGCATGAGGGCAGCGACTTCTAGAGTGACGATGTGCGCGCTTCGCTTGCGCTTGTTGCGCTGATCTTCCTCATGGTCGGCTGTAGCTCGAGCACGGGCTCTTCGAGGCGAGGCGCGCCGAAGGCGGGATCACTCGAATCGCTGTGGCGTCAACCCCGCAGCCGGAGCGTTTCGTTGATTCCCGGGACATCCGATTACTCGCCCGGCGTCGTACGGGTCTCTTTCCTGGTCGTCGATCCGCGTGGACGCGTGGTGTCGACGCCCCATGCGCGCGTGTGGGTCGCGCGCTCGCTGCGTGCTCGACCGTTCGCTCAGACGACCGCCGCGCTCGAGCCGATCGGCGTGCCGGGAACGTCGACGGGCGCAGACGCGAAGGACATCTACGTTGCGCACCTGCGCGTGCCGCGCGCCGGGCACTACCTGGTGGTCGCACGGCCGCTCGGAGCAAAAGAGCGGATCGCGGCCCTCGGCGACCTCGTCGTGCACACGCGCTCGGCGTCTCCGATGGTCGGCGCCCGCGCGTATCCGTCGCAGACGCCGACGCTTGCGACAACGGGCGGCAGAACGTCGCAGCTGACGACGCGCGTGCCGCCCGACCGCGCGCTGCTGCGCACCTCGATCGCCGGAGCCCTCGCCGCGCACGAACCGTTCGTCGTGACGTTCGCGACGCCGCGCTACTGCGTCAGCCGCGTTTGCGGGCCGGTCGTCGACGTCGTCGACAGCGTACGCAAGCGCTTTGCTCACTCGCCAGTTCGTTTCATTCACGTGGAGATCTACGAGGACAACGATCCGAGCCGCGGACGAAACCGCTGGGTTCGGCAATGGCATTTGCCGGGTGAGCCGTGGACGTTCGTTGTCGGACGCGACGGCAGGATCAAGGCGAAGCTCGAAGGCTCCGTGTCGACGAACGAACTGGAGGACGCAATCCGTCGTCTACTCTTGTAGGTTCAGAGACGGTGACTGCGGAGCAACAGCCTGATGGGCTCGTCAGCGTTCGTGAAGTCGCGGATCAGCTCGGAGTGCATCCCGAGACGATTCGGCGCTTGATTCACGACGGGCGGCTCGACGCCGTGCGCGTCGGCCGCGTGCTGCGCGTTCACCGCGAAGCCGTCGACAGCTTTCTCGCGCGCCAGCGCGTCAAGCCCACGCGTTTCCAAGCCTGACACCCGGGAGATACGCGGGCTGATGGGCCCGCGGACGGATCGGATCAAGCGTGCCGTCTACGTCGGGCGCGTCGCTCGGCGCGGTGGCCTCCTGCGCGTGTTGCGCGAGCTCGGTGTCTGGGGGAACAGGCCCGCGACCCGTGAAGGCGCGCAGGAGTTCCGAGAGGCGCTCGAGGAGCTCGGCACGACGTACATCAAGCTCGGACAGCTGCTCTCGTCACGTCCCGACCTGCTGCCCGATGAGTACATCGACGAGCTCGGCAAGCTCGTGGACGACGTCCCGCCCGTGCCGTTCGAGGAGATCCGGCAGGTGGTCGCCGAGGAGCTGCCGCCGGATGTGTTCGTACGCGTCGATCCCGAGCCGCTGGCGACGGCGTCGATTGCGCAAATCCACACGGCACTCCTGCAAAGCGGGCAGGAGGTCATCGTCAAGGTGCGGCGGCCCGGCATCGAGCAGCAGATCGAGGTCGACCTCGCGCTCATGCGCTCCACGGCCGAGCTGCTCGAGTCCCGCTCGGAGCGCGCGCAGCTGCTGCAGGCGCGCGCGCTCGGCGACGAGCTCGAGGTTCACCTGCGTGGCGAGCTGAACTTCGTCGAGGAAGCGAACAACGCCGAGCTCGTGGCCGGATTCCTGCGCGACTACGAGGACATCGTCGTCCCGAAGGTCATCCGTCCCCACGTGACGGAACGCGTGCTCGTCCTCGAGAAAATCGACGGACGCAAGGTCGACGCCGACCACGGGCTGGGCGTCGAGCGTGCGCAGGAGCTCGCACGCCAGTTCTTCCGGGCCTACGTGCACCAGGTGACGGTCGAGGGCGTCTACCACGCCGATCCGCATCGCGGCAACGTCCTGCTGACGACCGACGGGCGCTTGGCGCTGGTCGACTTCGGGCTGCTCGGGCGCCTCGACGACGACACGCGGAGGAATCTCGCGCTGCTGCTGCTCGCCGTCGCACAGAACCGGGCCGACGACGTCGCCGACCTGATCCTCGGTCTCTCGCGTGTCTCGCTCGCGGCGAACGAGCCCGGGTTCGTGCAGGACCTGCGCCGCAAGCTGCCGCGCTACCACTGGCGCCCGCTGTCCGGGATCCGCGCGGGCGAGGCGCTCGCCGACCTGCAGCGCATCTCGTTCGAGTACGGCATCAGCCTGCCGACGAGCTTCGCGCTCGTCGGCAAGACGCTCGCGCAAGCCGACTCGATTGCGCGGGTGCTCTATCCCGAGCTCGACCCGATCGAGCTGATGGAAGAGGACGCGCTCGAGGTCATGCTGTTCGAGGCCGAGCGGCGGCTGGAGCCGAACCAGCTGTTCGCGTGGCTGTACACGCAGCTGGAGCCGCTCGGACGGATGCCGCGCCGCGTCGGCCACCTCGTCACGAAGCTCGAGACCGGCACCTTCAAGGCTGGCATCGTGCCCACCGACCTGGGCGAGCTCGAGCACGTCCTGCGGTCGGTCGCGAACCGCATCGGCGGCGCCGTCATCGTCGCCGCGCTCTTGCTCTCGTCTGCGCTGCTTGCGCGCGTGCACGACTTGCGGTGGGAGGCGTTCGCGCTTT
This sequence comes from Gaiellaceae bacterium, assembly GCA_045806245.1. Lineage (GTDB taxonomy): Bacteria > Actinomycetota > Thermoleophilia > Gaiellales > Gaiellaceae > 3-1-20CM-4-69-9. Next base: position 55,749 of record JBJMJR010000027.1, on the reverse strand, counting down.
TCTGCGCCGCGTTCCTGCTCGGCGTCTACATGATCTGGAAGATCATCCGCACGCCCGGAGAGCTCTAGGCCCCGAGCCGCTCGACCACGACGTGCGGGATGCGCGCGTACGGGCTGAGCTTCAGGAGGAGACGCACGATCTCGGCGCAGTCCTCCGGCTGGATCATCTCCTCCTTCGGAACCGGGTTCCAGTCGGTCATCGGCGTGTCGACGAAGCCCGGGCTGATCGCCGTCGCGCGCACGCCGTGCTCCTGCTCGCCGCGGTTGAGCGTGTTCGTGAACTGGATCACCGCAGCCTTCGCCGCGCCGTAGACCGGCAGCGGCGGCGTGCCCATCGTCCCGGCAATCGAAGCGAGGTTGACGACGAGGCCGCGCGCTTCGCGCAACAGCGGCAGTGCTGCGGCCGTGACGAGCAGCAGGCCGCGCAGGTTCACGTCGAGCTGGAGGTCGATCTGCTTCGCCGACAGCTCGTCGATGCCGCCGCCGATCCCGACGCCGGCCGAGTTGACGAGGACGTCGAGCCTGCCGTGGCGACCGCTGTGCTCTTCCACCAGGCGCCGGCAATCCTCTTCCTGCGCGACGTCCGCGGTCACCGCCAGCGCGCCGAGCTCCTGCGCGGCGGCCTCGACCTTCTCCCGGGTACGCGACGCCAGCGTCAGCTCGAACCCGTCCTCGCGTAACGCACGCGCGATTGCGAAGCCGATACCCGACGAGCCCCCCGTGATCAGCGCCGCCCGCTCGATGGCTCATCTTTGCAAGTGAGAAGGTGACCGGAGGCACATGCAGAAGGGTGGCGCGGGGGAACCGCAAGGCTCCTCCTCTCCCCTGACGGCGGCGGCATACCTAGCCGCCGCCGGCTTTTTCTCCGGCGGGAATACCTGGCGCCTTCCGTTCGTAAGAACGAGAAGCGCACGACCTCTGTAGACGAATCAGGGCTCGTTCCCTACCCTTCGCGGTTCATGGACACCGACACCGGACGCGTCAAGCTCACCGACCTCGCCTCGTGCGGCGGCTGCGCCGCCAAGTACTCCGCCGCGCGCCTCGAGGAGCTGCTCGCGGGCTTCGTACCCGTCGAGGCCGAGAACCTGCTCGTGGGGCTCGCACCTGCGGACGACGCTGCCGTCTACCGCCTCGACGACGAGCGCGCGCTGATCTTCACGCTCGACTTTTTCCCGCCGGTCGTCGACGACCCGGGCGACTACGGCGCGATCGCTGCGACGAACGCGCTCAACGACGTCTTCGCGATGGGCGGGGTGCCGCTGCTCGCGCTGTCGATCGCGGCGTTCCCCGAAGAGCTGCCGATGGAGATGCTCGGTGAGATCTTCGCCGCAGCCGACCAGCAGGTGCGCGCGGCCGGCGGGCTGCTCGCCGGTGGTCACACGATCCGCGACGCCGAGCCCAAGTACGGGCTCGCTGTCGTCGGCACCGTGCACCCTGACGGCATCTGGCCGAAGAGCGGCGCGCAACCCGGCGACGCGCTCTTCCTGACGAAGCCGCTCGGAACCGGTCTGATCATGAGCGGCTACAAGAAGGGGTTTGCGGGAGACATGCAGTTGACGCGCGCGGTCCGCTGGATGCGCACGCTGAACAAGGACGCCGCCGACGTGCTGCGCGGCGCCGAGCCGACTGCCGTGACGGACGTGACGGGTTTCGGGCTCTTCGGTCACGCGCACGAAGTCGCCGACCGCAGCGGTGTGCAGATCCGGCTCGAGTCCGAGCGCTTCCCGGCGATCGACGGTGCGCTCGATCTCGCGCGCAAGGGCGTGCGCACGAGCGGTGACCCGCGCAACCGCGACTTCGCGTCGTCGCATGTGACGACGAACGGCCTCCCGGCAACACTGGAGGCGCTCGGTTACGACCCGCAGACGGCGGGCGGGCTGCTCGTGTCGATTCCCGCCGAGCGCGGCCCCGCGCTCGAGGCGGAGTTCGGTGCGAAGAAGCTGTTCATCCGCAGGATCGGCCGTGTGGAGGAGGGCGCCGGAGTCGTCGTCGAGTGACGCAACTCGGGATGATTCACGGGCGCTTCCAGCCCTTCCACAACGGACACCTGGAGTACCTGCGCGGCGCGGCGGCGCGCTCCGACACCGTGTTCATCGGCATCACGAACCCCGACCCGGCCCGGATCAAGGAGGAGCCGAGCGACCCGCTTCGGCACCTCCCCGAGTCGAACCCGTTCTCCTACGTCGAGCGCCTGCTGATGGTGACGGAGGTCGCGCACGACGAGGGCATTCGTGCACACGTCATCCCCTTCCCCGTGAACGAGCCGGAGTTGTGGGCGGCGTACGTCCCCGCCGGGGTGACGCAATATCTCCGGCTGTTCTCCGACTGGGGCGGGACGAAGCTCGAGCGCATGCGCGAGGCGGGGTACGAGGTCGTCGTGTTGGACGAGGGTGTCGAGAAAGGCATCTCCGGCGCGGACGTCCGTGCCGCGATGCGCGCAGGCGAGGAGTGGGAGGAGCTGGTCCCTCCGGGTGTCGCGCGCGTGATCCGCTCGCTTGACAGAGTCGCCGTCTGAGTGCTCCCGATCGTCGTCTTCCTCCTCGACGGGCTCGCCGACCGTGCGCACGCGTCGCTCGACGGGCGCAGCGGGGTGGAGGCTGCGCGCACGCCGAACCTCGACCGGCTGAGCGCCTCTGGCTCGTGCGGCGTGCTGTACGCAGTCGGGCCAGGGCGCGCGCCTTCGAGTGAGGTCGCGCACTGGTCGATGCTGGGCTACCGGCCGCACGAGTTCCCGGGCCGCGCCGTGTTCGAGGCGCTCGGACGCGGGCAGGACGTCAGTGCCGACGACGTGTTCGCGTACGCCGCGCTGCGCCCGGCGGAGCGTCGCGACGACGGCTGGTGGCTGACCGGCCGCCCGGATCCCGACCGCGACGCTGCCGACGCCGAGGCGCTCGTCGCGCGCTGCGACGACATCACCGTCGACGGCCTCCACTTCTCGTTGTCGCACGTCTGGCGCGGGGAGGCAGTCCTCCGCATCTCCGGCGGCGCCGACGAGCGCGTCACGGACAGCGACTCGTTCTTCCGGGACCGGTATCCGGTCCTTCGTCCGCAGCCGGCCGCGCCTGAGGCCGAGCGCACCGCGCGGGCGTGCCTGGAGTGGACGCAAGAGGTGATGCGGCGGCTCGAGGGTGAGCGCTTCAACGTGATCACGCTCAAGTGGTTCGGTCGCCCGAAGCCGGTCCCGTCGTTCCTCGAGCGCCACGGTCTCGGCGGCACGTTCGCGGCCGAGTCGGCGTTCCTGCGCGGCCTCGGACGGTGCGTCGGCCTCGACCCTGTCGAGAATCCGCACATCGCGGTCGAGCTCGTGCACGAGCGGCTCGACGCCGGCGACACGTTCGTCTACGTGCACGACAAGCGAGTGGACGAGGCGGGCCACACGAAGGACGCGAACGCCAAGCGCGAGGCGGTCGAGCTCCTCGACGCTGCGTTCACCAACCTGCCCACCGACCGCGCGATCGTGTGTGTCACCGGCGACCACGCCACGCCCGCCTCTCCGGACGTCATCCACTCCGGCGATCCGGTCCCTTTCATCGTTGCCGGCCCGGGCGTCCGCGCCGACGGCGTGACCGAGTTCGGGGAAGCGACGTGCGCCCAAGGGATCCTCGGTCACCTGCGCGGTCCGGACATGATGCCGGTGTTGCTCAACGCCGCCGACCGCCCGCTCTTCCTCGGCTCGCGCCCGACGCCGTTCGACGGCGCCGACGGCTACCCGGCCATCCTCGACCCGCTGTGACGTGGAGAACGTAGGACAGCTCTCCCGCTGGCGCGCGCTGACGCTCTCGCCGGCGCGGCTGTTGCCGCTCGTCATTGCCGAGCTCGCGGCCCTGTGGCTGATCGTCGTCACCGGTGCCGCCGTCCGGCTCACGGACTCAGGGCTCGGTTGTCGTCACTGGCCCGGCTGCGAGTCCGGTCATCCATTGCCTGCGAAGAGCGGTCACGCGTTCATCGAGTTCGGCAACCGCGTGTTCGGTGCGATCACGATCGCCGTCACCCTGATCGTCTGGCTCGCCTCACGGCGCACGAAATTCCACCGGCCGGCGCTCGCGATCTTCCTCGGGACGCTGCTGCAGGCGCCGATCGGCCTGCTCGCCGTTGCAAGCGACCTGCGCTGGCCGATCGTGATGGTCCACCTGCTGCTCTCGATCGCGCTGCTCGGAGCCGCAACCGTGTTCCTGCTCGAGGTGCGCGCCGAGCAGGTCGGCCGCGTCGAGCCGCTCGTTCCGCTCGAGTTACGCCGACTCGGCATCGTGTTTGCGTCGGCCTGCTTCGTCCTGATCGTCAGCGGCTCGCTCGCGACAGCCGCGGGACCGCATTCGGGCGGCGGGAAGGCGCAGGACATCGACCGCCTCGGCCGGCTCGATCCGTTCGTGTACGCGCACGGCGCGGTCGTCGGCGTGTTCCTGATCGCGTTCCTCTTCAGCCTCGGCTATCTCGCAGCGCGCCGCGACCGCTCGCCGCGCCTGTTCTTGCTCGGCGCGGCCGTCTTCGCCGTCCTGCTCGCGCAGATGGGGCTCGGCGAGCTGCAATGGCGCACGCATCTCCCGTGGGGGCTCGTCCTGCTGCACGTCTTCCTCGCGGCGACTGTCTGGGTCGGCACGATCGCGCTGGCCACGCTGTTCTGGCGGCCGAACGTAGACTTGACGCATCGCTGAGGAACTCCGCATCGTCGCCCGGCCCGCCCTGCGCGAGCCGGTTCTGATCTCCGCTTTCCGCGGGTGGAACGACGGCGGCCAGGGCGCCTCGCTCGCCGGCGGCTACCTGGCGAAGACGTGGGAGGCCGAGCGCTTCGCCGAGATCGAGCCGGAGGGCTTCTTCGATTTCCAGGCGACGCGGCCGCACGTGTCGCTCGTCGACGGGCGCACGCGTCGCGTCGACTGGCCGGAGAACGCGTTCTACCACGCGCCGATTCCCGGGCTCGAGCGTGACGCGGTGCTGATGCTCGGCATCGAGCCGAACCTGCGCTGGCGCACGTTCTCGACGCTGATCGTCGACCTCGCGCGCGAGCTTGGAGTCGAGATGATGATCACGCTTGGCTCGTTGCTTGCGGACGTCCCGCACACGCGCCCCTCGCCCGTCACCGGCGGTGCGACCGACCAGGAGTTGATCGAGCGGCTCGGTCTGCAACGCTCGCGCTACGAAGGCCCGACGGGCATCGTCGGCGTGCTGCACGATGCGTGCAACACCGCGCACATCCCGTCGGTCTCGCTGTGGGCCGCGGTGCCGCATTACGTCTCGCTCGCGCCCAGCCCGCGCGCCGCCCTCGCGCTGTGCCAGCGGCTCGGCGACATTCTCGGCGCGGCGGTCGACACCGACGAGCTCGAGGAAGCGTCCGAGCGCTACAGTGAGCAGGTCAGCGAAGCGGTCGCCTCCGACGACGAGACGGCCGCGTACGTCGCCGAGCTCGAGGAACGCGCGGAGATCCTCGACGACGACCAGGAGCTTCCCTCCGGCGAATCGCTCGCCGCCGAATTGACGCGCTTCCTGCGCGACCGCGAGGAGGACAACGGCGAGCCCGACGCGGGCCCGTCCGAACAGCCCTAAGGCTTCGCCTCAGACCCCTTTCGGGGTCTGACGCGGATTGGGTACGGCGCTTCGCGCGGAACGCGCGCGGGCTAAGCCCGCGCGCTCCTTGCGTGTTGGCGAATGTTCTCTTCTGTGCGGTTCGGCCATGCTTCGCGTGGCCGAACCGCATGAGTTCGCCTCCGCGTAAGCCGCGCTTCGCGCTGGCTTACGCTCCGGCTTTGGTCGTTGCGCAGATCCCGCGCTGACTGCTGGGGTCTGAGCGTGAAGTTCGTTTAGCCGAACGTGAACGCGTAAGCCGAGAGGCCCGGTGTGAAGCTCAGCTCGAGCAAGCCTTCCCGCGCGCTCTTCTGGGTCACGAGCGTGTAGAGCTTGTCCGCCGCCACGTGCACGGTCTGCACTGGACGGCCGTTCAGCTTCACGCGGATCGTGCCGTGGCCGGTCAGCACGAGATGCACCGACTGCGCGAGGAAGTTGAAGCGCAACCTCGCGCCGAGGCCCGAGAGGATGCGCTCCTTCTCGACCGTCCACGTTCCTGCATAGGCGAAGGAGTCCTTCCCGAGCGAGGGACGGAAGCGGTACTCCGCCGGCTTGTTCGGGCGAATCGGCGAACCGTCGTAGTTGCCGATCCGCGCGTAGCCGAGATACGACTCGGGGCTGCGCAGCTCGGTCGGCGTCCGGTCGGGCTGAGCGAGCGCCGGTGGGAGGCGGACTGCGAGCAGGTCTCGGATCTTGTGCTCGGTCTGCGCGTACGAGCCTTCGCCGAAGTGCACGTCGCGAACACGCCCCGTACGGTCGATCAGGTAGTCCGCGGGCCAGTACTGGTTCTGGTACGCCGACCAGGTGGCGAAGTCATTGTCGAGCGCGACGGGATAGTGGATTCCGAGTCGCTTCACCGCCGCGCGCACGTTGCCGAGACTGTGCTCGAACGCGAACTCCGGCGAGTGCACGCCGAGGATGACGAGACCCTTCGAGCGGTAGCGCGCGTCCCAGCTCTTCAGGTACGGGAGCGTGCGCAGACAGTTGATGCACGAGTACGTCCAGAAGTCGACGAGCACGACCTTGCCGCGCAGTCGCTGCATCGTCAGCGGCGCCGAGTTGATCCAGGCGCTGATGCCCTGAATGTCCGGCGCCTGCGGGCCCTTCGGCAACGCCGACGAGGTCTTGGCGCCGCCGAGCTGCGCCAGCTGGTTCTTCGCCTGGCCGCTGCCCTCGATCCGGTTCTGCAGCCACCCTGCGTAGCTCGGGACGTTCGTCTGCAGGCTCTCCGCCCAGCCGTTGTAGATCACGACCGCCGCGGCCGCCATCAGCACACCGCCTGCGATGCGCACCGCCTGGGCGTGCTGCCGGAAGCTCGTTGTCAGTCGCCTGCTGCCGGCGGCGATCGCGAGCAGGGGGAGTGCGGCGCCGGCCGCGTACGCGATCGCGATCACCACGAGCCAGCCGCCGACCCGGTCGCGTGCGACGTTCGACGTCAACGCGGCCAGCACCGGCCCGCCGCACGGGATGAAGACGAGCCCGAGGCTCGCACCGAGCAGGAAGCCGCCGCCGAGGTCGCCGAAGCGGCGCCGCGTCATGAATGCGAGCGGACGCTCGGCCCACTCCCCGATCCGCGGCAGGAGCAACGTCAGCGCGAGCAGGCCGAGCAGCACCGCGCCGATCTGGATCTGGTGCTGCTTGCCGATTCCGAGCAGGCCCCAGAGCCACGCACCGGCGAGCAGAAAGGCCGTGAACGTCGTCACGAGCCCGGCGGCAATCGCGTACGGGCGCCGTTTCGTGCCGGCGCCGCCGGCGAGCACGATGGGCAGCACCGGGAGGATGCAGGGCGTGAACACCGTGATCACGCCGGCTGCGAACGCAATCGGAACGAGAACGATCACTTGTCTCTAGTCGAGGTTACGCCGCAGGTGTTTCAGCCGGTTTTGGCTCCGGCGCCGTCTCGGCCGCAGCCGACGGTGCGGCGGCCGCCGTGTCGGCCGTCTTCTTCCGCCGCTTGCGGCGCTTGCGCCTGCGCGACCGGCCGGACGTGAGCTTGGGCTGGGGCAGGTTCTCGGCCAGCGCGCCCGCGACCTCGTGCAGGGTCGCCAGCCGCTCGCGAGCCGCTTCGATCAGCTGCGTGGCGCGCGGCGTGTACCCCTCGGCCGACGCGAGCAGCGCCACGCCGACCGGCAGCGGGAGCTCGAGCGCGGCATTGACGAGCTTCGCGGCGTTCTCCTCGTGACGGTGCCCGCGTGAGTTCGCCAGCGCGCCGAGCAGCCGCTTCGCCTCGGGAAACTCCGCGCTCGCGCGCCGGTCCTGCAGCTTGCGCGAGGCGCGCGCGAGCCGCCAGGTCCAGCGGGCGAGGATCTGCTCGGGCGCGTCGGCTTTGCCTTCGGCGATCGCGCGCAGCAGAACGCGCACGCCGCCCATGCGGTCCTTCTCCCACGTCGGCGCCTGCGTGATCAACGTGACGAGATCGTCGAAGTCCGCGCGCTCGACCTTCATCGAGACGCGGTCGGAGAGCGCGATCATGCGCAATCGCCGGTTGGGGTTCTCGGCCGCGCAGGTCGCCAGGAACTGCTCGAGGCACGCCTTCGATGCGCCCCGCGCCGTCAGCTTCTCGACGAACGCGGCGCGCTCGTCGAAGCGGATCTGCCGGCCGGCGATCGTCGCCCAGTAGCGCTGCTCGTCCTCGTCGAGGTACTTCGGGTCGACACGCTGCCACTCGCGGGTGATCACCGCGAGCCGGCGTCGCACGTCGGGCGTGACCGGAACCAGCCAGGGCGCCGGTGTCAGCTTGCGTCGTGCGCGACGTTGCACGCGGCGGCGCGGCGCGGGAGTGACTCGCGCGCCCTCGCGGTAGAAGTCGGCGTCGAGCAGCGAGTGCAGTGAGATGACGCGCTCGTTGTGCGTCGCCGCCTTCGGCACGAAGTCGACGACGATGCCGGCCTCCTTGCGCGGATGCGTGCGCATGATGCGACCGATCCGCTGCTGGTACACCCTGCGCGACGCCGTCGGCGCGAGATGCATGCAGACGGTCGCGCGCGGCGAGTTCCAACCCTCGGCGAGCAGCATCGCGTTGATCAGGACGTTGATCTCGCCGCGCTCGTAGGCCGCGAGCGTCTCGGCGAGCTTGACCGGAGGCGTGCGGCCCGACACGGCCTCCGCCGCAAGGCCGACGGCACGGAACTCCTGCGCGAGGTTGTACGCGTGGTCGACTCCGGCCGCGTAGACGATTCCGGGCGTGTTGTCGAAGCGGTCGCGGTAGAGGCTCGCGGCTGCCTGGTTCAACGCCTGGTGGTCGAGCGTCTTCGCCAGGATCTCCTGGTCGAAGTCGCCGCCGACGATCGGAACCTGGTTGATCGCGGCGACGGGCGGGACGCGCAGGTCGCGCAGCGGGGCGATCAGTCCGCGGCGTGCAGCATCCTGCAGTGGCAGGTCGTCGACCGACGCGGGAAACACATCGGAGACCTGCTTCGCGATCAGCTGCTCCGTCGCCGTCATGCCGATGTAGATGGGCTCGGGGAACGAGCGGATCGCGCTCGACGTCTTCTCGCCGAGTGCGGTGTGCGCCTCGTCGCAGATGACGAGCTGATACGCGTCGCGGGAGATCGACTCCTGGTGCCGCGCGAACCATGCGTACGTCTGGATGGTCAGCGGATTGCCGACGCGCAGCGGTTCGCTGCCGCTCTCGATCGCAGGCGTGAAGCGGTCGGCGTAGCCCTCGGTCGTGAGGTCGCCGTCGAACTGCGCGACGAGTAGGCGGCGGTGCGTGAGGATCAGGACGCCGAGCGTCCGCGCCGCTTCGACGAATCCCGCAGCCGCGATCGTCTTGCCGGACGCGGTTGGATGGCGGAAGCGGTAACGCCGTACGGCTCCGGGATCGGGGCCGCTGAAAGCCTGATCGTCCTCGTCCTCTTCGTCGAGAACGTCCTCCGACGAGTCCTCCTCGGGTTCCGGCTCCTCCTCTTCCTGCACGGCTTCGACGACGGTGCCGTTGCCGTTCGCCGCCGCGTCCTTCTCGTGCGCGGAGATCAGCTCGGTCAGCATCCCGGCGAGCGCGTCGACCTGGTGCCGGCGCAGCTCCGTCCCGGATGCGAGGTGGGGACGCGGCTCGGCGAGCACGCGCTCGAGCCCGAGCATCAGTCCGTACTGCACCTTCCAGCCGGGCGACGGGTCGCGCCGGCCGGCCTCGATCTCGACGAGCGCATCGTCGAGCGCGCGCCGCCGGGACGTCCCGGGCGCGAGCGAAACGGCCGGGTCTTCGCCCTCCCGGAGGAAGGGCTCCCCAGCCCAGGCTTCGGCTCGGAGGGCGGCAGCCGTCAGGCCGTCCGTTGCCTCCGACGCTGTGGTCGGCTGCTCTTTGATCTCCTGCATGAACGCAGCGCTTGAACGGGCGCTGCACCTGTCAAAAAAGGCGACCCCGCAATCCCCAAGGCGGGAGTCGTGCCATGCAGTATATCGGTCGAAAGGGGGGCGCAAGGTTCACTCCCCGGAGTGACCCTCAGCGGGCGTAGGACGGTCGCGCGATCATGCTCGCGCGACCTCTATGCGGCGCCGACGAGTCGGCGCCTAGGCCAACCGGCTAGGTGCCCAGACCCCCGAAGATGGCGAAGGGGTTCGAGGGCTGGACCTCGTAGACCAGCTCGCCGCCCGGCTCCACGTGCCCGTGGACGCGCCGGGCCAGCTCGACGGCCTGCGCGCGGTCGGTGGCGCCGGCGATGACGTACGTGAACGTCCGCGAGACGTCGAAGCCCTCGGAGCGCAGCTGCTCCGCCAGCTCGTCGGCCTCGCCGAGGCTGTCGCACTCGACCCGGACCTCCCACGGCGCGTAGCCGCGGCGCAGCATGTCCTCCTCGACGTCGCCCGTGTCGGGCTCGTCGTCCCACCGTTCTTCGTCACGCAGCCAGCGCTCGGTCACGAAGCGCGTCGGGGTCAGGTCGTCGTCCCGCAGCTCGCGCTCGACGATCCGGCTCGCGTGCTCGGCCTGCATACCCGTCGACGCATAGACGAAGATCGTCTCGCCGTCGCGGGACACCGCGAGGCGGTGCTCGCGCAACTCGTCGGCGAGCTCCTCGGCGTCGCCCTTCGTCAGGCCGAGGCGGTCGAGCAGGCCGCGCGCGCCTTGCTCGTCGGGCAGCTCGATGCGAACGCGCCAGTCGTCGTTGGCCATCAGGCGGGTGCTCCTGTTTTTGCCATCTCGGCGAAAGTGTTACCGAAGAGGCGCTCCGACCGTCCGCTCTGGTCGAGATGCTTGGTGATGCCGCCCAGGAAGAAGGGCCAGCCGGCGCCCAGCAGCAAGCCGGTGTCGACGTCGGCTGCCTCCTCGACGACGCCCTCCTCGAGCAGGCGATGGATCTCGTCGGCCACCGCGGTGAGCACCTCGTCGACGATCTGCTTTCGCGTGCGAGGCGCCTCTTCGACGACAACTGGCTCGCCTCCATCCGCCAACGCGGAGAGCGCGGGCGAGAGCGGGAAGCGGTCGGGGAACGCATCGTGCATGCGCTCGAGCACATGGTTGGCGACGCGCGGACCGACCATCTGCAGCAGCACGGACGGCGCCATCGGCATGCCGAGCGACATGACCGCCTCGTCGACCTCCTCGACCGGGGTGCCGTGCTCGACCGCGTCCATGATCACGCGCGTCATCCTCGTCAAGACGCGGTTGACGACGAAACCGGGGGCGTCGGCGACGAGGATCGGCCGCTTGCCCAGCTGCTCGCCCACCGCCCAAACGGTCGCGAGCGCCTCGTCGGACGACACCTCGGCACGCACGACCTCGAGCAGCGGCATGACCGCGACCGGGTTGAAGAAGTGCATCCCGACGATGCGTTCCGGCCTGCGCAGGTCCGCGGCCATGTCGGTGATCGAGAGCGCCGAGGTGTTCGTCGCGAGGACGCACTCGTCTCGCACGACCTGCTCGAGCTCTGCGAACACCTGCTGCTTGACGCCGAGCTCCTCGAAGACCGCCTCGAGCACGACGTCGCAGTCTTCGAAGCCCTCGTAGCCGGTGCCGCCGCTGACGGACGGCCCGAGCTCGGCGACCGCCTCGTCGACCAGCTCCTGCTTGACGTCGCGCATCACGATCGGGACGGCCAGGCGCTTCACGAACAGCTCGGCGATCTGGCGCGCCATCAGCCCCGCGCCGACGATGCCGACCTTTTGCACCTTGCGCGGTTCCGCCGCCGGCTTGTGCGGATGCTTCTTCGCCCGCTGCTCCACCAGCTGGAAGGCGTAGATCGACGCCTGCGCCTGCGGCCCGGGAAGCAGCTCGCCGATTGCCTCCTCCTCGCGCGCGTACCCCTCGTCGATCGACCAGTGCTGCGCGCCCTCGATCAGGTCGAGTGCGACGTACGGCGCAGGCGCCGCTCCGTGCACGGCGTCGTCGACTGCGGTGCGCGTACGGCGGAAGATCGTCTCTGCATCCGACCAGTCCGGTGCGACGCGTTCGAGCGGACGTTCTGCGAGCTCGCGTGCAAAGGCGAGCGACTCGTCGACGAACTCGACGGGCTCGAGCAGGCGGTCGGCGATTCCGAGCTCGGCCACGTCGGCGGCCCTGAGCATGCGGTTCTGCCGGAGCGGGTTCGAGACGATCACCTTGATCGCCGCCTCCGGACCGGCGAGGCGCGGCAGCAGCTGCGTACCGCCCCACGCGGGGAAGAGGCCGAGGAAGACCTCCGGGAATGCGAAGTGCCGCACGGCCGTCGAGACGGTGCGCGCCGTGCAGTGGAGCGCGAGCTCGACGCCCCCACCGAGACACGCGCCGTTGATCGCGGCCACGGTCGGGAACGGCAGTGCGCGCAGACGGGCGAACAGCTCGTGTCCGGCGCGCGCGCCCTCGACCGCTCGCTCGGGCGTGATGTGCGGAAACTCGGTGATGTCGGCGCCGGCCGCGAAGAAGAACGGCTTGCCCGTGATCAGCGCAGCCCGGTAATTGCCCGACTCGAGCTCGTTCAGCGTCCGGTCCAGCGACTCCAGCGCGGCCTCGCCGAAGAAGGTCGGCTTCGTCCAGTCCTCGCCGTTGTCGATCGTGACGAGCGCGACGTCGCCGGCGCGCGTGAGCTTGAACTCAGTGATCGGCGCCAAGGTTTTCCCAGAGCAGCGCGGCGCCCATGCCCATGCCGACGCACAGCGCTGTCAACCCGTAGCGCACGTGCGGCCGCTCCTTGAAGCCGTACGCCAGTTGTGCCATCAGTCGCACGCCGGTCGCAGCGAGCGGATGTCCGCAGGCGATCGCGCCGCCGTACGGATTCAGCCGCTCGTCCTCCGGGTCGACGCCCATGCCGTCGCACCAGGTGAGCACCTGGACGGCGAACGGCTCGTTCAGCTCGAACAGTCCGATGTCGTCGAGCGTCAGCCCCGTTTGCTCGAGCACGCGCTTCGTCGCGGGAATCGGGCCGATGCCCATCAGCTCGGGCTCGACGCCGGCGAAGGCGAACGCGACCAGCCGCATCGCCGGCGCGAGGCCGAGCTCCCGCGCCGTCTCCTCCGCGGCGAGGAACGCGGCCGTCGCGCCGTCGGTCAACCCTGCTGAGTTCCCGGCCGTGACGCGGCCTCCCGCACGGAACGGCGTGCGCAGGTTCGCGAGCCCCTCGAGCGACGTGTCGGGGCGCAGGAACTCGTCGCGGTCGGCGGGCTTCCAGCCGTCGTCCGTGAAGACCGTCATCGGCACGACCGTCTCGCGCATGACGCCGTTCTGCCACGCGGCCGTCGCGCGCTGCTGCGAGCGGACGGCATACGCGTCGGCGTCCTGCTTCGTGATCTGCGGAAAGACGTCGTGGAGGTTCTCGGCCGTCGCGCCCATCGTCACCGCGGACGTGTCGACGATCCGCTCGGCGACGAAGCGGGGGTTGAAGTCGACCTCCTCCGCCATCGGGTGGTGGCCCATGTGCTCGACGCCGCCGGCGAGCACGATGTCGCACGCCCCGAGGGCGATCTCGCCTGCCCCGGCCGTCACGGCCGTGAGCGCGCCGGCGCACATGCGGTCGACGGCGAAGCCGGGGACGCTCTGCGGTATTCCGGCCAGCAGCGCGACGTCGCGCCCGAGCGTCAGTCCCTGGTCGCCGACCTGCGCGGTCGCCGCGAAGATGACGTCGCCGATCCGCTCGAGCGGGATCTGCGGGTTGCGGCGGATCAGCTCGCGCACGACCTTGACGGCCATGTCGTCTGCGCGCGTCTTCCAGAAGACGCCCTGCGGCCCCGCGCGGCCGAACGCCGTGCGGACGCCGTCGACGAACACGACCTCGCGCCGTTCCATCACGGCAACTCTATTTCGCGTGTTCGAGCTCGGCGCGTAGGTCTTCGAGCTGCCAGCAGTCCGCCGCGTACGGCTTCCCGTGGTACTGCAGCAGCACCGTTCCGCCCGTCTCGAGCTTGCCGTCGCGGCACGCGTCGAGCAGCCGGCGATAGGGACCGAGCCCGTCGCCGGGCGCGTAGACGGCCTCTTCCGGCTCGCCGTCGTAGCGCGGGTCGTGCTCCGACTTGGGCAGGTACGGCAGGTTCGCGACGATCAGGTCGACGGGCATTGTCAGCGGCTCGAGCAGGTCTCCCTGCATGACATGCACGCGGTCCGCGACTCCGAGCCGCTCGGCATTCGCCCGTGCCAGCGCCACGGCGTCGGCACTGGTGTCGGTCGCCCAGATCTCGACGTTGGGCTTTTGCGCCGCGAGCGCCACGGCGATCGCGCCGCTGCCCGTGCCGACGTCGGCGATGCGCATCGGCACGCCGTCGATCCGCTCCAGGGCCGCGTCGACGAGGGCCTCCGTGGTCGGCCGCGGCGTGAAGACCCGTCCGGGCGCAGTCTCGAGTGGCAGGTCGAAGAACGTCGTTTTCATAAGCTCCTGCCGTGAGCGACTGGACGGCGCACGCACGGCGTGAACGGGAACGGTACCGGGACGGGGAGTCTCGACTGCCGGCGGCAGAGGATCAGGACGCACGGCAGCGGCAGTTGACGAGGATGGGGAACGCGGCAGCCGGGGCGGGGATCGCGGAGCTCATGACCGGCAATACGGCGGCGGCGCGCGAGTGGTTCGCGACGGCGGTCGGCCGCTATCGCGAGAGCTACGAGCATGCTCCCCCCGGAAGCTGGGGGCGCCCGATCGGGATCCTGAAGGCCGAGATCCTCGCCGCCGACTGGGACGGCGCCGCACGCGACGCGGAGTGGACGCTCGGCGAAGGGGCTGCCGACGCGGAATCGCCGATCGGCCGCTACGCGGCTTGCCTGGCGCTGCTCGTGCTCGGGCGCGACGAGGAGGCGCGCGTGCTCGCCGACGGCCTGCGCACGCACGGCGACTTTCCTGCCCCCGTCGGAGACGCGCTCGCGATGATCGCCGCGGAGGATGTCCTCGGTTACATCGAAGCCGTCGAGGCCGTGCTCGAGTCGTTCGAGGCGCGCGACGAGTACCTCGAGGACCTTCCCGTCGCCGACACAGTCATGGCGCTGCAGGCCCTGGCAGCGCGGCGCGACCTGCACGCAGAGCTGCATTCACCGCTGCTACCAGACATGTCCTAGGGACAGTCCCTGGGACATGTCAGTCCTGGTCGGCGGGCGGGTGCGCAAAAAGCGTCAAGAGGATCTTGCCGGCGCTCTCGTCCTCCTTGCCGCGCGCGTCGTCCAGGAACTTCGTCATCAGCTTCAGCGCGTCCTCCATCGACAGCTTCAGCTCGAGCTGCGCGCCGCGGAACGATCCCGCCTCCGCGTAGCGCGTGTGCGCGCGCTGCACCTGGTCGATCATCGCCGCCTGCAGGTCGCTCGCGCCGCCGGCGGCCAGCAGCTCCGGCGCCACGCGGAACACCTTGGCCACGGCGCGGTACGGCTTCTCGCGGCCGCGTGCGTCCGAGGCGGCGAGCTCGATCAGGCCGGCCTTCAACAGCATGCGAACGTGGAAGTGGAGGTGGCCCGGGTCAACGCCGAGCCGTTGCGCCAGCTCCCTGTTCGTCAGTTGCCACTCGCCGTCCTGGCCGAGCATCTCCAGGACCCGGACGCGGAGCGGATGGCCGAGCGCCTTCAGCTGCTCCGGCTTGTCGAGTATCAGCGTTTCCTGCACTGCCCCGAGGCACTTCTACATATAGCCAGGCCCCTGTCAAGCCGACAGCTTGGCTGCAGCAGCGCGATCCAGGATTGCAACTGTCCTTCCGTCCTGGGCGCGGACAAGGCTCGCAGGCGTGTCGGCGCTGGGCTCGCCGCCGAAGGCCCGGGCCGCGGCGTCGGCCTTCGACTCGCCCGCCAGCAGGAAGAGAATCTCGCGCGCGGAGCGCAGGGTGGGGAGGCTAAGCGTCACACGGTCTATGAACGGCTCGAGCCCAGGCTCCGCCGGCAGCACCTTCTTGCGCTGCCGCAGCGTCGGCGCGTTCGGGAAGAGCGACGCGATGTGTCCATCCGGCCCGACGCCGAGCAGCAGCAGCTCGAGCTGCGCGTCGCCGAGCTCGCGCTCGTATTCAGCAGCGGCCTCGTCCTTGCCCAGCTCGCCCTTGATGCGATGGACGCTGCGCGGCTGCTGCTCGAGGCGGTCGAGCAGCGCGCGCTTCGCCATCCCGTAGTTCGAATCGTCGTGGTCCGGCGGCACGCAGCGTTCGTCGCCCCACCAGACGTCGACCTTGCTCCAGTCGTTCGCGCGTTTCGCCGCTTCCCCGTACGCCTGCTCCGGTGTCTTGCCGCCCGTCAGGACGATGCTGCCGCCCTCGCGGGCGGCGCGTGCGAGCCGCTCGGCGACGACCGCGCCGACCTCCTGCTCGTCGTCGACGATGACGAGCTCGACGTCGCTCACTGCTCGCCGGCCGCGAGCTCGCGCGACCGCTCCATCGCCGCCTGAATCGCATTCAGGAACGCCGCGCGCACGCCTGCTTGCTCCAGCTCACGGATGGCGCGGATCGTCGTCCCGCCGGGCGAGGTGACCGCCTCGCGGAGCTCCACGGGGTGCATGCGTTCGTCGCGCAGCAGCTTCGCCGTGCCGAGCATCGTCTGCACGACCAGCTGCGTCGACGTCTCGCGCCCGAGGCCGAGGAGGATGCCGGCCTCGATCATCGCCTCGGCGAGCAGTGCGAAGTACGCCGGGCCGGAGCCGGAGACGGCGGTGACGGCGTCCATGTACGTCTCCGGCACGCGCGCGACCGCACCTACGTGCGTCAGCACCTCCTCGGCCAGGTCGAGGTGCTCATCCGCGGCGTGCGCGCCGGCGCACAGCCCGGCAATGCCCTCGTGGACGACGGCAGGTGCATTCGGCATGGCGCGCACGACGGGGACGCCGTTCGCGAGCCGCGCCTCGATCTGCGACGTCGGGATCGCCGCCGCGACCGAGAGGACGGTCTGCTCGGGAGTGATCAGGCCTCCGACCTCGCCGAGCAGAACGTCGAAGTCCTGTGGCTTGACGGCGATGACGATCAACCCGGCACCGGCGACGGCGCTTGCGTTGTCGACCGTGCCCTCGACGCCGTGGCGCTCTTTCAACTCTTTGAGACGCTCCTCGCGCCGTCCCGTGACGACGATGTCGGCGGGTTTCCGCCAGCCGGAGCTCAGCAGCCCGGCGAGCAGCGACTCGCCGATCTTCCCGGCGCCGAGGATCGTGATCTTGCGGTTCGCAGGCATCGCCTCAGTCTAGGGCTGCGCGGTACGGGGCCAGCGTCGCCTCGTCGCGGAAGACGAAGCGCGCGAGCTCGACGGACGGATGCGCGGCAAGCGCCTCGCGCGTCGCGCGAATCGCGACCGGCGCGGCGAGCTCGACCGGATAGCCGTACGCGCCCGTCGAGATCGCCGGAAATGCAACGGATGTGCACGCATGCTCCGCCGCAAGCTCGATCGCGCGCCGGTGGCAGGAAGCCAGCAGCTCCTCCTCGCCGGCGGTCCCGCCGTGCCAGATTGGCCCCACTGCGTGCAACACGTAACGCGCCGGCAGGTTCCCGGCGCCGGTGACCTTGACGTCGCCGGGTTTACAGCGGCCGAGGCCGCGGCACTCCTCGAGGATCGCGGGACCGCCCGCGCGATGGATCGCACCGTCGACCCCGCCGCCGCCGAGCAACGTCGGATTGGCCGCGTTCACGATCGCGTCGACGTCCTGCTCGGTGATGTCGCCGAGGGCGAGCTCGATCACGCGTACGCCGGGCGCGGGAAGCGCACAGGCCGTTCCGCGGGCAACGGCAGCAGGCCGTGCTTGAACGCCGTCGCGAGGTAGATGCTCGCCAGCCCCGCCCACTCGCCGTACGGCTCCAGCAGCTCGGCGGTCTCGTCTCCCTCGACCCAGCGGCCGCGCAACCGCGACATCAACTTGACCAGCGAGAGGTCACCGACCAGGCCGCGCTCGTGGCGGCCGAGCCCTTCGAGGCAGACGACGCCGGCCGACCAGGGGCCAAGTCCGCGCTCGCGCTCGATGAACGCTGCGGCACGCTCGGTCGGGAGCGCGCGCAGCCGCTCGAGATCGATCGAGCGGCAGATGCGGACGAGTGCGGCGGCGCGGCGGGCGTGCAGCCCGAGCTGGCGTAGTCGAACCGGTGCGACTGCCGCGAACGTCGCGGACGTCGGCGGCTCGCGGAGCGTCGTGCCGTCGACCCGCGGGCAGAGCGCGCGCACGATCCCGACCTCGAGCTCGCGCGCGCGGCGCGAGTCGATCAGCTGGCCGCAGAAGGCGCGCAGCAGCGACTGCGCGACCGTCGGGAGGCGCAACTGGCGCATACCCTGAAACGCTCGTGTCGTCTCGCCGATCAGCGGATCGCGTGCAAAGCGGCGCAGGAACTCCGTGTGGTCCGCGTCGACGGGCACGACGAAGCGCAGCTGCTCGAAGCCCTCGTCACTCTCGGCGCGCAGCACGACGCGGCCGTCGACCAGCTGCCGCACCGACCCGACCTCGACGCGTGTGCCGACGCGCAGCGTCGTCGTCAACGTGTCGTCGCGCAGGTACCTCGTCGCGTCGCTCGCGTGCTTCAGCGACTGGGCGAGCGAGAAGGGACCGGCGGGGCGAACGACCCGCTCGAGAGTCAACGCGTGCGGGCTGAGACGGTCTCGGTGTCCACGCCGAGATCGTATGCGCGGCGAAGGATGGGCTCCGCCTCGTCGCCGCGGCCACGCTCCTGCAGGAACGTCGCCCACTCGAGCGCGGCCTCGCCGGCATCGGCCCGGCGTGTGTGCACCGTCAGGAGGTCGACCGCTCGCCGGTACGCGTCGAGGGCGCCTTCGACGTCGCCCTGCAGCGCGAGGCCCGTCGCGAGCGCGCGTACCGCATACCCCTGCTCCTCGCCGTGGAACTGGCCGAGCAGCGCGAGCGCATCGCGTGCGCGCTCGACGGCGCGGTCGGCGTCTCCCTCCAGAGCCGCGAGACGCGACTGGCCGGTTCGCAGGAGGCCGAGATCGCTTGCGCCCGGATGTGCGCCCAGCAGCCGCTCGGCGCTCTCCAGGTTCGTCCGGGCCGCGTCGGCGGATCCAGTTCGCAGTTCCGCTCCGGCCGCGAGGAGATGGGCGCGCGCGAGCGTGAGTGTGTCGTCCGTCACCTGCAGGAGCGCGATCGCGCTGCGAATGTACTCGAGCGCTTCGGAGGAGCTGCCTTCGATGATCCGGAGACGGCCGAGCGACCAGTACAGACGCACGCGCGTGTAGGGGTCGGTGTGATCCTCCGCCAGCGCGAGCGCTTCGCGGATGACGGTCGCGGCTCGGTCGTAGTCGCCGGCGTCGGTGAGTGCGTAGCTCAGGAACGTCGCGTAGCGAATTGCGATCGCACGGTCCTCGGCGACGTCCTCGCGGACACGCTGCAGGCAATTGTCGAACAGGCGGACAGCGCGGTCCGGTGCGCCGAGCGCGGCATACGACTGGCCGAGCGTCGTGTACAGGTCCGGGCGCCGGTGCGGCGCGGGGACCGCCTCGCCCTCGAGTGAGGCCTCGAGCCGTTCCGCCGCTGCCAGGTGCTGGCCGCGTTGGGCAGCGGCCAGCCCCAACGCAATGCGCGCCCGCGTCGCGGATGTGAGATCTCCGGCCGCGGTCGCTTCGGTGAGGATCTGGTCGAGCGTCGCCTCCGCGTTCTTCGAGTCGTCGCTCAGGCGGAGCTCGAGCTCGGCGTCGGCGAGACGCAGCTCGCGATCGTCGACGTCACGGATGTCACTACCGGTCTCGAGGTACTCGACCGACACGCCGAGCTTCTGAGAGAGCTTGCGGAGCGCCTTGACCGACGGCGTCCGCGCGCCTGCCTCGATGCGCGAGATGTACGCGTACGAGACCCCTGGCGACGAAAGGTCGCGCTGAGACAGGCCCCTGTGGAGACGAAGACGCTTGAGTCGCGCGCCAATCGTCTCTGCCGAACTGGCTTCGGACACGCTGAGCGGGATCATGAGAAATGGTCGGACATATGTCAAATAGTCAATCGGCGCTTCCTCATGGCAACATGAGCCCTCAATCTTGCGGTTCTCGGGGAAGGGAGGCGAAGCCATGACGCCGTGGGGTAGCTAAATGCGTCCGGTCTAGGCGGGGGCGCCTGCGCGTCCCCGCCCGGTTTACTGTCGCCCGATGGCTTCGGGGCTCGCGCTGGCGGTGTACGGGGTCATGCTCGTCCCCGCGGCGTTCCTCGTCTGGCGACGGCCCGTTGTGGCCTTGTACGCCTGGCTCGTCGGCTTGGCCGCGCACAACGCGGTCATGGCGGGCCTGTATGGCGCCGGTGTACGCGGGGGCGCTCTGACCGCCCTCCAGGCCTGGAAGGAGATCCTGCTCGCGGTCGCGCTCGGGCGTGTCTGCTTCGACGCGCTGCGCGCGCGGCGGCTCGCCTTCCGCATCCGCGCCGTCGACGCGCTGGCATTGGCGTTCGGCGTGCTCGTGTGCCTGTACGCGCTGCTGCCGCAGTCGTCGCTCGAGGGCTCGGCCGACCACTCTGCGATCGGGCTCGCCCTCAAGCACGACCTGGTCCCGGTCGGCGCGTACTTCCTCGGACGCTCGCTGCTGCTCCGCCGCGAGCAGCTCGTTCCGATCGCGTGGACGTTGATCGGCGTCGCGGGCGCCGTCGCGCTCGTCGGTCTCGTCGACGACTTCTTCGTGCCGATCTCGTGGTGGCGCCACTCGGCGGTCGTGGACTACTTCCACAAGCAGCTCGGCTACCACTACCACGGCACCGGCGGGCTGCCGGAGAACTTCGTCTACAACACGGGCTCGGAGGTGCACTTCCTGCGCCGGCTCGTGTCGGTCTTCCTCGGACCGCTGGCGAGCGCCTACCTCTTCGTCACCGCGTTGCTCGTCGCTGCGTCGCTCCGCCGGCGCCTACGCGTGCTCGTTCCGCTCTGCGTGCTGATCGCGGTTGCGTTGCTGTTCACGTTCTCGCGCTCGTCGCTGCTCGCCCTTGCCGCGGGGCTGGTCGTGCTCGCGTACGTGCTCCGCCACTGGTGGCCGGTTGCCGCCGCGGTCGCAACGCTCGCCGTCAGCGTCGCCTGGGTGCACGTCTTCCCGCACGTCGCGCCGACGGGGAAGTGGACGACGCAGGACCTCGTGCTGCAGCACAACACAGCGAAGCAGCACCCGGGCGCGAGCGGTAACGCGGAGAGCATCAACGAGCCGTCGATTCACAACCACTGGATCAGCCTCCGCGAGGGCGTCCGCACAGTCGTGCATCACCCGCAGGGGTACGGGCTCGGGAACGCCGGGCAGACGGCGTCGCGCACGGGGACGCCGATCAAGGCAGGCGAGTCGAACTACACGGAGCTCGGCGTGGAGACAGGCCTGCTGGGCGCGCTCGTCTGGATCGCCTGGAACCTCACGCTCTTCGGTGGGCTGGTGGGCCGGCGCGCCGCCGGCATCGCCGCCGCGTTCGGAGCGATCCTCGTGCTCGCCGTCCAGACGGACGTGATCGGCGACCCCTGGGTGGGCTACTGCATCTGGATGCTCGCCGGGCTCGGCCTCTCCGAGGTACCGTTGCCTGCTGATGTCGATCGACCCGCGAGTGGACATCGGGCACGTCCACCTGAAGGTGAGCGACCTCGATCGCGCGATCGGGTTCTACCGTGACGTGCTCGGCTTCGAGGTGCAGCACCGCTACGGCGACCAGGCCGCGTTCCTGTCCGCCGGCGGCTACCACCATCACATCGGCCTGAACACCTGGGAGTCGCTCGGCGGCTCGCCGCCGCCGCGCGGCACGACAGGGCTCTACCACGTCGCGATCCGCTATCCCGACCGCAAGACACTGGCGCACGCGGTGAAACAGGTCGTCGACGCCGGCGTGGCGCTGAGCGGCGCGAGCGATCACGGCGTCAGCGAGGCGATCTACCTTCACGACCCGGACCAGAACGGGATCGAGCTCTACCGCGACCGCGCGCGCGAGGAGTGGCCGGAGGAGATGTACACGGCGCCGCTCGACCTGCAGGCTCTGCTCGCCGAGGCATGAAGCCCAGCCGCCGACGCCTGGTGACCGTTCTCGGGCTCGTCGCCGTCTCCCTGTTCTGCGTCGCGCTCGTCCTGCTGCGCTTCGCGGAGAGCGGCAGCACGAAGTTCATCGGACTGATCTGGAACCTCTTCCTGGCGTGGATCCCGTTCCTCCTGGCCGTCGGCGTGTACGACCGCTGGCGCCGCCACGCGCGCGGCGCGGTGCCGATCTCGCTCGGCGTTCTGTGGCTGCTCTTCTTCCCGAACGCGCCGTACATCGTCACGGACTACGTGCACCTGGAGCGCACGGCCGACGCGCCTTACTGGTACGACGCGGTGACCGTCTCGGCCTTTGCGTGGACGGGTGTGCTCCTCGGCTTCGCGTCGCTCTTCCTCGTGCAGACCGTCGTGCGGCAGTGGCGAGGCGTCGTCAGCGGCTGGCTCTTTGCGGCGGCGGCGCTGGCGCTCGGGTCGCTCGGGATCTACCTGGGGCGCTTCCTGCGGCTGAACAGCTGGGACGCGCTCGAGCACCCGACGGTTCTGCCTCGCATCCTGCATGCGGTCGCGCGGAACCCGTTCGCCTATCAGCAGTCGATCGGCGTGACCGTGCTCTTCACGGTCGCCCTGGGGTTGGCGTATGTCCTCCTCTACAACTTCGCCGTCGTCGGGCGTGAGCTCGACGTCGAGCGCTAGCTCGCGCTACAACTCACACGTGGCGTCGAAGCCCGTCGAGCAGCTGGAATCGGTCGTGATCCGGTTCGCCGGCGACTCCGGGGACGGTATGCAGCTCACGGGCGGCCGCTTCACCTCGGAGACGGCGATGCTGGGGAACGACCTGGCCACGTTCCCGGACTTCCCAGCCGAGATCCGGGCGCCGGCTGGGTCGCTCCCCGGCGTGTCGGGCTTCCAGCTCCACTTCGCCGACCACGACATCCTCACGCCGGGTGATGCGCCGAACGTGCTCGTCGCGATGAACCCCGCGGCGCTGAAGACGAACCTCAAGGACCTGCCGCCGAGCGGCGTCCTCGTCCTCGACAAGGATGCCTTCACCGACAGGAACCTGCAGAAGGCGGGGTATGACGGCAACCCGCTCGACGACGGTTCGCTCGACGCGTATGACGTGCACGCCATCCCGCTGACGACGATGACGATCGAGGCGCTGAAGGACATCGAGGGAATCACGAAGCGCGAGGCGGAACGCTCGAAGAACATGTTCGCGCTCGGCCTGATGTCCTGGCTGTACGGCCGCCCGACCGAGCGGACGATCGAGTTCCTGCGGGGCAAGTTCGCGAAGCGGCCGGAGATCGCGGAGGCGAACGTCAAGGCGTTCCAGACCGGCTACGCATTCGGCGAGACGACCGAGTCGTTCACGGTGCAGTACGAGGTGCGGCCTGCGCCGCTGAAGCCCGGCCTCTATCGCAACATCACCGGCAACCAGGCGCTCGCGTACGGGCTGATCGCCGCCTCGGTGAAGTCGGGTCTGCCGCTCTTCCTCGGCGCGTACCCGATCACGCCGGCGTCCGCCGTCTTGGAGGAGCTCGCGCGGCACAAGAACTTCGGCGTGCGCACCTTCCAGGCGGAGGACGAGATCGCCGCCGTCGGTGCGGCGCTCGGCGCGAGCTTCGGCGGCTCGCTCGGCGTGTCGACCTCGAGCGGGCCCGGCATCGTGCTCAAGCAGGAGACGATCGGGCTGGGGATCACGCTCGAGCTGCCGCTGATCATCGTCGACGTGCAGCGCGCGGGTCCCTCGACGGGGATGCCGACGAAGCCGGAGCAGGCCGACCTGCTCGGCGTGCTGTTCGGGCGGAACTCGGAGTCGCCCGTGCCGGTGATCGCCGCTGCGACACCGTCGGACTGCTTCGACGCCGCGATCGAGGCGGCTCGCATCGCGGTCAAGTACCGCACCCCGGTCTTCCTGCTCTCCGACGCCTACCTCGCGAACGGCTCCGAGCCGTGGCTGCTGCCCGACGTCGACGCGATCGCGCCGATCGAGCCCCGCTTCGCCGAGGCGAACGGCGGCGAGTTCGAGCCGTACCGCCGCGACGAGGAGACGCTCGCGCGCCCCTGGGCGATCCCGGGCACACCGGGGCTCGAGCATCGCATCGGCGGCCTGGAGAAGCAGGACGTCACCGGCAACGTCAGCTACGACCCCGACAACCACGACCTGATGGTGCGGTTGCGCGCGCAGAAGGTCGCAGGGATCGCGCAGGACATCCCCGAGTTGGAAGTCGACGACCCTGACGCGGCCGACACGCTTGTACTCAGCTGGGGCGGGACGTTCGGCTCCGTCGCGGCCGGCGTGCGCCGGGTGCGTGCGTCGGGGAAGAAGGTCGCTCACGCCCATCTGCGCTACCTGAACCCGTTTCCGCGGAACACGGGCGAGGTCGTCCGGGGTTACGACAAGGTGCTCGTGCCGGAGATCAATCTCGGCCAGCTGCAGAAGCTGATCCGCGCGGACTTCCTCGTCGACGCGACCGGCTTCAACCTCGTGCGCGGGATCCCGTTCCGCGCCAGCGAGGTCGCCGACGCGATCGCCGCGATGGTGGACGCCTGACGCAGCTCTACGACGACGGCAGCATCAGCTGCGACGACTCGGCACTCGTGATCAGGCGCTACTACCCCTGGGGCTCGAAGACGATCCCGTATGCCGCTGTGCGATCGGTCCGCCGCGTGCCGTTAGGGATCCGCAAGTGGCGCATCTGGGGATCCGGCGACGTCGCACACTGGTGGAACTTCGACCCGGCCCGGCCGCGGAAAGAGATGGCGCTCGACATCGACGTCGGCAAGCGGGTCCGCCCGACGATCACGCCGGACGACTGGCGGGCCGTCGAGGCGATCCTGCTCGCGCGCGGCGGAGTCTCCTAGCGTGCTGCTCTACGACAGCCCGGTCTCGGGCAACTGCTACAAGGTTCGGCTGCTGCTCGCGCACCTCGGGATCCCGTACGAGCGGCAGACGGTCGACGTGATCGACCGCTCGAACCGGCGCGAGCTGCTCGGCGGCCTCAATCCCGGCCTGACCGTTCCGACGCTCGTGCTCGACGACGGCCGGCCACTCGGCGAGTCGGGCGCGATCCTCTGGTACTTCGGCGAAGGCACGCGCTTCGTACCGGACGATTCGTACGCACGAGCACAGGTGCTGCAGTGGATGTTCTTCGAGCAGTACCAGCTCGAGCCGACGATCGCGGTCGTGCGCTTCTGGGTCGCGTACTCCGGGCGGCCGGAGGAGTTCGAGCCGCAGCGGCCGGCGACGGTGAAACGCGGCGAGCGCGCGCTCGAGCGGCTGGATGAGCAGCTCGCGGAGCGGAGGTATCTCGTCGGCGACTCGTTGACGCTCGCCGACATCGCGCTCTACGGCTACACGCATGTCGCCGAGGAGGGCGGCTTTTCGCTCGAGCCGTACCCGGCGGTGTGCGCCTGGCTCCGGCGCGTCGCGTCGGAGCCAGGGCACGTTCCGATCGAGGCCTAGTTCAGGCCGGCGGCGAGGCGCGCGAATGCGAGCGGGCTCGTCGCGGTCAGGTCGACCGCCGGCTCGACGGTCGAGAACGACTCCATCTGGTCCTTGAACTTCGCCTGCGAGTTGTTGAACTGCGCGAACGGGTCGCTGCCGTCCGCGGGGCAGGTCCGCATGCCGGTGACGGTGCCGGTGTAGAGCGTGCCGTTCGTTCCCTCGACGGCTGCGCCCTTGAGGATCGGGCTGGTGCCGTCGAGCGCGCCGGAGATGTTCGCGACCTGATGGTGGATGCAGTGTGGGAACGTCGTGCCGTCGCCGACGATCAGCGATACGCCCCACGCGTTCGCGCCGAGGATGTTCGCCGCCCAGCGGCTCGTCCATGGCTTGTATGCCGTCGTGCCGGTGAGCTGGTCGTACTCGCTCGCCATCACGACGAGACCGCCGCCGTGCGAGGTCGTGTCCCAGACGTCCCACGGGAATCCGAATTGGAACGGATCGCTCGCCGCCTGCGCGAGCGCGCCGTCGAGCGCCTTCTTCAGGTCCGCCAGCAGTGCCGCCTGCGTCGTCTCGAGGCCTGCCGGGTTGCCGGCCTGGGCGAGCGCCTTGTACAGCTCGTAGTGCGCCAGGCCGCTGACGTCGTAGAGGTTGAGCGTGTCGGCCGCGTCGTCGGCGCTCGTCATGTACGCGTTGGCCCAGTGCGCGGCCTGCTGCAGGTAGTACAGCGCGTCGGCGTGCGGCAGTCCCGCCGGAAGCCCGCCGCTTGCGACGGCGAAGTAGAGCTCCGTCGCACCGAGCTCGAGGTCGCTGCGCCACTCGGTCTCCGGATAGAAGTCGTACGGCGAATACGTCGTCAGCTGTCCGGGGCTCGTGTTGGCGAGGTCGAAGATGTGCTCGCCCGCCGTCAAGCAACGTGAGGCGAATGCGGCGTCGGAGCTCTTGTACAGCTGGAAGCACATTGCGAATGCGGCGGCGTCGCGCCCCGCCAGATTCGGGCTGATTGGGGCTCCTGCAGGCGCGGCTCGCAGAACAGGGCGGTTGCGGATGTACCTATAGAGCGGATCGCTGCCGGCATAGGTGTCGTCCTCCTGCGGCAAGCGCCAGAGGTCGTGGTCGCCGGCGATGCTCGAGTTCCCATCTCCGAGGCCCACCTGGTAGTAGAAGGTCTTCGTCGGGTCGTCCCACAGGCGCAGCAGGAAGTCCGTGCCGAACTTCGCTTCGGCGGAGTAGCTCCCGAGCTGGGCGGGGAGCTCGCGAACGCCGTGCAGCAGCATTGCCGTCGTGTAGCTGATCGTCTCGACGCCCTTGATGTAGTCGCCGGCGTCCCACCAGCCGCCGGTAGCGTCGATGCGCGTGCCGAGCGGCGCCAGGTCGCCGGAGAGGATGTCGTTCTTCTTGTAGATCGGAGCGGCGTACGTCATTGCGTTGGCGTCGTTCAAGTGCGCCGGGACGGTGCGCAGCGCGTTCGCGACGTAGTTCGGTCCGTCACGCTCGGTCTGGTAGAAGGAGAGGCCGTTCGCGATCGGCGTGGCATAGACATTCGCGCCGGTGTCGATCCGGAAGCTTGGCGATGACGCACCACCGGCGGCAACGGTGAACGTCCCGCTCGTCGACAACGTGTCGAAGTCGAGCGGCTGCACGTACTTGTAGCTCGCGCTCCATGTGCCGAGGCTTGCGCCGACGGTTCCGGTGTAGACGACGGCGCCCGACGCGTTCCTGACGCTGAACGCGGCGCCCGCCTGGCTGGCCGCCGACATCAGGTACGCGCGCTTCGCCGCGCCGGCCGGATAGCCCACCTGGTTGACGCGCACGAACGCGTTTGCGGCCGCGGGCGGCGCCTTCGGCGCGACACAACACGCGAGACCTGCGAGAACTGCGGCGACAGCGTGCATGAACCCCTCCCCGTCTAGTTAAGGTTCCTTACCAAGCCCTCGAGAGGACCCTACAACACTGGATCGCCTGCGACCACTCTGGGATTTCGACGACCTCGACGCGACAGCGGCTCGGCTGCATGAGCAACTGGAGCGCGAGGACTCTGACGACGGACGTGCGGAAGTCCTGACGCAGCTCGCGCGCGTACACGGTCTTCGCGACGAGTTCGACGCGTGCGAGACGTTGCTGCAGCAGGCGGAGTCGTTGTCGGATGCCGGCATCGTGCGCGTGCGCGTCGAGCTCGAGCGCGGGCGCAAGCTGCGTTCAGGCGGTGACGGCGCCGCGGCTAAGTCGCTCTTCGAGTCGGCGTTCGCGCATGCGTCGGAGCTCGGCGAGTACTGGTTCGCGGGCGACGCCGCGCACATGGTTGCGATCTCCGTGCCCGACAAGATGGTCGAGTGGACCGAGCGAGGGCTCGAACTGGCGGAGTCCCAGGCCGAGGCTGGGTATTGGGCAGGCCCGTTGCTGAACAACCTCGGCTGGCACTACTACGAGGGCGGCAAGTATCAACAGGCGCTCGCGGTCTTCGAGCGCGCGCTCGAGGTGAGGAAGCGCGATCCGGACAACGCGCAGGCGATCGCCTGGGCGCAGGAGGCGATCGACGAGACGCGGACCGCGCTCGACGGCTAGGTCGAGCCGGTTTCGAAGCGCTCCGCGCCGTCATCCGGCAACAACTCCCACGGTGCGAGGGAGCGGACGAAAAGGTGCGCGCCGACCTTTGCGTCGAGCGGCTCCGCGATGTTCGGGACGCGGACGCTTGCGCGCTCGCTGTCCGGCCAGCCGCCGCCGAAGAGATTCGTCCCGCAGGAACGGCAGAACGTCTTCGTGCTGCCGCCCTCAGGCGTGAAGCCTTGGAGCAGTTCCTCTCCTTCGAGGATGCGGATCGCCGACGGCGGAACACCGAAGTTGACGGTGCCGCCGCCGCCGGAGAGCCGCTTGCAGCTCGTGCAGTGGCAGACGCGGAGGATGTCCGGCGCCGCGTCGACCTCGTAGCGGACGCCGCGGCAGAGGCAGGTTCCATGGAGTTTGGTCATGCCCCGAGGCTACTATCGGAGGACGTGGCCACGAACGGCAAGCTGACCGCCAAGGACTACAAGACCGACCAGGAAGTCCGCTGGTGCCCGGGCTGCGGGGACTACGCGATCCTGGCGGCGCTCCAGTCCTTCATGCCCGAGCTCGACGTGCCGAAGGAGAAGATCGTCTTCGTGTCGGGGATCGGCTGCGCGGCCCGCTTCCCGTACTACATGGAGACGTACGGGATGCACTCGATCCACGGGCGCGCGCCGGCGATCGCGACCGGTCTGTCGACGTCGCGGCCCGATCTGAGCGTGTGGGTCGTGACGGGGGACGGCGATGCCCTGTCGATCGGCGGCAACCACTTGATCCACGCGCTGCGTCGCAACGTGAACGTGAAGATCCTGCTCTTCAACAACCAGATCTACGGGCTGACGAAGGGGCAGTACTCGCCGACGAGCGAGCTCGGGAAGGTGACGAAGTCGACCCCGATGGGCTCGCTGGACTGGCCGTTCAATCCGCTGTCGATCGCGATCGGCGCGGAGGCGACGTTCGTCGCGCGTGCGATCGACACCGACCGCGCGCACCTCACCGAGGTGCTGCGCGCCGCCGCCGCGCATCGCGGGAGCGCGTTCGTGGAGATCTTCCAGAACTGCAATATCTACAACGACGGCGCGTTCGACTTCGTGCGCGACGACAAGGCCAACCGCATCTATCTCGAGCAGGGAAAGCCGATTCGCTTCGGCGAGGAGGGCGGGAAAGGCGTGCGGCAGCGTGGCGACGGATCGGTCGAGGTCGTCGACGTGACGGACGAGTCCGAGCTGCTGGTGCACGACGCGCACCACGTCGAGCCGAGCGCCGCGTTCGCGCTGACCCGGCTGACACAGGGCACGGTGGGCGCGACGCCGGTTGGCGTCTTCCGCGACGTCGAGCGCCCGGTCTACGACGAGCTCATGGCCGAGCAGCTCGAGACGGCGCGTGCGAAGCGTGAGGGTGATCTCGCCGCGCTGCTCGGCACCGGCGACAGCTGGACGATCTGATCAGCGCCGCTTTCGCGTCGCGAGATAGCTCGCCTTAGCCTTCTCGAAAAACCGCGGATCCCGCTGCTGCTCGCCGACGAGCCAGTCGACGAACGCATCGCTGTACTGCGGCGACCCGAACTTCGGCACGTGCACGAACTCCGGGCGCGTCTCCTCCGAGATCGCATGCACTCGCCGCACGCTCAGCACATCGAACGCGTTGACCGCGCCTTCGCCGAGCCGCGCGTTCGCCTCTCGGATCACCTCCTTCTGGCGGTACGGATGTGAGTGGTCGGGATCGACCTGCCCATAGAGCGGCGCGTGCGGGTCAGTCGTCAGGCGAATCAGCGTCGGCCGGCCCTCCTCGTCCCGCTCCGCCGTCTCGATCACCGCCACCTCGGCGCCGTCGGGCGCGTGCATCACCTGGCGGATGTTCGACAGCCATTGCGTCCGCGTCGCCTCCAGCTGGCGCCGGATGAAGTCGCGCACGTCTTCCCCCGTCGCGGCCTCGCTCTTGGCGCCGTGGCGGAAATAGAGGCCGCCGCGGACGAAGGCGACCTGCTCTCCGACACGGCCCGTCTGCGTGAAGACGAGCGGAGCGTTGCGGACGCCCTCCACGACCACCGCTGTCGACGGCCGCCCGTCGCGCGACAGCGGCTCGACCGCGAAGCCCTCGAACTCCGGCTCCGCATACTCCGCGAGTCGCTCGTGCAGCATTTCCTCGTCGACGCCGGCCACGCCGTCGACGACGATCACTCCGCCCCCGGAATTGGCCAGCGCGGCGACGTCGCGCACGAGCTCGACGTAGTCGACGGCCTCGCGCAGCGCGACCCGTTTCGAGCTCCGCGTCGCCTTCTCCGCACGGTCGAGAAACCGGTTGGTGGCCATATGCTCAACGTAGCTTGACGGACAGCGCACGCCACGAGGTCGAGATCGAAACGCGCTGGGAGGCTGCTCCCGCGATCGTGGTCGCGATCGTGCTGCAGGTCGCGCTCGCGGTCAGCAGCGAGACGCAGGGCTGGACGACCTGGGCGCTGTCCTGGTGGATCTGGCTCATCCCGGTCGCGGCCGAGGCCCTCTTCGTCGTCAGCACCCTCTCGCGCCCGCATCGCGCCCTCGTCGAGATGGGTATCCGGCGTGAGGTCGGGATCGTCCTGCTCGCGATCGCCAGCCTGACCAATGCATTCCTCGTGTTCGCCGTCATCGCCTCGCTCGTCAGCGGCGGGGAGACCAGCGGCGCGCACCTGCTGCTCAAAGGCGCGACCGTCTGGCTGACGAACGTGATCCTGTTCGGCCTCTGGTTCTGGATCTTCGACCGCGGCGGCCCCGCCAGCCGCGTCGAGCCCAAGCCACCGCCGCCGGACTTCCAGTTCCCGCAGATGGAGAACCCCGAGCTGGCCGCGCCGAACTGGCGCCCGCACTTCGTCGACTACATGTATGTCTCGTTCACGAACTCGATTGCCTTCAGCCCGACCGACTCGATGCCGCTCAGCCGCTGGGCGAAGCTCCTGATGCTGCTCGAGGCGGGCCTCTCGGCGATGGTCATCCTGCTCGTGGCCGCACGCGCCGTGAACATCTTCAAGTAGTCCTAACCAGCTGCCGCTACCCTGGCGCACCGTGAAGAGAGGGGTCTTCTTCGCCATTGCGCTCGGCGCGGCCGTCTGGACGAGCGCCGTGGGCGCCGCGCCGCCTGGCGGCCTGGTCGTCGCAGCGGTCAAGGCGAACCACGCCGTTCTTCCCGGCCGCCCGTTCTACGTGCAGGTCACGGTGCTCGACCGCGCGGCCAGGGCCCGCAAAGGGACCGTCACCGTGACGGCAGCCGGCGCGCAGCTCGCGAAGCGCGCCGCGACGTTCCGTCCGGGCCGGCGCACGACGGTGAAGCTGCCGGTGAGCCTGACGACCGTCGGGCCCGCGCCGCTCACGGTCGCGTTGACCGGGACGAAAGCGCGCCACGTCACGGTCGACGTCGTCGAGTTCCTGCCGCACGCGTCGGTCGTGGTCGTCCCCAACTTCGCCGGCTACGGCGGCCAGTTCAACCATCACGTCTACGCGGCTCTCAGCCGAGCCGTCGGCGTCACCGACGAGAACGTCGTCGACATGGAGCAGAAGATGCGCGCGCTGCATCCCGAGTTCTCGCGCATCTTCTTCACGCCGCAGGCGTTCACCGACCCGGACAAGATGCAGTCGTTCGTCCGCACGGTGCAGTTCGCGCAGAGCACCGGCACGGACATCAACATCACGTGGCAAGGCGGAACGCTGCAGCCGCAGAAGTTCGCGGACGTCCTGCTCGACCTCGTCCGCAACAAGGGCATCACGCACCTGCGCTGGCTGACGCTGCAGAACGAGCCGAACCGCACGCGGATCACGATGCAGGCCTATGAGCAGCAGTACCGCGACCTCGATCCGTTGATCCAGCCGATCCGCGGGCAGGTCAAGTACATGGGCGGCGACCTCGTCCGCGGCCCGGACACCGGCGCGCCGACCCAGGACGTCTGGTTCCAGTACATGGCGGCGCACATGTCGGACATCCTCGACGCCTATTCGATTCACGTCTTCTGGGACTACTGGGACACGCAGAAGCTCGTCGACCGCCTGACGGAGGTGCGGGCGATCGTCGACGCGCTGCCCGCGAACGGACGCAAGCCGGTCTACATCACCGAGTACGGCGTGCGCGGCCTGCGCACGCTCAACGACGTGCCCGAGGTCGATCCGGGCGTCTGGGAGGACGGCACGCCGATCACGCAGACGAACGTCAGCGCCTTCCAGCACGCGTGGTTCGACGTCCTCGCCGCCGACCTCGGGTACCTCGGCACGAGCAAGTGGGATTCGTACTACGGGAAGTACGACAACGGCACGCAGGCGTACTACATCATCGGCGCGCCGCAGAGTGGCTGGCCGCTGTACCCGATGTACAACCTGCTGCAGCTCTTCACGACCACCGTGAGGCGAGGGTGGCAGGTGCTCTCGATGGGCTCCGTCCCCGACACGTCGCGCATCCTCGCCGCCTACCGCGGCCAGAAGAAACAGCTGACGGTGATCGGGCTGGACACCGCCGGAGCGCAGCTGAACGTCGGTACGACGACGACGTCGTCGTATTCGATCGCCGGCTTCCCGCCCTCGAAGCCGGTCAACCTGCTGATCTGGAACGCGAACGCCGACGGGCTCGTCGCGCCGCGGCAGAGGGTGACGGCCGACGCGAACGGCGTCGTCAACGTCACGGTCGCGCAGCACAGCGTCTTCGTGCTGACGACCGTGCGCCTGGGCTGACGCTAGTCCGCGACCTCGGTCGCGACCGTGAGCCGTTCACGCCGTCGCAAGCGCGGTGGCGTCACGAACACGGCAACCCCGGCGCCGACGAATGCCGCACCGGCGCCGATGGCAAAGGCGATCTCGAAGCCGACGACCGAGGGCACACCTCCGGTGAGCGGAATCGTGTGCGCGGCCAGCAGCGCGGCGCCGACCTGGCCGCCGACCACGCCCCCGACCGTGCGCATGACGGTGTTCATTCCGGTCGCGACCCCTGTCTCGGACGGCCGCACGGCCTCCGTGATCAGCGTCGCCATCGCCGCGTACGCGAACCCGACGCCGATACCGAGGACGGCCATCGCGACGAGGATCTGCCACGAGCGGCCGTTCCAGATCGACAGCGACGCCGCCGCCGCGGACACGAGCACGAGCCCGACGGAGAGCGGCCACTTCGACCCGATCCGGCGCCCGATCAACCCGGCCAGCGGTCCCGCGAAGAGAAGCGTCACCGAGCTCGGCAGCAGGTAGAGCCCCGCCTTCGTCGCGCTGGCGTCGAACCCGTAGTGCACCAGTCGCTGCACCGGCCCGGGCAGGCCGTGCGGCGCCTCGACGAAGTTCGGGACGAGCACGAAGGTGCCGAACATCGCGAAGCCTGCGACCAGCGCCGTGATGTTCGTGAACAGCACCTGGCGCACTGCGAGCATTCGCATGTCGACCATCGGCTCGGAGACGCGCAGCTCAGCAACTCCCCACGCGACGAGCAGCACGAGCGCGACCAGCCCGAGCCCGAGTGTGCGGCTGGACGTCCAGCCCCAGTTCTCACCCTCCGTGAGGGCGATCAGCATCGCCACGAGGCCGCCCGAGAGGAGGGCCGCGCCGACGAAGTCGACTCGTGACGGCGTCCTGATCGGCGACTCGGGCACGAAGCGGTGCACGAGCACCGCGGCCGCGGCGATGTTCACGGCTCCGACGATGAAGAGCCAGCGCCACGAGAAGTGGTCGATGATCAAACCCGAGAGCACGATGCCGAGCCCCCCGCCGACGCCGAAGACGGCCGAGATCAGCCCGATCGCGACCCCGACCTTTTCGCGTGGGAACTCGTCGCGGATGATGCCGAACGCGAGCGGGAACACGGCCGCGCCCGCGCCCTGCACCGCGCGCCATGCGATCAGCGACCAGATGTTCCATGCGGCTGCTGCACCGATGCACCCGGCGAGGAAGATGAGCAGCGCGATCAGCAGCACGCGCTCTTTCCCGTACTGGTCGCCGAGCTTGCCCAGGATCGGCGTCGCGACCGATGCGACGAGCAGGAAGACGGTCAAGACCCAGGTCACCCACGTGGTGGTGGTGTTCAGGTCGCGCTGCAGTGCGGGAAGCGCGGGGATGACCATCGTCTGTTGCAGGGCGTACGCCATGCCCGCGAGCGTGAGAATCCCCAGCGTGACGTTGTAGTGCTGACGGCCCCCCTCCACGACGGGAACGTAGCGGTTAGGCGGGTTGCTCTTCGCCGAACGGCACCACCCGCGAGCGAAGCCAGACGAACAGCGAAACCGACAGGCCGGCGATGCCGGCGACGCCGAAGCCGAGCTCCGTCCCTCCGGCAGCGGTGAGCCAGCCCATCAGGATGCCGCCCGCGGTGCCGGTGCCCGCGAACGCGAAGAAGTAGATGCCGATCAGCCGCCCGCGGAGATGGTCGGGAGAGGCCAACTGCACAAGCGAGTTCGCGTTGGACGACCACGTCGTGAAGCAGATGCCGCCGAGGAACAACAGGATCCCGATCACGGTGGGGGACCGGAGCGGGGCGATCAAGAACTCGGTCAGTGCGAAGCCTGCGGTGCCGATCACCGTCGTTCCCATCGTCGCGCGGGCGATGTTCGCGGAGACGAGCGCACCGATCAGCGCGCCGACGCCGAACACGGCCGACAGGATCCCGAACACCTGCGGTCCGGAGTGCAGCGTCTGCTTCGCGAGCACCGGCAGCAGCACGTTGAAGTTGAGGCAGAACGTGCTCATCACGGCGACCAGGACGAGCACCAGCATGATCTGCTCGTCGTTGCGCGCGTAGGCGAGCCCTTCCTTCAGTCCGGTGAAGAGCGTGCGGGGCCGCTCGCGCCGCTCGACGGAATGGAACTCCGACGGGCGCATCAGCGCTAGTGCGAGCAGGACCGCGACGTAGCTCCCCGCGTTCACCGCGAAACAGACGCCCGCCCCTGCAGTCGCGATCAGGACGCCGCCAAGGGCGGGGCCGAAGATCCGCGCGCCGTTGAAGACGCCCGAGTTGAGGCTGATCGCGTTGTTCAGCTCGAGCGGGCCGACCATCCGGAACGTCAACGACTGGCGCGAAGGCGCGTCCAGCACCTGGACGAGACCCATCAGCGCGGCGATGACGTAGACGTGCCATGCCTGCGCGGTGCCGGCGAGCGCGTCGACGGCGATCACAGTGGCGAGGCACATCTGCGTGAACTGCGTTCCGATCACGGTGCGCCAGGAGTCCAACCGGTCGACAACGACGCCGGCGGCGAGGCTGAAGAGCGTGAACGGCAGGAACTGGCAGAGCGCGAGGATTCCCACGGCTACCGGTGAGTGCGTCAGCGAGAGGACGAGCCAGGATTGCGCGACGCGCTGCATCCACGT
The DNA here is from genome assembly GCA_045806245.1 of Gaiellaceae bacterium. Taxonomy (GTDB): domain Bacteria; phylum Actinomycetota; class Thermoleophilia; order Gaiellales; family Gaiellaceae; genus 3-1-20CM-4-69-9. The sequence goes on along the minus strand of JBJMJR010000027.1, from coordinate 20,640 downwards.
CCCGGTGTTCGAGATGACCTGGCCGGTGAAGAAGAGGCGGTAGTTGCGGTGCTTGCGGACGCTGAGGAACGTGCGCGCGCCGGCGCGCAGGATCGCGGCGGTCATGCGCTCTCCTCGCCGAGCTCGAGCAGGTGCGCGAGCGGCTCGATCGCCGCGTCGATCGCCTCGAGCTGCTCCGGCTCGAGGTGATGCAGGCGCGCCGCGAGCCAGGCGGTGCGCTTCGACTTCACCGAGCGAAGCACCTTGTGCCCGGCGGCCGTCAGCGAAAGGCCGACGCGGCGCTGGTCGCCCGCGACCGGCGCACGCTGGACGAGCCCTGCTTCCTCCAGCCGCGCGATGAACTTGGACATACCGGGCACCGACATCCGCTCGACCGAGGCGAGCTCGCGGATCCCGATTCCGGGGCGCGTCTTGATCTGGACGAGGAGGCCCACCTGCCCGCCCGTGACTCCGAGCGAGTGGATCTCGCGCCGCAGCTCGCGGTTCAGCTTCAGCAGCACCGGCCGGAGCCGGTTGGCGAGGTCGGTCGTATCGAGCGTCTGGACGGCGGCGGCGATCATTTCGTTAACCAGGTTAACTAATCGCGCCCAGCCTCCGACGGCTTAACCCCCCGATCGAGGGGCAGAATGGCCGGATGCCCAGAAATCCCCTGGAAGACGTGGCGCGCGGGCTGCGCGTCCTCGGAGACCGCTTGACGCAGGGCGGCGGCGACCCGGGTGACTGGATCGCGGACCAGCTCGACTCGCTGCGGCGGCCGGAGCCCGCCCGCACGCTCGAGGAGCTTCAGGCGGAGCTCGACTCGCTCACGGGCCTCGAGACCGTCAAGGAGCAGGTGCACGCGCTCGTCGCGTTCCTGCAGGTGCAGGCCGAGCGCCAGCGGCACGGCCTGCCCGAAGTGGCGACGTCGCAGCATCTCGTCTTCCTCGGCAACCCGGGGACGGGCAAGACGACGGTCGCGCGGCTGCTCGCCGAGATGTACCGCGCGATGGGGCTGCTGCGGCGCGGGCACCTCGTCGAGGTCGACCGGGCAGCGCTCGTCGGCCAGTACGTCGGGATGACGGCGATCAAGACCGACCGCGTGATCCGCCGCGCGCTCGACGGCGTGCTCTTCATCGACGAGGCGTACTCGCTGTCTGTCGGCGACGAGCGCTACGACTTCGGGCCCGAGGCGATCGAGACACTGCTCAAGCGCATGGAGGACTATCGTCACCGACTCGTCGTGATCGTCGCGGGCTACCCGCGGCTGATGCAGCGCTTCCTGCAGTCGAACCCCGGCCTACGGTCGCGCTTCTCACGGGAGATTCGCTTTCCGGACTACTCCACCGACGAGCTCGTCAGGATCACCCAGAAGCTCGCGGGCGAGTACGAGTACACGCTCGACGACGGCGCGAAGGAGGCGCTGCGGACGATCCTCGCCGGCGCGTCGCGCGGCGAAGGCTTCGGCAACGCACGCTTCGCGCGCACGCTGTTCGAGCAGGCCCTGAACGCTCAGGCGTTACGGCTCGCGCGCGTCGAAGGCTCGGAGCTCGCCGATCTCGAGCGGTCGGAGCTGATGACGTTGCGTGCACCCGATCTCGAAGCGGCTGCGCGTGCGCTCGGCGAGGAGGCCGCGCCCGAATCCGCGCGACCGGGGTTGTTCCGCAGGCGACGCTAGCGCGCGATCAGGCCGTGCGTGCCGCGGGAACCGTGATCCCTGCCCGTCCCGCCGGACGCAAACGCCGCGACGGCCAGGACGAGCCAGGCGATCAGACAGAGAACAACGAGCCGCATTGCCCTCTTTGACGTCATTCGGGCGCGGCGGTTTGTATCTGCCACGGCTCGAATCGCAGCTTTCGTCCAGCGAATGACGCGTCGACCGCGTGCGGGCTCTCGTTCACGAGGCGCGCGCAACCCGGGCGCAACGACGTCAGCACGACGCCGTGTCCCTCGATCGAGGGGCCGGACTGCGCTGCGAGCTCGGCGCTGGTGCGGCTTCGTCCCGGCGCGCTCAGGAACGGATGCCGAAACGCGTCGGCGTTCTCGAGCACGTCGTCGAGCGACGGGAGATATGCGAATGAGAAGGTCGATGGACCGCGGAGCTGTGCCGCCGGAATCGGCAGCGACGGCCCGGCCGGATCCTCGCGGTAGCGGTTGTCGCTCCGGCTGATCAGCCCGGTCGAGCGGAGGACCGTCAACGCGAGCTCGTTGTCGAGCAGCTCGTACTCCGTTACGTGCTCGAGGAGCAGCACGATGCCGCCGGCGGCGACGAACGCGCTGGCGGGATAGGTGGCGAGCGCGACCTCGCCGTAACCGCCCTCCGGGCTGCGGCCGCGCTCGACGATGGCGAACTGGCCCTCCGCGAGCGTGCTCTCCGCCGGCTCGCGCAACGGGACGTGCACGCGCACGCGCTGATCGTCGCACGGGTTGTCGAACTCGATGCGGATGCGCAGGAACGGTTCGTGCGCGCGTTGCTCGAGACGGGTCGCCGTCTCGACCTCGTGTTCGTCCCAGACGTACGTGCGGTACACGATGTCGATGCGGCGCAGCGAACTGTCCTCGACCGTCTCCCGCCGCTCCGCGACGGGTGTCTCGACGAGCTCGTCGTTCTCCGGCGGCGCGTAGTTGTACGAGTCGCCGAAGTCCTTCCCGCGGACGAGCCGCGGCACCGGTGCCGGCTGCGGACACGTCCCAGGGACAGTCCCTGGTACATGTCTCGGGCGGACGCTGGTCCAGCCGAGTGGCGGAGCGGGGACGGCGGCAGCGAGTGTGCGCTTCGGTTGCGCGACGACGCGCAGCGTCCATTCGTCTTGGCCGGTCGCGCGTTTGAGGTCGTGCGCCAGCTGCTCGGCGGGCCATTCGAACACGTCGTCGCCGACTTCGATCACCACTTCGCCTTCGACGATGCGGTAGCCCTGGATGTAGCGCCCGAACAGCTCGTTCCCATGCACTCGGCGCGCAAGCGCCACCGCAACCTCCGCGCCCGGAAGCTTTGTCTCCCAGACCAACGGGTCGTCGCGTGCGAGCTCATGGGTCGGCACCTGCGAGCCGTCGGGGAGCTCGAGCGCAACGCTTTTCCACTCGTCGGGGACGACGACGTCGAGCTCGACGACGTCGGTTCGCTCGCGCGGAGAGGGATTGACCACGGCGAACGCGCCCGGCGGAACCTGGTCGGCGATTCGGCGCACGGCACGCTGGGCCAACTCGCGCGCGATCTGCTCCGCCTCGGCGTAGCGGACGAGCACCTGCGCCGAGACTTCGTCCGCGGAGCAGCCGCAGATCGAATCGTGCGCCGCGTTCTGGAACATGCGGGTCCATGCCTGGCGCAGGAACGGTTCAGGCTCGTCGTCGCCGTAGAGCGTTTGCAGCGGCTCGGCATAGCGTTCGAGCCATCGCTCGGCGCGGGAGCACGCCGCCTTCAGGTCGATGCGCGCCGACACCACGCCCGGCAGCAGGTTCGCGCGGGCCGCGGAGCGCATCTCGCCCCGCCAGATGCGGAGCCCGTCCGCGCGCACGTCGGCGAGGTACTCCGCGAGCGTGCCGACTCGACCGTCGGCAGGCAGATCGCGCACGAGCGGCATGTGATCGGTGCCGACCATCCCGAGGATGTCGTCGTCTCCGAACCACCGGCGGTAGCGCTGCTCGAGCGCTTCCCTGCTCTGAGAGTAGGCGGCGTTGCCGTACCCGCCGGGCAGGTACTCCGCGACGACCGACGATCCGTCCGGCGCCTCCCACACGAAGCGGTGGAAATCGACCGCCGACGGGACACCGCGCCACACGAGGGCCGTGTCGATTCCCGCCTGGCGCAGGATCTGCGGCATCTGCGCGACGTGCCCGAACATGTCCGGGAGGTAGCCGACCCGCATCGTGCCGCCGAGCTCGGCCGCGCGCGCCAACCCCGCCTCGAGGTTCCGCGCGATCGTCTCGCCGTCGACGAGGAACTCGTCCACCAGCGTCTGCCACGGTCCAATTGCGAGCCTTCCCTCGGTGACGAGCCTGCGGATCCGCTCCTCGGCCTCGGGGCGGATCTCGAGGTAGTCGTTTACCGTGGCGAGCTGACCGTCGAGCGTGAAGCGCAGGTGCTCGTCGCGCTCGAGTTCGTCCAGCACGTCGTCGACGACGTCGACGAGCGAGATGCGAAACGACTGGAACGGGCGGTACCACTCCCGGTCCCAGTGCGTGTGCGGGACGAGAAAGACGGCTACGACTTGACCGAGCCGGCGAGCAAGCCCTGCACGAAGTAGCGCTGCAGCGCGAAGAAGACGATCAGCGGCAGGAACATCAGCAGGAACGCGGCGGCGGCCAGGAGGTTGTATTCCTGCCCGTACGTCGAGATCAGATAGGGAATGCGGACCGTCATCGGCTGCTTGCTCGGATCCGAGACGAAGATCAGAGCCATCAGCAGGTCGTTCCAGACCCAGAGGAACTGGAAGATCCCGAACGACGCGAGCGCCGGCACCGACAGCGGCACGACGATGCGGCGGAAGATCGCGAAGTTCGACGCCCCGTCGATGCGCGCAGCCTCGATCAGGTCCTTCGGCAGGGTGATGAAGAAGTTGCGCAGCAGGAAGACCGCCAGCGGCAAGCCGAACGCGGTGTGCGCCAGCCAGATCCCGTAGTAGTGATTGTTGAGGTGGCCGTGCTGGGCGAAGAGCTTCAGCAGCGGCACGAGCGACGTCTGGATGGGAACGATCATCAGCGCGACGATGATCAGGAAGAGCGTGTCGCGGAACGGGAACGGCACCCACGCGAACCCGAACGCAGCCAACGCGCCCAGCGTCAACGGCAGCAGTGTCGCCGGCACCGTGATGATCACGCTGTTCACCCAGGCATGTCCCATCCCCGTGGCATGGATCACGGACCCGTAGTTGTGCAGCGTCCAGTCCCACTGGGTGAGCGAGTGCCACCAGCCGCTCGAGGCGATGTTGTTCGGCTGGCGGAAGGACGTGAGCGCGAGCCCGACCGTCGGGACCAGCCAGATGACGGCAATCCCGATCAGGGCGATGTGGATCGGCGTCCGCGTGATGAAGCGGATCACGCGCTCGCTCCGGGTCTGCGCTGTGAGCGGAACGGCGTGTTCGACCGTCGTCATCAGGCGACCACGCGCTCGCTGCGGAATCGCCGCACGTTCAGCACCATCACCGGCGCGATCAAGATCAGCATGATCACGGCGACGGCGGCGCCGTAACCCGGCCGGCCGTTCTGGAACGTCTCCTCGTACATCGTGAAGGCGATCACCCGGCTCGACGTGCCCGGGCCTCCGCCGGTCATCACGTAGATGATGTCGAAGACCTTGATCACGTTGATGAACAGCCAGATCGTCACGACGGAGAGCGGCAGGCTGAGCATCGGCAGCATGATCCGCCGGAAGATGTTCCACTCTCCGGCGCCGTCGACTCGGGCCGCCTCCATCACCTCCGCGGGGATCCCTTTGATCGCGGCGGAGAGCACGACCATCACGAAGCCGACGGATGCCCACACGTAGGCGAAGATCAACGCGTAGTTGACGAGGTTCGGGCGTCCCAGCCACGAGATCGGGTGAAAGCCGCTGTCGAGTCCTTGCAGCAGGGCATTCAGGACACCGACATTGGGATCGGGGCTGTAGACGAGGAGCCAGATGACTCCGACCGCCGTTGCAGCGATCGCCATCGGCACGAAGATCGCCGTCTTGACGACGCGCTCGTAGCGCACGCGCACGGCGAGCACCGCGAGGCCGAGCCCGATGAGCAGTGACAGGCCGATGTAGAAGATCACCCAGCGGAGGTTGTTGATCAACGCTCCACTCGGCGGAAACTTGCTCAGGTCGAGGAAGTCCTTGTCGTTCGTGAGCAGTTGCTTGAAGTTGTCCACTCCGAGGTAGTGGAAGAAGCCGAAGTGGAAGTCGCCTTCGTAGAACGCGAGCCTGATCGTGTAGTACGCCGGATAGATCAGGAAGACCGCCAGCACGACGAGCGCCGGCAGAACGAACAGCAGTCCCTGGACTCGTTCCAGCGCCGACCACGGCCGCAACCGCCGACCCTCGCTCGGTGGCGGGGCGGCGAGCGGGGTGGGAATGGGCTGGGTGCCGGTGCTCACTGCCGCGATGAAACGAAAAGCGGCGACGTCCTTCCGGACGCCGCCGCTTCGTGCAGACCTAGAACTGTCCTTGGATCTTGCTCTGGAAGTCCGAGAGGATGCTCTTGATGTTGCCCGGCTTCTGGATCACGTTCTGGAGCGCAAAGCCCCACGTGTCTCCGAAGGCCCCCGGCAGCAGGTCGGAGCCGTCGAACAGGAACGTCTTGGCCGTTGCCAGCTGCACGACCTCGGCCCGGACGAGGCTGCTCGGGTAGGCGCTCGCCGGGACCTTCTTGTTCGGCGAGGTCACCGCGTTCGTCGAGACCCAGATCCTCCCGGCGGCGGGCGTCGAGATGTACTTCAAGAACTGCCGGACTTCCGGCGTGTCCTTGAATGCGGCCGCGAAGTCCGCCGCGCCGACGACCGGATGGTCGAGGGACGGCTTGATCGTCGGCCACGGGAAGTCACCGATGGTCTTCCCGGCCTTGAGGTTCTTGTTCACCTGCTGCGTGGCGATGCCGCCGACGAAACCGCCTTCGAAGTACAGCTGCGCTTTCGACTTCGCGCCGAAGACGTCGGTGATGCCCCCGACGAAGCTCTGACCCAGAACTCCCTGAACGCCGTTCAAGGTGTACTTGTTGTTGATGATCTGAGTCATGATCTTGGCCGCGTTCGCGACCGAGGGATCCGTGAACTTCAGCTTCCCGGTGAAGAGCGCCTGATACTTCGCAGGCCCTGCGGTCCGGGCATAGATGTTCTCGAACCAGTCGGTGAGCGTCCACTGGCTCTGGCTCGGGCCGGCCCCGACAGCCCATGGCGTCAGGCCCTTCGCCTTGTACTTCTTGGTGATCGCGAGCAGCTGTGCCCACGTCTTCGGAACCTTGAAGTGGTACTTCTTGAACGAGTTCGGCTTGTACCAGATGACGCTCTTCGAGTTCGCCTTCGCGGGAACGCCGTAGAGCTTGCCGCCGGAGCTACCGAGCTTCAGCCAACCCGACGAGTAGAGGCCCTTCATGTATGCGTCGGTGATGCCGAGGCTCGAGAGCGACTTCAAGGCGCCCTGCTTGGCGAGCGTCGAGATGTAGCCGGGCCGCGGCAGGATGCCGATGTCCGGTGGATTCCCGGCCGCCAAACGAGTGCGGACGTCGGGGATGAAGTCGCGTGCCGACGTGTACTCGACCTTGATGCCGGTCTTGGCCGTGAACGCAGCCGTCACCTTCAGGAATGCGTCCTTCTCGCTTCCGCCCCAGAGCGACAGCACCTCGATCGAACCGGCACTGCGCTTCGCCGGCTTCGCGCTGCTCGCCGCCGCGGTCAAGCCCGCGACGAGAACGGCCAGTGCGAGAGCCAGCGTGATGAACCTTCTCCGTTGCTTCAACCTGATCCTCCTCCTTGTGGCGGCATGGAACGCCGCCGTTGCTAGACCCCGGGCCCACCCCCGTGGGCGAATCACGCACGAGCGATGCTAGCTCTGTTCTCGTGTGCCGTGTTCATCTTTGTGCGGTCAGGCTCAATTCGGTTTCCGGGTCGAACACGTGCAGCTTCTCGACCGGGATCGCAAACGAGACGTTCTCGCCTGCGCGCACTTTCTTGTCCGACGGGACGAGCGCGACGATCTCGTGGCCCTCTGACTGGGCGTGGATGAGCTCCTCGTGACCGAGGTACTCGACGACGTCGATCTGCGCGGGGATCTGCACCGCGTTGGAGCCGCCGTGGCCGTTGAGCAGCAGATCCTCGGGGCGAAAGCCGATCAGGAGGTCGCGGCCGCGGTTCTCCGCGGCCGCCTTTGCGGCCGGGCCCGCGAGGTCGAGCGTGGTGCTTCCCAGCTTCAGCGCGCCGTCGACTGCGTGCGCAGTTGCAAAGTTCATCGCCGGCGAGCCGATGAACGCGGCCACGAAGACGTTCACCGGGTTGTCGTACAGCTCGGGCGGCGTGCCGATCTGCTGCAGGACGCCGAGGTTCATGACGGCGATGCGGTCGCCCATGGTCATCGCCTCGACCTGGTCGTGCGTCACGTAGATCGTCGTCGTCTCGAGTCGTCGCTGCAGGCGAAGAATCTCGGCGCGCGTTTGCACGCGCAGCTTGGCGTCGAGGTTCGAGAGCGGCTCGTCCATCAGGAACGCCGCAGGCTCGCGGACGATTGCCCGCCCGAGGGCGACGCGCTGCCGCTGCCCGCCGGAGAGCGCCCTCGGCTTGCGGTCGAGCAAGCTCTCGAGATTGAGGATCTTCGCCGCCTCCTCGACCCGGCGCCTGATCTCCTGCTTCGGCGTCTTCAGCAGCTTGAGCCCGAACGCGAGGTTGTCGAACACCGTCATGTGCGGGTAGAGCGCGTAGGACTGGAAGACCATGGCGATGTTCCGGTCCTTCGACGGGACCCGGTTCACGACACGCGCGTCGATCTTGATCTGCCCGGCGGTGATCTCCTCGAGGCCGGCGAGGCAGCGCAGGGCGGTTGTCTTGCCACAGCCCGAAGGACCGACGAGGACGAGGAACTCGCCGTCCTTGATCAGGAGATCGAGGTCCTTGACGGCAACCGCGTCGTCCGCGTAGGCCTTCGTGACGTGGTCGAAGGTGACGGTTGCCATCGGCGAACGATGCTAACCCGCCAGGGCCTCCGCGCAAAGCCGCTGGAAATGGGCGACGAGCTGCTCGCTCTCCGTCAGCAGCCGCCCTTCGCCCAAAACGCCTGACCGCACCCCCCGCTGGACGTTCTTGATGAGCTCGCTGTCCTCGCGACCGACTTGCGTGTCGAACGCCATCAGCTCGTCGATCCATCCCGGCTCGACGCCTGGCCCGAAGAAGTAGTCGAGGAACCGCGCAGTGCGCTCCGGCCCAGCGGGAAGGATGGGCCCGCAGGACAGGTTGGTCTGGCCCGGGAAGATGTTGATGCCGAAGTTCGGCCAGACGAAGTGGAACTGGCTGTGGGGGATCTGCCCTTCGGCGAGGAACGAGCTTCCGTTCTCGCGGAGCGGCCCGAGCTGGCTCGACGTCAGCCCGTCCGCCTCGAGCCGGTACGCGTCCGGGGAGATATCGACTGCCGCGCTGAAGCCCGGGTGCGCGACGGCGCAGTGGTAGCACTCGAGGAAGTTCTCGCAGGCGATCTTCCAGTTGGCCTCGACCTCGAACTCGCTGCGGAAGCGGAACTCGAGCGTGTCGACGTCGATGATCTCGCCGACGCGCGCCGGCACGTCGCCGAGCGCGTGGCCGAGCGGCTGCGGCTCGGGGTCGGGGTTGACGAAGACGAACGGGCCCCAGCTGTCCACCGCGATCTCCTGCAGTCCGAGCTCGTCGAAGTCGAACCCGGGCTCGCGGTCGGCGCGCGGCGCTGCCCGCAGTGCGCCGTCGAGCCCATAGGTCCACGCGTGATAGGGGCACTGCAGCGTCTCTCTTGTCCCCGCTCCCGCGGCGACGACGTGGCCGCGGTGGCGGCAGACGTTCAGGAACGCGCGGAGCCGGCCGTCTCGCGCGCGTGTAACAACAACGGGAATTTCGCCGGCGGCCGAGGCGAAGTACGAGCCGCCCTCCGGGAGCTGCCCCGAATGGCCGGCGTACTGCCACGCGTGCGCGAAGATGCGCTCGCCCTCGCGCCGCAGGACCTCGGGGTCGGCGTACCACGACCACGGCAGCGAGCGCTCCACGGCGCCGAGGCTACACGTCGCGGTAGCGCGCCTGGATCACGCAGAAGACGCCGTACGCGAGCAGCCCGGTCGCGACCACCGCGAGCAGCCAGTGCCCATAGTTCTCGCGCGCGAGCTTGCGCAGCGCGCCGTCGAGTCCCTGCGCCTTGCTCGCGTCGTAGTCCGCTGCGGCTTTGAAGAAGAACCACGCGATCAGACCGAAGACGACGGCGCGCGCGAGGAGCCCGAAGACCCCGATGCGCGTCACCCACCTCCGCGCCTGCGCACTCATCTCCCCGGTCTTCAGCTGCTTCAGGAAGCGGCCCGAGACGGCGCGCCAGAAGTTCCAGCAGGCCGCGAGCGCGATCGCCGCCGCGATCGCCATGACGATCCACTTGCCGGCCGGCCAGCCGAGGATGCCGCCCGTCGTCTCTTTCTGCTTCTTACCGGAGCCGCCGCCGCTGTCTCCCAGCAGGATCGACACCGCTGCCGCGCACAACGCGGCGTAGATCGCAGCCTTCCCGAGCGCGCCGATCCGCTTTGCCGGCTTCCGTTCGGTCACCACCTGCCACAGGCGCCAGAGCGCGTAGCACGCGAAGCCGGCGGCGAGGGCGATGACGATCGCGCGTCCCACCGGGTGTTGCGCAATCGTGCGCAGCGCTCCCTCGCGGTCGGTCGCCTGGCCGCCTTCGCCGAGTGCGACCTTGATCGCGAGCACGGCGACGAGCGCGAAGGACACGCCCTGCGCGACCAGGCCGAACCGGGCGAGCTTCTCGATTCGTGGAACCTAGGCGACGGCGGCGATCAGTGCGTCGACGACCTGCGGGTCGAAGTCCGTGCCGGAGCAGCGCCGCAATTCCGCCACCGCGTCGTCCAGCGGCAGCGCCTTGCGGTACGAACGGTCGGTCGTCATCGCGCTGAAGGCATCGCAGCAGCGGACGATCCGCGCGACGAGCGGGATCTCCTCTGCGTGGAGGCCGTCGGGGTAGCCCGTTCCGTCCCAGTCCTCGTGACACGACCGGACGATGCGGCCGACGTTGCCCAGGAGGCCGCCGACCTGGGACAGCAGGCGCTCGCCCTCGAGCGTGTGCGTCTTGATCACCTCGAACTCCTCGTCGGTGAGCTTGCCGGGCTTGTTGATGATCTCGGACGGGATCTTGATCTTGCCGACGTCGTGGAGCAGCGCTGCGAACTCGGCGTCGCGCCGCTCACGGGTGTCGACATCGAGCCTGTCGCACGCCTCGAGCACGAGCGAGACCACGTCGCGGCTGTGCATCCCGGTGTACGCGTCGTCGGCCTCGACGACGTCGCCGAGCAGCAGTGCCGTGCCGCGGTACGCGTGGGAGAGCTCGAGCGTGTGGTCGATCCGCACCTGGCGCTCGCGCGCGAACACGAACAGCAGGCCGATCAGCGGGAGCACGAAGGTGAGCGCGACCGGATGGTCGACGGCGACGAGCGCCACGAGCAGGCCGACGGGCGCGAGTGCGACCTCGACCAGGGATGCCCGCGACATGTAGCGCGCCATCAGCGAGAAAGGCAGCTCGTTGACGAACCGCTGATGCGGCGCCTGGATAGCGTAGTCGACGGCGCATTGCGCGGCGAGCGCGGCGACGTAGAGCGGCCAGTCCGAGAGGCGCGGGCTGCGCTCGCCGGCGATCGCGAGCACGACGCCCGGGCCGATCGAGTACCAGGAGTTGAGCGGGACGATCAGGATCCGCTCGAGCGGCAGTCCGCGTCGCAGCAGATCCGTCGCCGCACCCAGCAGCAGCCCCGCGGAGATGGCGAGCGGCACCCAGCCGAGCGGCAGCAGGAAGAGCATCGGGACGAAGATCAGCCCCGTCGGCAGGAAGAGGCCCGTCCCGACCTCGAAGCGCGCGTGTGAGGCGGCGGCGTACGCGACGATCAGCGCGAGGACGGTGAGAGCGCTCGGCGAGCGCGTCGAGTCGACCGCAAACGGGAGCGCTGTCGCAATCGCGATGAATCCGGACGCGAAGAACAGCGCCGACCACAGCGTCCGGCCGTGCATGCCTCCGGTCTCGTCCTCGCGGACGGCGCCGATGTGTTGATCGACTTCAGGGTCGAGCGTGACGGCCGCAGTCGTCATGTGCCCAAGATCGGCATTCCTGCGGGGCCACATTCACTGAAACGAGGGATGCAGATACCCCACCAGGGTGATGCGGGCCTCGTTCGCCCGACGAGGATGCGAGAGCGGCTTTAAGGATCTGCGGAGGAGGGCTTCTGTGGCACGTTCGTCGTTTCGTCTTGCATGCGTGGTCGGTCTCGTTGCGCTCGCGCTGGTCGCGATCGGTGCGCCGGCCGCTTCGGCGAGTGGCTCGCTGCTCGGCCTGAACAACGACTGCGGCTCGACGTCGCAGCCGTTCGCCCAGTTCGGGGACGACCGCTACTACACGTTCGGCTCGAACGGCGGGCTCGAGAACGGCTCGACCGGCTGGTCGCTCGGCGGCGGCGACATCGTCTCCGGCAATGAGTCGTTCTATGTGCACTCCACTTCCGATAAGCGCTCTCTCGCGCTGTCGCCCGGCGATTCGGCGCTCTCGCCGAAGCTGTGCATGGGAACGACGTCGACGGTGGCGCGGTTCTTTCTGCGGAGCGACAACGGCGGCCGCGTCCGTGTTCAGGTCGTCCTGCGCGGCCTGCTCGGGCAGGTGCTCGGCATCGTTCAGATCTCAGACGTCTCGGCCGACTCGAGCTGGTCTGCCGGCCCCGCGATCCTGAATCTCGACTCGCTCTTGGGCTTGGTCGGCGTCTCGTCGATCCAGCTGAAGTTCACCGAGCTCAGCGGGAACGTCCAGATCGACGATCTATACGTCGACCCCTGGGCCTCTAGGAATTAGGCCGAGCGCTTCGCGCTCGGCCTACGTGAGGTACGGCGCTTCGCGCGAAACGCGCGCGAGCTGAGCTCGCGCGCTCCTTAGTGGTGGGCGGCTGTTCTCTACCGTGCGGCTCGGCCATGCTGCGCGTGGCCGACTCGCATCAGTTCGCCTTCGCGTAAGCCGCGCTTACGCTCCGGCTTTAGCGCGTTCGTGTGATTTTTGTCAGCCCGAGCGGGCTGTCGATGTCGGCGCCGCGTAGCTTCGCCAGTTGCACTGCCGCCACTTGACCCGGTACGACGGTCAGTAGCGGGCTCAGCCATTCCGGCAGGTCCGGGACGAGCGGGAAGGCGGTCTGCGCCGAGGCGAGAAAGTCTTTGTCGTCGCTGACCGCGATCAGCTCGGCGCCGCGCTCGCGGATCTTGTCGATCGCGGCGCGCATGCTGTCGAGCGTCTTTCCGCTTGGCGCGATCACGATCGCCGGCCGGCCGCGCTTGACGGCGGCAATCGGCCCGTGCAGCAGGTCCGCCGACGAGAAGGCCTCGAACGGCGCGCCGGAGAGCTCGCGGATCTTGAGCGCGATCTCGAACGCGGTCCCGTAGTTGACCCCGCGTGTGACGACCGTGCCGCTCTCGACGTCCGTGTAGCGGTCGAACCGTCCGGCGACGCCGAGCGTGCTCTCGATCTGCCGTTCGACCGCGGCCGGTGCTGAGCGCAGCGCCCGCAGGCGCTCGGGATCGCCGAGTGCGACGGTCGAGAGGAGGGCGATCGCGGCGATCGAGTTGAGATAGGTCTTCGTCGCGGCGACGGCCCGCTCCTCGCCGGCATGCAGCGGGAGCACCCAGTCGGCGGCTTCTGCAAGCGGCGAGCGGGAGTCATTCGTGACCGCGAGGGTCGGCCGCCCTTGCCGCTTCGCCTCCTGCAGGACCGCGACGACGTCCGGCGACGCGCCCGACTGTGAGATGCCGATCACCGCGGCAGGGCCGAGCTCGGGCGGTGCGTCGTAGACCGTGTAAAGCGACGGCGTCGCGAATGCAACCGTCAGCCGGTTGGCCGTGCCGAAGAGGTACTGCAGATAACGCGCGACGTTGCTCGAGCTCCCCCGTGATGCGATCAGCAGGTAGCGGACGTCGTCGCGTATGAGCCCGCGCGCGACGTCGGTTGCGTGTGCTGTCTCCGCGGCGAGGAAGCGCTCCAACGCGGCGGGCTGCTCGCGCAGCTCGGTCTCAACCCACGACATCCGCGACCGCCTCCCTGATCACTCCGCGAGCGGCGCTGAGCCTCGAGCGCGCCGTCTCCGCGTCGACGCCTGCCAGCAGCGACACGATCGCCACCTTCGCATCTCCGTCGGCCGCCGCAATCGCGGCGTTGACCTGTTCTTCAGGTGCCGTCGTCGCGAGCGCGACCGCGGTCCGCGCCCGCGCGCGCAGCTTCTCGTTCGAGGGCCGCACGTCGACCATCAGGTCGCCGAACGTCTTGCCCAGCTTGACCATCGTCACCGTCGAGATCGTGTTGAGCACGAGCTTCTGCGCCGTGCCGGCCTTCATCCGGGTCGATCCGGAGATGAACTCGACGCCGACGTCGACCTCGATCGAAAGGTCGGCCCTGCGCGCGAGCTCCGACCCCTGGACGCAGGCGAGGCCGATGGTCAGCGCGCCCGCCTCGCGCGCACGGGCGAGCGCGCCCAGCGTGTACGGCGTTCGGCCGCTTGCGCTCACGCCGAGCACGACGTCGGCGTCGCCGACGTCGAGTCGCGCGAGCTCAGCGTCGTCTTCCTCGGCCTCGACGTCGGTGTGCACGGCAGCGATCCGATCGGTCGAGAAGGTCGGGCCGCATTCCGCTGCGTCGGCAGCGGCGACGCGCCCGGACGTCCCCGCGCCGACATACACGAGCCGGCCGCCTCGTTCGAGCCGCTCGACGATCGCGTCGATCGCCGCCGCGACCTCGTCGTTCGCACGTGCGACGGCATCGGGAACGGATGCGTCGCCGGCGTTGATCGCGCGCACGAGCTCGCGGGTCGGCCGCAACTCGAGCGCGGGGCGGCGCGTGAGCGCGCGCGTCACTGCCTCCCAGACGAGCGGCGCATCCGGTGTTGCGAGCTTTGTCATGTGGCCGCAGGCTTCGTAGCCCCACGTCCAGATGTCCTCGATACCCGCGGCGCGCGTCGACTCGATCGCCGCGTCGAGATCCGGAATGTCCTCGCGCGTGAGACCGAAGCTCGGCACCCAGAGCTGCGGGCGCACGCCGTGACGCGTCGCCGTCTCGGAGAGGAGCTTCGCGAAGCGCCCGACGAAAGCGCCCGGTTCCTCGTCGAAGTTCTTCCAGTATGGATCGGTAGCGAAGACGTCGAGCCCGGGGAGCGCAGCAACGGCGTCCCAGTCCTTGATCCCGTGCGAGCCCTCCGTCAGGGGGAGCAGGCAGATCGTGTTCTTGCCTCCTCGCGCGGCGACGTGTGCGGTCATCTCGCGCAGGAAGTCGACGAGCGAGGCCTCGCGAAACTCCTGCGTCGGAAGCGTCTGGCCCGCGAGCTCGCGGCAGACATCGCAGCAGCAGGCCCAGCGGTCGGAGTCGTCGACGCCGACATGCTCCGGCACCGTCCAATGCGGCTCGTCCCAGAAGACGTAGTCGGTTCCGCACTCGAGCGCCGCGTCGGCCCACTCCTTGCAGAACGCGCGGTACGCGGGCTGGTTCAGGCAGCCCGTGGCGACGCGCCGGCCGTCGTCGAGCACCTGGCACGCGTCGGGATGCATCGTGACCCAGCGGCTCTCCGCCTCACCGCCGAACGTGCGGCCGAGGCCCCAGGGACACATCTGCACGTCGAGCCCCACGTCGCGGGAGGCCGCGACGATGTCCGCCATCGTTCCGCGGTAGTACGCGAGGTCGTTCTCGGAGAACGTGTGCAGCACGCTCGTGTAGCCGCGCGCGGCGATGTCTGCGAGATCCCGGCGAGCGTGACGAAGGATGCGGACGCCGAAGTACGAGACGCCCGCGCGGCTCATTCCGCTGCGACGAGTGCGGTTTGCACGGCAGCGGGCCGGTCGCGCCGCTGCGACAGCTCCGCGACGAGCCGGTAACGGTCGCCGCGGTAGAGCGAGCGCACGAACTCGACCGCCTGGTCGTCGTCGGTGCGGCTCGTGCGCTCGAACAGGAACGCCGGCGAGTGCAGGGGGACGCCGAGCAGCTCTGACTCCTCCTCGTTCGTCACCGTCGGCTCGATCGACTGGGTCCCGTGCGAGATCACGACGCCGTAGTCGCGCTCCAGCAAGTCGTAGAAGGATGAGTTCTCGAGGCGCTCGCGTGTCAGGCCCGGCACGAGCGCCGCGGGCACGTGCAGCGTCTCGAGCGCCATCGGCTCGCCGTCGGCGAGGCGCAGGCGACGGATGAGCGTGACGCGCGCGTCCGGCGAGGTGTTGAGCGCGCGGCCGACAGCCGCCCCGGCATGGATCTCGCGCAGCTCGATCGTGCGGCTGCCCGCGACCATGCCGCGCCGGCGCATGTCCTCGCTGAACGATGTGAGCGTCAGCTGCTGCGCGATCTTCGGCTCGCTGACGAAAGTCCCGGAGCCGTGCCGCCGCTCGAGGTAGCCGTCGCGGACGAGGTCGTCGAGCGCGGCGCGAACGGTCAGGCGGGAGATGCCAAGGTCGGTGCTCAGGCGCCGCTCCGAGGGGATGGCCTCGCCGACCTGGAGCTGGTCGATCAGCTCGAGCACGCGCTGCCTGGTCAAGACCTGTTTCCGCATGGCTCCCTATGGAAGCACAGCCTCCGGCCTATGGTCAAGACCACTAGTCCGCAAGGAGCGCCGTTTTCACCCTCTTGACACGATGATTGGTCTATGCCAATCTCTCCGCCGTGGTTGGTGGTCTAAACCAATCCGGGGGCCAGCAGGGTCCCCGGGAGCTCCGGGAGGCGACATGAAAGTTCGTTACCTGGCGGCGGGATTGCTCGTCGCCATGCTCGCCGTTGCGGCTTCGACCGCAAGCGGCGGCACGTCCTCGCGTCATTCCACGAAGCTCGTGGTGTGGCTCATGAACGATGCACAGAGTGGTTGGCCGGAGGCCGTTGGCTTGGCCAACAGGACCTTCAAGGCGCAACATCCCGACGTCGACGTCGACGTCCAGTACCAGACATGGGGCGCGCACCTCACGAAGCTCGACGCCGGGCTCGCCGGGGGCGATGCTCCGGACGTCATCGAGCTCGGGAACAGCGAGATGTCGAAGTACATGGCGGCCGGCGCGTTCAAGGCGCTGACGCAGTCGGCGTTCCCGAACAGCAAGACGTGGCTGCAGGGCCTGAAGACCTCGGCCCAGTACAACGGCAAGCTCTACGGCGTGCCGTATTACGCAGGCGCGCGCGCCGTCATCTACCGCACGGACCAGTACAAGGCGGCGGGCATCAAGTCGACGCCGAAGAGCCTTGCCCAGTTCATGGCCGACGGCCGGAAGCTGATGAAGAAGTACGGCAAGGACAAGGGCTACTCGGCGGTCTACTTCCCGGGGAAGTACTGGTACTTCGCGATGTCCTTCGTCTACGACTACGGCGGACAGATCGCGATTCAGAAGAACGGGAAGTGGAAGGGCACGCTCAACACCCCGCGCGCGATCAAGGCGCTGACTCAGGTCAGGGCCGTGCTCAAGCAGCTCTCCCGCGCGAGCAAGACCGGTGACGAAGCGAACCCGCAGCAGTCGCTCGTCTTCTCCAAGGGCAAGGTCGGCTCGTTCATCGGCAACGGTTGGGAATGGCCGTATGCACTCGACGAGAAGCTCGGGAACCCCGGCCTCGCCAGCTCGATGAACGCGTATCCGATGCCGAGCCACACGCCGGGCAAGTTCATGCCGACGTTCCTCGGCGGCTCGGACCTTGCGATCCCGGTGACGACGAAGAACCAGGGCCTCGCGGCTGACTGGATCAAGGCGTTCACGGGCACCGCGGCCGAGAGCGAGATCGCGAAGGCCGGCAACATCGCCAACACGACGAAGCTGCTCGCCTTCAACGCGTCGAACCCAAAGCTCGCGCCGTTCGCACGAGCGGCGAAGTTCAGCTGGTTCGTCCCCACGAGCCCGAACTGGGTCAACGTGGAGAATGCGAACGTCCTGCAGAACCTCGTCGTGAAGATCGCAACGGGTCGCGCGTCGGTGAAGGCCGCGGCCACGAGCGCCAGTAGTCAGATCACAAGGATCCTGAACACCGGCGCGTGAGTCGCCTCGCGCCCGAAGGAGCTGCTGTCGCGTCCGTCGCCGAGAGCGGGGTCATCCCCGCTTCTCGGCGGCGGCGCTTCAGCCGGCGCCGCCTCGGGCAGGCGACAGCCCCGTATGTGCTGCTGACGCCGGCAGCCGCGGTCATCGGCGTCGTCTTGGCCTATCCGCTGCTCCTGCTGGTCAAGATGTCGTTCCAGAAGTACGGCCTGTTCGAGCTGATCCGGCACAAGGGGCGCTGGGTCGGCACGGCCAACTACGCGTCGATCTTCCACGACGCCGAGTTCTGGCACGTCGTGCTCCGCACGCTCGTCTTCACGACGGTCTGCGTCTCGCTGACGATGATTCTCGGCACAGCGATCGCGCTCTTGTTGCTGCAGGTGAGTCGCTGGGTGCGGATCGCATTAACGACCGGCCTCGTGCTCGTCTGGGCTGTCCCCGTCATCGTCGCCGTGAACATCTGGCGGTGGATGGTCGACTACCAGTTCGGCGTCGCGAACTGGACGCTGTCGAAGCTGCACATCGGGAACTTCGTCCGGCACGACTGGTTCGCCAACCCCTGGTCGGGGTTCGCCGTCTTCACCGCCCTGATCGTGTGGGGCGCCATCCCCTTCGTCGCGATCACCGTCTACGCGGCGCTCGCGCAGGTCCCGAACGAACTGCTCGAGGCAGCGGCGATCGACGGGGCGCGTCCGTGGGCGATCTTCCGCGAGGTGACGCTGCCGCTGCTGAAGCCGATCCTGGTCATCCTCACGAGCCTGTCGATCATCTGGGACTTCCAGGTCTTCCAGCAGATCTGGGTGATGCTCGACGGGAGACCGAACAGCGACTACTACACGATGGCGATCTATGCCTTCCATCAGTCTTTCCAGATCAGCGAGTACGGCCTGGGCGCTGCGATCGCCGTCGTGATGGTGATCTTCATGTTCGCCGCGACGCTCCTCTACCTGCGCCAGATGCTGCGGACCGGAGAAGTGCATTGAGCTCCGTCACGCAGATCGCTCCGACGCCCGTAGCGCCGGTGGTGACGCGGCCGCGCGCGCGGAAGCGCCTGCGCAAGGCCGGCTGGAACGCCGTTGGCCTGCTCGTCCTAGCCGTCATGGTCTTCCCGGTCTACTGGATGGTCTCGACGGCGTTCAAGCCCGGGCACGACATCCTCAGCTACACGCCGCAGTGGATCCCGACGCATCCGGTGCTGTCGAACTTCACGGATGCGATCCACCAGCAGTTCTTCTGGAACGCGGTCAAGAACAGCCTGATCATCACGAGCATTGTCGTCGTGCTGGCGCTGATCCTGGCGTTCCTCGCCGCGCTCGCCTTGGCGAAGTTCAGCTTCTACGGCCGTAAGCCGTTCATCGTCGTGATCCTCGGCGTGCAGATGGTCCCGCTCGCGGCGCTGATCATTCCGCTGTACATCATGATGTCGCGCGTCCACCAGGTCGACAAGCTCTCGGGAGTCATCGTGATGTACCTGACGTTCGTGCTGCCTTTCGCCGTCTGGACTTTGCGCGGGTTCCTTCTCGGCGTTCCGAAGGAGCTCGAGGAGTCGGCGATGGTCGACGGCGCGACGCGCTTTGGCGCCTTCGTGCGGATCTTGTTGCCGCTGCTCGGCCCGGGCCTCGTCGCCACCGCGATCTTCGCGTTCATCCAGGCGTGGAACGAGTTCATCATCGCCTACGTCTTCCTGCACACACCGGAGAAGCAGACGCTGATGGTCTGGCTGGCGTCGTTCACGACGCTGCGCGGCACGGATTGGGGGCCGCTGATGGCGGGAGCAACGCTCTGCGCGCTTCCGGTGATCGTCTTCTTCGTCCTCGTGCAACGGAAGATCGCCTTCGGGCTGACCGCCGGGGCGGTGAAAGGCTGATGGCCGAGATCGAGTTCGTCCACATCAGCAAGAGCTACGGGGACACACCGGCCGTGCGCGACCTGAACCTCAAGATCGAGGAGGGCGAGTTCGTCGTGCTCGTCGGTCCGTCCGGCTGCGGGAAGACGACGGCGCTGCGGATGGTCGCCGGGCTCGAGGAGATCACCGCGGGCGAGATCCGCATCGGCGACCGCGTCGTCAACGAGCTCGCGCCGCGCGACCGCGACATCGCCATGGTGTTCCAGAACTACGCGCTCTATCCGCACAAGACCGTGTACGACAACCTCGCCTTCGGTTTGCGCATGCGCAAGGTGCCGAAGGAGGAACGGCGCAAGCGGGTCGAGGAGATCGCGCAGAAGCTCGGCCTCGCCGACATGTTGGAGCGGCGGCCCGCACAGCTTTCGGGTGGGCAACGGCAGCGCGTCGCAATGGGGCGTGCGATCGTGCGCGAGCCGAAGGCGTTCCTGATGGACGAGCCGCTGTCGAACCTCGACGCGAAGCTGCGCGTGCAGATGCGCGCGGAGATCTCGCGGATCCAGCAGGCGTTGGAGGTCACGACGCTCTACGTGACGCACGACCAGGTCGAGGCGATGACGATGGGCGACCGGGTCGCGGTGATGCGCGACGGCGTCCTGCAGCAGGTCGACACGCCTCAGCGGCTCTACGACGCCCCCGCGAATCTCTTCGTCGCGAGCTTCGTCGGCTCGCCGCCGATGAACCTCTTCGAGGCGACTGTCGAGTCCGAGGGGACGCAACTCGTCTTCGGCGAGACGCGGCTCGACCTCGGCGGCCGTTCGCTGCGCGAGCATGCCGGACGGCGCGTCGTCGTCGGCATCCGCCCCGAAGAGGTGCGCGAAGCCTCCGGGTGGGACGGTGCGCGCCTACGTGGCCGCGTCCTCCTCGTCGAGGCGCTCGGCGCGGAACAACTCATCCACATCGAGGTCGCCGCAGCACCGCTCGGGCGGGCAGATCTCGTCGACGCCGCGGCCCAACCACCGGGACCCTCCCTCGGCGTCGAGGACCTCGAGCGGTCGGTGACGCTCCTCGGCCGCTTCGACCGGCACCTCCTCCTCACGCCGGGCGAAGCGGTCGAGGTGGCGATC
>JBJMJR010000026.1:0-7055 GCA_045806245.1 Gaiellaceae bacterium | reverse complement strand
GAGGAGCTGCACAAGCGCGTCATCGGCCAGGAAGAGGCGATCGTCGCCGTCGCGAAGTCGATCCGCCGCGCCCGCGCGGGCATCAAGGATCCGAAGCGGCCGACCGGCTCGTTCATCTTCCTCGGCCCGTCCGGCGTCGGTAAGACCGAGCTGGCACGCACGCTCGCCGAGTTCCTGTTCGGCGACGAGGACGCGATGATCCAGGTCGACATGTCCGAGTACATGGAGAAGCACTCCGTGTCGCGGCTTGTCGGCTCGCCGCCCGGCTACATCGGGTACGACGAAGGCGGGCAGCTCACCGAAGCGGTGCGCCGCAAGCCGTACTCCGTGCTGCTCCTCGACGAGATCGAGAAGGCGCATCCGGACGTGTTCAACATCCTGCTTCAGATCCTGGAGGAGGGCAAGCTCACGGACGCGCAGGGCCGCCGCGTGGACTTCCGCAACACGATCATCGTCATGACCTCCAACATCGGCGCCGGCCAGATCTCCAAGAACCAGTCGCTCGGCTTCTCGATGGGCGACGACACCGGCATGACCTATGACGACATGAAGAACAAGGTCATGGGCGAGCTGAAGAAGGTCTTCCGCCCCGAGCTGCTCAACCGCATCGACGAGGTGATCGTCTTCCACAAGCTGACGAAGGAAGAGATCCTGACGATCGTCGACATCCAGATGAAGCGGGTGCGCGAGCAGATGGCGACGCACGACGTCGCGATCGAGCTGACCGACGAGGCGAAGGAGCTGCTGGTCGAGAAGGGCTACGACCCCGCAATGGGCGCCCGGCCGCTGCGCCGCGCGATCCAGCGCGTGATCGAGGACCCGCTCGCCGACTTCGTGCTCGGCCGCTCGCTCGAGCCCGGCTCGACGATCCTGGTCGCGCGCAAGGGCGACACCGAAGATGTCGACATGACCGTCATCCCGGGCGAGGTCACGCCCGAGAAGATCACCGTCCCGCCGGAGCAGCCCTCCGACGAGGACGAAGAGCTCAGCACCACCGAGTAGCGCGTGCGCCGGTTCGGCGGGAGCGCCGGCAACGAGCAGCTGACGGCGATCGCGGCCGCGGTGCTGCTGCCACTGCTCGTCGCGGAAGGAGCGACGCTCTTGAACCTGCGAGCGTTGCTGACGGTGCACGCGTTCGTCGGCATGCTCCTCATCCCCGTCGTCGCGCTGAAGGTCACGAGTGCCGGCTGGCGGATGGTGCGCTACTACAGGGGGAGCGAGGAATACGTCCTGCGCGGACCGCCGCAGGTGCTGATCCGAGCGGTGGTCGCGCCCGTGCTCGTCGCTTCGACGCTCGTCCTGTTCGGCACGGGAATCCTTCTGCTCGCGCTCGGTCAGACACACGGCAGCGTGGTCGGGCTCCACAAAGCGAGCTTCGTCGTCTGGGCCGGCGGCTTCGGAGTGCACCTGCTGACGCGGCTCACGTTGCTGTGGCGTGCGCTGCGAGCACGGCTTCCCGGCACGTCGCTACGCCTTGCGTTCGCGGGTATCTCGCTCGCGGCCGGCGTCGCCGTCGCTTTGCCGACGCTGCCGGCGATGGACCAGTTGCAGGACAACGTCTCCGGGCACGTCGGCGTCGACGCCGGCTGAACGTCGGTCGACCGGACCCAATGCGGCGTTTGCTCCGAGGCCGCCGAGCGGGCGGCGACCGCGACATCCACCTGTTCCTGCTGTGGCCCGCGGCGCTCGCGGAGCTCGACCGGATCCTGGACGACGTCGCGAAAAGCTTCCGAATCCACGAGCTGGTGAGCGTCGAGTGGACTCCCGCGCACTTCGGCGAGAACCTCGAACGCTTCTACGGCCGACAGTTGCCCCCGGGCGTCGACAAGCTGGCGGAGACAGGATCCGGCGATTTCCTGGTCGCAGTTGTCTCGGACCCGGCTCCCAGGTACCGCAGGCGTGCGCGGACAGCCGGGCGCGAGCGCGTCAATGTGCATGTCTTCGACGCGAAACAGCGCTATCGCGCCTGGACCGGAGGCGGCCACCTCGTGCATGCGACGAACGATCGCGCCGAGGCTGAGCGCGACCTCTTCCTGCTGTTCGGGCGGAGCCTCGGGAGCGTTTCGCAGTTCGCCGGTCCCGGCCGTCCCGAGGTCGAAAGGGCGGCGGTGGATCTCGTCGGTGCGCGCGGGTGGTCGTCGTTCGGCGAGCTGCTCACCGCCATGGAGCACAGCGGCGGCTATGCGCACTTGAACCCCGGCTCCTCCGGACCCCCGCTGCTCCTGACGTACTCGGAATGGGCGCGCCGGATTCTGAAGGCGCGCCCGGTTGACGCCGGCGCCTCGCGCTGTGAGGTCGACGTGGCCGGCGGTCTGCAACCGCTCGACGTCTGGTGGGTCGGTGACGGGCGCCTGCCCGCCGCCTGGCAGCTTGCGATCCTCCGCGACGTGAGCCCTGTCGACGGCGCACTCACAGCGTCGCCGGCGGATCGTTTCTACGTCGAGGTGCATCGGTTGTTGGCGCTCGGCAGGACGCCCACCCCTCAGGAGACCGCACTCCTCGAGCGGCTGGCCGCCGCGGCGGCTGCTCCAAGCGGCGACTACGGCGATGTCGGGTCCCTGCGGCGCTCGCTCGACGCGTATCTCCGCCGCCGTCGGCTCGCGTGACTTCACGACCGCCGATCGCGCCGGTCCCTGCTGCGGAGCACAGGCCGCTGTGGTCGGTGATGATCCCGGCCCACGACCCCGGGCCTCACCTTCGTACGGCGCTCGAGAGCGTTCTGGCACAGGACCCGGGGCCGGCCGCCATGCAGGTCACCGTGGTCGACGACGGTTCCACCGAGGATCTCGCTGCGGTCGCACGCGAGTGCGCGGGCGACCGCGTCGACGTTGTGCGTCATGCGCGCAATCTGGGGCACGTGCGAACGTTCAACGCCTGCCTCGAACGGAGTCGCGGCAGGTTCGTCCATCTCCTGCACGCCGATGACGCGGTCCTCCCGGGCTTCTACGATCGCCTCGCGGCGGGCTTGGACCGCGATGGCGTCGGCGCGGCGTTCTGCCGGTACACCGCCGTGAACGGCGCCGGCAAGCCCCTCAAGGTCTCGGACCTCGAGCGTGTCGGTCCTGGCGTCCTTCCCGGTTGGCTGCGGAAGATCGCGGTCGGACAGCGGCTGCAGCCGCCGTGCATAGCGGTCAGGCGCGAGGTGTACGAGCGCCTGGGTGGGTTCGACACCCGCATTCGCTCGTACGGTGAAGATTGGGAGATGTGGACGCGGATCGCGGCGCACTACGACGTCTGGTTCGAGCCCGAGCCGCTGGCGCTGTACCGCGTCGAAGGCCCGTCACTCAGCCACAGCGCGGTGCGCTCGGGCGACAACGTGCGGCAACTGGTGCAGGTGATCGAGCTGAACCGAGACGTTTTGCCGCACGACGAGGCCGAGGAGCTCACGCGCGCGGCACTCCGCGAAACGGCGGTCACCGCCATCCGCCGCGCCCGCCGCCTCGCCGAGGGCGGCGAGTATCGGGCTGCTAGCCGCCAGCTGGCGGCGGGGCTTGCCGCCGATCGCAGCAGGCCGGTGCTGGCTCGCCTCGGCCGCGCGCTGCTCGGGCTCGCAGCGCTGCGCGTCCGCTATGCCCTACGCCCGCTCAGCCGGCGCCGCGGACGAGGCTGACGAGCAGCTGCCGGTCCTCGGGCTCCGCGAGGCCGAGGAGGTAGTACGCCGCGGGAAGCGCGCCGATCGCGACGAGCATGGTGAGGATGACCGTGGCAAGGCTCGTCGCGAACGGGCGCAGCGCGTATGCAATTCCCACCTGGAGAGCGACGGGAACGAGCAGTCGCAGGACGAGGCCGGGCCACGGGGAGGGCCGGAGTTGTAGGACTCGCTGCTCGGTGAACCACAGCAGCCCGAGGAAGGGCAGCGCTGAGATCAGGTAGGCGAGCGCCGCCCCGGTGATCTCGTAGAGCGGGATCAGGATGACCACGAGCACGACGTTGATTGCCGCCATGCCTGCGTTGAAGTAGGCCGGCACGCGGGGGTTGCCTGCCCCGATGAGCACGTTGAACGGCACGACGGCGAGCGCCGACAAGAAGAACGTCAGCACCAGCAGCCGGAGGACCGTGTCGCTCTTGTCTGCCATGGCGGGCCCGATCCAGTGCAGCAGCAGCTCGTGCGCGAAGACGAAGGTGGGAATGCTGAGGGCGAGCAGGAAGACGAGGACGACGCGACTCGCGCGCACATACAGGCGACGCGCCCGCACGAGGTCGTTCTGCGCGACCAGTTCCGTCGAGGTGGGCACGACGACGGACGCGATCGTCGTGATGGCCGACGAGATGCGGCTCGCGACGCCGAGGGGAATGACATAGAAACTCAGCAGCGCAACGCTTGCGAGAGCCCCGATGAGGATCCGGTCGAGCTCCGCGAGCACGAAGCCGCTGACGCTCGCGATGAAAAGGAAGGCGCTGAAGGAGACCATCCGCCGCAACAGCCGCGCGTTCCAGCGCGGCCGCACTTTGAGCGCGGGCAAGAGTCGGCGGCCGACTGACGTGTACACGACGAGAGCCGCCAGGTCGATGCCCAGCTGGAGCAGCACCAGCGCGTACAGCCGGTAGCCCGCGAGAACCAGTCCGATGCTGCCGGCGGCGGACACTGTCCCGAAGGCGACTCCCAGGCGTGCCTGGATGTCGTATCGCTGCAGGCTGAAGAGCAGGATCGTGAACGGCTTCGTGATCATGACGAGCAGGAAACCGAGGCCGCCGATGACGAACGCAAACCGTGCCGCCGGGACGTTTGCGGCGGAGAGGTTGAAGAGGGAGGTCGTCATCGTCGTGCCGACGACGATTGCAATGGCCATCCCGACGAGACCGATCGCGCCGTAGAAAATGATGCTCGTCCCGAAGATCTCGTTCGCCTCGTCGTGGTCGTCCTGTGCGAAACGGTCGGCGAGGAACCGCAGCAACGTCGTGCCGAGGCCGAGGTTGAGCAGACCGAGAAGGCCGGCGAACGTCCCCGTCAGGGCCAGCACACCGTAGGCTTCGGCGCCGAGCCGGTGAACGACGATGGGCGTGACCGCGATCGTGAGCACCGTCCCGTAGGCGAACCCAGCGAAGCTGTAGAGCGAGTTGCGCGCCGTCCGTTGCGCACGTGTCGTGGCGGCGTCGCGAGAACCCATTCCGTGCCGAGCCTAGCGTTGCCGTCGGAGCGGCTTGTCAGGCCGTCGGCTCGGCACCCCCGCGCCCTGAGTTGCGGTCGTGCCGCAGCAGCTCGTCCAGCCCGATCGTCGGGATCGTCGTCTCGTCCACGACGTCCTCGCGCAGGTAGAACGTGTTGAAGCCAAAGCGATTCCCGCCCACCAGCCTGTACCCGAGGGTCGCAGCGAGCTTTGTCATGGCGAACGGCGACGCACCGACCGGCTCGGCCGAATCGGCCTTGCGCCAGTCGTAGTCCGGTCGATAAGGAGCGAGCACGTCTCGCGTCCCGTGTTCCGTATGCGTCTCGATGACGACCAGTCTCGGACGGACCGGCTCGAGTGCTTCCCAGATGAAGTAGTCGTTCCCGTCGATGTCGATCGAGAGCACGTCGACGTCTCTGTCGAAGCCGGCATTCGCAAGCGTCTCGAGTGCGTTCTCACGCGTGACGAATGTCTGCGTGAACCGCGGTGGAAAGAGCCTCGTGTCTGCATGAGCCCCATACGCTGCGCGCCCTCGCGCGACGCCTGCCTCATCACTCTCGACGAAGAGGCCGTGGAAGCCGAGATTGAACGCAAGGCTCGCGCAATTGCTCGCGTGAATTCCGTCACCCGCTCCGATCTCGACGAATCTCGCGTGCGGCGCCCCGGCGACGGCGAGGAAGTAGAGGATGATGCCGTCTTCGTCGAACTGCGAGAAGATGCGGAACCCCGTCTCGGAGTAGCGCGGTAGGCGCTCGGGCTGCGAAACGAGCGAGCGGTAATGCGCGGACAGGGTCCGAAGCCCGACTTTGGTCGCCGGAGACGTGCGGCGTGCAAGTTCGAGACGCTGCTCGAGCCCTTCCGTCGCACGATTCGCGACGCGCTCCGACAGGCGCCCGACAGCCGACTTGATCGAGGCGAGCACGATGGCCGCGGATCGTATCTGCCGCTCGAGGCGAATCGGCACGAAGTCGGCTCAAACGCGGCACATTCGCCGTCGGGACCCGACCCTAGACTGGCCGGGTGGCCAAGCCCGCCGTCAACTACGCGTGCACAGACTGCGGTTACTCCGCCGGACGGTGGTTCGGCAAGTGTCCGGGCTGCAACGCGTTCGGAACGTTGATCGAGGACGTCGTCGGCGGACCGTCGGCCAAGGCGCCGCCGCAACCGCTGCTGCGCCTCGTCGACGTCGCTGCGACCGAAGCCGAGCGGATCACGACCGGCGTTCCCGAGCTCGACCGCGTCCTCGGCGGCGGCCTGGTGCCGGCGTCGCTCGTCCTCGTCGGCGGCGAGCCGGGCGTCGGCAAGTCGACGCTCCTGCTGACGGCGCTCGCCGAGATGTCCAGGCAACGGCGCGCGCTCCTCGTCACCGGCGAGGAGTCCGTCGCGCAGGTCAAGCTGCGGGCCGAGCGGCTCGGCGGTGCCGAGCGCGTCGAGATCCTGGCCGAGACTCAGCTCGACACCGTCTGCGCCACCCTCGAGGCGGAGCGCCCCGACGTCTGCGTGATCGACTCGGTGCAGACGCTCCACGCCACGGAAATCGGCTCGGCGCCGGGCTCCGTCGCGCAGGTGCGCGAGGCGGCCTCGCGGTTGATGCGCGTGGCGAAGGAGCTGGGCGTCGCGACGATCCTCGTCGGCCACGTGACGAAAGACGGCTCCGTCGCCGGGCCGCGCGTGCTCGAGCACCTCGTCGACTGCGTCCTCCAATTCGAAGGCGACCGCTACCACGCGCATCGCATCTTGCGTGCGACCAAGAACCGCTTCGGCTCGACCAACGAGCTCGGTGTCTTCGAGATGACGGGGACCGGTCTCGTCGGCGTTCCCGATCCGTCGGAGGTGTTCGGCCGCGCCGCCGGGAGCGAGGTCGGCTCGGCGGTCGCCTGCGCGCTCGAGGGGACTCGTCCCATCCTGCTCGAGATCCAGGCACTCGTCGCGCCGTCGGTGCTGGCG
>JBJMJR010000025.1:0-5873 GCA_045806245.1 Gaiellaceae bacterium | reverse complement strand
ATGCGTCACGACGGGCTTTCCGTATGCCATCGACTCGATTGCGAAGACGCCGTGCCAGAGGTAGTGCATCTGGTCGACGACGATGTCGGCTCGCTTGAAGCGCTCGACGGCTTCGTCGTGCGGGACCCCGTGCACGACGTCGAGGTCGACCG
Source organism: Gaiellaceae bacterium (assembly GCA_045806245.1). Classification (GTDB taxonomy): domain Bacteria; phylum Actinomycetota; class Thermoleophilia; order Gaiellales; family Gaiellaceae; genus 3-1-20CM-4-69-9. The sequence continues at coordinate 5,721 of JBJMJR010000025.1, read as the reverse complement.
GCAGCTGCTCGCACGCCTCCACGACGTAGCGCGTCCCCTTCTTCTCCAGGTCCGACGGCGCGTGCACGACGAGCGGGCGCTCCCGTTCGACGGCGGGCACCGGCTCGTACAGCCTCAGGTCGAGGCCCGGCGGCACCACGGCGGTCGCGTCCGGTACCCAGCGCGTCGCCGCGTACGAGCCGACGATCGTCGCGTCGAACTTCTTGCGGTACTCGAGGTGGTCGAGTGACTTGTTGCGGATGTCGTCGCCGAGGAAGTGCATCACCGACTTCTTTCGCGCCGCTCTCAGGATCGGCATGTTCAGCGACTTCGGCACGAGCGTCTTGCCGAAGTAGAAATGGAAGAGGTCGGTCTGCGGCAGGTATTTGGCGAGCGCGCGCCACTGCACGACCTGCTGCTGCAGGAGGCCCTGGCGCGGCAGGTCGAGGTTGATGTCGTATTCGTCCGGCCGCCATCTCTGCGGCCAGAAGACGAGCAGGCGCGCGTCCACGCCTTTGCGCCGCAGCGCGTTGACGTGCGCCCAGCCGGTGCCGGCGAGATTGACCGGGAGATGCAGGATGCGGGCGTCCACGCGGGCAACGATACGATCCGCGGCCTGAAACGCACGCTTTACCGGGCGGCTCGCAACGTGCGACACCCGCGGCGCCTGGTCGAGGCGCGCAGGATCCGAGCCGAGGTGGCCGGGTTCCTCGGCGGCGACGCCGTCCTGCGCGGCTACGAGCGCGAGCTCGAGGCGAGCAGCCTGCGCGAGCACCTGCTGCGGAAGGGGCGGGAGCATGCGGCCGCCGTCGGCGGCAGCGGTCACTCGCTCGGCGCGATCGGCTACGCGGAGGGCGGGTACCTCTACGCGATCTACCGCCACCTGCGTCCGCACGTCGCCGTCGAGACCGGCGTGGCGAACGGGTTCTCCACCGCGTTCGCGCTGCTCGCACTGCAGCGGAACGGCGAAGGTCGCCTGCACTCCGTCGACCTGCCGCGCGAGGTCGGCCGCGACTACGAGGCCGGGACGTTCTACGAGGGCGAAGGGCGCGCGGGCATCCCGCCCGGCTCCGAGCCCGGGTGGCTGATCCCACCGGCCCTGAAGGAGCGGTGGAGCCTCGTGCTCGGGCGCACGCAGGACGAGTTGCCGCCGCTGCTCGCGCGGCTCGGCACGATCGATCTCTTCATGCACGACAGCGAGCACTCGTTCGAGTGCATGTGGTTCGAGTTCAACGAGGCGTGGCCGCACCTGCGCGAGGGCGGCGTGCTGCTGTCCGACGACGTCAACTCGACCGAGGCGTTCGGCCGCTTCAGCCGCGAGCAGGCGCGTTCTCCCGTCCGCCTGGCGCGCGGGATGGCCCTGCTGCAGAAGTGACTTGACAAGTAAGTAAGCAGTAGCTAACAATACGGCCCATGGCAGTCAGCACCCGCAGATCCGCGACCGAGCGTCGCGATGAGATCCTCGAGGCCGCCGTGGCCGAGTTCGCGGCGCACGGCCTCGGCGGCGGTTCGATCGACGCGATCGCACAGGCCGCCGGCATCTCGCAGCCCTACGTCTTCCGCCTCTTCGGCACGAAGAAGCAGCTCTTCATGGCGACGGTCGAGCGCTGTCTCCGCGGGACGCTCGAGCTCTTCCACACGGCTTCGGCCGGCCTGAAGGGCGAGGACGTGCTGCATGCGATCGGGGCGGCCTACAGCGAGCGTCTGGCGACCGACCCCACCTATCTCCACGCGCAGATGCAGGCATACGCTGCCTGCGACGATCCCGAGATTCGTGACGTCGTGCGCCGGGGGTTCGGCGACCTCGTCGAGTACGTGGAGCGTGCGTCGGGCCTCCCGAGCGACCGGGTCTCGCACTTCTTCGCGAGGGGGATGCTGCTCAACGTGATCGCCTCGATGGACCTGCTCGCCGCGCCCGAGGGATGGGCCGAGCGGCTGATCGAGGGCTGCCAGCAGGACGTCTGATCTTTTTTGACCCTCAAGTAAGTGACTACTCACAAGCACCGGAGGACGACAATGACCGCCAAGCAACGAACGATCTGGACCTTCGCGATCACCTCAGCCGCCGTCTTCATGGCGACGCTCGACAATCTCGTGGTCACGACGGCGCTGCCGGTGATCCGCACGGATCTGCACGCCTCGATCGAAAGCCTCGAGTGGACGGTGAACGCGTACACGCTGACCTTCGCCGTCCTTCTGCTCACCGGTGCCGCACTCGGCGACCGCTTCGGCAGGCGGCGCATGCTGGCCGTGGGGCTCTTCATCTTCACCGTGTCGTCTGCCGCCGCGGCGCTCGCGCCTACTGCCGGCGCGTTGATCGCGGCACGAGCGGCACAGGGCGTCGGGGGTGCGATCGTGACGCCGCTGACCCTGACGATCCTGAGCGCGGGCATCCCGGAAAATCGGCGCGGAGCGTTCATCGGAGCGTGGAGCGGAATCGCCGGGCTCGCCGTCGCCTTGGGGCCGCTCGTCGGCGGCGCGGTCGTCAGCGGGATCTCGTGGCACTGGATCTTCTGGCTCAACGTGCCGATCGGCGTCGCGCTGATCCCACTGGCACTGACGCGGCTCGACGAGACGTTCGGCCCGTCGAACAAGCTCGATCTGCCCGGTGTCACGCTCGCGAGCGCCGGCCTGTTCGGGATCGTGTGGGGGCTGGTGCGCGGGAACGGCCAGGGCTGGTCGTCGCCCGAGATCGTCGCTGCGCTCGGCGGCGGCGCCGTCATCCTGGCGCTGTTCGTGCTGTGGGAGTTGCGCGCCAAAGCGCCGATGCTGCCGATGCGCTTCTTCCGGAACCGCGTGTTCACGCTGGCGAACGTCGCATCCCTCTTGATGTTCTTCGGGATGTTCGGCTCGATCTTCCTGCTGTCCCAGTTCTTCCAGACGGTGCAGGGCTACTCGCCGCTCGGGTCCGGGCTTCGAATCCTGCCGTGGACGATCATGCCGATGTTCGTCGCACCCGTCGCAGGTGCGCTCTCGGATCGCATCGGCGGCGCACGCCTGATGGGTATCGGGCTGACGCTGCAGGCCTCCGGGCTCGCGGCGCTGGCGGCGATCTCGACGCCGACGACGCCGTACTGGCAGCTGGTCGCGCCGTTCATGGTGGCGGGCATCGGCATGGCGATGTTCTGGGCGCCGGTCGCGAACGTCGTGCTCGCAGCGGTGAGCAAGGAAGAAGAGGGCCAGGCCTCGGGTGCGCAGAACGCGATCCGGGAGCTCGGCGGCGTCTTCGGCGTCGCGGTCCTGGCGTCGATCTGGGCGCACTACGGGAGCTATCGAAGCGGGAGCGCGTTCGTCCACGGGATGACGCCTGCGATCTGGGTCGGGGCGGCAGTCGTGCTGCTCGGTGCAGTTGCGGCGTTCGCGATCCCGGGCCGCGCGCGCGTCGATGTGACCGCCCCCGCCTACGACGCGGCCTAGAGCAGCTCCCAGCCGGGTGGCAGGTCCGGGACCTGCCACCCGGTTTGCGGCTGCCAGTCCTCCCACCCGGTCGGCCAGGGCGGCTCTGCGAGGACGCGCTCGGCGGTCGCCCTGATCTCAGCCGCCCGCTCCTCGGAGACGAAGCCGCGCTCGACTGCCTCTTCCAGCTCGTCCTCGTCGAGCACTTCCGGCTCGGCGCCGTCCGCCACCCACACGTCGAGCAGGTCGTCCTCGTAGTCGAAGCCGAGGGCGCTTCGCGTCTGCCCGCGCTCCAGGTTGACGTACCACCCGCGAAAGCTGCCGTCGTCGTGCGTGAAGAGGAAGACCGAATAGGGGTCGCCCGGCCGGGTGAGACGCAGTTGGCTGCGGTGCGCGACGCGATGGCGGTATGTCCACCAATCGGCGAACAGGTGGTCGCCGATCGCGTACGGGACGCCGGGCGGAAGCCAGAGGACGCGCAGCTCCGCGTCCGCGCGCACGATCAGCGCCGGCGTCGCGTTCCAGACGCGGCCGCGGAAGAGTTGCCGCAGGACGGTCGGCTCGTAGCTCAGGCGCGCGACGCTAGCGCGTCACGGATGACGCGGTGGTTCCGCGCGACGAGCTTCGCCGCGTAGAGGCGGTCGTCGGCCTTGCGGAAGAGCTCGAGCGGCGCCGCCCCGTCGTGCGGCAGCGCGGCCCATCCGAAGGTCATGTGCAGGTCGTACGTGGCGAGCCGGTCGCGCAGCCGGCCGCAGAGCTCCGAGGCGTCGGCGCCCGACGCGTCCGTGAGGATCGCAAACTCGTCGCCGCCGACGCGAGCGAGCTCGTCGCCCGGCTGCAGCACCGTCGCCAGCGCGTCCGCGAGGCGGCGCAACTCCGTGTTGCCGGCGGTATGGCCGTGCGTGTCGTTGACGGTCTTCAGGTTGTCCATGTCGCCGAGCAGCAGCGCGAACGAGCCTCCCGCGGCGCACCGCCGCGCAAGCGCCTCGTCGAAGACGCGCGTGTTCAGGATGCCCGTGAGGAAGTCGCGCTCTGCGAGGTCTCGGAGCTGGTCGACGTGGCGCCGGTGCTCGTTCGCGAACCAGCCGATCAGCATGCCGGACGACGTGAAGGTGACGAACCGGATCGCGGTCGCGTACGTCAGGACGTCGCGCGTCGGGAGGCGGGGCGTGAGGAAGATCGCCAGGGCGTAGAGCGCCGCCGCGAGCGAGCCACCGAGGAAGCCCGCACGTGTTCCGCAGGCCAGCGCGAGCAGCGCCACCGGGATGTAGAAGAAGTGGCCGAGCCCCAGGCCGGGGCGCTCGAACAGGACGAAGCACGTGAAGACGAGCCCGTAGCAGACGAGCGCCGTCAGAAAGAGCAGGCGTCGATGCGTGGTGGCCGCAGGCACGGACACACCTTGGTGGCCTGCCCGAGTGCGCGCGTCCCTCGGACGAGTGATCGAACGCTAGGGTTCAGCGCATGTCCGACACCGAAGTGCGGGCAGAGGGCGGCGTCGTCGACGCCGAGCTTCCCGCGCCGGACGTCTCCATCGTCGTCACCGTCTTCAACGAGGCCGGCTGCGTCGAGGAGCTTTACCGGCGCACGCTCGCGGTGCTCGAGCCCGGGCCGCGGACGTTCGAGTTGATCTTCGTCGACGACGGTTCCACCGACGGGACCTTCGCCATGCTCGAGCGGCTGCACGGTGCCGATTCCCGCCTGCGCGCCGTGCGCTTCAAGCGCAACTTCGGCCAGCATCCCGCGATGCACGCCGGACTGTCGCGTGCGCGCGGCGACATCGTCGTGACGATGGACGGCGATCTCCAGAACGTTCCGGAGGACATCCCACGCCTCGTCGAGGCCGTCGAGGCCGGCAACGACGTCGCCAGCGGCCGTCGGCTCGCGCGCAAGGATCCGCTCGGCCGCGCGGTCCCGTCACGTGTGATCAACGGGATGCTGCGCCGGTTCACCGGCGTCGCGATCTCGGACTTCGGGTGCGCGTTCAACGCGTACCGCCGGAGTGCCGTCGTCCCGATGCTCGGCTCGATCGGGAAGCAGAAGTTCACGAAGGCGCTCGTGCTCTCGGGCGGCGCGAGCGTGATCGAGGTCGACGTCGCGCATGCTGCTCGCTCGGGCCCGTCGCGGTATTCACCGCTGCGGCTGACGCGGATGGCGCTGCACGTGCTGGCCGGCTTCTGGCCGCAGCCGATCCAGTGGATCGGCGTCGCGCTCGGTGTTGTGTGCTCCCTGCTCGCGACCGCGCTCGGCGCGTACGGCATCGTCTACTGGATCGGCAAGTCGAACTTCCCGGGGCCGCTCTTCGGCGGCGTCGCCGTCCTTTTCGTGTTGGGGATCCAGGGCTTCATT
>JBJMJR010000024.1:0-3364 GCA_045806245.1 Gaiellaceae bacterium | reverse complement strand
GCCCGTTGCGGGGTTGTTCGCCGTGTTCTCGTCGTGCGACCACTCGCGCTCCGGATCCGTCCACGCCGGGCCGGCCTCGAGCAGCAGCACGTCGAGCCCGCGCGCGGCGAGCTCCTTCGCAACCACCGGACCGCCGGCGCCGGCGCCGACGACGATCGCGTCACGCACAGTGCCCCTGCCAGTGCTGCTGTCGACCTCCTCGGGCGCGAGCACCAAGCCAGAGGCCACACTCGACCGCAGCAAGGCTGGTTTGCCTTGCTAAGGGCGAGGGTGGGTTCTGGCGCCGCGTGATCGCGCGCGAGGAGCCGACAAGTAGTGCTGGTAGGGGCACTACCAGTAGCCCTTGAAGTCTCTTCGTCCGCGCACGTCGGCGACGTAGCGAGCGAGCTTGTGTCCGCGCGGCGTCGAGTACGCGAGGAACGCCGTCAGCTGCTGCATGTTGCCGACGAGGAAACGGATCGAGCCGGCGCTCTCCACGGGGAGCCGCTCCAGCGTCTCGAAGACCTGCGCCTGCTGCGCGCGGGTCAGTTGCGCGAAGGTCGCGCCCGGCTTCACCTGCGCCGACGCTCCGTCGAGGATCGACGCGGCCGTCGCCGAGAGTGGCTGCGGCCCGGGCAGGAAGCGATCGAGCGTCCGCGTCAGGCGCGGCGTCGTCGCTGCGGCCAGCTTGGCGTCCGCGACGACGTACTCGACGAGCGCCGCGAGCGTGCCCTGCGTTGCTGCAAAGGCCTGCTCGACCCAGCGGAGACGCGTCGCGACGACGAGCGCGGTTGCGCGCCTCAGAAAGTCGAGGCGGCTCAGCCCCGTGCGATCACCTCGCGGCCGGGATCGTTCGCCGGATCGCCGTCGGGGAGCGCGTCGTGCGCCCACTCGCTTCGCTTCCACTGCGGAGCCGGCGTCTCGCAGTCGGATTTCGGCACGAAGCGCGAGTGCGCGACGAGCTTGTACTCGTGGATGTAGCGCGGACAGTTGGGAAAGACCTCGCTCGCCTCGACGCGGACGACCAGCTGGGCCTCGGGATAGTCCGACAGCAGCGGATCGTCGTCATCGACGGACGCCACGCCGTTCAGGCGCATGCGCTTGCGGGCCTCGAAGTCGATGAACAGCAGCCCGACCTTCTTCGTCTGCAGCAGGTTTCCGGCAGTCAGGTACATGCCGTTGCCGTCGTAGACCGGGAACGCGACCGTCCGCTCGCCGAGCACGCGCACGAATCCGGGATCGCCGCCCTTGTAGGAGCACTGCGGCTGTCCCTCCTCGTCGACGGTTGCGATGAAGAACATGTCGCGCGCCTCGATGAAGGCGCGGTCGTCGTCGTCGATCCGGTCGTGGACGATCCGCTCCTCGATGCGGTCGGCGAGGCGCCTCGTGTCGAACCGGTCCTGCAGCTTGCGGCTGCCTTCGTGGTAGAGGCTCACGCGGCCGATCTTCTCAGGGAATCCTCACGATCACCAAGTCTTTCTCTAGGATCGAGGCGTGGCGTGGCACGTCGTCGACGGCTCAAAGGCCGAGTGGAGCGAGCGGGAGCCGCTGTTCGAAGGACAGGCGCCCCGCCGGCTCGTCGAGGTCACGGACGCAGCGGAGCTGAAGCAGTCGCGTGCCAGGTTGTGGCGCTACCCGCCCGGCACACGCGGCCGCCGGCACGCCGACAAGGTGCAGGAAGAGGTCTTCGTCGTCATTTCCGGCACGCTGACGATGCAGCTCGGCGACCCACCGGAGCGCGTCGACGTCGGCGCGCCGGGGCTGGTGGCAGTCCAGCCGGGCACGCCGCTGCTCGTGCGGAACGAAGGGGACGAGGACTTGGTGCTGTACATCTACGGCGCCCCGGCTGAGCAGGGCGGCGCCGACTTCCTCGAAGACACCGGCGAGCTCTAGTCCGCCTTCTCCCAGACGGCGACAAGCTTCGTGCTCGTCGACGTGAACGGATCGCGGTTCCAGCCGCTCCAGCGCTCGCGCGGCGTCAGGCCGGCGATGCGGGCCATCAGGTCGAGCTCCGACGGCCACACATAGCGGAACGGGCCCGAGCCGTACTCGAAGCGGCCGTCACGCTTGGTGTAGTGGTGCGAGATGAGGCCCTGGTTCGCGACGTCGTACTCGTCGATGCCGATGTGCGTGTCGCTGAAGTCGAAGATGCGGAGCTCCTCCCCCCTCAGGTCGGGGAGCCCGACCTCGATCACGAAGCAACCGCCCGGCTCGAGGTGTGCGGCCACGTTCTCGAAACAACTCACCTGCTCGTCCTGCGTCGTCAGGTTCTGGATCGTGTTGTAGACGAGATACGCGAGCCGGAAGGTGCCGTCGACCTTCGTCGTGGCGAAGTCGCCGATCGTCACTGCGATCTTCTCCGAACCGGGCTTCTCGCGAAGACGCGCGATCATTGCCTCGGACAGATCGATGCCGTGCACCTCGACGCCGCGCGCCGCGAGCGGCAACGCGATGCGTCCTGTGCCGATGCCGAGCTCGAGCGCGCGGCCGTTGCCCGCAAGAGCGGCGAGCAAGTCGACGACGGGATCCACCGCTAGCTCGGCGTTTTCCTCGTCGTAGTGCGCAGCGACGTCCGCGCGGAAATGATCCTCAGGCAACGGCAGGCTCGCGCGCGCCGGCGCGCTCGAACACCAAGTCACCGTTCTGCGCGTCGACGCGAACCATGTCGCCGTCGCCGAACTCGCCCTCGAGCAGGCGCAGCGCAAGCGGGTTCTCGACCATTCGCTGCAGCGCGCGCTTCAGCGGCCGCGCGCCGTACGTCGGATCCCAGCCGGCATCGGCGACGACCTGCTTCGCCTCGTCGGTCAGGTCGAGCTCGATGCCGCGGTCGGCGAGCCGCTGCCGCAGACGAGCGAGCTGCAGCTCGATGATCTCGCCCAGCTGATCCTTCGTCAGCGCCTTGAACTCGACGATCTCGTCGATCCGGTTGAGGAACTCCGGCCGGAAGAACTCGCGCATCTGGTCGGCCGAGCGCAGGTTCGACGTCATGATCAGCACGGTGTTGCGGAAGTCGACGGTGCGGCCCTGGCCGTCCGTCAGGCGGCCGTCGTCGAGGATCTGCAGCAGCACGTCGAAGACCTCGCTGTTCGCCTTCTCGATCTCGTCGAGGAGGATCACCGAGTACGGACGGCGGCGGACGGCCTCCGTCAGCTGCCCGCCCTCTTCGTAACCGACGTAGCCGGGCGGCGCGCCGATCAGCCGCGCAACGGTGTGCCGCTCCTGGTACTCCGACATGTCGAGGCGCACAAGTGCGCGCTCGTCGTCGAACATGAACTCGGCGAGTGCGCGTGCAAGCTCCGTCTTGCCGACGCCGGTCGGGCCGAGGAAGACGAAGGACCCGATCGGCCGGTCCGGATCCTGCAGCCCGGTGCGTGCGCGGCGCAAT
>JBJMJR010000023.1:0-36653 GCA_045806245.1 Gaiellaceae bacterium | reverse complement strand
TCGAGATCGTCCCAGCCGTGGCCGCTTTCGAAGGAGGTCGTGTCCTCGCCGATCCGCCCGTGCCGCGCGACCAGCGTGAAGCCGAGCTTGCCGACGTAGCGTGCCTCGACCTCGCGCACCTTGCTCGTGACGAGGTGGTAATGAAAGAGGTGCACCCCGACATGATTGCCCACCTCGCGCCCAACACGAACTGGACGCTCGATCCGCTCCAGATCGTGCCGACGCTCGTCATCGCCGCCCTGTACGCGCGGCGTGTGCTGACGCTGCGCGACCGCGGCACTCCGGTGCCGCCCTGGCGGATCGCCCTGTTCACGACGGGGATCGTGCTCCTGCTCGTCGCCTTCGTCTCACCGGTGCACGCGCTCGGCGAGCGCATGTTCTCGTTCCACATGCTGCAGCACGTGCTGCTGGGCGACCTCGCGCCGCTCGCGCTGCTCGCCGGCCTGACAGGACCGATCCTCCGACCGGCACTGCGCTGGCTGCACCCGCTGCGCGTGCTGGCCAACCCGTTCGTCGCGCTGCCGCTGTGGGCCGCCGACCTCTACCTCTGGCACCTGCCGTTCCTCTACGACGCCGCCGTCCGGCACGACGCCGTGCACGCGCTGGAGCACTTCTGCTTCTTCACGGCCGGGATGATCATGTGGCTGCCCGTGCTCGAGACGCTGCCGGCGCCCGAGTGGTTCGGCACGGGGGCGAAGCTCGGGTACATCGCGCTCGTGCGCATCGTCGAGACGATCCTCGGCAACGTCTTCTTCTGGTCCGGGAACGTCTTCTACATCGTCTACGCGCATCAGAACCGGCTCTGGGGCCTCTCCGCCCTCGAAGACCAGGGGATCGCCGGCGCCGTGATGATGATCGAGGGGTCGATCGTCACGCTCGTCGCGCTCGCGTGGCTCTTTCTGCGCATGGCGAGCGAGGGAGAGTTGCGGCAGCAGCTGCTCGAGCGCGGGCTCGACCCGCGGACGGTCAGGCGCGCAGTCCGCTACGGGCGCGCGGAGGAACTGATCCGCACGCGCTGAAGCGGGGAAGCGCCGGCCGTGCGCTCCTCGGGTGTCCACCACGTCGACCTCGTCGTCTCCTCGATCGAGCGCAGCCTGCCCTTCTACACCGACCTTCTCCGGCCGCTCGGGTTCGACAGGGTCTCGGAGGTCGAGGGTGAGCGCGGCGAGACGATCTGGTACGTCGGCGGGCCGGGCTCGTCGGTCGGCCTGCGGGCGGCACAGTCCGAGGGAGGTGCATACGACCGTTACAGCGTCGGCTTGCACCACCTCGCCTTCGAGGCTCGCTCGCGTGGCGAGGTCGACGAGCGTGCGGAGTGGCTGCGCAGCCAGGGCACCGAGCTCGAGAGCGAACCGCAGGAGTACTCGTACAGCCCGGGGTACTACGCCGTCTTCTTTTTCGATCCCGACGGTCTTAAGCTTGAAGTCGTCCATGTGCCGGGCCTCACTGCGGCCTAGCGAAAGGAGAAGGATGTCAACCACACCACCCGAACAGCCCTCGAGCTCGCCTGGCGGCGGTTACGACCGCCCAGGCGGAGGGTCGAACGTGAACTTCAACCTCAGCGCCCTACCGGTCACGCCGGGGAATGCGGAGGCTGTCGTCTGGATCCTCGCAACCATCCTGATTGCGATCATCGCACTGGCGTCCGACCAGGTGGATTCGGGTGCGTTCGTGACCGCGTTCACGGCGCTGACGTTCGCGTATTTGATCTCGCGCGGCATCGCGAAGGCCTCGCGCGTGCTGGAGCAGTAACTACACGGCTTCGAACTGCAGCTTGCGTGCCTCGCGCGGGATCGCCGTCGGATAGTCCCGCGTGAGGCACGCTCTGCAGAACTGCGAGGCGGGCCGTCGCGTCGACGCCTGCAGGCCTTCGAGGGACAGGTACGCGAGCGAGGTTGCGCCGATGTGCTCGCGCACCTCCTCGATCGCCTTGTTCGCGGCGATCAGCTCGTCGACGTCGGCGAAGTCGATGCCGTAATAGCACTGTGAGATCACGGGCGGCGCTGACACGCGGATGTGGACCTCGGCTGCGCCGGCGTCGAACAGCATCTGCACGATCTGGCGCGTCGTGTTGCCGCGGACGATCGAGTCGTCGACGGCCACGATCCGCTTGCCGGACACCTCGGCGAGCGGGTTGAACTTCAGCCGGATCCCCTGTTCGCGCAGGCCCTGATCGGGCTCGATGAACGTCCGTCCGACGTAGCGGTTCTTGATCAGCCCTTCGCTGAAGGGGATGTTGAGCGCGCGCGAGAAGCCGATCGCGGCCGGGGTGCCCGAATCCGGAATCGGCATGACGAGGTCGGCCTCGACGGGAGCCTCCTGCGCGAGCCGCTCGCCCATCCGGACACGCGCGCCGTGCACCTCGACGCCGGCCAGGCGCGAGTCGGGCCGCGCAAGGTAGAAGAACTCGAAGATGCAGAGGGCGCCACCGTTGTCCTCCGCGACGACCTGGTGCGCCTCGACGTTCTCGTCGATGACGAGCAGCTCGCCGGGCTGCACCTCGCGCTCGACGTCGGCACCGACAAGGTCGAGCGCGCAGGTCTCCGACGCGACGACCCAGTCGTTGTCGAGCCGTCCGAGCGAGAGCGGACGCATCCCGCGCGGATCGCGGAAAGCGATCAGCTTCCCCTCGCTCAGCGCGACGACCGAGAACGCCCCGTCGAGCCGGCGCATCACGTTCGCGACGGCCTCGGCGAGCGGTGCCGGATCGTTGGCGATCAGCGCCGCGATCACCTCAGTGTCGGCAGTCGTTGCGAGGCGGTGTCCGTCGGCCTCGAGCTCGTCGCGAAGCTCGCCCGCGTTCGTGAGGTTGCCGTTGTGGCCGAGCGCGATCGTGCGTGCCGTGCCGTGCTGCACGAGCGGCTGCGCGTTCCACCACTGCGAGGATCCGGTCGTCGAGTAACGCGTGTGGCCGATCGCCAGGTCGCCGTGGAGGCCGCGGAGCTTCTGCTCGTCGAACACCTGCGTGACGAGGCCCATGTCGCGCAGCGTGGTCAGCCGGCCGTTGTCGGACACCGCGATCCCTGCCGACTCCTGGCCACGGTGCTGCAGCGCGAAGAGGCCGAAGTAGGTCAGGCGCGCGACGTCACGACCGGGCGAGCGGACGCCGAAGAGACCGCACATCAGGCGACGCGCCCGATCTGCTGCAGGCCCTTGCTGCCGAGCCGTTCCACGTTCTCCGGGGCGCACGCGAGCAGCACCTGGCCACCGGGGGCCGTCGCGGGCAGCTCGACCTCGGCAGCGATGCCGCTGTGCTCCTCGGCTTCGCGCAGCGCCTGCTCGATGCCGCCGTCCGAGACGTCGTGCGCAAGCGTCAGCACCGGAGCAGCCTTCCAGACGAAGCGGACGAGTGCGGCCTCGGCCGCGGGGTCGAGCTCGCCCGGGGCGGTGGCGACCAGGACGACGTCACCCGGCTGCCACCGGTCCGGGACGAAGCGCACGTCCGGAACGAGCCCGACGCAGCCGACGACGGGCGTCGGCGGGATCGAGCGGCCGTCCGTGTCGTTGTAGAGCGAGACGTTCCCGGAGACGACCGGGATGCCGAGCACCTGCGCCGCGTCGGCGAGCCCGGCGATCGCCTGCTCCAGCTCCCAGCCGATCTCGGGCTTCTCCGGGTTGCCGAAGTTGAGGCAGTCGGTCAGCGCGAGCGGCTCGCCGCCGGCGCACGCGACGTTGCGCACGGCGCCGAGGACCGCGAGCACGGCGGCGCGGTACGGGTCGCGCTCGCCCGGCGGCGGGCCTTGCAACGAGACCGCGAGCCCGCGCAGGGAAGGGCGCAGTCGCAGAACTGCGCCGTCGAGGCCGGGCCGGCGCACGGTGCGCGAGCCGACGAGCTGGTCGTACTGCTCGTAGATCCACGCTTTGGACTCCGCGTTCGCCGGCGACGCGTCGGCGTGCTCGATCGAATGCGGCTCGCGCTCGAGCTCGTACCGCGGGCACTCGTCCGTCAGCAGCCGCGCCGGAATCTCGCCGACGAGCTCGCCGTCATGGAACGCGCGCAGCTCGCCGGTGTCGGTCACGTCGCCGATCGGCGTGCATGCGAGCTCCCACTGCGCGCAGACGCGTCGCACGGCGTCGAGCATCTGCGGCCGGACGACGGCGACCATCCGCTCCTGCGACTCGGAGATCATGATCTCCCACGGCTCCATGTCGCGTTCGCGCAGCGGCACGCGGTCGAGGTGGACGTCGATCCCTGCGCCGTCCCCGGCCATCTCGGCGAGCGACGAGGCAAGCCCCGCGGCACCGCAGTCCTGCAGCGACTCGACGAGCCCGCTCTCGACCAGCTCGAGCGACGCCTCGATCAGCTTCTTGCCGGTGAAGGGGTCGCCGATCTGCACCGTCGGGCGCTTGTCGGGGTCGTCTTCGCCGAGCTCGGCGCTCGCCAGCACCGACGCGCCGCCGATTCCGTCGCGGCCCGTGTGCGCGCCGAAGAGGACGACGTGCGCGCCGACCGCCGTCGCGCGCGCGCGTGTGACCCGATCGGCGTCGAGCAAGCCGACGCACATCGCGTTGACGAGACAGTTGCCGCGGTACGCCTCGTCGAAGACCGCCTCGCCGCCGACGGTCGCGACACCGACCGAGTTGCCGTAGTGCCCGATGCCGGCGACTGCACGCCGGAAGTGGTGGTCGGGCTCGGCGAAGCGAAGCCCGTCGAGGATCGCGATCGGCCGCGCGCCCATCGCGACGATGTCGCGCAGGATCCCGCCGACACCCGTCGCCGCTCCCTGGAACGGCTCGACGGCGGACGGGTGGTTGTGCGACTCGACCTTGAATGCGACGGCCTCGCCGTCGCCGAGGTCGATCACGCCGGCGTTCTCACCGGGTCCCTGCAGGACGCGCTCGCCCGCGGACGGCAGCCGCTTCAGCAGCAGCGCCGAGTGTTTGTAGCCGCAGTGCTCGGACCAGAGGAGCGAGAAGACGGCGAGCTCGAAATGGTTCGGGTCGCGCGCGAGCAGCTCCCTGATGCGGTCGAGCTCCTCGTCGGTCAAGCCCAGTGCGCGATGCAACGGCTGTTCCGGCGCAACCTGCGTCAAGGGCCCGAGTGTAGCCGGGGACCCAGACAGGCCCCTGTACGTTTCGATGCCGTGAGCCTGAGCCGACGTCCGCTCCCGATGCTGCTCGCCCTGGCCGCGATCTGGGGCTCGTCGTTCCTGTTCATCAAGGTCGCCGTGCGGGACGTCACTCCAGGGGAGGTCGTGTTCGGGCGAGTCCTCGTCGGGACGCTCTGCCTGCTGCCGGCCGTGCCGTTCCTGGGCGGGTGGGCGAAGGCCTGGGCAGGGCTCCGGCGCTTCTGGAGGCCGTTGCTGCTGCTGGGCGTCTTCAACGCGGCCGTGCCGTTCTGGCTGCTGGCGTGGAGCGAGCAGAAGCTCGACTCCGGGCTCGCGGCGGTGCTGCAGGCGTCGATGCCGCTGTTCACGGCGCTGTTCGCCTATGCCTTCACGCGGAGCGAACGGGTCACCGGTCTGCGCCTCGTCGGTGTCGTCACGGGCTTTCTCGGCGTGCTGCTCCTCGTCGGCGCGCAGCCGCGCGGCGACGTCCTCTCCGCGCTCGCGGTGCTGCTGACCGCCTGTCTGTACGCCGGGTCCTCCGTGTTCGCGGGCGTCCGGCTGCGCGACGCCTCGGTGCTCGTCACGTCGCTTGGTGCGCTCGGCTTCGCCACCCTCGCGACGCTTCCGCTCGGCCTGGCGCAGCTGCCCGGCGAGGTGCCTTCGTGGAAGACGATCGCGTCGATCGTCGCCCTCGGCGGAGCAGGGCTGTCGGTCGCCTACCTCCTCTACTTCGCGCTGATCGCAGGCTCGGGTGCGTCCTATGCGGCCCTCGTCACCTACCTCGTCCCGGCGCTCGCGCTCGTGTACGGAGCGGTCTTCCTCAACGAGCCCATCACCGCGTCGGCGGTCGGCGGCCTGGCGCTGATCATCGCCGGCGTCGCGCTCGGAACCGGGACGTTAGGGTCCCGTCGCATGGCCGGGCTGCTCGACGACCACGTGGCGCGGTTCAACGCCGGCGTGCGGACGGGCAGGTGGGACGCCATGGTCGGCGGTTTCGCCGACGACGCCGAGATGGAGTTCCGCGGCGTCCCCGTCGGTCCGTTCGTCGGCCGCGACGCCATCGCCGCGGCGTACCGCGAGCAGCCGCCCGACGACGAGCTGCGGGTGCTGGAGCAGCGGCGCGTCAACGGCCGGATCGAGGCCCGCTACGCGTGGCTGGCCGAGCCCGACGTCGCCGCCGGCGAGCTGTTGCTGACGCCGGCCGACGGCGGCATCGGCAAGCTGGTGGTCACGTTCGACCGCGGCGTCACCTGGGCCTAGGGCTTCAGCACCACCTTCAGACAGTCGTCGCGCTTGTGCTTGAAGAGCTCGTAGCCGAGGGGCGCATCGTCGAGGCTGAGCTGGTGCGTGACGATGAAGCTCGGGTCGATCTCCCCGTTCTGGATGCGTTCGAGCAGCGGCTGCAGGTACTTGTGCACGTGACACTGGCCGGTGCGAATCGTCAGGCCCCTGTTCATCAGCGCGCCCATCGGGAACTTGTCGACGAGGCCGCCGTAGACGCCGACGACCGAGACGATGCCGCCGTTGCGGCAGCTCATGATCGACTCGCGCAGCGCGAAGGCACGTTCCGATTCCATGCGCGTCGCCTGCTTGACGCGGTCGTACGCGTACAGCGCGCCGTGATGATGCGCCTCCATCCCGACGGCGTCGATGCAGGCGTCGGGCCCGCGTCCGCCGGTCAGTTCTTTCAGCGCTTCGGGAACGCTGTCGACCTCTTCGTAGTTCAGCGTCTCGACGCCTGAGTTCTGGCGCGCGACGTCGAGCCTGTAGTCGAACCGGTCGATCACGATCACGCGCTCGGCGCCGAGGAGCTTGGCACTGGCGGCGGCGAACTGTCCGACCGGCCCCGCGCCCCAGACGGCGATCACCTCGCCGCCGGAGATGTCGCACATCTCGGCGCCCATGTAACCCGTGGGGAACACGTCCGAGAGGAAGAGCACGGCCTCGTCGCTGATCCCGTTCTCGATCTTGATCGGCCCGACGTCGGCGAACGGCACGCGCGCATACTCGGCCTGGCCGCCGGCGAAGCCGCCGGTCAGGTGCGAGTACCCGAAGATTCCCGCGGTCGGAAAGCCGAACATTTTCTCGGCCAGGCGCGCGTTCGGGTTGGTGTTCTCGCAGAGGGAGTAAAGCTCTTGCTTGCACGCCCAGCAGGCGCCGCACGCGATCGGGAAGGGAACCACGACGCGGTCGCCGACCTCGAGGTTGTTCACCGCCTTCCCCTTGTCGACGACCTCGCCCATGAACTCGTGGCCGAGGATGTCGCCCCGCTTCATCGTCGGGATGTACCCGTCGTACAGATGGAGGTCCGAGCCGCAGATCGCGGTCGACGTGATGCGCACGATCGCGTCGCGATCGTTGAGGATCTTCGGGTCGGGGACGTCGTCGACCTCGACGCTGTTCCGTCCCATCCAGCATGTGGCTTTCATCGAACTGCCTCCAGTGGTCTCGCGGGCCGCTGCTTCAGATGACCGGCGAGGAGATGCCCGGCCAGCGTCGAGTCCGAGCGGACGACCTCGCCTGTCTCGACGCGCTGCTTGAAGCGGCGCAAGTCGTCGCTCAGCTGGGTTGCGAGGTCCTTGCCGGACAGGGCGGCCGCGAGGCGGCCGAGATCGTCGCCCTTCGGCTCGTCCTCGAACTCGATTACGAGCTCGGTGCCGCGGTCGCCCGGCGCCGCGGAGAAGGTGACCTTCGCCTCCGCGTCCTCGATCTTCCGCCGCTGCTCGGCCGCGCCGAGCCAGGCAGCCTCGACGTCCTGCCGAGACATGTTGATCGTGACGGCTTTGCGAATCAGGCGGCGCGTGTCGGGGCGGTCGCGGCGCCGGCTCAGCCGGAGGCTCTCGGCCACGTCGGGCGCCGTGACGGCGGCGACGTTCGCGATCGCGAACGCGGCGCGGAGCCGGCGGCCAGGATTCCGGACCGCGACGGCGCCGAGCAGGGCGAGATCGAGAGCGTCGCCGGCGACGCGCGACCGGACCCAGGCGGTCGGGCGCGGCCGCCCGAGGATCCCGAGCCCCTGCGTGAGCTCGCGCGCGCCCATCAGGCGCATCACGGCCGGGTTGCGGCCGTCGTCGTCCGCGCCGACGATGCGGCAGAGGAGCCGCGGCGCCGCGAGCTGCATCGTTCCGAGGCCGACGCTGAACCAGCCGAGGAACCGCGTCAGCGAGCCCTTGTCGGTCAGTCGCACTGTGTTGGTCGCCATCTCGTTCCTCCCGGGTTGCTCTCTCGAGTTCTCCGTCGGCGTCTACCGGAGTGGGGCGCGCGTAAACCGGGCCGAGCCCTCTGCGACGCCTCTTCCGGTTGCCCCGGATCCGCGCGATAGTGAGCGGACGTGACCGGCCAGCCGACGGGGACCGTGACCATGCTGTTCAGCGACGTCGAGGGCTCGACTCGGGCTCTGCGGCAGCTCGGCCCGGAGCGATACGCGGAAGCTGTGGACCTGCACCGACGTCTTCTGCGCGACGCGTTCGGACAGCACAGAGGTTATGAGGTCGACTGCGAGGGCGACGCTTTCTTCGTCGCGTTTTCGCGCGCAGAAGATGCCGTCGCCGCCGCCGTCATGGCCCAGCAGCGGCTTGCCGACGCGGACTGGCCGAACGGTCAGGAATTGAGAGTCCGAATCGGGATCCATACCGGAGAGCCGCTTGCGGTCCCGCCGAATTACGTCGGCTTGGACGTGCACCGGGCGGCGCGGATCATGGCAGCCGGGCACGGCGGGCAGATCTTGCTCTCGCGGACGACGCACGACCTCGTGGACGACGCGTTCCCGGTTCGCGAATTGGGCGAGCACCGCATGAAGGACCTCTCCGCGCCGACCACGCTTTATCAACTGCTCGTCGAAGGGCTCGCGTCTGAATTTCCGCCTTTGAAGACGCTCGGGAACCGGCCAACGAATCTGCCGGTTCAGGCGACCCCGCTCATAGGCCGCCGGCATGAAATCGCGGAATTGACCGCGCTCCTTGGCGCGGAAGCCGTTCGGCTCGTAACGCTCACGGGGCCAGGCGGAACGGGCAAAACGCGGCTCGCGCTGCATGCCGCGGCGAATCTCATCGACGAGTTCCAGGACGGAGTCTTCTTCGTCGAGCTTGCAGCGATAACGACGGCCGAGCTGGTGCCGACGACCGTCGCGCAGACGCTCGGCCTCCGCGAGGTCGCCGGCGAGCCTCTCGATGCGACGCTGAGGGGATACCTGGCCGAGAAGCAGGTCCTGCTCGTGCTCGACAATTTCGAGCATCTGCTGACCGCGGGGCCGATGGTTCGCGGACTTCTCGCTTCTGCTCCGCGGCTCCGCGTGCTCGTGACGAGCAGAGCGTCACTGCACGTGTCGGGCGAGCACGAGTACGCCGTCCCGCCGCTGTCGCTGGTGGCGAACGCAGATGCCACAGACGAGTCCGAGGCGAATGAGGCTGTGACGCTGTTTCTGGAACGCGCTCGCGCGGTCCGACGCGATTTCGGAGCAACCGCTGAAAGCCGAGCTGTCATCGCCGAGATCTGCGCGCGCCTTGATGGGCTTCCGTTGGCGATCGAGCTCGCAGCGGCGCGCACGAAGGTGGTCCCACCGGAGGCGCTGCTCCCGCGTTTGGAGCAGCGCCTGCAGATCCTCACCGGCGGCTCGCGCGACCTCGAAAAGCGCCAGCAGACGTTGCGGAGCACGCTCGACTGGAGCTACGAACTTCTCGAAACCGCGGACCGGATGCTTTTCGCCCGCCTTGCCGTCTTCGCGGGCGGCAGGACGATCGAAGCCGTCGAGGCGATCTGTGGATCGACGGGAGAGTCGGACGTCCTCGACGGCATAACGTCGCTGGTCGACAAGAGCCTGCTCCAACAGCAACTCGATGGGCCGGAGCCTCGATTCGTGATGCTGGAGACGATCCACGAGTACGCGCGTGAGCGTCTTGACGCGAGTGGCGAGTCCGCGCGGCTCCGCCGGCGGCATGCTGACTATTTCGCCGGTCTCGCGTCGAAGGCCGCGCCGGAGTTGCGAGGGCCCGAGCAGCAAGGGTGGATCGATCGACTCGCTGCCGAGCAGGACAATCTTCGCTCTGCGCTCACGTTCCTCATCGATGAGCGCGACTTTTCCGCCGCCCAGAACACGACGGTCGCGCTCGCGCTGTTTTGGGAGACCCGCGGCCAGTTTCAGGAAGCGCGCGAGTGGTTCACGCAGGTACTCGCCGATCCGGGCGCGGGTAGCTCCGACAGTCGTGGACGCGCACTCTTCTGGGCGGGCCGGCTGGCGATCTTTTGTGGCGCATGGGAAAGCGCCGCCGGCCTCCTCCGGCGCGCGGCGGATGTCGCGAGCGATGTTGGCGACACCGTCACCCTCGCCCTGGCGCTCGGCAAGGAATCATGGGTGATGGTCGAGACCGGCCACACGCAAGCAGGGCTGGAACAAGCTGATCGCGCGATTGCTCTCGCGCGCGAGATCGGTGACGCCTGGACAGTCGCGGAAATCCTCAACGACGCCGCGCTGGGCAATGACCGGACGAATCCGGAACGAGGACTTCAGTTGCTACAGGAGAGCCTCTCGCTCCGGAGATCTCTCGGCGATCACGTGAACGTCGCGGACTCCCTGAACAATCTCGGCTATGTGCAGACTGTGATCGGCAACTACGACGCGGCGGAGCCGATACTCGAGGAAGGGCTTCAGATCGCGCGGCGGGCCGGTGACCTCCGCCATATCGCCCTGATCATCGGCAACCTCGGCAACGTCAGTCTCTTTCGTGGCGAAGGCGAAGTGGCCATGGGCCGTTATCAAGAGAGCCTTCGAATCAGTCGCAGGATCGGGGACACGCGCGTGCCGCTCGAAGCGTTGCGCGGCGTCGCCGCCATTGCCGGTTCCGCCGGCGACATCGAAACGGCGGCCGCCCTCTCGGCGGCCGTCGACGCTCTCCTCATCTCGTTCGGCGGCACGCGTTCTAGCGCAGAGGCGGTGATGGAGGGGCGCTTCTTCGAGCCGCTGCGCCGGAGCGTGGGCGAGGCAAAGTGGAACGAGCTGTCTTCGCCGGGCGCCGGCCTGACGTTTGAACAGGCTCTTGTGTGGGCGCTGGGAGAAGGATCGCC
Organism: Gaiellaceae bacterium; assembly: GCA_045806245.1. Lineage (GTDB taxonomy): Bacteria > Actinomycetota > Thermoleophilia > Gaiellales > Gaiellaceae > 3-1-20CM-4-69-9. Next base: position 25,545 of record JBJMJR010000023.1, on the reverse strand, counting down.
CCTCACGGAGCAGCCCGCCGGTTTACCATCGGGCGCGTGACTCGCTATCTCCACACGATGTACCGCATCACCGACCCCGAGAAGAGCCGTGCCTTCTACGAGGCGCTTGGCCTCGAGCTCCGTCGCGACATGGACATTGTCCGGGACGGACAGAAAGAGGCGACGAATTACTTCTTCGGCGTTCCCGGCCAGGAGGAGGAACTCGAGCTCACGTTCAATCACGACGGCCGCACCTACGAGCTCGGCACCGCCTACGGCCACATCGCGCTTGCCGTCGACGATCTTGGCGCAACACTCACACGCCTCGAGCAAGAGGGCATCGAGCCCGAGCGCGAGCCCTATCGCGTGCGGGAGGGCGGCTCGCTGATCTGCTTCGTGCGCGACCCGGATCAGTACCGCGTCGAGCTGATCGATCGCAGCGGCAAGTAAGCGCGCTTCAGGCGCGGGTCAGGTGAGCCTGATCAGCCCGGCCTGCGTCGGCTCGAAGCCGCAGGCGCCGAAGTAGAACGGCGCCAGCTCGTCGTTGAAGTCGACGTGGAGCCACTCGTGTCCGGCGGCTTTCGCGTGCTCGGCCGCGCAGGCGACGACCCGGGTCCCGATGCCCTGCCGCTGCGCGTCGCCGCGCGTCTTGGTGTCGATCAGGAAGGCATGGCAGTCGCCGTCGCTGACGACGTTGACAAATCCGACGAGCGTTCCGTGCCGGTCGCGTGCGGTCACCCAGCCGAAGCTGTGCGGCCTGATGCGGTCCCACCAGCCCGGAAACGGCGTGCCACCGTGCGACGCGACGAGCTCGACCATCTCCTCGTCCTCCAGCGGCGCACGCCACTCGAAGGTCAACGCGTCCGCAGCCGTTCGCTCAGACACGTCGCGAGCGTAGCGAAGTCACATTCTCGACACAGTCGCGGCTCACACATGAGGCACTGTGCCCGCTACGTTGTCCAACATGGCGACAACGACCAGACCCAAATCGATCGCGACACCGTGGGGAGCCGCGCATCCCGTCGAGCAACTGACCCTGCGGCAGCGTGCAGGCGACAAGCGCTTCGCATCGCTCGTCCAGCTCCTCGAGACCGACAAAGGCGAACGCGTCGTGCGCTTCGCTTACACGACCGACGGCACGACCCGACGCGGGCCGGTCACGCTGAAGCTGCGCGACCTGGAACGCTTGCGAGCCGCGCTCGCCGAGCACCCGGGCTTGGCCGAGGCGCTGCTCGGAGGTGGCGCCTAGACGGCCTGCAGCAGGTGCTCGCGGGCCGACTCGACGAGCGAGCCGAGAATCAGCGCGCCGTCCGCCGAGCCGAGCAGCGAGTCGACGGCATGCTCCGGGTGTGGCATCAGGCCCATCACGTTGCCGCGCTCGTTGACGACGCCCGCCACGTCATTTCGAGAGCCGTTCACGGGTTCCGCGTAGCGCAGCACGATCTGCCGCCGCGCTTCGAGGCCCGCGACGAGCTCGTCATCCGCGTACCAGTTCCCCTCGCCGTGCTTGACGGGGATGGTCAGGCGCTGACCCTCCTCGCAGCGTGCAGTGAAGGGCGTATCGGTGCGCTCGACGACAACCGGCACGTCGCGGCAGACGAAGGACAGCGACTCGTTTCGGCGCAGCACGCCGGGGAGCAGTCCCGCCTCGCAGAGGATCTGGAAGCCGTTGCAGATGCCGAGGACGAGACCCCCTTCGGCCGCAAACTCGACGACCGCTTCCATCGCCGGCGCGAAACGCGCGATCGCGCCGCAGCGCAGGTAGTCACCGTAGGAAAAGCCGCCCGGAAGCACGACGGCATCCACGTCGGGCAGCTGTGTCTCCGTATGCCAGACGAACACGGCGTCCGCGTCGAACGCCGACAACGCCCAGAGCGCGTCGCGGTCGTCGCATGCTCCGGGAAACCGAAGCACGCCGATGCGCGGGTGCGGGTTTGTCACGAGTGCGGCTCCGTGAGCTCGATCTCGTAGCTCTCGATCAGCGGATTCGCGAGCAGCTGCTCGCACATCCGCTCGACCTCGGCACGCGCAGCTGCCGCGTCCGTCGCCTCGACCTCGAGATCGACGACGCGGCCGATGCGGGCCTCGTCGACCGAGAAGCCGAGCTGGCGCAACGACGACTCCACCGCCTGGCCCTGCGGGTCGAGGATGCCCTGCTTTGGCCGGACGAGCACCGTCGCCTTCACCGCAGGACCACCTCCGGATCCGCCAGATAGTCGTCGAAGGGGATCTCGGTCAGGCGCTCGAACGCCTCGACGTAGCGCGCGCGGGTCCCTGCGACGACGTCTTCGGGCAGCTCGGGTCCCGGCTCTGCCTTGTCCCAGCCCAGCGATTCGCAGTAGTCGCGCGCGTATTGCTTGTCGAACGACGGCTGCGCTCCGCCTGGGCGGTACTCGTCAGCGGGCCAGAACCGGGACGAGTCCGGTGTGAGTGCCTCGTCGCCGAGCACGAGCCTGCGCTCCTCGTCGAGCCCGAACTCGAACTTCGTGTCGGCGATGACGATCCCGCGCGCCCGCGCATGTTCGGCCGCGAAGCGGTAGAGCGCGATCGACACTCGCTCGACCTCGTCGAAGAGGTCGGCACCGACGAGCTCGGCCGCCGTCCCGCGGTCGATGTTCTCGTCGTGACCGGTCGTCGCCTTCGTGGCGGGCGTGAAGATCGGCTCGGGCAGCTCGGCCGACTCCGTCAGCCCCGTCGGGAGCTCGTGGCCGCAGACGGCGCCTGTCGCGCGGTAGTCCTTCCAGCCCGAGCCGGAGAGATAACCGCGCACCACGCACTCGATCGGGAGCATCTCGAGCCGGCGGCACTCGGTCGAGCGGCCGTCCGAGCGCAGCGCGAGCAGGTGGTTCCGGCAAATGTCTCGTGTCCTCGCGAACCAGAAGCCCGACAGTCCGGTGAGCACGCGGCCCTTGTCCGGGATCTCCGTCGGGAGCACGATGTCGAAGGTCGAGATGCGATCGCTGGCGACGAGCAAGAGCCGGTCGTCGTCGAGTGCGTACAGCTCGCGCACCTTCCCGCTGCCTACATGCAGGGCGGCTTCAGGCATGTACCGGTTCCTCCTTTCGGACGAGGGCGTGGAGACGGTCGAACACGGTGTCGACGTGACGGACGGTCGCGTCGAGATCGAAGACGGCGTCGAGGTCGACGCGGCCGGACAGTTCTCGGTCGCCGCGCACGAGCTCGGTGAAGTCGGTTTCGTCTTCCCAGGCGCGCATGGCATGCGCCTGGACGGCGCGGTACGCCTCGTCGCGCGGCAGACCGGACTCGACCAACGCCAGCAGCAGCCGGTGGCTGAAGAAGAGCCCGTGGCTGGCGTCGAGGTTGCGCCGCATGCGCTCGGGATAGACGACGAGGCCGTCGACGATCCAGTGGAAGCGGTCGAGCATGTAGTCGAGCGCGAGAAACGAGTCCGGCAGCACGATTCGCTCGGCGGACGACTGCGAGATGTCGCGCTCGTGCCAGAGCGGCACGTTCTCCATCCCGACCAGCGCGTTCGCGCGAACGACGCGCGCAAGGCCGCAGATCCGCTCCGCCACCTTCGGGTTGCGCTTGTGCGGCATCGCCGACGAGCCCTTCATGCCCTTGGCGAACGGTTCCTCGACCTCCCGCACCTCCGTGCGCGCCAGGTGGCGCACCTCCGTCGCGAAGCGCTCGAGCGAGGTGGCGGCGAGTGCGAGCGCGGACAGCAGCTCCGCGTGGCGGTCGCGCGCGATCACCTGTGTCGAGACAGGGTCGGGCTCGAGACCGAGCCGCTCGCAGGCGCTGCGTTCCACCTCGGGCTCGAGCTGTGCATACGTCCCGACGGTCCCCGACAGCTGGCCGACGCGATTCGTCTCGAGCGCCTGCGCGACGCGCGTCCGTGCCCGGTCGAGCTCGAACGCCCAGCCGGCGAGCTTCCAGCCGAACGTGGTCGGTTCGGCGTGGACGCCGTGCGAGCGTCCGATGCAGATCGTGTTGCGGTGCTGCTCGGCCTGCGTGACGACTGCGGCGAGCGCGCGGTCGATGCCCTCGACGATCAAGCGGCCCGCGTCCTGGATCTGAAGCGCAAGCGCCGTGTCGACGACGTCCGACGACGTCAGCCCGTAGTGGATCCAGCGTCCCGCCGGGCCGACCTGTTCGCCGACGGCGTCGACGAACGCTGCCACGTCGTGGTCGGTGACCCGCTCGATCTCCGCGACTCGTTCCGGTGTCGGCGGGACCGCGCGGGCGCGAATCTCCGCGACGTCTTCAGCGGGGATTGCGCCGAGCTCGGCCCAGGCGTCGAGCGCCGCGAGCTCCACGTCGAGCCAGCGCGCAAGCCTGCTCTCGTCCGACCAGATCTTGGCCATGGCCGGGCGGGCGTAGCGCGCGATCACCGGCGCGATTCTAGAGACGGGCTAGGAAGTCGGGCCGAGGATTCTCGCCGCCAGGACGGCCGCGTTCTTCGCGCTGTCGACGCCGACGCAGGCGACGGGCACGCCGGGCGGCATCTGCACGATCGACAGCAGCGCGTCGAGCCCGTCGAGGACGCTCTTCGACGAGCGCAGCGGCACGCCGATGACGGGCAGGTCGGTGTGCGCCGCGAGCACGCCGGGCAGCGCGGCGGCGAGCCCGGCTCCGGCGATCAGCACGCGCAGTCCCCGGTGGCGCGCCGTGCGGCCGTACTCGGCGACGGCGTCGGGTTGGCGGTGCGCCGAGCGCACCTCGAACTCATGCGGGATGCCCCGCGCCTCGAGCTCGTCGAGCGCGTCCTGCATGCGCTCGCGGTCCGACTCCGAGCCGACGACGATCCCGACGAGCGGGTCAGACATGGGCGACGGCGGCGATGTCACGGCGGAAGCGCATGCCCGGGAACGAAAGCAGGTCGCACGCTTCGTAGGCGCGGTCACGCGCAGCGGCGACGCTTTCGCCGACGGCGGTGACGTTGAGGATGCGGCCGCCGTTCGTCACGATCCGGTCGCCCTTGAGCGCGGTCCCGGCGTGGAAGACGAGCGCACCGGTCGCCTCGGCGTCGGGGATTCCCTCGATCGGCGTGCCGACGTCGCCGGCAGCGGGATAGTCGCCGGCCGCGATCACGACGCTGACCGCGGCGTTGTCGGCCACGCCGAATTCGGCTGCCGACAGGTCGCCCTGGGCGGCTGCGAGGAGCAGCGCGAGCAGGTCGCCGTCGAGCCGGGGGAGGAGCGACTGCGTCTCGGGGTCGCCCAAACGGCAGTTGAACTCGAGCACGCGCGGCCCGTCGCCGGTGAGCATGACGCCCGCGAAGAGGACGCCGACGAACGGCGCTCCCCGTTCGGCCAGCTCGTCGAGCACCGGCTGGTGAATCGTCTCGACGAGCTCGTCGACGTCCGCCGGCACGGGCGAGTACGAGCCCATGCCGCCGGTGTTCGGGCCCTCGTCACCGTCGCCGATGCGCTTGAAGTCCTGCACGGCCGGAAGCGCCACCGCCCGCGCGCCGTCGCAGATCGCGAACAGGGAGATCTCCTCGCCCTCGAGCAGCTCCTCGATCACGATCGCGCCGCCGAACGCTGCCGCGGCGCGCAGGGCGGTGTCGAGCTCGTCCTGTGTCTGGCACACGAACACGCCTTTGCCCGCCGCAAGCCCGTCTGCCTTGATCACGCACGGCGGACGCGCGACGGCGAGCGTCTCAGCGGTTGCAACGCCGGCCGCCCGCATCACGTCCTTCGCGAACGACTTCGATCCTTCGATTCGCGCCGCGGCGCCGCTGGGGCCGAAAACGGCAACGCCGAGGTGGCGCAGCTCGTCCGCGACGCCCGCGACGAGCGGCACCTCGGGGCCGACCACGACCAGGTCGACCTCGAGCGCGCCGGCGAGGCCGAGGAGCCCTTCGCCGTCCTCCGCGCGCACCGGATGGCAGCGCCCGAGCGCAGCGATACCGGGATTGCCCGGTGCGGCATGCAGCTCGCCGAGGCTGGCCGCCTGGCTGAGCTTCCACGCGAGCGCGTGCTCGCGTCCGCCCGACCCCACCAGCAGCACCTTCACGCGGCCGAGTTTAGAAGCCCGACCGTACGGCCAAGGTACGAGGCAGTGCTGGACCCGGGACTCGACCGTCACGAGTGGGAGAGCCGCTGGGAGTCGCTTGCGGACGAGCTCGCCGACTCGCCCCGCGACGTGCTCCCCGAGCTCGACGAGCTCGTCGCGCAGATGCTCGACCAGCGCGGCTACGCGCTGGAGGATCCCGTTGCGCGCGAAGGCGACGACCGCGAGGTCGTGGCCGAGTTCCAGGCCGCGCGCGACACCACGCAGCTCCTGCGCGACAACCCCGACGTGGTCTCACCGGGCGACGTCGCGGAGGCCGTCAACGGCTACCGCGCGATCTACGAGTACTTGCTCGAAGAGCGTCCGTAACTACGCTTCGAACGGCATGTCGATCGTGCCGTTCGAGCCTTCCTACAGCGACGGGTTCCGGTCGCTCGTCGCCGATACCCTGCGGGAATTCGACTTCGAGCCGGACCTCGAGCTCGACGGCGACCTCGACGATCCTGGCGCGGCGTACTCCGCGCTCTGGGTCGCGGTCGACGGCGACGACGTCGTCGGCTCCGTCGCGTTGCGCGACCTCGGCGGCGGAGTTGTCGAGCTGAAGCGGATGTACCTCCGCCCGGCGCAGCGCGGCCGCGGGCTGGGACGGGAGCTGCTCGCGCTCGCGATCGGCTGGGCCTGCAGCAACGGCATGACCAGCGTCAGGCTCGACACGAGCGAGCGGATGGTCGCGGCGCAGCGGCTCTACGAGGCGCACGGCTTCGAGCGGGTCGAGGGCGGCGCCCCGCGGCAGGGCCAGTGCCGCTTCGTGTACGAGCTCCGGCTCTAGCGCAGCGCGACGACTCGTTCGCGCTCGGCACCCGTGCCGACGAGCGAGATCTCGACGCCGAGTGCCCGCTCGACGAAGTCGACGTACGCGAGCGCCGCGTCGGGCAGCCCGTCGACGATCGGCTCCTCCCAGCCGGGCAGCGTCTCGTAAACAGGCCGGCAGTGGTGGAAGTCGCTCTGGTGTGCGGGGAACTCGTACGTCTCGCTGCCGTCGCGCAGCCGATAGGCGACGCAGACCGGCACCTCGGCGAAGGTCGAGAGCACGTCGAGTTTCGTCAGCGCCAGTGAAGTGATCCCGTTCAGGCGCACCGCATAACGGAGCGCAACCAGGTCGAGCCAGCCGCAGCGGCGCGTCCGTCCCGTCACCGTCCCGAATTCGCCGCCCAGCTCCTGCACGCGTTGCTGATTCGGGCCGTCGATCTCGGTGGGGAAGGGCCCTTCGCCGACGCGTGTCACGTACGCCTTCGCGACGCCGACGACGGCGTCGATGCGGTTGGGGCCGATCCCGACACCGGTGGCCGCGTTGGCGGCAACGGTGCTCGACGACGTCACGAAGGGATACGTGCCGTGGTCGAGGTCGAGCAGCGTTCCCTGGCCGCCTTCGAGCAGCACCTCCTTGCCCTCGTGCAGTGCGCGATCGACGAGCAGTGAGGTGTCCGCGAGGTACGGGCGGAGCCGCTGCGCGTAGCCCTCGTAGCGCTCGGCAAGTTCCTCGAGCTCGAGCGGCTCCGCCCCGTACACGCGCTCGAGCCAGACGTTTTTCTCCGCAAGCGCCACCTCGATCTTCTGGCGGAGGATCTTCGGTTCGAGGATGTCCTGCACGCGAATGCCGAGGCGCGCCGCCTTGTCCGCGTAGCAGGGGCCGATACCGCGCCGCGTGGTACCGATCTGCAGCTTGCCCAGCCGGCGCTCCGATGCCTGGTCGAGCGCGACATGCCACGGCATGATCAGGTGCGCGTCGCCCGAGACGTGCACGTCCGCGGTCGAATGGCCGCGCGACTCGAGCTCGTCGACCTCGCCGAGGAAGACCTCGGGGTCGAGCACGCAGCCCGCGCCGATCACGCACGTCTTTCCGCGGATGACGCCGCTCGGGATCTGCCGGATCTTGAACGTCTCGTCGCCGACGACGATCGTGTGCCCCGCGTTCGGCCCGCCCTGGTAGCGGCACACGATGTCCGAGTCCAGCGCCAGCAGGTCGACAATCTTGCCCTTGCCCTCATCTCCCCACTGCGCCCCAACAATGACTGTGGCAGGCACGGCGAAGGAGTCTGCCAGAGGGGGTGGATACGCTCCGCCGGTGCAAGAGGTCTTGCATTTCGGAGCGATCGTGCTGCTCGTGTCAGTCGCGTTCGCCGTTGCCGTGCTTGCGAACAAGGTCAGCGAGCGCTTGCGCATTCCGGCCGCAGGCCTCTTCCTGCTCACGGCGGCGCTCGCTTCAGACGTCTGGGAGGGCCTTGCCGAGGCGCTCTCGGTCCGCGATGTCGAGCGGATCGCGGTCGTCGCGCTGATCGTGATCCTGTTCGACGGCGGAATGCGGGTGGGCTGGCAGCGTTTCCGCGAGTCGGCCGTGCCGATCGTCTCGCTTGGCTTACTGGGCACCTTCGCCACCGCCGGCCTGATGACCCTGGCGGCGCGCTACCTGCTCGACTTCAGCTGGCAGACGGCAGGGCTGCTCGGCGCGGCCCTCGCGCCGACCGATCCGGCCGTGATGTTCTCGGTGTTCGGCCGCAGCGAGGTAGCGGGTCGAACTGGAACGATCCTGGAGGGCGAGTCCGGCGCGAACGACCCGGTGGGCATTGCGTTGATGCTCGCAGCCGTGAGCCTGGCGCAGACCGGGCCGACATCGGTTGGGCAAGCGATCGGCAACTTCTTCCTGCAACTGGGAGTCGGCGTCGCGATCGGCGTAGGCGGCGCATACGTGCTCATTCTGCTGCTCCGCAGGATCGTCTTGCCGAACCCCGCGCTTTATCCGTTGCGCACCCTCGCGTTCGCCGGGGTGATCTACGGGCTCGCGACCGTTGCGCACGGCTCGGGATTTCTCGCTGTGTACATCGCCGGCATCCTGGTTGGCGACGCCGACGTTCCGGCGAAGCGCGGCATCGAGCGCTTCCACACCTCGCTGGCGAGCCTCGCGGAGATCGTCGTGTTTGTAGCACTCGGCCTGACGATCGACCTGACCGCGTTGGGCGAGAACCATCGCTGGCTTGACGGCCTTGTCCTCGCGGTCGTGCTCGCTGTCGTCGCGCGGCCCCTCGCTGTCGCGCCCCTGCTGTTACCGGCAAAGCTGTCGAACAGCGAACGCGTCTTCGTGATGTGGAGTGGGTTGAAGGGCGCCGTACCGATCTTGCTCGCGTCGTTTGCGGTCCTCGGCGGCGTGGCGAACGCCGATCGCATTTACGGGATCGTGTTTGTTGTCGTCGCGTTTTCGGTCGTGCTGCAGGGTGCGACGATTCCGTACGCCGCGTCCCGGCTCCATATTGAGATGCGCTAGCGGCCGTCGCGTTCGACGCGAATCTGATGCCCGCGCGGACAGTCGATCGTGCCGCGGATGTGCTCGAGCGAGAGCGTCGCCTGCACCGAGGGGAACGTCTCGCCGAGAGACGCGCAGCGGTCGCAGACGACGGTGAAGCCGGTCGCGAGCGGCGAGATCCACACGGTCTGCTCGGTGAGGACGGCCCAGCTCGCCATCAGGAGGCCGCCGCCAGGTCCGCGAACTTCGCGTAGCGCTTGAGGAACGAGAGCCGCTCCGTGCCAGTTGGGCCGTTGCGGTGCTTCGCGAGGATGATTTCCGCGAGCCCCTGCTGGTCGGTCTCCTCGTTGTAGTACTCGTCGCGGTACACGAACATGACGAGGTCGGCGTCCTGCTCGATCGAGCCGGACTCGCGCAGGTCGGACAGGATCGGGCGCTTGTCGTGGCGCTGCTCGACGGCGCGCGACAGCTGCGACATTGCGAGGATCGGAACATCGAGGTCCCGCGCGAGCACCTTCAGGTTGCGCGAGATCTGCGACACCTCCTGGACGCGGTTCTCCGCCGTCGTGCCGGACGTCATCAGCTGCAGGTAGTCGACGATGATCAGCCCGAGATTCGGCTCGCGCGTCTTCAGCCGCCGCGCCTTCGAGCGGATCTCCATCATCGTGATCGAGCCCGTGTCGTCGACGTAGATCGGTGCCTTCATCAGCTTGTCGCCGGCAGCGACCAGCCGCGGCCAGTCGTCCTGCGCGAGCTTGCCGGTGCGCAGCCGCTGCGACTCGACCTTCGCCTCGCTGCAGAGCAGCCGCTGCGTCACCTCGGACTTCGACATCTCGAGCGTGAACATCGCGACCGGGACGTCGTTTCTCAGCGCGAGGTTCGCGGCGACGCAGAGGCCGAGCGCCGACTTGCCCATGCTCGGGCGTGCGGCGACGATGACGAGGTTCCCAGGTTGGAACCCCGAGGTCAGCCGGTCGAGGTCGCGGAAGCCGGAGGGGACTCCCGTGACGTCGGCGCCGGCCTCGTACAGCGCGGTGATTCGCTCGAAGCTCTCCTTGAGCAGATCCTCGATGTGACTGAACTCCGTCGAGACGCGGCTCTGCGACAGGTCGAAGACGACCTGTTCGGCACGGTCGACGAGGATCTGTGTCTCGCCGGGGCGGTCCCAGCCGAGCTGAGCGATCTGCTGCCCGGCGGAGATCAGGCCGCGCAGCGTCGCCATCTCGCGGACGATGCGCGCGTAGTGCGCCGCATTCGCGGTCGCCGGCACCAGTGCCGCGAGCTCGTGCAGGCGCACGCGTCCGCCGACAGCCTCGAGCTCGCTCCGCTCTTCCAGTTCGTCGACGAGCGTGATCGCGTCGACCGGCTCGCCCTTCGCGTACAGCGCGAGCGCGGCGCGGTAGATCTTGGCGTGGCTCTCCCGGTAGAAGTCGCCCGCGTCGAGCACTTCGCTCACCGCCCCGATCGCGCCCGGGGAGAGCAACATCGCCCCGAGGACCGATTCCTCGGCCTCGAGGTTCTGGGGTGGCGCGATCGGGGCGGCTTCGGCGAGCTGGGCGACAGGTGTCACGTGCGCGGAGTGAACCATCCGCGGCGCCGGTTTTCCATCGGTGGAAAGGCGGGTTTTCGACATGTCTCTTTGCAGCAATTTGCAGGGGAAAGGAACACATGTTCCCAGACGCTTCGGACGGAGCCTGTTGATCGTTCGGCCGCTAGGAGCGGGAAGTTCCTGCGCAATTCACAGGGCGGTGGAAAGGCCTGTGCAAGCTTGTCCCCAGGTTCTCCACAGAACGGCTTGACGAGGGGGAGAGGATTGTGGAATGACCGTCGCACTCGCAGTGATCTCGGCCGCCCTGGCACTCGGCCCGCTGCCCGAGCGAGGTTTCGCGCTCGAGACGAAGGCCGGGGTCGAACTGCAGTCGATCGGCGGGCGGCCGCTGGCGGCCTGGGCCGGGCTGGACCTCGCTCCCGACCAGGTGGTCGCCCACAAGCTCGTCGTGCGCGACCGCCGCGGCCGGCTGTTCACGCTCGACCTGCGCGGACTGCGAGCCACCGTCGCTCGACACGGCTGCCGCACGACGGACGTGCGCCTCGTGGTCTGCCCGCACTCGATCAGAGGAGTGACCGGCGCGCCGAGAGGGGAGGGCCACTGGGTGTGGGCGGAACGCTCTGCGCGCGGGGACGCGATCCTCGCCCAGTGGTCAGGGGAGTGCGAGATCCCGGTCGCGTACTTGATCGTGCATGGGCAGCTCCGCAGCTTCGGCGCCGAAACCGTTGCGTTGGGCTGGCTTCCCACCGGCGAAGCCGTCGTGCATTTCCGGTCGATTGGGTGCGCCGGCTCGAAGCGAAGCGGCATCTACGCGGCAGTCAGCACCACGAAGATGAATCGCCTGCTGCGCACGAAACGTTTCGCGCAGTACCTGATGTGGGGCGGCTAGCTCTGCGTCTGCTCGGCTGTGCCGGCGTCGACCGCGCGGTCGAAGTCGTCGTCCGGCAGCTCGCCGGCGACGTCCTCCTGTGAGGGCTGCAGCTCGCCGCTCGCGGTGAGCTCGGCTTCCTGCGCGAGCGCGGCCGCGTCGAGCTCGTCGAGGTCGAGCTCGTGCTTCTCCTCGTCCGGCGCCTGCTCGGCGGCTTCGGCGGCTGCCATCGCCTCGAGCTCCTGCTCGGGCGGGAGCTCGCCGCCCTCGGGCACGACGAGCGTGCGTAGCTCGACGGTCACGTCCTGGAACAGCTCGATCGGCACCTGGTAACGCCCGATGCGCTTGATCGCGTCCGTCCCGATCTTGCGCCGGTCGACGCGGACCTTGTGCTTCGACCACAGCTCGTCGGTGATGTCGGTGGGCGTGACCGAGCCGAACAGCGAGCCGGTCGGACCGGCCTTGACGTCGAAGCGGACTTCGAGCCCGCCGATCTTGTCGGCGAGCGACTGCGCCTCCTCGAACGTCTTCGCCTCGTGCTGTGCTCGCCGCTCCTCGACCTTGCGCACCTCGGCCACGCGCGCAGGCGTGGCCTCGTCGGCTAGCCCGCGCGGAAACAGGAAGTTGCGCGCGTAGCCCCGCGCGACGTTCACGACCTCGCCGCGGAGCCCGAGCTTGTCGATGTCCTGGCGCAGGATGACGTTCATCTAACGGCTGTCGGAGACGTACGGCAGCAGCGCCATCTCACGTGCGCGCTTGATCGCGACTGCAACCTGCCGCTGGTGCCGCCGGCACGCTCCGGTGATGCGCCGCGAGCGGATCTTCCCCTTCTCGGAGATGTACCGCCGCAACTGGTTCGCGTTCTTGTAGTCGATCTCGTCGACCTTCTCCTTGCAGAAGTAACAGCCGCGCTTGCGGATCGGGCCCGCCGCGCCCGCACGCTTGCGGCCCGGCTGCCGGTCGCGGTCCCGCTTCTCTCCGCCTCCTCGCTGCGGCATCAGAAGGGGATGTCGTCGTCGGCCGAGCCGGCGAAGTCTTCGTTGCCTGCGGTCGCTGTCGCGGCTGCCGGAACGAACTGGCGCTCGCCGCCGCCCTCGCCGCCGCCTTCACCGCGGCTGCCGAGGAACTGCACGCTGTCGGCGATGATCTCCACGGCCTGGCGCTTCGTGCCGTCCTGGGCTTCCCACTCGCGCCAGTCGAGTCGGCCGTCGACACCGACGGGGCGGCCCTTGGAGAGGTACTGCGCGCAGCTCTCGCCCTGATTGCCCCAGACGGTGACGTCGAAATAGTTCGGCTTGTCGCCCCAGTTGCCCTGGGCGTCCTTCTGCCGCGTGTTGACGGCAAGGCGGAGCTTGCAGACGGCGGTGCCGCTCGGTGTGTGCCGCAGTTCCGGGTCCTTGGTCAGGTTGCCGACGAGCACGACGCGATTGATGTTGGCCATCTCTACTCCTCCTCTTGCGAACTCGTGTTCGCTTCAGCATAGGCGGGCTCGGGGACGGCTTCGGGCTCGGGCTCAGGCTCCGGCGGCGGGCCGGGCGAGCCGCCTTCGATGCGGCGCACGGCGAGGTGGCGCATCACGCCGTCGGTGATGCGAAGGATGCGCGAGAGCTCTTCGAGCGTCTCGGGCTCGGCGTCGAAGTTGAGCAGGTGGTAGGTGCCCTCGGGCTTGTGGGCGATCTCGTATGCGAGTCGCCGACGCCCCCAGACGTCATGCCCGATCCACTTGCCGTCGGCCTTCTTGACCAGGTCGTGCGCGCGCTTGACGATCTCCTCCTGCCGTTGTTCCGGCAGCTCGGGATCGAGCATGAGCAAGATTTCGTATGCGATCACGTTTTCCCGAGACCTCCGTTCCTGTGGTCTGAATCGGCCTCGCCGGCGAGCGTCACTCGGGAACAGGCGACGCGATGGCGAGGCAGGAAGCGGCGGCCAGTGTAGCATCGCCGCCGTGAAGCGCCCGCTCGCGTGGCTGCTCGGCGCGTTTGCGTTGCTGGGCTTCCTGCGCCGTCACCGCGAGCCAGTCGAGCCGGTCGTCGAGGTCGTCGACCCGCGTGCGGAAGAGCTGCGCCGCAAGCTCGCCGAGTCACGGCCTCTCGTCGAGGAGCGAGACGAGTTCGAGGGCGCGGAGCTCACCGTCGACCTGGCCGAGCCGGCTCCGGAGGACCCGGAGTCGCGCCGGCGTGCCGTGCACGAGTCGGCGCGCGCGACGGTCGACCAGATGCGGAAACGCTAACCGGAAAGCAGGAACGCCTGCGCGCCGGCGGCGAGCCCGCGCGCAACCTTCAGCTGGTACGCCGGCGTTCGCAGCAGCCGCGCTTCGGTCGGGTTCGTCATGAAGCCCGTCTCGACGAGGACGGCGGGCACGTCGGCCCAGTTGAACCCGGTCAGATCGGAGCGGAAGAGGATTCCGTCGTTCGTCGCGCGGGTCGAGCGCACCAAGGCCGACTGCACGTCCCGTCCCGCGCGCAGGCTGCGCGCGTAGATGTCGTCCGTCCAGCCGCGGTGGAGCGCCGGCACGAGTGTCTTGATCCCGTGCTGCGACGGATCGGTGGATCCGTCGGCGTGGATGCGAATCATCAGCGCTGCGTGGCGGAGGTTGCAGAAGCGGGCGCGGGCGATGTTCCCGCCGGCGTACGTCGGGCCGGTGCGCGTCATCGCGACGCGGTAGCCGTCGCGTTGCAGGAGCGCGCGCGTGCGCAGCGCAATCGCGAGCGCAACCGGTGCCTCTCCGGGCGCGCCGCCGCCGTCCTTGATCTTCTGCACCTTCGAGCCCGGCCCGATCGGCTCCGTCTGACGGCCCACGGCCGAGAGCGTCCCGTGTCCCGGGTCGAGGCAGATCAGCGGGATTGGCGAAACCGCGAACACGGGACGAAGTCTGCCTATGGACGTTCTCCTGGCCATCGACAAGGCGATCGGCAACAGCGCGGAGTGGGTCGTCCGCTCCCACCACGCACGCCGTCTGCGCCGCCTCGGCTGGACGAGGGCGCTGCAGCCGCCGGACGACGGGCTCTGGGCCGCGGGCGAGCCACCACCACGGCCTGGGTGCTCGCTCGAGGTGCTCGTCGACGGTGCCGAGGCGCTGCCACGTTTGGCGGCGGAGCTCGAGCGCGCGCGATCGCACGTCCACCTCGCGGGCTGGTTCGTCTCGCCGGAGTTTGCGCTGACGCGCGGGAGCGAGCTCGTCCCGCTGCGCGACTTGCTGGCGCGCCTGGCCGAGCGCATCTCCGTACGGGTGCTCGTCTGGGCAGGCTCGCCGCTACCGCTCTTCCATCCGGATCGCAACGACGTTCGAGTCGTTCGGGATGCGCTGACGGCCGGCACGCGCATCGAGTTCGCGGCCGATGCGAAGGAGCGCCCGCTCCACTGCCACCACGAGAAGGTCGTCGTGATCGACGACGAGGTCGCCTTCGTCGGCGGGATCGACCTGACGACGTACCAGGGTGATCGCTACGACACGCCCGCGCACGAGGCGCGCGACGACGTCGGCTGGCACGACGCGCTCAGCGTCCTGCGCGGGCCGATCGTCGCCGACGTCGCGAACCACTTCCGCGAGCGGTGGCAGGCGGTAACCGGCGAAGCGTTGGCTGCGCCCGCGCCACGGGACCGCACCGGCAACGTCGAGCTCCAGCTCGTCCGCACGGTGCCCGAGCGGGTCTACGACTTCGCGCCGAAGGGCGACTTCCGGATCCTCGAGTCGTATCTGCGCGCGTTGGGCTCCGCGCGCAAGCTCGTCTATCTCGAGAACCAGTTCCTCTGGTCGAGCGAGATTGCGGAGATCCTGCAGCGCAAGCTGGAAGACCCACCTGCGGACGACTTCCGCATGGTGATCCTGCTTCCGGCCCATCCGAACGACGGCCGCGACGACACGCGTGGGCAGCTCGGCGACCTGATCGAGTGCGACGGCGGCGACGGCAGGCTGCTCGCCTGCTCGCTGTACGCGCTCGGACCGCAGGGCCCAAAGCCGGTGTACGTGCACGCGAAGATCGGCATTGTCGACGACCGCTGGTTGACGCTCGGGTCGGCGAACTTGAACGAGCACTCGCTGTTCAACGACACCGAGCTGAACGTCCACACTTGCGATGCCGAGCTCGTGCGGCAGACGCGGCTGCGCTTGTGGTGCGAGCATCTGCAGCGCCCGCAGGAGGAACTGTCGGGAGACTCGACGAGCGTCGTCGACGGGCTCTGGAAACCGATCGCCGAGGAACAGGACCGCAGGCGTCGCGCCGGGTTGCGGCCTACGCACCGCCTGATGCTGCTGCCGGACGTGTCGCGGCGGACCCGCCGGCTGCTCGGGCCCCTGAACGGCCTGCTCGTCGACGGCTGAGAGTTCAGGAATCGTCCAGACGGGCAACTTGAGCGCGAGATGGCCACTCGACGAGAGCTCCCTGCCGACGTTGCCGCGGCGCTGGACCGCGTTCCCGAGGCACGCGACAGGTTCGCCGCCCTGCCGGCAGAGCGGCAGTTGGAATGGCTGAACTGGGTCGACCGTGGACGCGGCCGCCGCGGTCGTGGCTCGCGGATCGACGAGTTGATCCGTCAGCTGTTGCCGTCGGCGGCGGCGACCGAGGAGGAAGTCGTGCAGCCCGCCGGACCGCCGCCCGAGCGTTACTGGTGGCTCTGGCTCCTGCTCCTGCTGCTGCTCGTGATCGCCGGACTGCTCGCGTGGTGGCTGCTCAGCCGGGGCAGTGACAAGTCGACCGTCCCCAATGTGATCGGCCTCAAGTCGCAGGTCGCCGCGCAGCAGATCCACGACAAGCATCTGCAGGTCTCGCCCGTAACGGGTCAGAGCGACCGGCCCACCGACGTCGTGTTCGCGCAGATCCCCGGCGCGGGCACGCAGCTGGACCACGGGCAGACCGTCACGATCAAGATCTCGAGCGGGCGGGGGGCGGTTCCGGACGTCACGTCCCTCCCGGTGAAGGAGGCGCAGACGCGCCTGACGAGCGCGGGCTTCAAGAGCACGGTGACGCACGTCGCGTCGTCGCGGCAGAAAGGGATCGTCGTCGAACAGTCGCCGGTCGCGGGTGTGACTGCCACGAGCGGGACGACCGTCAAGCTCAGCGTCTCGAGCGGCGTCAAGCCGGTCGTCGTCCCGCAGGTCGTCGGCCAGACGCAGGGCTCCGCCGTGAACGCCCTGAATGGTGCCGGGTTGAAGCCGGTGCTGCACAACGTCGGCTCGTCGAAGCCTGCGGGCGTCGTCGTCGCGCAGAAGCCGCCGGCCGGCAAGGAAGTGGACAAGGGCTCGAAGGTCACGCTGAACGTCTCCACGGGGACGCCGTCGACGACGACTGTCTCCACGACGACAACCACCGCGACGACGACGGTCGGCGCGACACCGACGACGGCAGCGGCGAGCGTGCACGTCCCGCGTGTGACGGGTCTCGCGCAGACGCCGGCCCTGCGTCAGCTGAACACGCTCGGGCTGCGGCCGACGGTCGTGTACCGGCGCTCGAGCCAGCCCGCGAACCGTGTGCTGCAACAGGCGCCGGCGGCGGGCGCAACGGCGCGACGCAACTCGGCGGTGGCGCTCGTCGTATCCGCAGGGCCGAACCCTCAGCCGACGACGAGCGTGCCGAACGTCGTCGGCCAGGATCAGGCCACCGCGGCGAACAACATCAAGAACGCCGGCTTCAAGGTCGTCGTCCTGAACCGCCCGGTGACGAGTCAGAGCAAGGACGGCCTCGTCGTCGACGAGCAACCGCGCGGCGGCTCGGGTATCCCCGCGGGTTCGCAGATCACGATCTTCATCGGGCGTTTCTCGGGCGGATAACGGAGCCCGACGCCGCCCTGGCCGGCGGACCGGCCGCCACAGTCAAAGCGCACCGGGCTCCGACGAGAGAGACCCGTTCGTGCGCTGAAACTTGCGGGTGAGTAGGCTCGCCGCGTGGGTGGGGACGGCGCCCAGACCTGGCATTACGGTGTGCTCGCGAAGTGGTGGGCCGAGTTCAACCGGACCGGCCCCGAGATCGCGTACTTCCAACGCTTCATCGAGGACGAAGGCCAGCCGGCGCTGGATGCCGCGTGCGGGACCGGCAGGCTGCTCATCCCGTGGCTGAGCGCAGGGCTCGACGTCGACGGCTGCGACATCTCGCCCGACATGCTCGAGCATTGCCGCACGCGCGCCGAGGCGGAAGGGCTCTCGCCGAATCTCTACGCACAGGCCCTGCACGAGCTCGACCTGCCGCGCACTTACAGGACGATCGTCGTCTGCGGCGGCTTCGGACTCGGTGGCCATCGCGCGCACGACGCCGAGGCGCTACGCCGGCTGTATGCCCACCTCGAGCCCGGCGGTCGCCTCGTGTTGGACAACGAGGTTCCGTACGCCGACGCGGAACAGTGGCGGTTCTGGCGAGAGAAGCAGGGCGAGCTTCCGGAGCCGTGGGTCGAGCCCAAGTCGCGACGGCAGGGGTCCGACGGCGCCGAGTACGCGCTTCGCTCGCGATTGGTCGAGCTCGATCCGCTGCTGCAGCGCGTCACGATGGAGATGCGTGCCTGGATGTGGCGCGACGGAGAGCTCGTCGCGCAGGAGGAGCATCTGCTGAAGCTGACGCTCTACTTCAAGGACGAGCTCGTCCTGCTACTCGAGCAGGCCGGCTTCGACCAAGTCGAGGTGCTCGGGCAGTACAACGACGCGACGCCGACGTCGGACGACGATTTCCTCGTCTTCGTCGCCCGCAAGGCGGCGCGATGAGGCTGGACGGGCGCAGGCTCTATCTCCGCCCGCTCGCGGAAGCCGATGCAGAAGCGTTGCTTCACCTCTACGTCGAGAACCGATCGTTCTTCGCGGCTCGAGAATCGACACGCGGCGACGACTACTACACGCTCGACCGGCAGCTCGCGCGGATCGCGGCCGCGCAGACGATGCTCGCCGACGACAAGGGCGCGCTCTTCGGATCGTTCGGTGACGAGAACGACGAGCTGCTCGGCTTCCTCGGTCTGTTCGGAGTTTTGCGCGGCGACTTTCAGGAAGCGCGGATCGGCTACATGTTCGGCGAGCGGCAGAGCGGCCGCGGCTACGCGACCGAGGCGGTCGAGCTCGCGCTGCGCTATGCGTTCGAGACGCTCGCGCTGCACCGCCTCGAGACGGGCGTGCAACTCGACAACCCGGCGTCGATGCGCGTGCTGACGAAGACGGGTTTTCGCGAGGAGGGCGTCTCCCCGCGCTGGGTGAAGATCGGCGACGGGTGGGCCGACTGCAAGCGGTTCGCGCTCACGCGGGAAGAGTGGGGCGAGCGGAGCGGCGTGCGACTCGAACCTGGCTAGCGTCGGGCTACGACGCCGTACTACACCCCAGGCGGGTCGCTGTGGTCAGGAGGCCTGCCGGCCGCGTCTTGCATTCGGTCTGAGTAGGGCGTTCTGGCGTCGGAAGGTCCGCTCTTTTGTGGTCGTCCGCAGCGCTGGCAGACCATCCTCACTCCGGGGTCTTGCGTGGTCGCCTCAGCACGCGACCACTTGTGGCCCATCACCGTACAAAGGAAGTGGATAGCCATTCACGCGAGTCTACGCCCGAGCGCCCGGGCATTCGGCTCGCCGCCCCGCCCCTTGTCGCCGGCGATCAAGCGAAGGGGCGGCGAGGCCGATGCGCGTGAGGATGACCCGATTCGCCGCCATCTCGGCCCTTGCCATGGCGCTCACCGCAACCGCCTGCGGCACGACACACCAATCAGACGCGACGAAGTCGTCGGCGAATTCCGCCGCCACGGGCGCCCAAGCCGCAGCAGGCCAGCCCGCGTCCTTCGCTGCGGACGCGTCGGCGATCTGCTCCACGATGGCGTTGTTCAGCAAGAAGCTCGTCGGCAGCGCAGGGAAGGTGAGCGACTCCGAGATCGGGCGGCTCGTGGCACGCTCGCGCGCCGATGTCGACCGCCTCGCGAAGCTGACCCCGCCGGCTGGGAAGGCGAACGCGTTCCGGCTCATGCTCACGAACTATCGGCTCATGCTCAGCGGCGTGGCAGCTGCGAAAGCCGCCGACGACGAAAGCGTGCTCTCGGATCTCGCCGCCGTCGTCGTTGCCGGAACACGGGGCAGTCGCGCCGCACGGCGCGCCGGTCTCAACACGTGCGCGTTCTTCCCGGAGATTCGACAACCGTCGCGAGACCCCGAGCCGATCTCCGCGGCCACGCGAGCCTTGCTTGCACGCGGTGCACGGATCATCAAGACCGACTGCGGCGAAAGGGATTCCTGCCGCATCGAGTTCAGCGCCGCCGGTCGGACTCGCTCGCGTCTCCGCACCGCGGTGAAGACCCTGAGAGCGAACGGGTGGTCACATGTGCGAACCGGACACTCCCCCGTGGGAAGCGCGTGGGCCACTGCATATCGCAACGACCTCGCGGTCGAGATCGAGATCCTCGGCGGGCAGCGACCGCCGCATTGCGTCAACGCTCCCATCGGAATGTTCGGCTGCACCGACGCGATCTGGGTCCACCGTGAGCATGTGCCCCCGGTACTGACCGGCGGCTAACGTTTCGCGTCGATCCGAAAGCCCGGGCAAAGGCCGGCTCGCTCGCTTCAGCGCGTATGCCGTAACGAAACGCTGTTTTGGCTCACGGAGCGGCACAGGAGTCGAACCTGCCTAGCGTCGGGCTACGACGCCGTACCGGTTTTGAAGTTCCGCGAAGCGAAGTGCGTTCGGCTACCGGAGCGACCTTACGGGGCCGCTCCGGTACGCCTGAGCCCGGTTCGGAACGGTCAGGTCGGTAGAAGGTTCGGTAGAAAGTTCGCGACGTACGGAGGGGCGCCGTTGCAGACGCCCCTCGCATGCGACGGCTGTAGGTGTCGATTTCGAAGGCGCCAAGGGCTCGCGCCGCCTCGGCGTCGCGCAGCCTGATGTGGGATTTCTGCCTGATCGGCTTCGTGATCTCGCGCTCGTCGCTCGGGGTCTCGAGCGCGACGCGCTGCGAGAGGGGGACCTTGGCGATGATGTCGCCGTCCATCCGGTACTTCCAACGGTCCTCTTCGCCGCCTTCGAGCCAGGCGCCCTTCACGCAAGCCGGCGCATGTTGCGGGCTTAACCGCCTACGGCTGCGACATCGGGTGGACCCAGAGTGACGCTTAGGTCGCGCCGTGAGCTGACGTCAAGCTTGCGGTAGACGCGGCTCAGATGCACCTCGACCGTCTTCACGGTCACGAACAGGGCCTGGGCGATCTCCTTGTTGGTCAGGCCCTGCGCCGCCATGTGCGCGACACGCCGCTCGCTCGCGGTCAGCGCGTCGAGGCCGCTGAGAAGGACCGTGCGGCGATGGGCACCGGTCGCGGCCAGTTCGTCGTTTGCCCTTGCGACGAGTGCGCTCGCGCCGCAGCGTTGCGCGAGATCGATTCCGTCGCGGAGCAGCGCCCGGGCGTTGCTGCGGTTGTTCCCACGCCGCAGCGCCGCACCGAGGTCGATGAGCGCGCGTGCGTGCTCGAGCCGTGCGGGTGAATCGGCCAGGGTTGCGACGGCGTCCGTGAGTAGCTGCTCTCCGGCTCGCCCGCCCTGGACGAGCCCAAGGGCGCGCAATGACATTCCGACAGCCCGGGGCGCTCCCCAAAGGCGCGCGAGCTCGAGCTCTTCCTCTGCCAGCTCGGAAGCCTCCACTGTGCGGCCGAGCGCGTGGAGTGCCAGTGCTGCTTGCGATCGCCAGGGTGCAACCGCGGGATTGCGGACGCCGAGTGTCTGCATGTGCTGGCCGAGTTGCAGGAAGTCGGCGAGCGCCTGCTCGGTCGCACCGTTCGCTTGGCGGGCGCGGGCTCGGCCGTAGATGAACAGCAACCGATGACCGAGCGGGATCTGAGTGAAATCAACGCCGCTCGTCGCGGCGGCCGCCTCGTCCGGCCTGCCGCGATCGACGAGCACGTCTGCGAGGAAGCCGGAAGCGTAGGAGCTCATGACGACCGTCAGCGGTCCGTCCTCGATCGCGGCCAAGTCGGATTCGACCTGCTGGAGATTGCCTCGCTGAGCGTGCACGAACGCACGCATCACGAGCAAATCGTTGACTGATAATCGGTCGCCACGCGACTGCGCCGACACGAGCGCGCGCTCGGACGCCTGTTCTGCTGCCTCGACTTCGCCGGCGGCCGTGAGCGTGAGAATCGCGTAGTCGATGGCGAGGTAGGCGGCCGCCGCCGCTAGATCGTCCTGGACCACCCGTCCTGCGAGTGCGACAGAACGCTCCCGGGAAGCCCCGGATCGGAGCTCGGAGAGCGCGAGCGCAGCGAACAATGCCGTGCTGCCGAGATCGCTCTCGAGCTCGTCCTCGCGGACGGCCGCCAGCCGGTCGGCCGCCAGCTGACAGAGGTTCGGCTCACACCAGGCGGCTAGGTTCAGCTCCCCCTCGAGCAGCCGACGGAGATCGCGGCGACGCCGACCCAGTTGGTCGAGCGTGCTGCTGTACAGCTCGACCGCCTCGGATTGCCGGCCGAGGTAGATGAGCGCCTGGCCATACTCGAGAGCGCGTTCGGCTCGTTGCTCCACGTCGTCGGTCGACTCGACCGCGAGCCTGAGGTGCTCGACGGCCGCGCGCTCGTCGGTATGCATCTCCGCGGTTCCGAGTCCGCTGAGCACGGTGCCTCGTTGGTCGGGTGCCGGGGGCTCGGCAAGCGCCCGACTCAGATACGCCGCCGCCGCGTCCGGCGCACCTTCAGCGATCGCGCGGCCCGCCGCCCGACTCAGCGTGCTGACGACGAATTCGTCGCCGGTGGGCTCCGTCAGCATCAGGTGCGCCGCTGCCTGCTCAGGCAGAGCCCCAGCCTCGAGCACCAGCACGGCCGCCCGCTTGTGCGCGGCGATCCTCGATCCGGCACCCATCGTCTCGTACACGGAGGTTCTGAGCACCGGATGCGCGAACTCCAGCGGGCCGTCCGTGCGTAGCAGGTCCGCGTGGACGAGCTCCTGCGCCGCCTCCGCCGCCGCGGTGGCCTCGAGGTGGGCGAGCATGCCGGCTTGTCCGAGCGCGGCGCCGTCACCGAGAATGGCGGCGGCACGAACGAGCGCGGTCGCGTCGGCCGAAAGCCGCAGAAGCCTGAGTGAGATTGCGTGGGCCATAGCTTCCGGTCCGAGTTCGCTGACGCGCTTCGCCTCCTCCGCGCGCGGTGCGATCGCCTCTCGCGCGAGCGTGTCGAGGAGAGCCCGGACGAACAGCGGGTTTCCGTCGGTTGCGTCGCGACAGGCGGCACAGAACTCGTGATCGGGTTCCGCGCCGAGCGCGTCGCCGGCGAGGGCCGCGATCGAGCCTAGGCCGAGGCCCGCCGGGTGCACGACTGTGGCGGCCGGATCGGAGACCAGCTCGGTGAGAAGCGCCGCCTCGTGACCCTCGCCGGCCGGGCGCAGACTGACGGCGACGAGCAGCGGCAATCCTTCCAGCCGGCGCGACAGATACCCCAGCCAACGCAGGGTGGGGGGGTCGCACCAATGGAGATCGTCGATCGTCAGCAGCGTCGGGCGCCGCGCGGCGATGTTGGCCACGAGCCAGTAGAGCCCATGCAGGATCGGGAACGAAATGTCGCTCCTTCCTGTCGGCCCAGCTCCGACCTGCGATGACTCGAAGAGCGGTTTCACCAGGCCCGCTGCTCCGGCGAGCAGCTCTGCTCGCTCGCTGGTTGGCGAACGGGCGAGCAGCGGCTCGAACAATTGCCGAACGACCCCGTATGCGAAGTCCTGCTCGAGCTCTCCACCGCGCGCGGAGATCACCTCGAGACCCGCGTTCGCCGCTAGGTCGCGGGTGGCCGCGACCAGACGAGACTTGCCCATTCCCGCACGGCCCTCGAAGGCGAGCAGGCGTCCGGTGCCTGCGCCGGCAGCCTCAACGAGCGCCGCAATGGCGGCGAGCTCCGCCTCGCGCTCCAGAAGAGGCCTCGGAGCGCCGTCCGCTGGCGCAGCGACTTGGGGGATCGGTGATGTCACCGTGACACGGTCAATCCTAGAACCGGGAAAGGTGGATCTTGGAGGCCTTCCCGGGAGTTGCCACGGGACCGGGCGATGAACGAAGATCGTGGAGTGCTCGCCACTTTTGCGGCGGGACGACAAGGGAGGCGGGCACGGCCGAGATAGCTCGACCTACGGCGGCGGCGCCGGTGGACTACAGGCTGCGCCGAGACGTCGGCCTCGTCGGCCTGCTGTTCGCGTCGCTCGGCTCGATCATCGGCGCCGGCTGGCTGTTCGGGGCGCTCTACGCCTCGCAGGTTGCCGGGCCCGCGGCGATCATCTCTTGGGCGCTCGGTGGCGGCGCCGTCATGCTCCTCGCCCTGACGCACGCCGAACTCGGAGCCATGTACCCGGTCAGCGGCGGCAGTGCCCGATTTCCGCATTTCGCTTTCGGCAGTCTGGTCGGCTTCACCGGAGGTTGGGTGACGTTCCTGGCCGCCGCCACCGTTGCTCCGCTCATGGTCGAGGCGACGTTGCTGTACGCCTCGAACTACGTCCATGGACTGACGACCGTCTCGGGTGGTCGCGCCGTCTTGACGGCCTCCGGCTACCTCGTCGCAGCAGCGTTGATGCTCCTCTTCTGCACGATCAACGTGCTGGGCGTGCGTTGGCTCGCCGAGACCAACAAGGTCATCGTGTGGTGGAAGATCGCGATCCCGGCCCTTACCGTGATCGCGCTACTCGCCACCTCCGCGCATCGCAGTAACTTCAGCGCAGCCGGTGGCTTCATGCCGTTCGGGTGGAAAGGCGTGTTCCTCGCGCTCTCCGCCGGCGGAGTCGTCTTCGCCTGTTCCGGCTTCGAGCAGGCGGTTCAGCTCGGAGGCGAGAGCCGGAGGCCGCGACGAAATATCCCGCTCGCGATGATCGGCGCGATCGTCGTCGCGCTGGTTCTTTATCTCGCGCTTCAGGTCGCCTTCATCGCCGCGCTCGATCCCTCGAGCCTGTCCAACGGCTGGGGAGCGGTCGCATTCTCCGGGAAGGCGCAGCTGTACGGCCCCTTCGCCGGACTTGCAACCGCACTCGGTCTCGGTTGGCTCGCGGTGCTGATCTATTCAGACGCGATCGCCTCGCCCGCCGGCACCGGTCTTCTCTACACCGGGGCCAGTAGTCGCTTGACCTTCGCGCTGGCGCGGAACGGCTACATCCCGTCGGCGTTCGGGCGGCTCACGTCCAGAGGCACACCGCTGGTGGCGATCGCGTTCTCCTTTGTGTGCGGAATGTTCCTCTTCCTTCCCTTTCCCGGCTGGCAGCAGCTGATCGGTTTCGTCTCGGCCGCGGCCGTCGTCTCCTACGCGATGGCGCCCCTCGCGCTCGGCGCGCTCAGACTCCAGGACCCCGACCGACCACGACCTTTCCGGCTCCCCGTCGCCTGGTTGCTCGGACCCGCTGCGTTCATCGTCGCCAGCGAGATCCTGCTCTTCACCGGCTGGGCTGTCGTCTGGAAGCTGATCGTCGCGATCCTGATCGGATTCGCTCTTCTTCTCGTCTCGCGCGCCTCCGAATCGAGCGTGCGCGGCCTTTCGCTCGACTGGCGCAGCTCCGTCTGGTTGCCGCCGTACCTGTTGGGGATGAGTGCGCTCTCCTACGTCAGCTCGTTCGACACGGGAACGCCGAGCTCGATCCCGCTGCTCGGCCTGCACGGCCCGCGCAATGACCTCTCGTTCGGTTGGGACACGCTTGCCGTCGCGCTCTTCAGTCTCGTCATCTACGCCTTTGCGATCCGGTGCCGACTCCCAGTTGGGCGCGCGCTTCGCTACGTGGAGGCCTCGGCCGCCGAAGCCGGCGGAGCGGATTAGTGGTCGTCTTACTCACGCGCGTCACGGATGGGGAATCATCCGGAGGATCTTGGCCTCGAGCACTTGGACCGCGGCATCGAAATCGCTCGCTTGGTTGACGGTGATTGCGATCGTCACCGCGCCGCGAGGACAATGCAGGACGGACGTGCCCCAGAAGCCGTCGTGATGCCAGCAGCGTTC
>JBJMJR010000022.1:0-39594 GCA_045806245.1 Gaiellaceae bacterium | reverse complement strand
TTCGTGATCCTGTTCGGCCTCTCGATGGACTACCACGTGTTCATCATCAGCCGGATCCGCGAGACATTCGACCGCGGCGCGAGCATGGACGACGCGATCTCGTACGGGATCAAGTCCACCGCCGGAACCGTGACCAGCGCAGCAATCGTCATGGTCGCGGTGTTCTCGATCTTCGCGACGCTGTCGATGCTGATGTTCAAGCAGTTCGGCGTCGGCCTGGCGGCCGCAGTCCTGATCGACGCGACGATCGTTCGCGGCGTGCTCCTCCCCGCAACGATGAAGCTGCTCGGCGAGCGGAACTGGTACCTGCCGCGCTGGCTCGAGTGGCTCCCCAGCCTCGAAGACGGCGAGTCAGAGCCCGCCGTGGATGCAAAGCCCGTCCTCTCTGCCTAAGACCACACGGCTAGAGCTCCGGCCTCAACGACCGGAGCTCTAGCCGCCTCGATGAAGGGAGTACTCATGCAAGCCGACGCACATCCGAAGAAGAGCACCGGTCTCGCAGTCGGTGCCTGGATCGCCGGCGTCCTCGGCGTCCTCGTGCTCGCAGCGGGCGTAACCGCAATCTGGGCCGACACCTCGAAGCGCGACGACAACGGCTACTTCTCCGCGCACGCGCACCATTACCAGACGCACACGCGCGCGATCTCCACCGAAACCATCACCGTCGGGAGCTACGTCCCCACGTGGCTTGCAGGCAAGGTTCGACTCGACATCTCAGGCGACAAGCCGCTGTTCGTCGGCATCGCGCCGAAGAAGACCGTGGACGCCTACCTCGCCCGGGTCCAACACACGGAAGCGACGCAACTCGACCTCGATCCGTTCAAGGTCACGTACGTCGACCGCACGGGGACGGTCAATCCAGGCCGGCCTGCTGGTGAACCGTTCTGGGCGGCCAAGGTCTCCGGTCGCAAGGGGCCGCTGTCGTGGAACCTCCACTCCGGCAAATGGTCGATCGTGGTCATGAATGCAGACGGCTCTCGCGACGTCGCGGCAACGCTCGGTGTCGGTGTCAAGGTGCCGGCCGCGCTCTGGGCCGGAATCGGCCTGACCGTCTTCGGGTGCGCGCTGCTCGCCGCTGCCGCGCTCATGTTCGCTGCACGCTCGCGAGCCGGCAGTCGGCGGAGTGCAGAGGCGGTCCTGGCGAGCTAGGGCCGTCGACCTTCAGGCTCCTCCACGTTCGGGTCGCCGATGTATTCGAGCGCCCGGTGTGCGGGGAGCCTGCTTCGGATCGCGAACGCGTAGACGGCGAGGCTGAAGAGTGCGACGCCGAGAATGTCCCAGCCGAACGTGAGCACGTTGCGTGGCCCGTGCAGGCCGAGCAGCGGGATCGAGCTAGGCGTGTTCGTGTCGAACGAGCTGAGGCACGAGATCGCACCCATGCCGAGCAGATACGGCCAGAGCCACGCGGCGCTGCGCCAGTCGAGCGGCAGATTCCGCGCCGTGGAGTCGGTGGCGGCCGAGACGGCGAGCAGCGCAAAGCCGATGAGAATCGCCACGATCAGCTTCCACATCACGGCCCAGCCGGTGAACAGCAAGATCTCGCTCGCGGCGACGAACGCTGCAGGCGCCAGTACCGAAGCGGCCGGAAGTTTGAACGGGCGCGGCCGTGCGGGGTCTTGACGCCTGAGCGCGCCGAGTGCGAGAGGCGCCATCGCGTACACGGCGACGGCTGCCGCAGAGATGAAGCCGACCAGTTGCTGCCAGCCCGGGAAGGGTAGGAGAATCACCAAGCCGCACACGAACGAGAACGCGATCGCAAAGAAAGGTGTTCCGCGCGGCGTGAGGCGGGCGAAGGCCGACGGGATGAAACCATTGCGGCCGAGTGCGAACGTGAGACGTGCGCTCGCGCCCGTGTAGATCAGACCGGTGCCGCCCGGCGAGACGACTGCGTCGGTGTACAAGAGAACTGCGAGCCAACCCAGCCCGAGTGCCGTCGCGAGCGCAGCGAACGGCCCGAACAAGTGGCCGTTTCCCGAAAACGTGACTGCTCCCCACCCCTTCGAGAGCTCAGACGGGTCGAGTGCGAGGATGAAGGCCACCTGTAGCGCGATGTAGAGGACGATCGCCACGCTCATCCCGCCGATGATCGCGAACGGGATATTGCGCCTCGGGTTGCGAGTCTCGCCGCCGAGCTGGACCGCCTGTTCGAAGCCGAGGCCGGCGAAGATGACACCGCCCGACGACAGTGCGAGAAACACGCCCTTCCACCCGAAGGGCATGAACCCACCGTGCGCCGTGAAGTTCGAGGTGTGCGCGGACGTCGCTATGAGCGCGATCACGGTCACAGCTGGGACCAGCAGTTTCCAGCAGACCGCAACCATGTTGATGTCCGCGAGCCAGCGCACGCCGATGACATTGATCGTGCAGAACACCAAGAGCAGCGCTCCGGCGACGAAATAGCCCTGGACCGTCAGCACCGGCCTGCCGCCGGACACGGTCGTCAGTGAGGAGATGTAGTTAGACGAGTACAGGAGCATTGCCTCGACCATGATCGGCCCCACGGTCACGGCGCCGAGAAACGCGATCCAGCCGCTTGTGAATCCGATCAAGTTCCCGAAGGCGTACCGCGGGAAGCGCGCACTACCTCCGGCCACCGGGTACATGCCTCCCAGCTCCGCGTGCGTCAATGCGAGGAGCATCACCACTCCGCCTCCGAGGGCCCAGGAGATGACCGCGGCTGGCCCGGCGAGCGATGTGGCGTACAACGCGCCGAACAACCAACCGGCGCCGATGATCGACCCGAGGGACGCGAAAAGGAGCCCGAACAAGCCGATGTCGCGTCGCAGCGTTCGCCTCGCGCGTTCGGAAGTAGCCACCAGTGGTTGCGCGAATTCGGCCGTCGCCCTGACCCCTTCCAATATGGGCGCCCGAGATTTACTCGGGCATGGCCTCGATCATGGCCCATCTTCGTCTCCGCCACAACTTCGGCGCACATGCCGAGCTCCTGGTCCGCCCGGGGCGATGCCTGGACATCCAAGCGACTACTTCTCGCGTTTGCCCCCGGCGTCTGAGTCTCCTGTCGATGCGGCGCGCAGGCGCCGGACCGGAATCAGGTTAGGCAGAGACTGGCTTCTGGCGCGGACGCTCAGGCGTGGGGGAATGGCACGCAGTGGCGCCGTTGGTGCGTAGCCACGGCGGGTGCGGCGGCTTAGTCCGTCTCACGGGCACGCGCGCGAATACCAGATCACTTCGCCCTGCCGTCGGCAGAGCGATCGGTAGACGCGTCACGCTTCGCCTACAGATTCCGCTTGTAC
The DNA here is from genome assembly GCA_045806245.1 of Gaiellaceae bacterium. GTDB lineage: Bacteria > Actinomycetota > Thermoleophilia > Gaiellales > Gaiellaceae > 3-1-20CM-4-69-9. The sequence goes on along the minus strand of JBJMJR010000022.1, from coordinate 36,340 downwards.
CGACTGGTCGCACACCATGCGGTGGTCGTCATCGCGAACGTCATGCCCGCTGGCGCGGACCCGTCGAATTGCAGCCGTTTTGCCGCCGCTCTCGTTATGCGAGCCGGAGGTCATCGGTTCGATCCCGATACGGCTCCACTCCGTTTCTCTGACCAACCGCAGGGGCCTAGGCGGCTAGTGCGTTGCTCAGCTCGAGCAAGACGCCGGGCCCGTCGAGATTGCCGATTCGCAGCTCGCTGAAGCCCCGGCGCTCGATATGCAACTCGCCGCGCCGGTAGTTCACGGAGACGACCTCCTCGAGCGGCACCGCGAGCCGCGCAGACGCGTTCCCGGAGAGCAGCAGGTGTAGGCGCCCGAGCTGAAGCTTCCCGGCATGCCGCGGTCCCCCGCTTTCCTGCCACCACACGGCGTAGGTGCTGTGATGCATGTTCGAAGGATTGCCGCCCAGGGCGCTGCACGGCATCCGCAGAAAGCCGCACTGAAGATGCGTCGCCCCACGGATGGAGAAGCCGCCCAGCTTGCCGACACTGAGCAGCATCCAAGGAGGAACACCATGTCGGTCAAGAAGATGACGTTGCTCGCAGTCGCGGCGGGACTGGTTGCGGTCGCGCCGGCCGCCGGCAGCAGCACGACGACGGTCACGATCAGCCACGAGATGCGCGGCTGCCACATGTGGCAGGTTGGCGGCGGCAAGCTGGCGCCGAGCATCAAGGTCACGCTCGCGAAGGGCGCGACGCTGCGCTTCGTGAACAACGACATCATGCCGCACAGGCTGATGCAGCTCGCAGGCCCGAAGCTCGCGCTTGTGCATCCCAACATGAATCGGTTGTCGGCCGTGTCGACCGCGAAGCTGACGCGTGCCGGGACGTATCGCTTCACGACCAAGCCGGGCGAGGACTACAAGATGTTCGCCGGTCACAAGACGATCGGCGAGGACTATGTCCTGCGCCTGACGGTGAGCGTGAAGTAGCGTCCTGCCGTGCACGCATTCGAGATCGCGGCCGTCAGACAGCGGCTGAACGAGGCCGGCGGAGGCTACGAGGTAGTCCACGAATCCGCCGGTCTCGAGCTGGGCGTGTACGTGCTGGTCGCTCCGGAGCCCGATCGCCAGCAGCCGCACGAGGACGACGAGATCTACGTCGTCCTCGAAGGAACCGGCGTTCTCGAGGTCGAGGGCAAGCAGGTGCCGGTACGCGAGGGCAGCGCCGTCTTCGTCGAGGCAGGCGCGCAGCACGGCTTCAGCGCGTACGAGCACCTGAGCGTCCTGGTGATCTTCGAGCGCAAGCCTGCGGAAAACCCGTAGCCGAAGCGGAGCTCTTCACGGATGGCCGTGGCGCCGCTTTGGCGCAGGCTGCTGGAAACCGATCGAGGAGGTCATCGTGAAACGGCTCATGATCGTTGCTCGCCTGCGACCTGACGCGCACGACGAAGCAGAGGCGCTGCTCCGTGCCGGCCCGCCTTTCGACCCGGCGGAGCTCGGGTTCGAACGCCATGCTGCGTACCTCTCGGCCGGCGAGGTCGTGTTCACGTTCGAGGCCTCGGAGGTCGAATGGATCGTCAACGACCTCGTCGACGACCCCCGCGTCGCGTCGTTCTTCACGCCCTGGGCGAAGCTGATCGAGACGACGCCGCGACTGGCGCACGAACGCTTCTACTGGTCTCGCGAGGAGGAGAAGCTCGGAGTCGGCCTGGGCGTCTAGGAGGCCTCGCCTATGAGCCCGTGCGAAAGCGCGTAGCGCACGAGCTCCGCGCGAGTCGAAAGACGAAGCTTCTGCATGATGTGCGCGCGGTGCGACTCGGCCGTGCGCACCGAGATGTACAGCTGTTCTGCGATCTCCTGGTTCGTGTGGCCGAGCGCGAGCAGGCGGAGCACTTCGCGCTCGCGGTCGGACAGAGGATCGGCCTCGGCCGCCGCTCGTTCCTGCGCGTCGGCCGCGACCATGCGCGCGCCGAGGGCCGGGTGGACGTAGCGCCCGCCACCCGCGATCTCACGCACCGCCGCAACCACCTCTTCGTCGGCGGCCTCCTTCAGCACGTAACCGGCCGCCCCGGCGGCGAACGCTTCGCGCACGTAGCTCGGGTCGTCTTGCATCGAAAGCACGAGCACGTTCGTCTCGGGCGATTCCTGGAGCAGCTTCGGCAGCACCTCGATGCCACTCTCACCCGGCATCACGACGTCGAGCAGGATCACGTCCGGCTTCAACGCGCGGGCTCGGAAGATCGCATCCTTGGCGTTCCCGGCCTCACCCACCACCGTGATGTCTTCCTGCTTGTCGAGCAGAAGCCGCAGACCAGAGCGGACGACCGCATGGTCGTCGACGAGCACGACCTCGATCACAGTGGCACCTCGACACGCAGCGTCGTCCCGCTGCCGGGAGCCGACTCGACCGTGAGCCGCCCGTCGTGCAGCGCGACGCGCTCGCGCATTCCCTCGAGCCCGAGGCTGTCCGACTTAACCGCGCTCGGGTCGAAGCCGCCGCCGTTGTCCTCCAGGACCACGGCGAGCGTGCCGGCGCGTTGCACGAGCAAAATGCTGACCTCGGTCGCGCCGGCATGCTTCACGACGTTCGTCAGCGCCTCCTGCACGATGCGATAGACGGTGGTCTCGACCTCGGCGGGAAACCGCTCGTCGCCGACGGCCGCCTCGAGCTGGACGACGATCCCACTCGACTCGGAGAAAGACTGGACGAGGCGCTCGAGGGCCGGAACGAGACCGAAGTCGTCAAGGGCCTTCGGGCGGAGCTGCACGGCGAGTCGCCGTACGTCCTGCAACGTCGCCACGACGAGCTCGCGGAGGTCCGCGACTGCCTGCGCGGCATCGTTGCTCCCGCGCGCCTCGTCGACTGCGCGTAGACCGAGCAGGATCGACGTCAAGGCCTGGCCCGTCTCGTCGTGCAGCTCACGCGCAAGCCGCCGCCGCTCGACCTCTTGGCCGGCGACGACACGGCGGAGTGCATCGCGCGCGACACGCTGAGACAGATCGACCGCGATGGACGCGCGCAGCGCAAACTGTTCGGCGAGTCGCAGGTCGGCGCTGCCGAACCGGTGATCGCGCCCGGACTTGTCATGGGCGATGAGCACGCCGATCGGTCGCTCGCGTGCCCGCAACGGGACGTACAAACCGCTCGTCGCGCCGAGGCGCCGCGCGACGTCCTGGTTCACCTCCGGATCCTCCAGCAGCGCGTCGACGCGCTCGCTCCTGCCCCGTTCCAGGACTCGCCCGGTCTTGGAGTCGTGCGCCAGCAGCTCGGTTGCGATCAAGACGTCGGCCTCGTCGCCGTGTGCCGCCGCGATTCGCAGCGTGCCGCCCGACGGAAGCGCGATCGCGACGAGACGCGCATCGATCAGCTCACGCAGCCGGCTGGCGATCAGGTCGAGCAACGGCTCGAGCTCGAGCTCGCCCATGAGCGCCGCGCCCACCTCGTTGAGGGACTCGAGCTGCTGCGACCAGCGTGTCGCCGACTCGTACAGCCGCGCGTTCTCGACGGCGACGGCGGCCTGCGCAGCCAGGAGCTGAACGAGGTCCTCATCTTCGTCGGTGAAGTCGCCTTCGTCTTTTTCGGTCAGGTAGAGGTTTCCGTACGCGGCGCCGCGCAGGACGATCGGCGTCCCGAGGAACGAGTGCATCGGCGGATGGCCCGGCGGAAAGCCGACCGAACGCGGATCCTGCGTCAGGTCGTGCAGGCGTAGAGGTCGCGCATCGTGGATCAGGACGCCCAGGATCCCGCGCCCGTGCGGCGGGTCGCCGATCTGCGTCTCGATCTCCGGCGCGATGCCGTACGTGATGAAGCGCTCGAGGCCGCTGCCGGAGCGGTCGACGACGCCCAGGGCTGCGTAGCGCGCACCGGTGACGCGGGCGGCGGCCTCGACGATCCGCTCCAGCACCGCTTCGAGCGACAGCTCCGAATTGATCGCGATGCCGGTCTCGACGAGGGCGCGGAGGCGATCACTCTCACGGACGGGCATGCCGAGATGTTCGCACTTGCGGGAAAGCCGCAGCGGGTTCGCGGCCCCGCCCCGATGGCGACTGCCCGGGCTCCAGCTTCACTCAAACCAACCCGGAACCACCACAAGGATTGGAGGAAGCATGAGCACCATGACAGCTGATAGTCGAGCGGCCACCGCCCAGCGTGAGAAGAACGACGTCTTGCGCAAGCTCCTCGAGTGGGGCGGCTTCGCCGCCGGCGCCGTGCTGATCACGTTCGGCGTCGTCGCGATCGTGATGGGCTTCACCGGAAGGTCGACGGTCTCCGACAGCCTCAAGCAGGAGAAGATCGTCGGCACCAGTGACATGACTCCCGCGGCGATCCAGGCCGAAGCGACGAAGGCCGGCCTCAACCTGAACACGATCGACATGCCGACGGTGTCCGTTGCCGGCAAGACGATCAACAGCGGGCCGCGCGCCCGCGCGTTCGCGAGCTACATGCGCATCCACGCCCTCGAGGCGACGGGCGGCTACACCTACGCCCAGATGGGACGCTTCCAGGCGAAGCCGAACGCCCCGAAGGCGCAGCTCGCCGTCGGCGGAGGCACGGACAACCCGCAGTGGGCACTCACGAACACCGCGACGAAGCAGCCGGTGGCGAACGGCATCCGCGACGTCTGGGTGACCGAGACGGCGCTCACAACCGCCCTGAACACGTCCTACATGGCCGACCGGCTCGGACTGTTCGGGATCGTCGTCGGCGTCGCCCTGCTGCTGAGCGGGATCGGCTTCATCGTTCTCGCCTTCGCAGCGCTGCATCGCAGGCAGGTTCACGCGCTGTAGCACGGCACGCAGAGACGGAGGCCGACGTACGGGTGGTTTCCGCGTAACGCGCCGGCCTCGTCAAACGAAGACCGCCCTAGGGCGGTCTTCGTCGTTCTCGCTTCGGTAGAAGCCCGCAACGGAGATCGGTGCGGCGACCGATGGCGTGGCGCGCGGCCCGAAGGACACTGGAAACGTGAACCAGATCGAGCCCGAGCCCAAGACCTGCAAGCTGCACCTCGTCGCACGAGCTGCGACAGAGATCTGCCCGCACGAGCGATGCGCGTTTTGGGAGCCCGGCGGCGCCGTCCTCGACGGCAATTGCCTGATCGAACGGCTCGGCGTCGACGTGAACACACCCGACCTGGCGAGCTACCTGCTCGAGACGCGCGAACGTCTCGAGCAGGCGAGAGACCTGAGCGAAGCCGAGGCGGCGCACCGCGAGTTCTCGCGCCGCCTCGGCCGCGACCTCTGACCGAAGGAGGAGCCATGAGCTCATCAGTGCTGGAAGCCCACCCGGCAGCGACCGCTGTCGAGACGATGCGTGCGGTCGTCGTCCGCGAGTTCGACGCCGCGCCGCGGATCGAGGAGGTGGCGAAGCCGCAGGCGGGGCCTGACGAGGTCGTCGTGAAGATCGAGGCCTCGGGGTTGTGCCACACCGACATCCACGCGGCGCACGGCGACTGGCCCGTCAAGCCGAAGCTGCCGTTCACACCGGGCCACGAGGGCGTCGGAATCGTCGAGAGCATCGGTGCGCGCGTCGCCGACGTCACCGTCGGAGATCGGGTCGCCATTCCATGGCTCGGCTATTCCTGCGGCACCTGCGACTACTGTATTTCCGGCTGGGAGACGCTCTGCGAGGCCCAGCAAAACACGGGCTACTCCGTCGACGGCGGACTCGCGGAATACGCGAAGGCGCACGGGCGGCATGTCGTCAAGGTCCCGGCGGGCGTCGATCCGTTCGATGCCGCGCCCCTCACGTGCGCCGGCGTGACGACCTTCAAGGCGGTCAAGATGAGCGGCGCCAAGCCGGCCGACCTCGTCGCGGTCTGGGGGATCGGCGGGCTCGGGCACCTCGCGTTGCAATACGCGCGCATTGCGGGGGCAAGCGTCGTCGCGGTCGATCTCTTCGAGGAGAAGCTCGACCTGGCGCTGGAGCTCGGTGCGGAGTTCACAGTCAATGCGGCGGAGGAAGATCCGGTCGCCGCGATCAAGAAGCTCGGTGGTGCGGACGCAGCAGTCGTGCTCGCCGTCGCGCCGAAAGCGTTCGAGCAGGCGTTTGCCTCACTGCGCCGCGGCGGCACGATGTCGCTCGTCGCGCTCCCCGCCGAGAACACGATGCAACTGCCGATCTTCGAGACCGTGCTGAACGGCATCACCGTCGTGGGATCGATCGTCGGCACCCGCCTCGAGCTGCGTGACGTCTTCGATCTCCACGCGGCCGGCAAGACACGCGTGATCCGTGAAGAGCGTCGGCTCGACGACGTCGAGCGTGCAATGGAGGACGTGCTCGCCGGAGATGTTCCCGCGCGGATCGTCTTCCGTCCATGAAAGGAGAAGCGATGAATCCTGTACTGCTTGCAACCGATGGCTCCCCAACCGCCGAGAAGGCGACCGAGACGGCGATCGAGCTTGCGAGGCTGCTCGACACCGAACTCGTCGTCGCCACCGTCTGGAATATCCCCTACCCAGCCGTGGGTCTCGCGCCGGCGCCCGTCACCGCCGATGTCGCACGGCTCGGCGAGGAAGAGGCACGACGGACAGCCGCCGACGCAGCGGCCCGTGCTATGGAGGCCGGGCTCGAGTCCAGAATGCTCGTGCTGCGCGGCATGCCCGTTGAGGAGCTCTGCTTGGCGGCAGAGAGGTACAACCCACGCTTCCTCGTCATCGGCTCGCACGGCCGCGGCGCGATGAAGCGCGCGTTCTTCGGATCGGTGTCGACGGGGGTTCTCCACCACGCGAAGTGCCCGGTCCTCGTGGTTCGTGGCGAGGGGGTCATGGCGACCGCCGCCACGAACGGCGCCCGCAAGCACGTGCATGCATGACGTGCACTAGCGTTCGAGGGATGACAGCGACGGAGGCTGCATCCCTCGACGCGTATTGGCGCGCGGCGAACTACCTCTCGGTCGGCCAGATCTACCTGATGGACAATCCGCTGTTGCGCGAGCCGCTCAGAGCGGAGCACGTGAAGCCGCGGCTGCTGGGGCACTTCGGCACCACTCCGGGCCTGAATCTTCTGTATGCCCACCTGAATCGTGCGATCCGTCAGCGCGATCTGGACGTCCTTTATGTGACGGGCCCGGGGCACGGCGGTCCCGGCCTCGTCGCCAACGCCTACCTCGAGGGCACGTACAGCGAGGTCTACTCGCACATCGGGCAGGACGAGGATGGGCTGCGCGAGCTGTTTCGCCAGTTCTCGTTTCCCGGCGGCATTCCGAGCCACGTCGCGCCCGAGACGCCCGGCTCGATCCACGAAGGAGGTGAGCTCGGCTATGCGCTCGCGCACGCATACGGCGCAGCGTTCGACAATCCGGACCTCATCGTCGCCTGCGTCGTCGGTGACGGCGAAGCGGAAACGGGCCCGCTTGCCACGAGCTGGCACGCCAACAAGTTCCTGAATCCGGCGACGGACGGCGCCGTGCTGCCGGTTCTCCATCTGAACGGCTACAAGATCGCGAACCCGACGATCCTTGCGCGCATCTCGGAGGACGAGCTTGCCGCGCTCATGCGCGGCTACGGCTACGAGCCACTCGTCGTCGAGATAGATCCTGACGACGAGCACCTCGACGCGCATCAGCGCTTCGCAGCTGTGCTCGACTCGGCGCTCGACCGCATCGCCGCGATTCAGCACGCAGCCCGCGCGGACGGCGCCACGGAGCGGCCGGCGTGGCCGATGATCGTCCTGCGTTCGCCGAAAGGATGGACGGGCCCTCGCGAGGTCGACGGCCGCCCAGTCGAGGGGACGTGGCGCTCGCACCAGGTCCCGATGACCGACGTTCGGACGAACAGCGACCACCTGCGCGTGCTCGACGACTGGCTGCGGAGCTACCGGGCCGACGAGCTCTTCGACGTGGACGGTCGGCTGCTGCCCGAGCTCGCCGCGCTAGCGCCCGTCGGCGACCGCCGGATGAGCGCCAACCCCCACGCCAACGGTGGTCTGCTACTTCGCGACCTGTCGCTGCCCGATTTCCATGCCTATGCCGTCGACGTCGAAAGCCCCGGCGTCGACGTCGTCGAGTCGACGCGTGTGCTCGGGGGGTTCCTCCGCGACGTCATCGCCGCGAATCCGGAGAACTTCCGCCTCTTCGGTCCCGACGAGACTGCCTCGAACCGGCTCGGCGACGTCTTCGCCGTGACGGGCCGCGCCTGGGAGGCCGAAACCGAGCCCACAGACGAAGAGCTCGCGCGTGGCGGGCGCGTCATGGAGGTGCTTTCGGAGCATCTCTGCCAGGGCTGGCTCGAGGGCTATCTGCTTACCGGCCGGCACGGGCTCTTCAACTGCTACGAGGCGTTCATCCACATCGTCGATTCGATGTTCAACCAGCATGCGAAATGGTTGAAGGTGACACGCACGATTCCATGGCGACGACCGATCGCGTCGCTCAACTATCTGCTCAGCTCGCATGTGTGGCGCCAGGATCACAACGGGTTCTCGCACCAGGACCCTGGCTTCATCGACCATGTGGTGAACAAGAAAGCGGAGATCATCCGCGTCTACCTGCCGCCGGACGCGAACACGCTGCTCTCCGTCGCCGATCACTGCCTGCGCAGCCGCAACTACGTGAACGTCGTCGTGGCCGGCAAGCAGCCCGCCCTGCAATTCCTGTCGATGCCGGACGCGGTTGCGCACTGCACGCGCGGCATCGGCATCTGGGAGTGGGCATCAAACGACGAGCATGCGGAGCCAGACGTCGTGCTCGGCTGCTGCGGAGACGTGCCGACGCTCGAGACGCTCGCAGCCGCGGCCATCCTGCGCGAACGCCTGCCGGAGTTGAAGGTTCGCGTCGTGAACGTCGTCGACCTCATGCGTCTTCAGCCGGACACGGAGCACCCGCACGGCCTTTCGGACATGGAGTTCGACTCGTTGTTCACGAGCGATCGCCCCATCGTCTTCGCGTATCACGGATATCCCTGGCTGATCCACAGGCTGACGTATCGGCGCACGAATCACCGCAACCTCCACGTGCGTGGATACAAGGAAGAGGGCACGACCACGACGCCGTTCGACATGGTCATGCTGAACGACCTCGATCGCTTCCACCTCGTGATCGATGTCATCGACCGTCTGCCGCATCTCGCCGGCACCGCCGACCATCTCCGCCAGGAAATGGTCGACAGCCGGTTGAACGCGCGCGCATACGGCCGCGAGCACGGCGAAGACCCGCCGGAGATTCGCGACTGGACCTGGCCGGCCTGACGATCCTCGTCGTCAACGCAGGCTCGACGAGCCTCAAGCTCCACACTGTGTCGCCTGACGAACGCAGCGTTCCGCTTGCGTCGCTCGGCGAGGCATCACGGGACATCGCGGCCGTCGGCCATCGCGTGGTGCACGGCGGCGAGCTCCGCGAGCCGACACGCATCGACGACGCGGTGCTCGCCCGGCTCCAGCAGCTGATCGAGCTCGCACCGCTGCACAACCGCCCCGCGGTCGACGCGATCGCGGAGGCGCGGCGCGCCCTGCCCGACGTGCCACATTTTGCAATCTTCGACACGGCGTTCCATGCCGACATCCCGGCGGTTGCGGCGACGTATGCGCTCCCCGCGGAATGGCGCGGTGAAATCCACCGCTACGGCTTCCACGGTCTGTCGATCGAGTGGTCGGCCGGACGCGTCCGCGTGCCGCGGCTCGTCGTCTGCCATCTGGGCGGCGGCTGCTCGGTTTCGGCCGTCCGCGACGGCCGCTCGGTGGACACGACGATGGGATTCACGCCCCTTGAAGGCGTGCCGATGGCGACGCGGCCGGGCTCGGTCGATCCCGGGGCGCTTCTGTATCTGCTGCGGAACGGCGTTTCGCGGGAGGCACTCGACGAGGCGATCGAGCACCGCTCAGGCCTCTTGGGGCTGTCCGGCATTTCCAGCGACGTCGCCGAGCTGGAACAGTCGGATGCGGAAAGCGCTCGCCTGGCGCTCGACGTCTTCGCCTACCGCGTCTCCGTCGCCGTCGGCTCGATGGCGGTCGCACTCGGTGGTCTCGACGCACTGGTGTTCACGGCGGGGATCGGTGAGCATTCGGCCGCGGTTCGCCGGAACGTTTGCGCCCGGCTCGGCTTCCTCGGCGTGGAGCTGGATGCCCGCGCCAACGAGGCGGCGGCCGCGGATGCAGAGATCGCGGCAGCCCATTCGGCCGTACGCGTGGCTGTGATCGAGGCCCGGGAAGAGCTGGTAGCCGCCCGCGCAGTGCGGGCGCTGCTCGACTGCGGATAACCCGCAGCCGCGATGTGGAGCCGCTCGGATGCGGCTTCCGCCGGCAGGCGCGACACTCTCTCCGTGAGCTCGACCTCTCCGGCCGTCTCCGACGTCGTCCTACGCGACGGGTCGACGATGCGCTTCCGCCCGCCCCAGGCAGCGGACGAGCGCGCGCTGGAGGGCTTCTTCCACGGACTGTCCGACCAGAGCCTGTATCTGCGCTTTCACGGCCATCCGGCCGTCGACCGCCGCGTCGCCGAGCCCCTGCTCGATCCCGATTGGGAGGAGCGCGGCGCCCTGGTCGGTATGAGCGGCGACCGCATCGTCGCCGTCGCCAACTACGTGCGCCTGCAGGACGCGCGAACTGCGGAGATCGCGTTCGCAGTCGCAGACGAGCTGCACGGCCGCGGAATCGCAACGCGGCTGCTCGAGCGGCTGGCGGCGCGGGCGACCGAGGTCGGGATCGAGGAGTTCATCGCCGAGGTGATGCTCGACAACGCGCCGATGTTGCGCGTCTTCGCCGACGCGGGTTTCGCGACAACGCGCGAGACCGTCCTCGGGACGGCCGAAGTGCGCCTCGCCCTCGCGCCGACGGAGACGCTGCAGTCTCGGGTCGACAAGCGCGATCACGTCGGCGTCGTGTCCTCGTTGCGACCGTTCTTCGCACCACAGGCGGTTGCGGTGGTCGGCGCATCGTCTCGCCGCGGCACGATCGGCGGCGAGCTCTTCCGAAATGTGCTGCACGGCGAATTCCGCGGCGTCTGCTTCCCGGTCAATCGCTCGGGAGGCTCCGTCGCCGGCGTCCGTGCTTACCGGAGTCTTCGCGAGATCGGTGAGCCGGTCGACCTGGCGGTGATCTGCCTTCCCGGCGGCGCCGTGCTCGAAGCGGCGGAAGAGGCACTCGCTGCGGGCGTCCGCGCGGTCTGCGTGATCTCCGCGGGCTTCGCGGAGGTCGGCGACGAGGGGGCTGCGCGGCAAGAGAAGCTCGTCGGCCTCGTTCGCGCGCGCGGCGCGCGGCTGCTGGGCCCGAACTGCCTCGGCATTGCCGCAGCCGGGCCGCGCTTGAACGCAACCTTCGGGCCGCGCTCGATTCCCCCGGGGAACGTCGGCTTCTCGTCGCAGAGCGGCGCACTCGGTCTTGCCGTGCTCGAGCGGGCTGCAGAGCGGCAACTGGGGCTCTCCGCCTTCGTCTCCGTGGGGAACAAGGCGGACATCTCGTCGAACGACCTGCTCGAGTACTGGGAGGAGGACGAGGCAACCGACGTCGTCCTGCTCTACCTCGAGTCGTTCGGCAACCCACGCAAGTTCGCGCGCGTGGCGCGGAGAGTCGCGCGCGCCAAGCCGATCGTGGCGATGAAGTCGGGACGTACGAGCGCCGGTGCGCGCGCAGCAAGCTCGCACACAGCCGCGCTCGCCGGCTCCGAAGCGGCTGTCGATGCACTCTTCAACCAGGCCGGCGTGGTCCGCGTCGACACGCTCGAGGACCTCCTGGACGTCACCAGTCTCCTCGCCCGCCAACCGCTGCCGCGAGGGCGAAGCGTCGCCGTCCTGACGAACGCCGGGGGCCTCGGCATTCTGTGCGCCGACGCCTGCGAGGCGGCAGGGTTGACGTTGCCGGCGCTTGCAGATGCGACCGTCGACGAGCTCCGAGCCGTGCTCCCGACCGAGGCAAGTGTGAGCAACCCGGTCGACATGCTGGGGTCGGCCGGCGGCGACGCCTACGCTCGCGCCCTGCCGCTGTTGCTGAGAGACCCAGGCGTGGACGCCGTCATCGTCCTGTTCGTCCCGCCGGTCGTCGCCGGCGCCGACGAGGTCGCCGAAGCAGTTGCCGGTGCCGTTCAGCAGACGGACAGGACCGGCAAGCCCGTGCTCGTCTCCATCATCAGTTCGAGCGGAACTCCGGCGTCACTGCTCACCGCAGACGTCGCCGCGTTCGGCTACCCCGAGTCGGCGGCACGTGCGCTCGGCCGTGCGGCCGAGCGGGCGGATTGGCTGCGCCGTCCGCAGGGCCGGTTTCCCGATCTCGACGGCATCGACGTCAAGCGAGCAGCTGAGATCGTCGATAGCGCGGGTGAAGGGTGGGCCTCCGCGGGCGAAACCCGCGAGCTGCTCGACTGCTACGGCCTGCCTCTCCTAAGCGAGCGAACAGCCGCGACGACAGCCGAAGCAATCTCCGCGGCCGGCGAGCTCGGCTACCCCGTGGTGCTCAAGACCGCCGCGCCAGGCGTGCACAAGACCGACGTGGGCGGTGTCGCCTTGGATCTGCGTGACGCGGATGCGGCGCGCGCCGCGGCCGACCGGATCGGCTCGCCTCTGCTCGTCCAGCCGTATGTCACGGGGGGCGTCGAGCTGCTTGTCGGCACCGTCGACGACCCGGTCTTCGGTCCGCTCGTGGCGCTAGGCCCCGGTGGCACGCTCGCCGAGCTGATCGGCGCCGCAGCGTTTCGGCTCGCGCCGCTCACAGACGCGGACGCCCATGAGCTCGTCGGGCGGGAGAAGGTCGCTCGCCTGCTCGGCGGCTTTCGCGGCGCCCCGGCAGCGAACACGGCGGCCGTGACGGATGTGCTTCTGCGAGTAGGGCGTCTCGCCGACGACCTGCCACAGGTCGCCGAGCTCGATCTCAATCCTGTGATCGCGGGCCCGGCCGGTTGCGTCATCGTCGACGCGCGTTTGCGCCTGGCCCACCCGCGGCAGGCCCGGGCGGCCAAGAGCTGGTGAGCATCGACTTGTATTGGCTACCGCTGGGTGCCGGCGGCCGCTTCGTGCGCACGAACGGGCTGCTCTTCGAGGCGGCGGCCGCGCGGCTGAACGGCAGGGCGCGCTTTGATCTCTACCACTCCGCATTGGAGGTTTCCGTGGCGGAAGGGCGATTCGTCATCGAGCAGGGGCCCGCGTGGAGCGAGCGCGCCGAGCGTGGAGTCGTCGCAGAGGGAGTTGTGGGGACACGCGCTGCCGGGCGCCTCCGTCTCTTCCGCTACGAGATCCGCCGGTGGCGCAACGGCACGATCTCCGACATCGCCGAGGCGGTCGACAGTTCGCACCACCTGAGCGACGACGCCGAGCGCGGACGACACCTGCTCGAGCTCGTCCGCGAGGTACCGACGCCGGTCTGGGGACGCGACGAGCTCGGCGCCGGAGAGATGTGGAACTCCAACTCGACCATTTCGTGGTTGCTCGAGCGCAGCGGGATCGACGCGGAGTCGATCCAGCCGCCGGCCGGCGGACGCGCGCCCGGCTGGCGGGCCGGTGTCGTGGTCGCTCGTCGTCAGCGATCAAGTCGGCCTCGAGCCATGGGAGCGTTGGTCGATGTTGCGTAGATCTCTCGGCAGCATCGGCGCCGTGGTCGGCCTCGCCCTTGTGTACAACCGCTTCCGCGGCCCGATCCGCAACTGGGGAGCTACAGCAGACGAAGCACGTGCGTCTCTTCCAGGCGACGAACTGCTCGAACAAGCGGACGGCGTCGCGACGCGCGCCATCACCATCGATGCCCCCGCTTCGTCCGTTTGGCCGTGGATCGCACAGATGGGGCCCGCGCCGCGCGGCGGCGCGTACACCTACGACTGGATCGAGAATCTCCTCGGGCTGAACATGCACAGCGCCGACACGGTGCTGCCCGAATATCAGCGCCCGCAGGTGGGCGACACGTTCGCATTGGGCCAGAACGGCATGCGCTTCGAGCGCGTCGAGCCCGAACGCGTCCTGGCGATGCGCTCCCACGACGGGAACTGGGTCTGGAGCATCGTCGTCGACGAACACGAGGGACGCACTCGTCTGATCAGTCGCAACCGGTTCCGGCTTCCTTCGCGGGCCGGGAAGATCGGGATGATTCCGATGGAGCCCGCCTCGCTCGTGATGGAGCGAAAGATGCTGCGCGGCATCAAGCAGCGGGCCGAGCGGCTCGCCGCCTCCTAGCTCTACGCCACGATCAGCGCGATCGCTGCGTACTGGCACGACACCGCCACGATCGTCAGCGCGTGGAAGAGCTCGTGATACCCGAACACTGCTGGAATGGGATCGGGGCGCCGCCGCGCATAGACGAGCGCGCCGGCCGTGTACGTCAGCCCGCCCGCGACGAGCAGCGCAACCGCCCACGGGCGCGAGTGCGCGACGAGCTGCGGTAACGCGATCACCGCCACCCACCCGAGGGCCATCCCGATCGCGACCGCAAGCCACTTCGGCGCCGCGACCCACGCGAACTTGAGCACGATCGCGGCCATCGCACCGCCCCACACGACCGCGAGGATGGCCGGCCGCCATGCGCCGGTCAGCACGAGCAGCGAGACCGGCGTGTACGTCCCGGCGATGAGCAGATAGACGCCCGCGTGATCGACGCGCCGCATCCAAAGCCGCTTGCTCGGCGACCACGTCACGCGGTGGTAGAGCGCGCTCGCGCCGAAGCACAGAATGACGGAGGCGGCGAAGACTCCCGACGCAAACTTCGCGCGCGTGCCGTCCGCCACGATGACCAGCAGTGGCGCCGCGGCGAGAGCGACGAAGAACGCACCTTGGTGGAGCACACCCCGGAGCACCGGCTTCGCAAGCTCGGGCACGGGGCGAAGATACCCACCGTGGGCGAAATTGCACCGCGGAATGCCGGGATGCCGATCCCTGATACAGCTGTCCGCCGGGCCCGACCGAGGCTAGCCTCGTCCGCATGGCGTCAGTCGTCCGCCTCGTCCTTCTCGTCGCCGGCACGCTCGCTACGACGACCTCGGCCGCGCCGCAGCTCCTCGCACACGTCGGCACCCATGGCGCGAAGCCATGCGGCAGCGCCGTCTACGGGAAGTACCTCTATGTCGCCAACTACGGCTCGGGCACGCTCGCCCGCATCAACCCGCGGACGAACAAGGCCGTGAAGGCGATCGCCGTCGGCGACGGGCCGTGCGGCGTCGTCGCGGGGGGCGGCGCGCTGTGGGTGGAAAACTTCCACAGCAGCACGATCGCGCGCGTCGACCCGAAGCGCTTCAAGGTCACGGCGCGAATCAACGTTCGCGGAGCGCCGTGGGACGTCGCGTACGGATTCGGCAGCGTGTGGACGTCCAACTATCGCGACGAGACCGTGAGCCGTTTCAACCCGAGGACACGGCGCGTGGTCAAGACGATCCACACGGGCGGATTCCCGACGTGCATTCGCGCGAGCCGCGACTCGATCTGGGTGGGATCGCAATCGAGCGACGACATCTACCGCGTCGATCCGCAGACGAATGCCGTCACTCCGGTCAGGATCGGCAAGGGCAGCTCCGTCTGCGTCGATCCGCACGACGACGGCGTCTGGGTGTCGAACGACACAGACGGCACGGTGAGCAAGGTCGATCCCGCGACGAACAAGGTCGTCGGCACCGTCAAGGCGGGCGCCGCACCCGCCGACGGCGTGCGCGGCCCGGACGGGCTCGAGTGGATTCCGAACCAGGACGGAACCGTGACGCGCATCGATCCGGCGACGAACAAGGTCGTCGACGAGGTCCACTCGGGCGGCCTCCCGTTCGTGGTGCGGAACGGCTTCGGGTCGGTCTGGGTCGACGACTTCACCGGCAGCACGCTCTCGCGCTACCGCGCCGGTTAAAGTCCCGCCGATGTCGTGGCGGGCCGCCGGCTGTCTCCTGACTGCAGTGGCAGTTCTCGCAGGCTGCGACTCGAAAGGGTCCGAGGCCGACAAGGAAGGCGAGAGCGCCAAAACGCCCGCGGCCCAGACGGTGCGCAGCTTCTATGCGGCAGCGAACCGCTCGGCCGGAGACGACGCCTGCGCGCTGCTCACCACCCAAGGCATGCACATCATCGTCCATGCGTCCAGCCGTACGGCGTGTGTCAGGACGATCAACGGGCTCGCCCCGGGCGGCTTCTCGAGCAAGAAGGGGGACCTCCTCGACATCGAAGGCGTCGACGAGCACGGCGACAACGCCTTCGACGTGGATGCCGTGCTGAAAGGCCGCAACGGCGGGACCTACGCCGTCGTCAGGCGGGACGGAAAGCTCCTGATCGACGGTTACGAGTCCGACGAGGGCTAGCGGCGCTTAGAGATCCCGGGGTCCGGGTACGCCTCGGATCGCCCAGGGTTCCACTCGAGAAAGGCGCCATTTCGATGAAGAGATTCCTCGCGACGCTCGGCGTCGCAGTTGCAGTGCTGGTGGCGGTGGGCGGAGCGTCGGCTGCCAAGCCGTCGCCCACGTCCGCTTTCGCCGACTTCACGGTGGCCTCTACGCCGCCCAACCCGCCCGGCACGGTGTGCCCCGGCTCGACACTCTGCTCGAACGGAGCGGCGGAGCCCGCCATCGCGGTGACGCCGGCCGGACGCTTCTTCGCGTCGTCGGAGAACGGTGTCGGCGGCGGCACGATGGCGTGGACGTCGGCTGACAACGGCCTCCACTACTCGTCGACACCGTCGCCGAACGACGTCTCCACCGGGTCGGACTCGGTCGGCCAGGAGTCGGGCCTCGAGCCCGGCGGCGGCGATACAGACGACGCAGTCGCGACCTCGCCGAACAGCGCCGGCACCTACAACGCCTACGTCGTCTCGCTGTCCTTGGCGAACGTCGACGTCTCGACGTCGACGGACAACGGCGCGACATGGACGCTCAATCCGGCGACCTCGCTTCCGATCGACGACCGCCCCTGGGTCGCAGCGACCGGCGCGTCAAAGGTGTGCATCTCGTACCTCACCGCACCGGGCGTCTTGTTGCCGCAAGTGGGCCTGCACGTCGAGTGCAGCAACGACGCAGGTCACTCGTTCCTGCAGGTGTCGGACGCCTACGACACCTCGGCGGTAGGCCTGGCGGCGTCGCAGGGCGGGAGCCGGACGGGGAACCTCCAGTTCGATCCGTCGAACCCCTCGTACCTGTACACGGTCTTCGCCTACGAGAACGTCGAGGACGGCCCGAACCCGAACGCCTTCCTCCACAACGTCGGGATCGCTGTCTCGCCCGACGGCGGCGTGACGTGGCACGACTACCCGGTGCACGTGAACCCCGACATCTCCGCGAAGTACGACAACCAGTTCGTGAACGTCGCGGTCGACAAGGGTGGAACGGTGTACGTGGCGTACTCCGACAACCACGGGATCTTCTACCAGTACTCGACGAACCACGGACAGACGTTCAGCGCGCCGGTCCAGGCGTCGCAGGGAAGCGACACGGCCGTGATGCCGTGGCTCGCGGCCGGTGACGCGGGGAAGATCGATCTCGTCTACTACCAGGCGACCGGCTACTCCGGCAACCCGGAGTCGGCCCCGATCTCCGTGCCCTGGAAGGTCGTCATGGCGCAGAGCCTCAGCGCATCGACGGCGCGGCCGGGCTTCACGTACATGACCGTCAACCCGGTGGTCCACCACGGTGGCGTCTGCGAGGGCGGTGCGCTCTGTACCGGCAACCGCGACCTCCTTGACGACTTCGGTGTCGAGGCATCGCCGACCACGGGCCTCGCGTCGATCATCTACTCGGACGATCAGTACCAGAACGACGCCAGCCACCAGCCGTACCCGGTCTACGGCTGCACCGCAGCCGACACGGACACGAGGACCTGCCAGCACACGAACGTCGCGACGCAGACGTCCGGCAACGGCATCTACACCATCAGGAAGAAGTAGCTCACGCTGGGGTCTGACCCCGCAAGGGGTCAGACCCCAGCAGTTCCTTACCGACGCACGTTGACGACGACGGTCGTGCGTGCGACCGCGCCGAGCGCGTCCTTGACCTGCACGACGAGCGTCCGCGAGCCGGCGTGTCGCGGCGTCCCGGAGAACGACCCTGTGCGCGCCGAGAAGCGCACACCGGCAGGCAATGCGCCGCGCACGATCGACCACGTCCGCGGGGCGAGCCCGCCGTTCGCGACGAGTCGGAGCCCGAACGCGCGACCGGCTTTTGGCGCGCGCACGAGCCGCGCGGCTGCGGTCAGCTTCGGCGCCACGGTCAGAGTCGCGTCTGCGCTGTCGGTGAAGCCGAGCGCGTCCGTCACCGCCAGCTTGACCGGGAACGTGCCGAAGGCGGTCGGAGTCCCGCTGATCTCGCCGGTGTCCGCGTTGATCGACAGGCCCGCGGGCAGCCCCGACGCCGACCACTTGTAACCGGGCTTGCCGCCGTTTGCGGCTGCGTGCATGTCGAAGGCGCGCCCGACCTCGCCTGCGGGAGCCGCGACCGGAACGAGCTTCAGATGCTGCACGACGGTGAGCGAGTACGTCTGAGTTGCGGAGCGGGCGCCGTCCGTGACGCGCACCTTGAAGGTGAAGTCGCCCGCCGCGTTCGGCGTCCCGGAGAGGAGACCGCCTGAGCTCAACTGCAACCCGGCCGGCAGCGAACCGTCGACGACCGACCAGGTCTGGCTGCCGCCACCGTCGGCGGTCAGCTGGAAGCTGTACGGGGCGGCGAGCGTCGTCGTCTTCGGTGCGAGCGCCGACTGGTTGATGCTGAGTGGAACGGCGGCCGGCGCACCGCCGGCGACGGTGATCGTGAACTCACGCTGCGCGTCCGAAGGCCTGCACCAGTCTGCGCTCGGCGGATTCTGGTCACTCAGGTCGACCCAGAACGAGAAGCTCCCCGCGGCGGTCGGAGTCCCGCTGACCGTGCCGCTGAACGACAGCGAAAGCCCCGGCGGGAGCGTGCCGCCGATCTGGGTGTACTGGTAGGGAAGCGCCGGCCCGCAGCCGCCCGCCCCCTGGAACGTCTTGCTGTACGACTGCCCGACGGTGCCCGTCGGCATGTTGTAACTGTCGTCGGTGAAGCGCAATGCGAACGCGGCGGGAACCGCGACGAGCGCGAGCAGCGCGACGAGCACGAAGACACGGGCAAAGCGCATGAGACCCCTTTCGATGGTGCAGAGCCAGACCCCTTCCGAATCGGCGCAGAGTAGCCGCAGCCTTAGGGTCTGGGGCCCGGCCCTCGGAGGGGCCGGGACCCAGTGCTTCTAGCTCAGCGGCACCGCGGCGAGCTGGCCGCGGATCTCACCCGCCGGGTTCTTGGTCGTATGCACGTTCACGTACGTGCGCCCTGACTCGAGCGCGTTGAGCACGGAGGCGTTGACCGTCGCCCGTCCATGCGCGCCGCTGCGGCATGGGGCACAAAGCGGCACGATCACGGGGCCGGCCTTGCCGCGCGCCCCGCTGTGGATGTGCGCCGCCATTGCACGGCCGCTCAGCTTGCTGAACGTGAGCCGCCAGGTGATCACGCCCGTCGACCCGCTGCGCGACACCGTCGCGGTGAACGTCCCCTTCGCCTTCGCCAGCTTGCCCTTCGGCTTCGGCCGCTCCTGCGCGGCCCGCAGTGCCGTCTTGACGCTGGCGACGACCGAGACCTGGTCACGGATCTCGCCCGCTGGGTTCGTCGGCGTGTGCACGTTGACGTACGCGCGGTCGTTGAGGATCGCATCCAGCACGTCGGCGGTGATCGTCGCAGTGCCGGTGACGCCGCTCGTGCACGGCGCACAGAGAGGCACTCGCACCGGGCCGGAAACGCCGCGCGCGGCCACGTGGATGTGGGCCGCGATCGCGTTGCCGGTCAGGCTGCTGAACTCGAGCCGCCACGACAGCTCCGCACCCGTGCCGGTCTTCGTCACCGTCGCGGTGAACGTCCCCTTCGCGGCGCTGACGTCGCCCTTCGGCGAGGGTGTCTCGTTCGCCGCGACCATCGCGGCGCCGATGCGAAACGTGTTTGCCTGGCTTCGTGCTGCTGCTCCTCCCACAGCAGCCACTGCGAATGCGAGCGCGAGCGCGCCCGCAAACAGGTGGAACCTCCTCATCCAGCCCTCCTCCGGTCAGTGGGATCGCTCTTCGACCCCCTGTCGCCTGCGGTACGAAGCCCGAAAGGCTTTGGATTGCGGGGGCGCCGGAAGCCCGGCGCCCCCGCAGGGAATCAGTGAGCCTGGAATCATCTCGACGATGGTTCGTGGGGGTCTGTGCGCGCTGGCGGCGCTGCTGTGTCTGGCCGGATCCGCAGCTGCGGGCGAAGGCGACTGGGAGCAGGTCCACGTCCGGACGATTCAGATCGAGTACCGGACGCATGACGGCTATCGCCGCGCCGCGTACGTGCTCGTGCCGGATTGGTACGGCCGCGACCGCCATCCGCGGCTGCCGCTCGTCATCTCGCCGCACGGGCGCGGCGTCCCCGCCGACGACAACGCCGACCGCTGGGGCGACCTCCCCGCCCTCGGCGGCTTCGCCGTCGTCAATCCGGAAGGCCAGGGCCGCCTCTTCGGGCGCTTCTCGTGGGGGTACCCGGGCCAGATCGCGGACCTCGCCCGGATGCCTCGAATCCTGCGCGCGAAGCTGCCGTGGCTGCGGCTCGACACGTCACGTGTCTACGCCGTCGGCGCGAGCATGGGCGGACAGGAGAGCCTGCTGTTGCTCGCGCGCCATCCCTCGCTGCTCGCGGGCGTGGCGGCGTTCGATCCGGTCACGAACATGGCGACGCGCTACCGGGACTTTCCGCGGCTCGGCTGCAACCACAGCTGTACGCGGCAGTGGGGAACGTCGCTCGGACGCGGTCTCCAGCTCAAGGCACGCGAGGAGATCGGCGGAACGCCGCACAGGGCCAAGCGAGCGTACGCGGTGCGCAGCCCGATGACCTACGTGAAGCAGATCGCGCGTTCCGGCGTCCCGGTCCAGCTTTGGTGGAGCCGGCGTGACCGCGTCGTCAACTCGCGAGACCAGTCGGTGCCGTTCGCCCGCGCGCTGCGGCGGCTGCATCCGCGTGCTGCGCTGCACGCCGTCGTCGGGAACTGGCCGCACTCTGCCGCGATGCATCCGTACTCGAGGCTGATCCCGGCGCTGAAGCAGTTCGGCCTCTACCCCACGCGCCGCACGAGCGGAACGCACCCGCGCCCTCTGCATCGGCTGCTGCCGTGGCACCCCGCGCTACGCGACGCGAATGGACGGCTGCTCGCCTGGTATCACCCGGCCGCGAACCTCGGATACGACCACGTGCTCCGGCTCGGGTGGAACTTCCTCGAGCGGCGTGCGCACGGTGTGTACCTGCGTTACGCCGTCTTCGACGGCGGCTCGTTGCGCGGGGTCTACTGGCAGCACAATCCCGCGTTCCTGAACGCGGCGTTCGTCGATTCGGTCGTGTCGTGGTTCCCGTACTCCGGAGACCGTCGCGCAATCGCAACCGTCCGGCGGATGCTCGACTACCAGCTCGCGCACGGAACGACACCGCGCCGCTGGTCGTGGAGCGGCGTCCCGTTCGCGACGAGCTGCGCGGGCGACCGCTCCTACGGCCGTTGCCTGGCGGGGCTCCCACGTGGGTTCTACGGCGGCACCGAGCCCGACAAGGTCGGCCTGCTCGGGCACGGTTACCTGCTCTTCTACGAGCTGACCGGTGACCGGCGCTACCTGAACGCCGCGATCACAGCGGCCGACGCGCTCGCGAAACACGTCCGCACGGGCGACGCGACGCACACGCCGTGGCCGTTCCGCGTCGACGCCCGCACAGGCCGCGCGCTCGACCACGCCCAGTTCGGCGGCGCCGTCGTCGGCCCGCTGGAGCTGCTCGACGACCTGATCGACCTCGGTGTCGGCAACACGTCCGCATACCGCCGCGCCCAGAGCCTCGCGTGGTCCTGGCTCGTCGAGCACCAGCTCGAGCGCGACCGCTGGAGCGGTTTCTACGAGGACGTGCCATACAACCCCCGCAGTCGCAACCAGGCCGTCCCAACCCTGACCGCGCTGTACCTGCTGCGCAAGCCGGAAAAGGATCCCTTGTGGAAGCAACACGCCGCGGCGCTGGTGAGCTACGTGCGGACGCACTTCGGACGCGGCCCGTTCGCCGGGGCTTGGGCGATCGACGAACAGCGCGCACCCGGCCGGCCCGGCTGCTGCTCGCCCGTCGGTCTCGGCAGCACCACCTCGCGCTGGGCCGTCGCGAATGCCGAGCTCGCCGTCCGCACCGGCGACAGCCGCGCACGCGAGCTCGCCGTGCGCTCGCTCAACTACGCTACGTACTTCGCGGCCGGCGACGGGCGCATCTCGTGTTGCGGGAAGCGGCCGCAGAACACGTACTGGTTCAGCGACGGGTATGCGGACTACCTCCGCAGCTTCAACTGGGCCATGGCGCTCCTGCCGGAGCTCGCACCCAAGCGGCAGAACCACCTGCTCGGCTCGAGCTCCGTCGTGCGCTCCGTCTCGTACGGTCGGAACCGCGTCTCGTACACGACCTTCGGCGACACGGCGGAGGACGTTCTGCGCCTCCGGTTTCGGCCGACCGGCGTCGTGGGCGGCACATACACGGCCGAGCCGACCGTCGGCGGCGACTACGTCGTGCGGATCGAGCACGAGCACGCACGACGCATCACCGTCTCCGGGGCCGGTTAGCTCTTCTTGGCTGTCGCGCGGCCGCCCTTGCGGCCGGCGGCCTTTTTCTGGGCGGTCGTGCCGCCCTGCTTGGACGAGGAGCGTGACGAGGTCGAGTGCGACTTCTTGCCGCCGCGGCTCGAGGCGCCGGGGGAGTTCGCGATGCGCGCAGCGCGCTCCTTCGACATCCCCTTCTCCTTCAGCTTCTCGTACTGCTTCTCGTTCTTGACGGATGCTCGTTTACCAGGCATGGGGCCGGTTTTCCCCTGCTCGGAGCGGTCAAACGCCGCTACGCTCTGCCCGTGGACCCGCACGAAGATTCCTGGGAGTCGGTCGGCTGGGCCCAGCAGGAGGACCTCGATCGGGACGAGGTCCTACAGCTCGCCAAGCGGCTCGCGGACCAGCGGGAGCGTCAGCGCACCGACGACCTCGTCCAGCTCGATGACCTGAAGCGCGCTCTGCGCGAGCGCGCCGCGGACGTCGCGCGCCGCGAGCTCGAGCTCGAGCAACGCACGCGCGAGCTCGAGGAGCACGAGGCCCCGCGGCGGTCGCTTCGCTTTCGGCGTGCCGAGAGGCCAGCCGTCGACGAGGACCACGCGTACGCGGAGGAGCTGCTCGCGCGGCGCGAGGCCGACGTCGAGGAGCGCACGCACACCCTCGAGTCCCGCGAGCGGGACCTGGCCGAGCGCGAGGCCACGCTGCTCGCACGGCAGCTCGAGCTCGAGGACGCAGAAGCGCAGCTCGTCGCACGCGAGCAACGCGTCGCGGAGCTGGAAGTCGAGCTCGAGACGCTCGGCGGGAAGCAGCAAGAGCTCGCGGAGCGAACCGCCGTCGTCGAGGCGGCCGAGCGCGAGCTCGCGGCGGAGCGCGAGACGCTCGCCGTCGCGCGCGGCGAACTGGACGAGCGCGCCGAAGCGCTGTCGCGCCGCGAGGCCGAGCTGAGTGCGCAGGCGCAGCGTTCCGCGGTCACAGAGGAACAGAGCGGCGAGCAGGAGCGCCACGTCGCCGCCCGCGAGGCGAAGCTCGCCGCGCAGGAACGCGAGGTTGCAGCGGAGCGCGAGACGCTCGCCGTCGCGCGCGGCGAACTAGACGAGCGCGCCGAAGCGCTGTCGCGCCGCGAGGCCGAGCTGAGTGCGCAGGCGCAGCGTTCGGCAGCCACGGAGCAACAGAGCGGCGAGCAGGAGCGCCACGTCGCCGCCCGCGAAGCCAAGCTCGCCGCGCAGGAGCGGGACCTGCGCGCCCGCGAGGCGGAGGTGCTACGGCTTCAGTCCGGACTTGCCGCCCAGCAGGAGAACCTGCGGCGGCGAGAGCGCTCCGTCGAGGACGCCGAACGCGCGCTCGCACGCGAAACGAGCGCGCCCGCGACGGCGCACGTCAGCTTCAGCGAGGGGTTGGAAGCGCTGACGGGCTCGCGGCCACGCCGCGACTAGCCAGCACCCGCGCACAGACGTCGACGACTGCCGGGTCGAACTGGCTTCCGGCCGACTCGCGCAGGCGCCGCAACGCTTCGTCCACGGGAAGCCGCTTGCGATAGGGCCGATCGGTCGTCATCGCGTGGTACGCATCGCACACCAGGATGATGCGCGACTCGATCGGGATGTTCTCGCCGCTGAGCCGGTCGGGATATCCGTCCCCGTCGTAGCGCTCGTGACAGTGCCGGACGATCGGCCGCACCTCTTCGAGGCGGTCGATCGGCGCGATGATCTTCTCGCCGAGCTCGGGATGCGTCTCGACGATCTCGCGCTCCTCGGGCGTGAGCGGGCCGGGCTTGCTGAGGATCGTCTCGGGGATGCCGATCTTGCCGATGTCGTGGAAGAGCGCGCCGAGCTCGAGGCGCTTGAGCGATGAGCCCTCGAGACCGAGCTCCTCTCCGACCTTGAGCGCGAGGTCGGTGATCCACCTGGCGTGCGACGACGTGTACTCGTCGTTCGCCTCGAGCGCGTTCGCGAGCGCCTCGACCGTTTCGAGGAACGTGCGCTCGAGCGTGTCGAAGTTGCCGGCGTTGGTGAGCGCGAGCTTCGACTGGTCCGCGATGCCGGCGAGGAGGCGCAGCTGCCGCTCGCCGAACTCGCCGTCGTCTCGGAGCGCCACGGCGATGCAACCGAGCCGGCCGCCGTCCAGCGTCATCGGGGCGATCACGGCGTTGAGGTCGTCTCTGACCACGAACGGCTCGTTGACGGCCTCGTCGTGGGTGAAGACCATGCGTACCAGCCGCTCGCGGTCGAGCTCGGCGTAGCCGTACGTCGCGCGGACGCGAATGTCGCTGCCGACCGCGTCCTGCCACCAGACCGAGGCGCGCGGTGAGCCGAGCGTCGTCGCGGACAGCTCGACGATGCGATCGCAGACCGCATCCAGCCCTTCCGCGCTCGAGAGCTGGCGACTGAACTCGAGCAGCGCGGTCGCGCGCTCCGCCTCCCGCCGCGCGGCCTCGTAGAGACCGGCGTTCTCGAGCGCAACTGCGGCATGGCCGGCGAGCACCTCGAGCAGCCTGACGTCGTCCTCGTCGAACTGGTTCAGGCCGAGCTTGGAGATGACGATCACGCCGACGACGCGCGTGCCGAACGTGAGCGGAACGACGACCTGTGACTCGTCGATCGAATCGGTGCCGGGGAGGATGCGCGAGAACTCGCAGTTCGCAGCGTCCCCGATCAGAAGCGACTCCCCCGTGAGCGCGACGCGGCCGGTGATGCCCTCGCCGACCCTGCACGCGAGGATCTCCATCGGTTCGCGTGTCTCGCTCGTGAACTGGCCCACGAAGGCGATCGGGATCACGTCCTCGCCCTCGACGAGCGACACGCGGCAGTTGTGGTAATCGATCAGCGCGCGCAGCTCGGTCGCGATCACGGTGCCGATCTGCTTCACGTCGTTCAGGCGGTTCAGTTTCCCGCCGAGGCTCTGCAGCATCTTCATGTGCGCGACGGAACGCACGTCGCGTGCGGAGGGGACGGGCTCGCCGTCCGGACGCTCCATCGTGCTGTCGTCGTAGAGGACGATCTGATTCTTGCCGCGCGCCTTCGCGCTCATCATCGCCGCCTCGGCGCACGCGATCAGCTCGCGCGGGTTCATCGCGTGCTCGGGGCCGCGCGCGAGACCGACCGAGATGGTGATGCGCCCGGCCGGGTCGAAGTCGGTCGACTCGACGTGGTCGACGACGCGGTGTGCGAACTGCTCCGCATTCTGCGCCGACCGCGAGGTGATCACGATCGCGAACTCCTCGCCGCCGAGCCGGTACACCGCGTCGGAGGTACGCACCGAGTCCTTCAACGTCTGCGCGAGCCCGCGCAGGATTTCGTCCCCGGCGCCGTGCCCGTAGATGTCATTCACGCGCTTGAAGTCGTCGATGTCGAGCATCAGCACCGAAACGGCGTCATGTGAGCGGCTCGCGTCGGCGAGCGCGCGGCGCAGCCGCTCATGGAACGCGCGGTGATTGAAGAGGCCGGTCAGCGGATCGGTCATCGCCTGGTGCTCGAGGCGCGCACGGACCTGCGCGTTGTCAAGCGCGAGCGCAGCGGCGTCGCCGAAGCGCTTCGCAAGCTCGAACTCGTCGTCGTCGAACGACGCGTCCTCGCCGAGCCGGTAGATGTTGAGCGCTCCCTTCACGGAGTCGCGCGCGACGAGCGGGATCGTGATCATCGCCTCCGGCTCGTCGTCAGGCGTCCCTGGGACTGTCTCGACCCGGGGGTCGAGGTGTGCCTGGTTGACCAGCGCCGCCTCCCGGTGCTCGACGCCCCAGCCGGTCAGGCCGGCCCCGAAGGGGCACTTGTCGGCCAGGATCTTGTCCGCCCACTTGTCCCGCGCCCACACCGGGTTCAGCATTCGCCGCGGCTCGTCCGCCTCGTAGATCGTCAGCGAGTCGTGGGGGATCAGGTCGGCGAGCGCGTCCGCGATCCGATCGAGCAGTGCGTCGAGGCTCTGCTCGCCGAGGACGTCGTGAAAGACGTCGGCGAGGCGCCGGTACGACTCGATCAGGGCGTCCGGAGACGCCTCTTCGCGGTCCGGGATCAGCCGGAGCGGAAGCGCATGGTCGCTCATTGATCGTGCTCGATTGTCAGGTGCAGCCGCAGCGGGGCCCCCTTTCAGAACCGAAACACAGCAAAGCGAGTCCCACACCCGGGGGAATCCCCCGGTTGAGGGGTTACGGGCGCGGGCACAACCGGCGGGTGAGCGCTGCCGAGTACCTGCCGGAGCGCCTGACGCTTCCGGCCCTGCGGGAAGCGGCCGCGGGCTGCCGGGGCTGCCACCTCTGGCAGGTGGGCACGCAGACCGTCTTCGGCGCCGGAACCAAGGCTGCCGAGGCGATGTTCGTCGGCGAGCAGCCCGGCGATCAGGAGGACCGCGCCGGCGAGCCGTTTGTCGGCCCGGCGGGGCGCGTCTTCGACGACGCGCTCGACGCCGCCGGGATCGACCGGACCGCCGTTTACGTCACCAATGCGGTCAAGCACTTCAAATGGCAGGCGCGCGGCAAGCGGCGCATCCACCAGAAGCCCAACTGGACCGAGATGACCGCGTGCCGCCCCTGGCTCGAGGCGGAGCTCGGAGTCGTCCGCCCCCGCGTGCTCGTGCTGCTCGGCGCAACGGCGGCGCAGACGCTGCTCGGACGCCAGTTTCGTGTCACGCAGCACCGCGGCGAGCTGCTCGAGTCAGATCTGGCGGAGGCCGTCACCGCGACGGTGCACCCCTCGTCGATCCTGCGCGGTGAGCCGTCCGAGCGGGAGTCGAACTTCGCCGCGTTCGTCGACGACCTGCGCGTGGTCGCCGGCCTGCTCTAGCCGGCCGGCGTCTCCGACTCGTCGGCGGCCTGCGCGCCCTCGGCCTCGCGCGCACGCTGCGCCAGGTCGTGACTCAGATCCTCAGGATCGTTGTCCGTCTCCTCCCAGGACGGCAACGGCTGCGGCGCCGCGAACCAATCGCGCAGCACATACGCAGCAGCAGCCGCAAGCCCAAATCCCAACAAAAGCTTCTTCATCTCAACCTCCCTCGTGGCGACGAGGGTCCTACCCTACGCCCCTCGCAAGCCAAGAGGCCGGAGCGTAGTGCAGGCGAAGCCGCACTACGCGCAGGCGAACCGATGCGAGGCGGCGACGCGAAGCATCGCCGCGCCGCACAGCACAGAACAATCGCCGACCAGAAGAGGAGCTCGCGAGCTCTGCTCGCGAGCGTTCAGCGCGAAGCGCCGTGCCTCACAACCGCGCGAAAGCGAAGCTTTCGCGCGCGCGAATCAGTCGCCCCAGTCGAAGTCTCTGCTTTTGCCCCAGAGGTTGCCGCTCTCCTCGTCGGTGGAGGCAACGACGTCGTCGGCGGTCTCTTCGCCGGGCCAGGCGAGCACGGGGGACTCGGTGACGGCCGGCTCCTCGCCGTCCATCGTCTCCTCGAGGCGGGCCTGTTCCTCGGTCTTGAAGAGGGGGTGGTTGTCGAACGGATCCGCGGACTTGTACTGCGTCAGCGGCATCGAATCATCGAGGCGCGAGTTGCGTTCCTTCAGCTCGAGATGATCCTGGATCACTTTCGCGAACAGCGACGGCGTCTCGACCGGCATAGGGTCTCCTGGCTCGGGGGCGGGGGCGATTGCTGCGGCAGGATTGTAGCCCCTGGCGGGGGTTTTCCACGATGGAGGCTAGAGTCGGCTACGGATGGGCGACGGCCTCGGGGGCCGTCTCCACGCGGTTCTTGCCGTTCCGCTTCGCCTCGTAGAGGGCCGCGTCCGCGGCCGCGAAGAGCTCTCCCGCGGTGGAGGCCGGAGGCGTGGAGGCCACCCCGAAGCTGGCCGTGACAGGGATCGGAGAGCCGTCCGCCGAGAGGACGATCCGGCCGGCGAGCGCCGTCCGGATCCGGTCCGCGACCCGCGCGCCGCCGGCGGCGTCGGTGCCCGGCAGGATCAGCAGGAACTCCTCCCCGCCCCAGCGCCCGGCGAGGTCGACGTCGCGGAGCGTCTCCTCGAGCAGCTGAGCAAACTCGCGGAGGACGGCGTCGCCCGACGGGTGCCCATGCCGGTCGTTGACGTCCTTGAACCAGTCGAGGTCGGCGACCACCACCGTGAGCGGGCCGCCGAACCGCTCGACGCGCGCGAGCTCCGAGGCAAGCGTCTCCTCGCACTGGCGGCGGTTCGCGAGCCCGGTCAGGCCGTCGACGAGGGCCTGCCGCTCGACGATGCGATGCAGCCGCGCGTTCTCGAGCGCGACGACCGCCTGCGACGCCAGCGAGACCGCAGTCATGCGGTCCTCGTCCTCGAAGCGGTCCCCGAAGAGGAGCAGCGAACCGAACGTCACTTCCCCCGCGATCAGCGGGACCTCGATCTTCTGGGCGCCCTCCTCCGGCCTGCCGGACTGGACCAGCTCGCCGTTGGTGGAGACGATCACGCCGCCGTTCGCGCTGGTCGCCTCGATCGCCGCCTCGACGATCAGACGCATGAGCTGGTCGACGTCGTGGGTGGCGCCGAGTGCCTCGCCGAAGCGCGCGATGACGTCGCGCAGGCGGCTCCGCTGCCACTCGAGCTCGTCGAGACGCGTCTGCAACTGCGCGGCCATCTCGTTGAACGTGCGGCCGAGCAGCGCGAATTCGTCGCGCCCCTGCACCTGCACGCGCTGCTCGAGGTCGCCGCGCGAGATCGCGCGCGTTGCGTCGACGAGTCGGCGCAAGGTGCGCACGATCGCACGGCCCTCGATGTACGCGACCGCGGCGACGAGCAGCAGGCACGCGAAGAGCCCAGCGAGCAGTCGTTGCATCGCCGCGTGATTGGCCGCGTCGATGCGCGTCTGCGGGCTGATCACTCCGATCGTCGCCGACGGCACGCCGTTCAGCGTCTCGGCGATGAGCGCGCGGTACCGCGTGCCGCCGAAGGTCAACATGTGCGTCTTGTCCGGAAGCTCGTCGACACGGCCGCCGACGCTGACTTTCGGTCCGGCGAGGACGCGCTGGTCTTCGATCAGGATCACGTGCTCGTCTGCGTCGAGCCCGGAGCGACCTTCGAGGCGTTCGGCGAGTGTGTTGTCGAGCGGCACAGCTGCAATCACTGCTCCGCGCGTTCCGTTCGCGCCCACGACGGCCACCTGCCGCGTCGCGGCGTTCGGATCCAGGCGCCCCACCGCGAACCGCTCGCCGGCCTGGACGCTGAGATTCCGGTTTCCGCTGAGAAGGCGCCTGATCGTGGCGCGATCACGGCGGATGAGCGCGCGCTGGAAGGTCGCGTTGCGCGCAAGCCGGGCCGCCGCAATGTCGGCCCCTCGCAGCTCGTCCTGGTAGGTGGCGAGAGCGGCGCGCAGCCCGGCCTGCAGGCGCGCGTCGACCCGGCGCGTCTCGCTGCGAGCCGCGACGGTCGAGAAGCCCCAGAACGCGGCGGCCAGCGGCAGTAGCGAAAGGAGCAAGAAATAGGCGACGAGCTTGACTTTGAAACTGCCCAAAGATTCCCCTCAAGTCCTCTTCCCGGATGCCGATGCCATCCCTTGATCGAGGTATCGACAGATCGGGGGAGGAACATGAGGGAAACCTGCGCGCGCGTCCTAGCCGCCGCGTTGCTGACGGGGGCCATCGCCAGCGTGGTCGGAATGTCGACCCTGCTCGGCACGCCGGGTCAGGCAGGCCCACGCCTGGCCGCGCCGCCGCCGGCGCTGGAGCGCTCGGTTCGCCTGACGGCGCTGCCGAGGCCGAAGCAGCAAGCGAGGGCGACACGACTCGTGACGACACCGACGATCCACACACACGCGCGCCCCGAGACGGTCACGCGCCGCCTCGTCGTCGTGCACCCGCACCCCGTCAGGCGGCCCGCACCGCGCCGGCAGCTTGCCGCCGCGAAGCCACAGCCTGCGCCGCCCGCCTTGCCGGCGCCGCCCGATCCCCCTGTGCCGGTCCAGCCGGCCCCAGCAGCCCCGGCCGAAGCGGACGACCAGAGCGACGACGACCGCGGCGACGGCCGCAAGGAACACGGCCATGGCCGCGGCCATGAGGATCAGGATGAATAGGATGCCGAGATGCCGCGCCTCACTCGTCGCCTAGGCCCGCTTGGCCTCGCCCTCACGGCCTGGGACATCTGGCGCCATCTGCCGGCTCGACAGCGCAAGCAGATCCTCAACGTCGCGCGGAAGCATGGGCCGAAGGTGGCCACGAGTGTTCTCCGCGCGAGCGCGCGCGCCCGCGCGTCGCGCCGCAGCTAGCCGACGCCGAGCGCCGCTCTGACGATGCGGTCCTGCTCGCGCTGGTGCGCGGTCGGGTAGCCCTCGCTGGGGCTCGCCCGCCACGGTCGTCCTACATACGAGAGCGGGCTGCCGGGCGCTTCCAGGCGGTGGCGGATCGTTCGCCAGGCGCCCATGTTCTGCGGCTCCTCCTGCGCCCAGATCACCTCTTGCAGATTCGGGTAGGAAGCGACGACGGCGGCGTACTCCTCGACCGGGTAGGGATAGAGCTGCTCCAGCCGCGCGACGGCGACGTTGCCGGCGGCGGCGCGCTGCTCATGCCCGACGATGTCGTAGTACACCTTCCCGGAGCAAAACACGAGCCGCGTGACCGCTTCATGCTCCGCGTGCGGATCGTCGATCACCGGCTGGAACGAACCCTCGGCGAGGTCGGCGAGCGTCGACGACGCCTGCTTCAGGCGGAGCAGGCCCTTCGGCGTCATGACGACGAGCGGCCGTCCCGCAGCGTCGAGCGCCTGCCGCCGGACGAGATGGAAGTACTGCGCCGAGGTCGAGCAGTTCGCGACGCGGATGTTCTCCTGCGCGGCGAGCTGCAGGAACCGCTCGAGCCGCGCACTCGAGTGCTCGGGACCGTTCCCCTCGTACCCGTGCGGAAGCAGCAGTGTCAGACGCGTCGTCTCGCGCCACTTCGACAGGCCCGCGACGATGAACTGGTCGATCACGATCTGCGCGCCGTTGACGAAGTCGCCGAACTGCGCCTCCCAGAGCACGAGCGCCTCGGGAGCGGCGACCGAGTAGCCGTATTCGAAGCCGAGACACGCGTACTCGGACAGCGGTGAGTTGAAGATCTCGAACGACGCGGCGCCGTCGTCGAGATTCTGGAGCGGCGTGTAGGTCTCGCCGGTGTTGACGTCGTGCAGGACGGCATGCCGGTGCGAGAACGTCCCGCGCTCGCTGTCCTGCCCCGTGAGGCGGATCGGGATCCCCTCGACGAGCAGCGACCCGAACGCGAGCGCCTCGGCCTGGCCCCAGTCGATCCCGCCTTCTTCGATCGTCTGGAGCCGCCGCTCGAGTTGTCCTTTGAGCTTCGGGTGCACGGCGAAGTGCTCGGGGACGCGCAGCAGCTCGTCGTTCAGCGCGCGGAGGCGGTCGGCCGCGACGGCGGTGACAACGCTGTCGCCGGTCGCGTACGGGATCTTTCCGTCGACAGGCGGCGGCGCGCCGAAGGTCGCCTTCAGCGCCTCGTGGGCCTGCTTCAGCTCTGTCGTGACGGACGAGACGTAGCCGGCGGCCTCGTCGGGCGTGACGACGCCCTCGTCGGCGAGCTTGCGCGCGAACTGGTCGCGCACGGTCGGATGGTCGGAAATCTGGTGCGCCATCAACGGCTGCGTGTACGCGGCCTCGTCCTGCTCGTTGTGGCCGTGGCGGCGGTAGCCGACGAGGTCGACGACGACGTCGCTCTCGAAGCGCCGCCGGAACGCGAGCGCCAGGCGGATCGCGGAGATCGCGGCCTCGGGATCGTCGGCGTTCACATGGATGATCGGGATGTCGAAGCCCTTGGCGAGGTCGCTCGAATACCGCGTCGAGCGCCCTTCGCTCGGATCGGTGGTGAAGCCGATCTGGTTGTTCGCGATCACGTGCAGCGTGCCGCCCGTCGAGTAGCCGTCGAGCGCGGACAGGTTCAGCGTCTCGGCGACCTCGCCCTGCCCCGGGAAGCTCGCGTCGCCGTGGATCAGGACGGGGAGCGCAACGCTCGGGTCGTGCAGGCCGTAACGCGTCGAGCGGTCGGTCTGCTCGGCGCGGGCGCGCCCTTCGACGACGGGATCGACGGCCTCGAGGTGGCTCGGGTTGGCCGCGAGCGTGACCGTGATCTCGCCCGCGGGCGTCGAACGCGTTCCCTCGGCGCCGAGGTGGTACTTGACGTCACCCGTTCCGCCTTCGTCCGTCGCGACGAGCGCGTCGATCGTCCGCTCGCCCTCGAACTCGCGGATGATCGAGTCGTATCCGAGACCGAGCGTGTGCGCGAGCACGTTCAGCCGGCCGCGGTGCGCCATGCCGATCACGACCTCGTGCGCGCCGTTCTCCGCGGCGAGCCCGATCGCTTCGTCGAGCATCGGCACCATCACGTCGAGCCCCTCGATCGAGAACTGTTTTTGCCCCAGGAACGCGCGCCGTAGGTACTGCTCGAACGCCTCGACGCGCGAGAGCGACGCGAGCAGTCCCTTCCGCTCGTCGGCAGAGAGCGTCTGCCGATACTTGCCCGACTCGATCGCCTGACGCAGCCACACGCGCTTCTCGTGGTCGGCGATGTGCTCGATCTCGTAGGCGATCGTCCCGCAGTACGTGTCCCGCAGCCGCGGCAGCGTGTCCGCGAGCGTCTCGCCGGGGACGTAGAGACGAAGCACCGACGCCGGGACGCGCGCCTGCAACTCGGGCGTGAGCTTCGGGATCAACCGCTCCGGCTCGAGCGCCGGATCGCCCGGCGGCTCCGATCCGAGTGGGTCGAGGTGCGCGGCGAGGTGACCGTGCATCCGGTGCGCCTTGACGAGCGCCATCGCCGCGGCGACGGCGCCGAGCACCTCGTCGGTGACCGGCGCCGCGGCCGCGCCCGGTGCCGGCGCCGGCGCCGGCACCGGGGCGTGGTTACCGTTGCCGGCCAGCTCGAGCAGGCGCACGAGGCCGGGATGGGTTGCGACGACGTCGCTGTTGCCGCTCTCGAACAGCTCCCGCCACTCGGTGGGCACGGCTTCCGGGTTCTCGAGGTAGTCCTCGAGCAGGTCGCGGGCGAAGCCCGCGTTCAGTCCGTCGACGTCCGTCACTACGTCTGTTGTAGCAACCGGACTACCAGAGCGGATGGCTCGTGATCACCGCAACGGCCATGCCGACGGCGAACGCGAGCGCGCCGATGGCGACCGCCCAGGTGGCGAGCCGTGTGGCCCGGCCGCCGATGCCGGTCGCGATCAGCGCGAGCACAATTGCGAGCGGGATCAGACGCAGGGGGCGGTACGCGATGCCCGTAGCGCTGACGAAGATCGACGCCGCGGCGAGGAAGCCCGCGACGGTCTCCGAGGGCCGTGTCCGCTCGTACGGCGCGGTGCTCAAGCCCGCACCGCGGGCCGGCGTGTGCGTGCGTACGTTCGCGTGGGATGCCCGTGCGGGCCGGGGCGCCGGTGAGATCGGCTGCGCGGGCGCCAGTCGTCAGACGGCCCGTCGTCGCGAACGAGCGCGGCGACAGGTTCCTCCGGACGCGGCTCGGACTTGACCGCCCAGTAGACGACCCAGCACAGGTAGAGGATGGGGATCTTCATGATCACCATCAGCCAGATCAGCTCCCACACGGTCGCAAAGTCTACCCGCCCTTTTCCCGCTCATCCGGCCACGGCGGCCTCCAGCTTCCCGTGGACGAGCGGCCGCCCCTCGGCGTCGTATTGCGTGATCTCGAGCGTCGCGCGCGCGTTCTCGAGGTCCACGTCGCGCGTTTCCGCGACCCGGACGGGTAGCCCCGCGAGCACCTCGTACAGCTCCACGTAGCCCTGCTCGGCCACGCCGATCCACCGCGCAGCCGGGACGGGCTCGACGAAGACGTAGGCAAGCGGGCGGCGACGGCGGTCGAGACAGAGAACGTCGAGCCGCGGGTCGAGCAGCTGCCCGTGCTCGAGCTCGCCGGAAACGGCGTGACACCACGGCGACGTCCGCTCGCCGGCCGGGTCGATGCCGCCATCGCACGCGAAGACGCGTGTGCGGTCGCGGTTCGCGACGGTGAGGCTCTCGCTATCGACGCCCACTCGCTCGACGACCGGCGCCTGCGCCGGCACGCTCGTGCGGTCGCCCGGAACGAGACAGCTGTCGAGGCGCTGACCGAGTGACGCGCGTGTGAGCACCCGCCCCGCCGTGACGACGCTGTCGCGCACCGGCGCGAAAGCCTGTGTCGCACGGCCGTCGAGGAGGCGAGTGGGGCGGCTGCGGCCGTGTGCGCAGCCCGCGGCTACGAACGCGGCGGCGAGCGCGAAGACCCGCATCAGCCGGTCCAGCCCCAACGCCCTACACCGCCGTACGCAGCGTCGCCGCGGTACGTGCGATAGAAGATGTTCGTCCCGCAGGCCTCGCATTTCGCCTCGACGATCTGGTCGCCGCCGTACAGGGAGCGCGTGAAGATCATCCCGATGTGCGTGCCGCTGGCAAACGCGTCCATCACGCCGGCCGTCGACTTCGGAACCGTGTGGTTGGGTGCGCCGTCGCCGTCGCGAAACGCGGCCGCGTCGTAGGGGCCGTGCACGTTGCGCACGGCGCGCCAGTAGTAGCGGCCGTCGCGCCACGTGTCGGTCGACTCGCGCCACGTCTTGAACGTGAGGCCCGAGCAATCGCCGCCCTCGCCGTGTGTGCCGACTTCCTGCGGCGGATCGTTGGGATACGAGTCGACATCGTCGTAGTTCCAGCAACCGCCACCCCACTGGTAGCCCTCGTAGCGCGCAGCGTTCGCGTAGTCCTGCGCCGCATCGCGCGTCATCGTCGTCATGAAGGTCGGCGCGTCGGAGTTGCACGCCCCCCAGAAGCGGTGGTACGCCTGCGCGCCGCTCACTCCCGAGAGCGCGAAGCCGGCGACGAGCATCGCGATGAAGACTTTCACCTCGGCACCTCCAGGTCGAAGCGGTCGACAAATGCGCCTGCCGGCGTCGTCCGCAGGCGGTAGAGCTCGCCGCGCGCGAGCCGGAAGCGCGCGAGCGGCGCCGTCTCGGTCCACGAAGCCGAGGCGAGCGCGAACTGTTGGACGAGCCCGTCGGGCCCGAGCACGAGCACCAGGAACTCGTCGCGGTCGTCGGTATACGTGCGCGTGACGACGACGACACCGTTGCCGTGCGACTCGGCCAGTTGCACCTCGCCGAGCGGCGTCTCGCTCGTGATGCGCCAGCTGCGCACCGGCGCGTTGCCATGCATCTCCGCGAGCCGCAGCTCTCCGTCGCCGACCCGGTCGACGATCAGGCCGTGGCCGTCGGCGAGCTGCTTGGCAGCGTGTGCTTCACGCCTCTGCTCGACGCGCGTGAGCGGGCTGCCGCCGTCGGCCAGCGGCATCCACTGCTCCGACGGCTGCTGCAGGACGCTCGGCCCGCGCTCGAGCGCCGCCCAGGTGCGATCGGCGAGCTTCTGCGCCCACTGCTCGGTTCCGTCGGGGCGGTAGCGCCGCAGCATGCCGTCGGCGGCGAGGACGTCGAAGCTTCCGTCCGCCTCGGCGGAGAAGTCGGCAAGCTCTGTCGGGCCGCTCAACGGAATCTCTCGTGGTCGCAAGCCGAGCCAGCGCGTGACGCGTCCGTTCACCGAGTCGAGCACATCGACGGCCCCGCCCGGCTCGACGTCGAACGACGAGGGACCGCTGAAGCCGAGGTCGCGCGACCCCGTCAGCCCCAGCTCGCCGTCGTCCGAGCCCCAGGCCGCGGCCACCGCGCGCGCGTCGGGGTCTCGCACGGAGCCGAACGCGTGCCGGCCGAGCGCCACGATGACCGGCCCCGCGAGCGCGCGACTGACTTGCGGTGCGTCGGCGCCACCGGACGGCACGGTCACAGTCGCACCGGTGGCGTCGTCGCGCAGGACGGCGTAGTACGAGAAACCGTCCGGCGCGTCGGCGACGTCGGTTGGAACGTCGAGGTAGTAGCGGCCGTCCTTCGACTCCTCCCCGCGCTGCAAGGCATACGCACGGAACGGGCCGCTCTGTCCCGCGCGGAGGTAGACCGTCCCCGAACCGGCGCAGGGCAGGCCGTCGTTGCGCGGCGCGCAGACGAGGCCGAAGCGCAGCCG
>JBJMJR010000021.1:0-5227 GCA_045806245.1 Gaiellaceae bacterium | reverse complement strand
TCGAGCGACGACAGGCTGTCGAACGCGCTCACATGTTCGAGCCTACAGCAGCCTGTAGCCCACTCCCCAGACGTTGACGACGACCTGGCCCGCTCCCGCAGCGGCGAGCTTGCGCCGCAAGCGCGACGCGTGCGAGTCGAGGGTGCGTGTGCGTCCGAGCGAGCGGAATCCCCACACGTCGCGCAGCAGGTGCTCTTTCGTGAAGACGCGTGCCGGGTCGGTCATCAGCATCAGCAGCAGCTCGTACTCCTTGCCCGCGAGCGCAACCACGTGCTCGCCGACCGTCACGGTGCGCGTTGCGAGATCCGCGGTGATCGCTCCGGCGATACGCACCTCGTGCGGCGCGGGCGACGTGCGGCGCAGCACCGCCCGAATGCGCGCGAGGAGCTCCTCGTACGCGAAAGGCCGCACGAGGAAGTCGTCGCAGCCCCGCTCGAGCGCGCGGACGCGGTCGACGGAGTCGCTCTGCGGCTCGCCGAGGACGATCACCGGCACGTCGCCGTGACGCGCGCGACACGCCTCGAGTGCCGACGTGTCGCGGAGCAGCACGAGGTCCGGCCGCGCCGCCCCGTCGACGACGTCGAAGCCGTCGTTGCGCAGATGGCGTTCGAGAAACGGCTCGGGCTCGGTGAGCAGAAGCGCGGCGGACATGCAGCGAACGTAACGCCGGCGTGCAACGGAAACCAGATGTCCTTTCGCGCGAAAGCGTGACGAACGTTCTACAAGCGTCCGCTCCGGACCACGCCCCAGAGCAGCCAGAGGCCGAGGATGCCGGAGAGCGCGAAGCCGAGCACGGAGATGATGTTGACGCCGAGCAGGTGCGGTCCGCCCTTGGCGAAGATCCCGATCAGGCTCGAGCCGATCAACCCGCCGGCGACGATCATCGCGACCACGAGCCGGTTGAAGACGACGTCCAGCCGGTTCAGCAGGTCGTCGAGGCCCTTGTGGACGAAGCCGACCTCGATCTGCCCGTCGCGCACCTGCTCGAGCGTGTCGTGCAGCTGGTACGGCAGCTCGAGCGCCATCTGCCCGAGCCGCAGCGACTCCTTCCGTGCGCGCACCGCCATCCGTCGCGGCCCGAAGCGGTCGAGCAGGAGACCGCGCGCGTACGGCCGCGCGACCTCGAAGACATTGAAGTCGGGATAGAGGTCGATCCCGACCGAGCCGAGCGTCGCGATCGCGCGGTCGAGCAGCAGAAAGCGCGTCGGCAGCTGCAGGTTCATCGAGTAGATCAGCTGGAACGCCTCGCGGATGATCTGCAGCGGATCGATCTCCGCAAGGCTGGCGCCGTAGTAGCGGTAGTAGATCTCGCGCAGCTCCGCGAGGAACTCCTCCTCGCGCTCCTTCGGGTAGCGCACGCCGAGATCGGCGAGTCGCTTCGGCAGCGCGTCGACGTTCTCCGACGCGGCGTCGATGAACATCCGCGTCAGCTTCGACATGTCGTCGTCGGTGAGCTTCCCGACAGCGCCGAAGTCGATCAGGCCGATCTGGTCGGGCCGGCCGAGCACGAGGATGTTCGCGGGATGCGGATCGCCGTGGAAGAAGCCGTGCCGGAAGATCATCGTCATCCACGTCTCGGCCATCAGGTAGGCGAGGTCTCGCCGGTCCTCGACCGACCATTCGTCGGGATGGATGTCGGCGACCTGCGTCCCCTCGAGCCACTCGAGCGTGAGCACGCGGCTACGCGTGTAGCTCCAGAAGACGCGCGGAACGCGTACGTGAGGATGGCCGGCGAAGTTGCGGTGGAAGGCGTCGGCGTTGCGCGCTTCGAGCCGGTAGTCGAGCTCCTGGCGGATCTGGCGCGCGAACTCGTCGACGAGCAGCCGCGCGTCGATGAAGTCGAGTGCGCGAACGCGTTCCTTCGCGATGCGCGCGGCCTGGTAGAGCAGTGCGAGATCTGCCTCGATCTGGCGCGGCGCGCCGGGCCGCTGCACCTTGACGGCCACGCGTCGTCCGTTCGGCAGCGTCGCGCGATGGACCTGTCCGATCGAAGCCGCTGCGACGGGGCGCTCCTCGAATTCGGTGAAGAGCTGTTGAATGGTCAGGCCGAGGTCCTCCTCGATCACCTTCTCGACGTCGGCGAGCGGGACCGGACGGACATCGTCCTGCAGTCCGCGAAGCTCCGCGATGATGTCGGGTGGGAGCACGTCGGGCCGCGTGGAAAGCAGCTGCCCGAACTTCACGAACGTCGGGCCGAGCTCGTCGAGCATCTCGCGCAGGTGCTGCCCGCGCTGCGACGGCTGGCCGTCGAGCTCGAGGCGAGGGCCACGCCGCGGGAAGAGGTCGGTCAGCCGGTGGGTGTCGAACCAGTAGCCGAAGCCGTGGCGAACGGCGACCTGGGCGATCTCCGAGAGGCGCCCGAGATTCCGCGTGGCGGGTTGGGCCATGGCGTCAGTGTTGCACTTGGGCCGCGCTAGACCTGCACGGGCGAGCGCCGCGTCCACGGCCCCGGCGGCGTCAGCAGCGACTCGACCCAGAGGTACGCGACGGCGACGAGCGGGATGTCGCTCACCCGTTCGACGCAGACGTAGCGCGGCCGCCACTCCGGCGAGAACTTCCGGCTGAAGCGGAGGAGGCGCTCGAGCTGGAAAACGCGGTCGCCTGCGCGGAGGAAGCCTCGCGCTGCGGACTGCAGCGGACCGGCCGGCTCGCCGAGCAGGTCGGCAAAGACGCAGAAGTTGAGCGACAGCTCGGCCGCACCTTGCCCGTGCGCCCACGCGAGCGTCTGCACGATCAGGTATTCCATCAACCCGTTCGGCGTTGCGGGATCGCGTCGCATCGCGCCGAGCGAGTAGCCCTGCGCGCTCGGCACGAGGTGCAGGAAACCGCCGACGGTGTCGCCGCAACGCGCGATCGCGAACACCGTGTCGGGTTCGCGGTACGGATCGTCCATCGCCATCGAGAAGCCGCGTTCGGCGTTCGCGCCGCGCCAGACGTCGGAGACGCGCTCGAGCTCGCCGCGGAGATCCAGCTCGAGGTCCGCCGCGGTGACGGTCTCGAAGATGTAGCCGGCGCGTTCGATGCGCGCGACCGACTGGCGCACCTTGCGGATAGCGCGTCCGTCCAGCGAGAACTGCGTGCGGACGACGGCCTCGTCGCCGAGCTTGATCGGCCGCAGGCCCGCTCCCCGTGCGAGCGGCAGCAGGTCGGTGTGGACACCGAGCAGTGCCAGCCGCCAGCCGCGTGCGTGACAGACACGCCGAAATTCGGCGAGGAGGTCGCGAAACTCGTCGGCGTCGCCGATCGGCCCGCCGCTGACGAGTGCGACGCCCGCGACGACCTTGTACGCGAGGAAGCTCTGCCGGGTCGGGGAGATGAAGTAGTTCTTGTCGCGGCGGAGGCTGAAGAAGGCGAGGCTGTCGTCGCCGTGGCTTCGCACCAGCCGGCGCGCAAGGCGCCGTTCGTCGGTCGACTGGCGGATGCGGTCGGAGACGGGACGCAGCCACAGGTGCAGCGCGCGCACCGTCAGGACGATCGTGACGGCCGCGAGCAGGTCATTCCAGCGGTCGCCCTCGAGGCCACGCAGGTCGACCACGGCGCTGAGGGCCCCCAGCGCGCCGAGCGCAGCGATTGTCGCGAGCAGCGGCCGGACCGAGTCGGGGTCGCCCGGCACGTCGAAGCGCTTGCGGTAACGGAGCAGCGCGACCAGCAGGAACAGGCCGAGCGTCGCCTCTTCGACGTCCAGCCCCTTCGCGAGGTGCGCCAGCGAGATGCCGATCACCAGTGCGACGGCGAGCTGCCAGGCGCGGCGGCGGCGGCGCGCGAGCAGGCGCGAGAGCCACACGAGTCCGAGCCCGAACGAGAGCGCGAGGATGCGCGCGGCGCCGGGCACTCCGGGCGGCAGCAGGCCACGCACGAAGTGCAAGCGATTCGCCAGCTCAGGCGTCAGTGCGGAGACGATCCCGATGATTCCGACGAGCGCCGCGGCAGCGCCTAGCGCCTGCTCGCCGCGGAAGAGCCTCACCGACACCGAGCCCCACGGTACCTCCCCGTTCGGCCAGGGCCGCGGGCGACGAGTGTCGTGCCTGGCACCAGTAGCGACGGAAAGGGACTAGTCCGAGGGAATGCTGCGGAGTGGTTTCGGATCGGTCTCGACGAGCCGCATCCGATGCTCGAGCTGGGCGAGCCGGAGCTCGAGCTCGTCCCATTCCTCACGCGTGACGAGACCGAGCTCGCGGAGCACGCCGTTCACGGTCGAGCCCGCCTTCTCCCCCACACGCACCGCGTCGCCGCGCCAACGAGTGGTTGCCTCGTCGATCCACGTGCGCACCTCGTCGCGGCTCATGCCGCCGCGGCTCGCGAGGGCGTCTGCAAGCTCGTCCGCGCGCTCGGCCGTCAGCGCGACCGCGCCGACGAGCGCGAGCGCGAACCGCTTAACGGGCTCGTCCATGTGGGCGTGCGCGACGGCGCTGCCTGCGGCGGTCGCGCTTGGCCTGCGTCGCCGCCGCGACACTGCCGTCCGCGCCGTCGACGGTCGCAACCGGCGCGAGCTCCGGCGCCGGCTCGGCAGCGGCTGCCTCCTCGGCCTCCTCGAAC
The DNA here is from genome assembly GCA_045806245.1 of Gaiellaceae bacterium. Lineage (GTDB taxonomy): Bacteria > Actinomycetota > Thermoleophilia > Gaiellales > Gaiellaceae > 3-1-20CM-4-69-9. The sequence goes on along the minus strand of JBJMJR010000021.1, from coordinate 691 downwards.
GCTTCCTCCAGCCCGGCCTTGGTGATCTTGACGTCCTTGCGGCGGGCGAACTCCGGCTCGCGCTCCTTCCACATCATGAGCAGCGGCGCAGCGATGAAGATGGACGAGTACGCACCGGACGCGATCCCGACCATCAGGGCGAACGCGAAGTCCTTCAACGTCGCGCCGCCGAACAGGAACAGCGCGCCGACCGGCAACAGCGTGATGAACGACGTTGCGAGCGAGCGCCGGATCGTCTCCCACAGCGACACGTTCGTGATCGTCGCCATCGACGAGCGCCGCATCAGCGGGATGTTCTCCCTGATTCGGTCGAAGATGATGATCGTGTCGTAGATCGAGTACCCGAGCACGGTCAGGATCGCCGCCACGGTGGAGCTCGTCACCTCCCGCCCGACGAGCGCATAGATCCCGATGCAGATGAGGACGTCGTGCAGCATCGCGAGGATCACCGGCACGGCGAACTTCAGGTCGAACCTGATCGTGATGTAGAGCACGACCAGGAAGAGCGAGAAGATGATCGCGATGATCGCCGACTTGGCGATCTGACGGCCGAAGCTCGACGAGACGGTCGTGGCGCCGGGCGCGGTCGTCTGTAACTTGTCCTCCAGCGCACGCGTGACGGACGACAGCTTGTCGCCGCTGAGCGCCTTCGTCCGGATCTGGAAGCTCTTGTACGCGCCGTTCGTCGACG
>JBJMJR010000020.1:0-20584 GCA_045806245.1 Gaiellaceae bacterium | reverse complement strand
GCACCGAGCGCGCCGCCTGGGTCCGCCGCCGCCAGGCTTGACAACGGCCCGCCCCGCGCGGTCAGATGCTGGCGACCACGACCACGCGGAGGAGGCCGACACACATGGAGACAGCCGAGCGCGGGCAGTTCGACCATCTGCGGGAGCACTCGATCGGCCTGCCGCAGGTGCTCTTCCAGTCGATCACGCACATGGCCCCGGCGGCCGCCGTTGCGTACTCGATCTACATCTCCGTGCCGTTCTCACGGCAGGCGCTCGCCCTGTCCGTGCTGCTGGCGCTGATCGCGTGCCTCTGCGCCGCCAGCGCGATCGGGCAGCTCGCGAAGCTCGAGCCGTCGGCCGGAGGCTTGTACGCCTATGCCGCCCGCTCGCTCGGCCCCTGGGCCGGGTTCAACGTCGCGTGGCTGTTCATCCTGTTCGAGCCGCTCGTCGCCCCGTTCCTCTATCTCGAGTTCGGCTGGGCGATGACCGAGGTCATGTCCCACGAGGCCGGCTGGCACTACACCGGACAGTGGTGGATCTGGGTGCTGTTGATGACGGTGATCGTTTTCCTGCTGACCTTCAGGGACATCCGGATCTCGACGACTGCCGGCGTCATCCTGGGCGCCTTCGAGATCGCCATCTTCGGCGCACTCGCGATCTGGATGCTGATCTCGAACGCCGGTGACATCAACCTGCAGCCGTTCAATCCGCATCATGCGGACGGCAGCTGGAGCGGCGTCTTCCGCGGGATGGTCTTCGCGATCCTCGCGTTCATCGGCTTCGAGGCCGCCGCGCCGCTCGGCGAGGAAGCGAAGAATCCGCGCCGCACGGTGCCGCTCGCGGTCGTCGGCTCGGCGCTCGCGATCGGACTGTTCTACGTGCTGTGCTCGTTCGCGTGGGTGTTCGGCGCGGGCTTCGACAACTTCGTCAACCAGGCGACCGGCGCCGACCCGTGGCGCAACCTCGGCAAGGTCTTCTGGAGCACCGGCTGGATCGTCGTCTTCCTCGCGATCTGCAACTCGATCGCGGCGAACTCGAACGCGGCGGTGAACGCGGCCACGCGCGTCTTCTACGCGCTGTCGCGCAACGGCCTCGCGCCGCGGCAGCTCGGACAGATCCACCCGCGGTTCCGCACGCCGTACGTCGCGATCGTGTGGATGAGCGTCTTCGCGCTCGTGGTCTCGCTGATCCTCGGCTGGAAGTGGGGACCGCTCGTCGGGTTCGCGCTGATCGCGACGCTCGCCGTGATCGTCGTCGTGGTCGTGTACATCCTGATCTGCCTCGGCTGCGTCTGGTACTACTGGACGAAGCGGCGCGACCAGTTCAACTGGTTCCTGCACTTCGTCGTGCCGATCGCGGGCGCGGTGCTGTTCTTCTTCCCGCTCTACTACCAGTACATCAAGTTCCCGCCGACGTACCCGATCAAGTACGCGAACTGGATCGCGCTCGGCTGGGTCGGTGCAGGGATCGTGCTGACCTTCTGGCTCATGCACGCGCACCCGGAGAAGCTGCGGGACATGGACCGCGTCTATGTCGAGGACGAAACCGTGGCGCCCGAGCGGACGTAGTGGCAACCGCGGTCGGCCACCGGATCGGACGCGACGAGATCATCTGGGCCTTTGGCCCCGACCTCGAGCCCGTGCTCGAGATCGATCCCGGCGACACCGTCACCTTCGAGACGAACGACTGCTTCACGGGGCAGATCACGTCCGAAGAGGACCTCGTCACCGAGATCGACTTCGAGCGGGTCAACAGCGCAACCGGTCCGGTGGCCGTCCGCGGGGCGGAGCCTGGCGACTCCGTGATCGCCGAGATTCTCGACGTGCGTCCGATCGAGTTCGGCTTCGCGTGTCTGATCCCCGGCTTCGGCCAGTTGATCGAGCACGTCGAGTCGCCCGTCACGCGCATGTTCCGCGTTAAGGACGGCTGGATCGAGATGAACGAGCGCGTGCGCTTCCCGGCGAAGCCGATGGTCGGCGTCGTCGGGCTCGCGACCGACGGCGAGACGCTGACGAACGGGCTGGCCGGCCGGCACGGCGGGAACCTCGACGATCACCTGCACGGGAAGGGCGCGCGCATCTACTTTCCCGTGCGCCAGCCGGGCGGCATGTTCGCGGTCGGCGACATGCATGCCGCGATGGGCGACGGCGAGATCTGCTTCACCGGCGTCGAGATCGCCGGCGAAATCGACGTGCGCTTCGAGCTGCTCAAGGGCAAGCAGGCAACGTGGCCGGTGACGGAGCTCGAGCACGCCTGGGTGCCGCACGCGACCGCGGACGACTACGACGACGCGCTGAAGCTGTGCGCCGAGGAGTCGGCCAAGCTGCTCGTCGACGAGTGGGGCTTCACCCTCGAGGACGCGTTCATCTTCCTGTCGGTCGCGTGCGACGCAGGCGTTGCTCAGGCGTGCAAGCCGGCGCCGGGATTCGGCACGATCGCCCGGTTCACCATCCCGAAGCTGGACGCAACACCGGTGCCCTTTCGGGCGCCTTGACCTTCTGCCGCGGCTCTTCGCGGACAGCGCGTCCAACCTTCACGATGATTCCGAGCACGGCCGCGATGCTGGCAAGCACCATCAGGCCTGCGATGAGGATGTCGGTTTCCATGGCTGCATCGTCGCCCGCCGGGTCAGCCGCGCCCAGAGGGTGAACCCCCGAATCGGGCGGCGGAAAACCGCACCGCTACAATCCGGATAGTCATGCGCACGATGAATCCCGTTCACGAGTCGACGTCCTGCGCGGTTGCCGCCTGTGCGGAGATCATCGGCGCCAAGTGGACGGCGCTCCTCGTGCACGACCTCTCCGAGGGCCCACGCCGCTTCTCGGAGCTGGAGCACTCCTGCGCCGGCATCAGTCCGCGCACCCTGTCGGAACGGCTTCGTGCCCTCGAGGACGAAGGCCTCGTCGAGCGCCGCAGCTACGCCGAGAGCCCGCCCCGCGTCGAATACGAGCTCACGGACAAGGGCGCGGCGCTTCTCCCGATCATCCAGGAGATGCGGCACTTCGGGCACTCGTACCTGACGCACGACTAGCCCACTCCGGCTCCGCCCACAGCTTCGCGAGCTCGACGATCGTCGCGGCTGACAGCGCCATGTCCTGAACGGACGCCCATTCGAGCACCGAGTGGAACTGCTGGCCGCCGGTGTAGATGTTCGGCGTCAGCAGCCCGCGTGCGCTCAGCATCGAGCCGTCGGTGCCGCCGCGGATCGGCTCGCGCCACGGCTCGACTCCGAGGCGGCGCGCGGCCGCCTCGGCAGCCTCTGTGACGGCCGGGTCCTCGTCGAGGAACTCCTTCATGTTGCGGTACTGCTCCTCGACCGTGACCGAGACGCGCGCCCGCGGCTCCTCCGCTGCCAGCTCCTCGGCGAGCTTGCGCAGCAGCTGCTCGTGCTCGTCGAGCTTGGCGGCGTCGAAGTCGCGCGCGATGAAGCGCAACTCCGCCTCGGCCGTCGTCCCCGTGAAGCGGAGCGGATGCACAAAGCCCTCGCGGCCTTCCGTCGTCTCGGGCGAACGCTCGTCGCGCGGTAGCCGCTCGATCAGGCGCGCCGCCAGCTTGATCGCGTTCACCATCTTGCCCTTCGACGTGCCCGGATGGACGCTCAGCCCTTCGATCCGGATGCGCACCTCGGAGGCGGAGAAGGTCTCGTCGTCGATGCGTCCGACCTCGGCGCCGTCGAGCGTGTACGCGAAGTCCGCGCCGAACTGCTCGATGTCGATGTGGTCGACGCCGCGGCCGACTTCCTCGTCGACTGTGAAGCCGACGCGAATCGGCGCATGCTCGATCTCCGGATGCGCCGCAAGGTATGCGACCGCGCCCATGATCTCGGCGACGCCGGCCTTGTCGTCCGCGCCGAGCAGCGTCGTGCCGTCGGTCGTGACGATGTCGTGCCCGATGCGCTGGGCGAGGATCGGGTTCTCGCCGGCGCGCAGCACCTTGTCCGGGTCGCCCGGCAGGACGATGTCGCTGCCGTCCCAGTTGCGCACGACCTGTGGCTTGACGTCGGTGCCCGACTCGTCCTCGCTCGTGTCCACGTGTGCGATCAGGCCGACCGTCGGGCCGGCCGAGCCGGGCAGGGTCGCGAACACGTAGCCGTGCTCGGTCAACTCGGCGTCGTCGAGACCGAGCTCGCGCAGCTCGCGCTCGAGCACCTCGCCGAGGTCGCGCTGCTTCGCGGTGCTCGGATAGGTCGTCGAGTCCTGGTCGGAGGTGGTGTCGATGCGGACGTAACGGAGGAAGCGCTCGAGGACGTCGTCCTGGAGCTCGGAGGCGACGTCAGGCAAGCGCCGCCAGTCCCTTGTACAGCTCCGTCGCCGCCGACACGGCGCGGTCGATGTCCTCGACGCGCAGCCGCTCGTTCGGCGAGTGGACGTTGCTCTCGCGCAGCGCGAAGCCCGTCCCGATGGTCGGGATCCCCTTCGCGGCCAGGGCCGGGTAGATCGGCAGCGTGCCGCCGACGCGCACGAGGATCGGGCGCACGCCGACCGCGCGCTCGAACGCGTCGAGCCCGAGCTGAATCGCCGGCGAGTCCGGCGCGAACACGCCCGGCGGTGCCGAGTTCTCACGGCCCCACGTGATTTGCGCGCTGTCGGGGACCGCCGCGCGGAAAAGCTTCTCTGCGGTGGCAGCGATCGTGTCGGGATCCTGGCCCGGTGCCAGCCGGATCGTGAAGCGCGCGTGCGCTTCGACGATCAGCGTCGTGTTCACCATGTCGGGCTTGCCGCCGAAGATGCCGTTCACGTCCAGCGACGGCTCGGCCCACGTGCGGTCGTAGAACTGGGCCTCCGCCTTCGCGTCGAGCGGCGTCGCGCCTGCCTCCTCGAGAATCTGCGCGCCGTCGGGCAGCTTGCCGAGGCTCGCGACCTCCACGTCGCTGAGCGCGGTGCGGCCGACGCGGAGCTGGTCGGGCAGCAGCCCGTCACGCGCGAGCAGCGCGCCGAGCCCCTGCAGCAGGACGTGGATCGCATTCAGCGCCGCGCCGCCGTAGTAGCCCGAGTGCATGTCGCGCTCGCCGGTGCGGACCGTGACGTGGAAGCCGACGAGCCCGCGCGTCGCCAGGCCGAACTCCGGCTGGTCGGATCGCGTCATGCCGCCGTCGAAGATGATGCACGCGTCGGCGCCGCGCTCGTCCTGCTCGAGGAACTCGACGATCGAGTGACCGCCGATCTCCTCCTCGCCGTCGCACGCGACGCGGATGTTCACCGGCAGCGCGTTGTCGGCGTGCAGCAGCTCGGCCGCCTTCAGCAGCGTGAAGAGCTGGCCCTTGTCGTCGGCGATGCCGCGCGCGTAGAACCAGCCGTCTCGCTCGGCCAGCTCGAACGGCGGCGTCTCCCAGAGCTCGAGCGGCGCGGGCGGCTGCACATCGAAGTGCCCGTAGATCATCACCGTCGGGGCGCCCACCCCGTTCGCGTTGGCCGGGATGTCGCCGATCACGAGGTCGCGCGTGCCCATCGGGACGAGCTCCGCCTCGCCGCCGGCCTTCTTGACGAAGTCCCGCACCCATTCCGCGGCCCGGCGCACGTCGTCCTGGTGCGCGGGATCCGCGCTTACGGACGGGATCGCAATAAATTCCCGCAGCTCGTCGAGCCAGGACTGGTTCACGGGCGGCGAGTGTACGTGCCGGGTCTAGTGACGCGCGATGATGGACGAACCGGCGCGCCCGTCAGGGCCTGACTTCGCCAGAGCCGGCGAAGCGAAGAGCGCGATCGCGAACGCCACCACTGCGAGTGCAGCGAGCCGTTTCCTCATATAGGCAAGTCTATACGGACTACGCGACGTCGCGAAGCTTGACCGCCTCGGCGAGCGCCCGGAGCTTCTTCAGGCTCTGGTTCTCGATCTGGCGGATGCGCTCGCGCGTGACGTTGAACGTCCGGCCGACCTCGTCGAGCGTGCGCGGGTGCTGGCCATCGAGGCCGTAGCGCAGCTCGAGCACCTGTCGCTCGCGGCTGGACAGCGTCCCGAGGATCTTCCCGAGCGTCTCCTTGCGCATCGTGATCTCGGCCTCTTCGTCGGGCAGCGGCAGATTCTCGTCGGTGAGGAAGTGGCCGAACTCCGACTCGTCCTCGTCGCCGACCGGCTTCTCGAGCGAGACCGGCGTCTGCGCACTGCGGCGGATGTGCTCGACTTCCTCCGCGCTGAGGTCGAGGTCCTTGCCGATCTCCGCCGGGCTGGGCTCGCGGCCGAGCTCGGCGCGCAGCTTGCGCTCCGACCTGACGATCTTGTTCAGCTTCTCGACGACGTGGACGGGCATCCGGATCGTGCGCGCCTTGTCGGCGAGCGCACGCGCCACGGCCTGGCGGATCCACCACGTCGCATACGTCGAGAACTTGAAGCCCTTGCGGTAGTCGAACTTCTCGGCGGCGCGGACGAGGCCGATCGTGCCCTCCTGGATCAGATCGAGGAAGGGCAGGCCCTGGTTGCGGTACTTCTTGGCGATCGAGACAACGAGGCGCAGGTTCGCCTCGACCATCTCCTGCTTCGCGCTGTGGTCGCCGCGCTCGATCCGCTTGGCGAGCTCGACCTCCTGCGCGGCCGTGAGCAGGTCGACCTTGCCGATGTCCTTCAGGAAGAGCTGCAGTGCGTCGGTCGACACCTCGCGCGGCTCTTCGACGGGCGTCTCCTCCTCGTCCGCACGCACGGCGACGACCTCGATATGGAGCTCTTCGAGAGCGTGGTAGAAGTCGTCGATCTGCGCCGGCTCGAGGTCGAGCTCGTCGAGCGCGACTGCGATCTCGTCGGCGGTTAGCTGTCCGGTCTCGCGCCCCGTCTCGAGAAGCGCCTTTGCATCGTCCGTCTCCAGCAGATCGGTGACGGTCTTCGGTGGTGCGACGACCTCGGTTGCGCTCACTCCGTTCCCCCCTCGTGGAACCGGCGTTTGGCGATGCCGCACTGTGCCAGTTGGCCAGGACGAGCGCCATAGGCCGAACGGCTCATTTTCGTGGCGAATGGTCCTAGCGCCTCCGGGCGGCCCTCAGGAGGGCCTCGGCCCGCTTGCCAAGCGGCGTTGCGCGCCCCGCGGCCGCCGCAAGGGCGAGCTCGCGCTTCGCTTGACGGATGTCGCCGAAGTAGATCAGGAGCAGTCCGAGGTGGAAACGGACGGTCTGCGCGTGGGGGAAGCGGCGGGCCAGCGGGCCGAGCCGGGAGAACGCGGCGGCGGGGCGCTCCTTGTCGTAGCGGCCGACAGCGGCGGCCGTGAGCGTCTCCGGATCGAGGGGAGCCGCGCGTGCGGCTGCGGCGAACTCCCGCTCCGCCGAAACCGGCCGCAACGCCTGCTGGAAGGCGATCCCGCGGAGCAGGTGCCGTTGCGCCGCCGTGCGGGCCTGCGTGAAGGTGGGGACGAACGGCGGCAGGCCCGGAGGCGTGCCCGGATACAACAAGTCCGTCGCGTGCACGGCCGACGGGGAATCCGGCTGCACGTTCCGGGATTCGTGCCAGGCACGAGACGCGTCCGCCTGCTGCCCCTGAAACGCCAAGGCGAGACCGAGCTCGAGGCGGACGAGGGCGCTGTGCGGATCTCGTGCGGCCAGGATGCGCAGGCGCCGAACCGTCCCGGCGGGCCATGCCTGCAGCGCTTCGCGCACGTCGCTCGCAACGGCGGCCGGGGCGGTGGGATCCGGCACGAACGGCGGCGGCTTGCTCGCCTGCCGGTCGACGTCGGACCTCGTCGCGAGCGTGACGCCGACTGCCACCGCCGCAGCGGCGATCGCCGCAGCGCCGACAACCAGCCAGACACGGAGCCGCGGGCCCATCTCGAACGACGGTATCCCAGAGCCCGTCGCTATATTTGTGAAAGCGATGCCGACGTACAGGGAATTGCTGCAGCAGGTTCGCGCGGAGATCTCCGAGATCGACGCCGGCCGCGCGCGCGAGCTGATCGAGACCGGCGATCCCGTCGTCGTCGACGTGCGCGAGCAGGACGAGTGGGACGAGGGCCACATCGCCGGCGCGGTGCACATCCCGCGCGGCCACCTCGAATCGCGCATCGAGCGCACCGCGCCCGACCCGGCACGACAGGTGCTGCTCTACTGCTCCGTCGGCAACCGCTCCGCCTTCGCCGCGAAGACGCTCGAGGAGCTGGGCTACGACGACGTCGTCTCGCTCGCCGGCGGCTTCACCGACTGGAAGCGCAACGGCTTTCCCGTCGAGCTCCACTCCGGTCTCGACGCACCGCGCCGCGCACGCTACAGCCGCCATCTGCTGATCCCCGAGGTGGGCGAGCAGGGACAGTTGAAGCTGCTGGACTCGAAGATCTTGCTGATCGGCGCCGGTGGCCTCGGCTCGCCTGCGTCGCTCTATCTCGCGGCGGCGGGCGTCGGCCGGATCGGCATCGTCGACGCCGACGTGGTCGACGAATCGAATCTGCAGCGCCAGATCGTCCACTCGACCGAGGCCCTGGGCGAGGCGAAGGTCGACTCCGCCCGCCGCACGATCGAGGCGCTCAACCCGGACGTCGAGGTCGTTGCGTACAAGGAGCGCCTCACGTCCGAGAACGTCGAGCGCATCCTCGCCGACGGCTGGGACGTGATCGTCGACGGCGCCGACAACTTCCCGACGCGCTACCTCGTGAACGACGCGTCCGTCTGGCACGACATCCCCGTCGTGCATGGCTCGATCTATCGCTTCGAGGGACAGGTGACCGTCTTCAAGCCGGGCGCCGGCCCCTGCTACCGCTGCCTGTTCCCCACTCCGCCTCCGCCGGAGCTGGCGCCGTCGTGCGCCGAGGGCGGCGTGCTCGGCGTGCTTCCCGGCGTGATCGGCTCGCTGCAGGCGAGCGAGGCGCTGAAGCTGGCGCTCGGCATCGGCGACCCGCTCGTCGGCCGCCTGCTGCTGTTCGACGCGCTGTCCGCCGAGTTCAACGAGGTGAAGCTGCGCCGCGATCCCGACTGTCCCGTCTGCAGCGACCACCCGACGATCACGGACTACGTCGATTACGTCGAGTTCTGCGCGGGCACGAGGGAGCCGGCATGACGAAGGTGCGGATTCCGCCGACGTTGCGCGAGCAGACGGGCGGCCAGCGCGAGCTCGTCGCCGAGGGCGACACCGTCCGCGACTTGCTCGACGACCTGATGAGCCGCTTCCCCGCGCTCGAGCAGCAGCTGCCGTTCGCAAACGTCTATGTCGAGGGTGAGGACGTGCGCACGCTCGACGGGCTCGACACCGAAGTGACGCCCGGCTCGACGGTGATCCTCCTGCCGGCGATGGCCGGTGGCTCCTAAGACCTCGGTCGAACAGCTCTACGGGGAGTTCTGGGCCGACGAGGACCGGGGCGCCGTAGCGCCGCCGCCGCGCGGGACGGAGTGGTTGTTCGAGGTCTTCGCGGAGCTCGACCCACAGCCCGGCGAGCTCATTGTCGACGTCGGCGCGCGTGACGCGAAGCACGCGATCCAGCTCGTGCAACAGCACGGCCTGCGCGCGATCGCGCTCGATCCCGTCACGCGCCACGTCGAGCTCGCACGAAATGCAGTTGCCGAGGCCGGCGCCGACGTCGACGTCGTGCAAGCCGGGATCGAGGACATGCCGATCGACGACGGCGTCGCCGACTGGATCTGGTGTCGCGACGTGCTCGTGCACGTCGACCTCGAGCGAGGCTTCGCCGAGTGCGCCCGTGTTCTCCGTCCCGGAGGCCACCTGCTTGGGTACGTCACGTGCTCGACAGAAAGGCTCGAGCCGCGCGAGGCCGCGTGGCTGTTCGGCGCGCTCGCGATTGTCCCCGAGAGCACCGACCCCGAAGCGATCGAGACGCGCGCGGCAGACGCAGGGCTGACGCTGCGGTCGAAGACGGCGCTCGGCGGCGAGTGGCGCGAGCGCATGCTCGTCGACGGCACGTGGAGCGCAAACGACGACCTGGCCGAGGTGTCGCGACTGCGGCGGAGCGGTGCCGACTTCGAGGACCCCCGCGTCGCGGCGCAGGCAGCCGGCGCCGCGTGGGGCATCTACCAGCTGCTCGGCAAGACGTGCCCGACGGTGTACGTGTGGGCATCCTCGAGCTGATCGGGAACACACCGCTCGTCGAGCTGCGCCCCGTCGGAGAGGTGCGCGTCTTCGCGAAGCTCGAGGGCCAGAACCCGACCGGGTCGATCAAGGACCGCGTCGCGAAGGCGATGATCGAGGCCGCCGAGGAGGCGGGCGAGCTCGAGCCCGGGCGCGAGCTGCTCGAGCCGACGAGCGGCAACACCGGCATCTCGCTCGCGCTCGTCGCGAAGCAGAAGGGCTATCCGCTCACCTGCGTCATGCCGGAAAACGCGACGGACGAGCGCAAGCGCCTCCTGCGGCTCTTCGGCGCGGAGATCGTCTTTTCGCCCGGCGAGCAGGGCTCGAACGGCGCGGTGCGGATGGCGCTCGAGCTGGCGGAGGGCGAGCCGAGGTACTTCATGCCGTTCCAATACGCCAACCCCGCGAATCCGCGCGCGCACTACGAGGGCACAGGCGCTGAGATCGCCGCCGCGCTCGATCGCGTCGACGTCGTGGTCGCCGGCCTCGGTACCGGCGGGACGCTGATGGGCGTCGGCCAGCGCCTGCGCGAGCGCTTTCCGGGCGTCGTCGTCGCGGCCGCAGAACCGCTGCCGGGCGATCCCGTCATGGGCCTGCGCTCGCTCGACGAGGGTTACGTCCCTCCCATCCTCGACGTCTCGAAGCTCGACCGGAAGGTGCTCGTGTCGAACGAGGAATCGGTGCGCGAGGTGCGGCGGCTGCTCGCCGAAGACGGCGTCTTCGCGGGCGTGTCGGCCGGCGCCGTCGGACACGTCGCGCGTAAGCTCGCCGCCGAGCTCGACGACGGCGTCGTCGTCGCGATCTTCGCGGACGGCGGCTGGAAGTACCTGTCCGCCGACTTCTGGGATACGGACGACGTCGAGCACGCGATGGAGCGCACCGTCTGGTGGTGATCCCTGCCGACGTGCGCGCGGCGCTCGCCGCGCATTCGCGGCAGGAGGCGCCGAACGAGGCGTGCGGCCTCGTGCTCCTGCGCGACGGACGCGCCGAGCGCTACGCGCCGGGACGGAACGCAGCTGCGTCGCCGTATCGCTTCGAGCTCGAGTTCGACGATCCCGAGATCTGGTACGCCGAGGACGACGGCTACGAGCTGGCCGTGTTCCACTCGCACGTCTCCGCACCCGCGCGGCCGTCGCGCACCGACGTCGAGAACGTCGGCCTCTGGGCGGGGAAGCCCTACCTCGTCTACTCGCTGCAGCAAGACGATCTGGCCGCCTTCCGGATCGAAGGCGGCCGGATCGAGTCGGTGCCCGTTACCTCGTGACCTTGAAGCTGCCCTTCATGCCTTCGGAGGCATGGATGTCGCACTGATACGTGTACTTGCCGGGCTTGAGCCTGACCGTCCAGGTCGTCTCACCCGTGAACGGGACGCTGGTCTTCTTGTTCAGGCCGCGCCCGAAAAGATGGAAGTTGTGGATCGACGACTTGTCTTCGACCTTGATCTTGTAGGTGCCGGCCTTGAGCGTCTTCAGATCCTTGCCGCCCTTCTCGACGTCGATCGAGAAACCCGGGCCGGCCTCTCCCGTGAGCGTGACGGCGCTCGGCCGGGCATAAGCCGGGACGGCGACGAGTGCTGCGACGACGACTGACAGAAGAAGTGCTTTGAGCATGAAAGTGCCCCCTCGCTTGGTGTATGGAGAGCCATACGCGAGGGGGCACGGAAGCGGTTTCGATTGTTAAGTGACCTTAAAACTGCCCTTCATGATCGCGGCGTGAGGGTCGCAGATGAACTTGTACGTCCCCTTCTTCAGCGTGACCGTCCAGGTGAACGTCCCCGTCGCGCCGACGCCGGTCTTCTTGTTCAGGCCCGGGCCGGTCAGGTGGAAGTTGTGGATGCTGGACATGTCCTTGATCACGATCTTGACCTTGCCGGCCTTGAGGCTCGTGACCTTCGTCTTGCCCTTCTTCAGCGTGATCGTGAAGCCCGGTCCGTCGGTGCCCGTCAGCGTCGGCGTCGCGGCCGATGCCGAGGCGACCACGACGAGCGCGGCAGCGAGCAGCGTCACGAGTGCGAGTCGAGTGCGAAACATGCGTCTCCTTTGAGAAGTCAGACCCCGGTTGCCCTGGGAATGGTAGCTACGAGTCGGCGTCGAAGAGCTCGGCATCGAGCTCGTCGCGCTCGGCCTCGTCGCGACCCTTCTGGTCGCGCCGCTGCTCGAACGTCACCGCGATCTTGTTGATGCGCGACCCCTCGACCTCGAGGACGTCGAACCGCATGCCGTCGTGCGAGATGTCGTCGCCGACCTCCGGCTGACGCCCGAGCAGCCCGAAGACGAAGCCGGCCAGCGTGTGGTAGTCCTCGTCCGGGAGCCCGGCGCGGAACCGCTCGTTGAAGTCGTCGATCGGGAACGTGCCGTCGACGCGAATCGTGTCGTCGTCCACCTGCTCGACCGACTCATCGGGCAGGTCGAACTCGTCCTCGATCTCGCCGACAATCTCCTCGAGCAGGTCCTCGAGCGTGACGATGCCCTCCGTCTCGCCGTATTCGTCGACGACGATCGCCATGTGCTGGTTCGCACGGCGGAACTCGGTCAGCAGCGCCGCGAGGTCCTTCGTCTCGGGGACGATGTGCGCGGGACGCACGAGCTCCTCGACCTTCACCTCGTGCATGCCACGCTCGCGCAGCGCCGAGAAGAGGTCGCGCACGTGCAGGATGCCGACGACGTTGTCGAGCGACTCGCGGTAGACCGGGTAGCGCGTGTACGGCGAGTCCATCACCGCCTCGAGGCACTGCTCCGGCGGCAGGTCGACGGACAGCGCCACGACCTCGGGTCGCGGGACCATCACGTCGGACGCCTCCTTGTCCGCGAAATCGAAGACCTTGTAGAGCATCTCCTGCTCCTGCTCCTCGATCTCGCCGTGACGCGTCGACTGCGACACGACGATCCGGAGCTCCGCCTCCGAGAGCACGTCGTCGTCGGCACCCGGCGGCTGCAGACCGAGCCAGCCGAGCACGATCTCCGTCGACTTCTGCAGGACCCAGATGAACGGCCGCACGACGATGAAGAAGCCGCGCACCGGCGCCGACACGAACAGCGCGGTTCCCTCCGAATGCCCGAGCGCGATTCCCTTCGGCACGAGCTCGCCGATGACGACGTGCAGGAACGTCAGCAGGAGGTAGGCGAGCAGGACGGCAAGGATCGTCGCCATCACCGTCCCGAACTCGTCCGCCAACGCGCTCTCGCCTAGCGCACCGATACCCAGTGAGGTGAGCGTCACGCCGAGCTGCATCGCCGCGATGAAGCGCGGCGGGTCGGCCGTGATGCGCAGGACGTCACGCGCGCGTCTGTTCCCCGCGTGATGCAGCTCGATGATGCGCGTGCGGCGCGCGGTGACGAGGCCGTACTCGGCCGCAACGAAGAACGCGTTCAGCAGGATGAGGATGCCGACCGCGACGAGCTCGAAAAGGAGCGTCACGCCCCGACCCCTTGGGCGTTGGTACTAGGAGGGATGTCTTCGTCCAACTACGGGCCAGTATAGGTAACGGTCCTGTTGTCTCCCCCCTTGCGCGGCCCGGCCCTCGCGGACCAGCCGCTCCAGATGGGAGAGCGTCTCCGCTACGCCAAAGCGCTGCTGTGTCGGGGACAAGTCGTCACCGAAAAGACGCAGAGAAATCTCATATGGGGTCAGACCCTGGTTGTTCAGGAGGGCACTCGTCCGGTCGAGCCGGCTGCGGTGATGCTCGAGCAGCTCCCCCGCGCGACCGACGGGGTCACGAATCGGCTCGCCGTGCCCGGGATAGACGACGCGGGGTGCGAGCTCCACCGTCCGCTGCAGCGAGGCGAGGTAGTCGCCGAGCGGATCGGGACGGCTCTCCGGATAGAGGCCGATCGCGGGCGAGATCGGCTGCAGCAGGTGGTCGCCCCCGATCAGCACGCCGTCGCGCAGGAAGCCGAGGTGGCCGTCCGCGTGGCCCGGCAGCTCGACGACGTCCCAGCCTGCGACCGAGCTCCCCTCGTCGAGCAACTCGGGGGCCTGCGCGTAGCGGATGAACGGCGCGAAGGCATGCCCTTGCTCGATCAGGTCTTCGGCGTCTTCACGCGGAACGCCGTGCTTCGTGAACCAGGCAGCCATGCGCTCCGGCCAGTCGTCGCTCCCCCACACCCGCTCGCACTGCGCGTAGTCGAGCCGGCCCTGGAACACGGGCGCGCCGGTGGCCGTCGCTGCGGCCGCCGCTCCGCCGACGTGGTCGGGATGGAAATGGGTGATCGCGATCCGCTCGATCTCGACGGAGCCCCACGGCGCGTCGCCGAGGCCGAGCCCCGTGTCGAAGAGCGTCCCGTCGACCAGATAGCAGTGGACGTGCTGCGGCCCGGTGGGCAGCGGCAGCGTCAGGCGCCGAATATCGTCCTCGAGCGGTACGAACGCTTGTTCTATACTTCCTGCTGAGGCCATGCGCGTCGAGTATCGCGAACAGCCCTGCAAGAGCGCTCTGAACCCGGTGAAAGGGATGGGCTTCAAGTGGTCCCTGAACCCGTATATGGGCTGCGTGCACCGCTGCACGTTCTGTTACGTCCGCCACTTCGAGCACCGCTCCGACCGGCCGTCGGACGATCGCTACGGCACGTCGATCCGAGTAAAAACGAACGTCGCGGACGTACTGCGCAGGGAGCTCGGGCGCGCGTCGTGGCAGCACGAGCACGTCGCGATCGGCGCCGCGACCGACCCGTACCAGCCGGCCGAGGGCCGCTACAAGCTGACGCGCGCATGCCTCGAGGTGCTGCGCGACGCGTCGAACCCGTTCTCGATCATCACGCGCGGCCCGATGATCGTCCGCGATCTCGACGTTCTCGTCGAGGCAGCCCGCCGCGCGTCGGTCTCCATCACGTTTTCGGTGCCGACGGTGGACGAGGAGGTCTGGAAGCGCACCGAGCCGTCGACCGCGCACCCGCGGCAGCGGCTGAAGGCGGTCAAGGCGCTCGTCGACGCCGGGATCAACGCGCGCGTCGGGATGGCGCCGATCCTCCCCGGGATCTCCGACAGCCCGGAGCAGCTGCGCGAGGTCGTGCGGGCGGCGCGCGAGGCAGGCGCGACGGGCATCTGGGCGAACCTGCTCTTTCTCAAGCCCGGCACCCGCGAGCACTTCCTCACCCGCCTGGCCGAGGACTGGCCAGAGCAGCTGCCGTACTACGAGGAGCTCTACGACCGGAAGGCCTATCTGGGCGCCGACATGTCCAAGCCGCTGCGCAGCAAGATCTCCGAGCTCGCTCGGGAGCATGGGATCCGCGATCGCCGTGAGGTCAAGCTCTCACCCCCGCCGGAGCCCGAGCAGCTGTCGTTGACCGTATAGCCGAATAAGATCATCGGCAGGGTGTCGACCCCGCGTGAAATCACAACCCTGATCGTCGACGACCATGAGGTCGTCCGCGAAGGGCTCCGGCTGTCGCTTTCGCGCGCGCCGCACATCCGCGTCATCGGCGAAGCCTCGGACGGTGCCAGCGCGGTCGCGCTGGCGGAACGCCGCCGTCCCGACGTCGTGATCATGGACGTGCGCATGCCGGGGATGGACGGGCTCGAGGCGACGAAGATCCTCACCGAGAAGATCCCCGAGACCGCCGTCCTGATCTTCACCGCGTACAGCGAGCGGTCGCTGCTCGGGCGCGGGCTCGAGTCGGGCGCGAAGGGCTACATCCTCAAGGAGGCGCCGCACCAGACACTGCTCCGCGCGATCGAGAAGGTGGCGTCGGGCGAAGGCTACGTCGACCCTGCGCTGATGCCGGCGTTCCTGACCGGCAAGGACAAGGACGAGATGCTGACCGGGCGCGAGCGCGAGATCCTGCAGCTGCTCGCCGACGGGATGTCGAATCAGGACGTGGCTGCGAAGCTCTTCATCAGCCAGGAAACCGTCAAGAGCCACGTCCGGCACATCCTCGCCAAGCTCGAGGCGGATACGCGGACGCAAGCGGTGGCGATTGCGCTTCGCGAAGCGATCATCGACTAACGCAGGTCTGCTGGTCCTGGGTTTCGCGGCCGCGGCGATCGTCGCCGTTGTCGGCGTGGCGACCGGCGAAGGCGTTCTGACGATCGCCGGCCTCGCGCTCGCGGTGGCGCTCGCGGGAGGGCTGGCGGCGTTCCTGCTCGTGACCGAGCGTCGGCGCCATGAGGCCGCAGAGCGGGAGCTGACGAGCGAGGCTCGCTTCCTCGAATCGCTCGTCGAGACGATGGGCTCCATCGCCGGCAGCTCCGATGTGCTCGAGCGGACGCGGCAAGAGGCGGAGCGGCTGTTCGAGGCGCGCGCGCACTTGCTCCTTCCCGGCGAAAAGCCACGCCGCGCTCCGGCCGAGAACGCGATCGTCATTCCACTGCGTGCGCGCGACGAGGAGATCGGCACGCTGCGGCTGACGCGCGCGCAGCCGTTCGAGCGAGACGACGTCGTACGTGCGACGGTGCTCGGCGACTTTGCCGCCCGCGAGCACGAAAACGCGCAGCTGCTCGAAGACGCGCAGGTTCGCGAAGCCGAGCGGTCGCGCCTGTCGAACCAGATCATCACCGCCGAGCAGGACGAGCGGCGACGGCTCGCCAACGAGCTGCACGACGGCGCGGTGCAATCGTTGTCGGGTGTCGCGCTGTTGCTCGACGCCGGCTTGAACTCGATCGCCGAGGGCCGCAGCGCCGAGGGGCGCGACATCATCGGCCGCGCCCTCGAACGCCACCGCGCGACGATCGGGCAGTTGCGCAACCTCTCCTTCAACCTCGAGCCCGTCGTGCTGCGCGACCAGGGCTTCGCGCCGGCCGTGCGCGCCCTGACCGACCAGATCGAGGTGGCGCATCGCGTCGAGGTCGAGCTCGACGTCGACGCAGCCGAGCAGCTGGCGGAGGAGACGCAGGCCGCGCTGTACCAGATCATCCGCGAGGCGGTGAATCAGGCCATCCGCCGGGGGCCGCCGAAAAACCTCGCGGTCGTGGTGCGCCAGGGCGGCGACGGGAGCATGGAGACGTCGATCTCCGACGACGCGCCCGGCGAACGCCGGCGGCGCAGCCTCGAGGAGATGGAGGAACGCGCGCGGACGCTCAACGGCAGCCTCACGGTCGAGCAGGGTGCGGGCGGCGGTACGACCGTGCGCGTGCTCCTGCCGCCGTACCGCGTCGCCCGTTAGGATCCGCCGCCGATGGCGAGCTACCTGCTGTTCGTGTGGAAGCCGACCGGTTACGAGCTGCGTGAGGCCGACGGCGACGTCCCGAGCGTCGGCTCGGAGGTCGAGCAGGACGACCAGATGCTGCGCGTGACGAAGGTTGCGCCGTCGCCGCTCCCCGGCGACTCGCGCCCCTGCGCGTACCTACAAGCCGCCTAGCGCACTCTCCGCCGCGATCCGGCCGAACACGAGCGCTGCGCCGAGCCCGCTCGCGTAGCCGCCCGTCGAGATGCCGCCGCCGTCCGCCCCGGCCGCGTAGAGGCCGTCCACGACCCGCGCGCGCTCGTCGATGCGCAGCCCGCCGATCGTGTGCGTGATGCCCGGCTTGACGCGGACCGCGACGCGCGTCCCGTCCGGCGCGGCGAACGGCAGGTCCTCCGGCTCGACGCGCGTCGGCGCGAGCGCGACGCGATCGGCCACATCGGGATCGCCCAGAGCGTCGTCGTCGAGGAGGTACCACGCGCGCGCACCGGGCTGTCGCGCGGTCGCCTGTACGAGGTCGTTCTCGGACCAGGACACCTCGCCCTCGAAGAACTCCTCGCCGCGCTCGTTGAAGACGCGCGCGACGCGCCCGTACAGCTGCGCGAGCGGAACGAACTGCTGCTCGGTGAAGTCCGCGTCCGGCATGTTGCGGCCATAGAACTCGTCCAGCCCCGCCGAGAGCTCGCCGCCGCGCTCCAGTGCGAGGCGCATGCCGTCGCCGGCGCTCCACGGGTTCGCGCGCAGCCGCAGGTCGGCGTCGGGACGGATGTGCTCGCGTACGAGCCCGGGGTCGCCCTGGAACCCACCGGTCGCGAGGATCGTCGGCTCGGCGGTCGTCTCGCCCAGGCGGACGTCGCCGGCGGCGCGCACGAGCGTCTCCGTCAGACCGTGTGGGTCGAAGCGCTTCCCGATCGTGCGGGGATTGCCGGTCTCGTGCCTGACGACCGGGGCACCGAGCGACTCGAGCCACGCGATTCCGTCGTCGAGCTGCTCCCACACCGTGCGCTGCAGGCGTTCGTCGCCCGTGGGGCACTCGCTGCGGAAGTCGTCCCACTCGCGGAAGCGCCAGATCACGCAGCTCGACAGCAGCATGGAGCCGCCGGCGCCTGTGCCCTTCTCGTAGACGACGGGCGACGCGCCGAGCTCGCGTGCACGAGCGCCCGCGCAGAGACCGGCCATGCCGGCGCCGGCAATGGTTACGTCAGCGCGAATTCCGGCTTGTGCTCGACGTACTCGATGCGCACCCGCTCCGGGCCCCAGACGAAGACCGCGCGGGTGTTGGCTGCGTCGACGACGTTGTCGACGACGCCCATCTCCTCGGCTTCGGCGATGTGCTCCTCGACGGAATCCACGAGGACCGCCAGGTGGTTGAGCAGCGGCTTCTCGGGATCGCCGGGGTCGCCGGGATGGAACTCGACGTACGCACCGCCGACCTGGACGCGCGGATGGCCGTCGGCCGACGGCTCAGCCCGGTCGAATCCGTAGCGCCCGTAGACCTCTGCGGTCTCGGCGGGGTCGGCGGAGAAAAGCGCGACGTGGTCGAGGTCGTACTCCGAATCCGTCGGAGTTTCCACCAGCAAGAGCTTGACGCCCTCGCCGAGGTCGAACTCCGTCTCGCCTTCGGGAAGCTTCGAGACACGCAGCGCGACGTGCTTGAACGCCCCTCGCTCGCGCGGCCCCTCCGCGTCGAAGAGGGTCAGCTTTCCCCGGCGCGCGTCGGCACCGACGAGGGTGAAGTTGTCCTGGCGGTCGATCACATGCAGGCCGAGCTTCGTCGTCACGAACTCCGCGATCGGCTCGCGGTCGGCCAGCCAGAAGGCGACGTGGTCAAGTGTCTTGGGCTCCATGCGGAGACCCTAGCTAGTGACTACTTCTTTGCGTCGACCGCACGCTGCAGCTGCGCCTTCGTCATCCGCGAGCGGCCCGGGATGTTCCGGCGCTTCGCCTCGTTGTAGAGCTGCTCCTTCGTGCGGCCCTTCGGCCGGCGCGTGCCCGAACGGAGGCCGCCGCGGCGCGAGGACGACATGTCGCGCGTCGAGGTGCGCGAGGGGCGGCCCTTGGTCTCACCCGAGCGGGCGCGCTCCTTGTTGACCGTCCGCGCCGCGATCTCCTTGGCGCGCTTCGTCGAGCGGCCCTGCTTCTGCTCGGACTCCTTGATGTGCTCGTACTGGCGTTCGCGCTTTCCACTCCATGCTTGCTGAGGCATCTCGAACCCCTTTCCTGGACTACGCGGGTCCGATACCCGCTTCGGCGCCCGTTATTCCAGGGGTGGGTTCTGAACGTTGTGCTCTGTCGCGTACTCGTCGACGAGCTTGTTCACGACGTCGATGCCCTCGCCATAGGCGTAGTTGATCCTGACGAACGGCTGCCACTTGTCCGGGAGCGCGTCCTCCGGGAAGATCGCCTCGACCGGACACTCCGGTTCGCACGCCCCGCAGTTCCCGGTGTAGACCCCGCCCGCGAGCGTGAACTCGTGCTTCCCCGGGACGACGGCGCAGAACGTCTCTGCCTCGTCAGCCTCTTGGCCTTCCGTGCGCATGACGCGCCAGAAGACCTCACGCGTTGCGAGGTACAGCCACCGGATCGGTCTGTTGCGAATACCGAAATTGGTCTCGACACTGGCTTCCTGCCCCGAACCGACGACGATGTAGCCGGCCGTCAGCGCCGCTCGCTCGAGCCAGTCGAGCGCTTCGTGGTCGGTCGACCGAAGGCGCCACGAGCCGGCCTTGACCGGATCCCCGTCGGCCGCGAGCCACCCGTCGACGAAGCCCGCCACGTAGTCGGCGTCTGCATCCTCCGGGAGAACCCGTTTCAGGTTGACCGGGGCGCGGACGACACCGGTCCCGGCATAGCCGGGGTGCACGTCGAGACAGGCGGAGAAATTCACCTGGTCGAAGAAGTCACGAAACTTCGCGACCCTCGAGCCGTAGAGCTGGACGTAATGGAGGTGCTCGCCCGAGCGGATCTCCTGCTTGTTCCAGCTGCCGTCACCGAAGACGAGCCCGTGCAGGACGCCCAAGCGGTAGGTCTCGCAATCACGCTTTGCCAGGACCCGCGTAGACGGCAGGAACTGGCCGACGGTCAGGGCATCGGTCCGCTCACCGTCTGCAAGCACCCAGCTGTGTGTCGGCGTTGCTTGCACGACGCGCCTGAATCGCGACCCGTTACGCGTCGTGAGGCGTGTGCCCCCATGCCGATCGCGTTCCTCGAACGCAGGAGCCAGCTCGAGGCTCACCAGCGGCTTTCGCCGGAAACGTCGCACGAAGGCCGGCTTGAAACCGTCGTCCGTCAGAACGCGGCACCAGGAGTTCTCCATGTCGGCAAAGGTCCGGAGGCCGTAGCTCGTGACGAACTGCTCGGTCGGCGCGAAGCAGTCGATGCACTCCTCCGGGTCGATCACGAGGATGCGCCCGGCCTGGTGGATGCAGTCGACCGGACAGACGTCGACGCACGAGAGGTCTTTGATGTCGATGCAGGGCTCGGCGATGATGTACGTCACT
>JBJMJR010000019.1:0-20309 GCA_045806245.1 Gaiellaceae bacterium | reverse complement strand
CCACGCTCAACCACGAGCAGCGGATCAACGGCGACCCGGCGGTGCCCGTGCCGCTGACCGAGCAGGGCCGCGCGGAGGCGCGCCTGCTCGGGCAGCAGGTCGCGCACGTTCCGATCGAGCTGTGCGTGCACTCCCGTTTCCCGCGCACGCGGGAGACCGCCGAGATCGCGCTCGAGGGCCGCGACGTTCCGTTCGAGGAGACGGCGGCGCTCGACGACATCGACGTCGGCGAGCTGGAGGGCCAGACGATCGACGAGTACCGCGCATGGAAGCACGAGCACACCCATGCCGACGCCTTCCCCGGCGGCGAGTCGCTGCTCGACGCCGCCCGCCGCTACGCGGATGCGTTCGAACAGGTGCTCCAGCGACCCGTGTCGCACATCCTCGTCGTCACGCACGAGATCCCGCTGCGCTACGCCATCAATGCCGCCGACAGCTCGGACGACCTCGACGGCCCGACGCATCAGCTCGCCAACGCAACGCCGTATCTCTTCGACGAGGTAGCGCTGCTGCGGGCGGTCGACCGGATCAGGCGACTGGCAAATGCGGGCGACAGGACTTGAACCTGTAAGGAGCGTTAGCTCCACTGGGACCTAAACCCAGCGCGTTTGCCAATTCCGCCACGCCCGCTCGGCCCTCAGAGTAGACCCGCTTGCGCGCGAGGCGTACCATTTCAGGCGGCCCGGAACGTGAAACGCGCAGGTGTGATCGCAATCGTGTTGCTGGCGGCTACCACCGGAGCCGTCGCGGCTTCTGCGCGCGTCCATTCGGCCCCAGCTGCGACGCATTGCGGCGGCCAGCTCTGGCGGCTGAAGACCTTCAGCGACGCGGCCCGCAGAGCGGTCGCCCTCGCACCGAAGTCGACGACGATCGGCGACATCGGCGAGCGCCCCTATCCGCGGCCGGTACCGACGCGGCGCCGGACGGCGTTCCAGCGGCAGACGTGGGAAGTGGTGGCGCAGGTCACGCTCTTCCGGGTGGAAAACGCCGGCCTGCGATTGATCCTGTTCGACCACGGCGCGTACGTGAACGCGGTCATCCCGAATCCGGCGTGCCTCCGCAGGACCTCGCGTGCGCGGACCGCGATGACTGCGGCCTGGAACGCGTTCCTGGCGAAGTGCGCACATCCGACTCGTGAGTGGCAGTCGCTCGGGGCGATCGTCTACGTCAGCGGCGTCGGGCTCTGGAGCGAACGGCACGGCGAGCGCGGCGCGGCGCCGAACGGGGCCGAGCTATACCCCGTGACGGGCTTCCGGATCGTCGCGGGCTGTCGTTAGACCCGGCCCGGTCGTCGCGGGCAGCTGTAGCCAGAACGTCGAGCCTTCGCCCTCGGCGCTCTCGAAGCCGATCTCGCCGCCGTGCGCCTCGACGATCTGCCGCGCGAGCACGAGCCCCAGCCCGGTGCCGCTGATGCCGCGCTCGCGGCCGACGTCACCGCGGAAGAACTTCGTAAAGATGCGCGGCTGGTGGTCGGTGGGGATGCCGAGACCCTCGTCGCGCACCCAGATCCAGGCCTCGTCGCCGACGAGCGACGCGCTGATGTCTACGACGCCGCCCTCCGGTGAGTACTTGATCGCGTTCGAGAGGAGGTTGCCGATCACCTGCGCGAGGCGGTCGCGGTCGCCGTACACGACGAGCGCCTCGTCGGCAGGGTCGAGCCGCAGCTCGTGGTTCACGCTCTGTGCGGAATAGAGCGTGACCTGCGCCGCGAGCAGGTCGTTCAGGTCGACTTCTTCCAACCGCAACTCGATCGTCCCCTGCTCGATGCGCTGGATGTCGAGCAGGTCGTTGAGCAGCTCGGCGAGCCGGCGCGCCTCGGTACGGATGACTTCGAGGTAGCGGTGCACCTCGTCGGGCGGCAGCTCGCGGTCGAGCATCAGCGACGAGAAGCCGAGGACGCTCGCGAGCGGCGTGCGCAACTCGTGCGAGACGTTGCTGACGAGCTCGCTCTTGGTCTGCTCGCTCTCGACGAGCGTCTTGTTGCGCTCCTCGAGATCCGCGAGCGTGCGCTCGAGCGAAGCGGCCATCGAGTTGAACGTGCGCTCGAGCCGCCCAACCTCTCCCGGGCCGTTCGTTTGCAGCCGGCCCGAGAAGTCGCCGCCCGCGATGCTCGCGGCGGCGTCGGCGGCGAGACGCATCGGCCGAGCAACCGCGCGGTTCACGTACAGCGCGCCGAGCAGGATCAGCAACAGCGCCGCGCCGAGCGCGATGCCGCCGACGATCAGGGCATTGCGCGCGGTCCTCCTCGCGCGGTCGTCGCGCTGCTCGCCGAGCTTGCGCTCGGTTGCGAGGAACGAGGCAAACCGATTGCGGATGCTCTCGATCTGCTGCTGTCCGGGTTGTGCCGTCGTCACGGCCGCGGCGAACCCCGGATTGCGGCGCAAGAAGTCGACGACGAGCACGGACTCGCGGAAGTACCGCTCGATCGCGTGTTGGATGCCGACGGCACGCCTGTGCTGCATCGGGTCGCCGGTCGTGAGCTGCACGAGCCGTCTCGTCGCCGCCGGATAGCGGTTGCGCGCGTCGCGCCACGGCGCGAGATACCGCGGCTTGCGGGTGATCGCGAAGCCGCGCACGCCCGTTTCGAGGTCGATCACGAGCGTCTGCAGCTGGTTCGCCGTCGCGATCACCTGCTGCGAGTGCCGCGCCTCGAGCGAGCGGTGGCGCAGGCCGGTGATGGCCAGGAAGAGGACGGCGAAGACGAGTGCAAGCCCGAGCCCGACGAGCGTCGCGGACACGGCGATGCGGACCGCGAGGCCCTCACGTGCCCACCAACTTTGTCGCTGCTCGGTCCCGCCGGCGGCGGTCGGGAGCCCGTTCATGCTCTGTCTGCGAGTACCTCCTCCACCGCAGCGGCGATCTGCTCGGGCTCGAAAGGCTTCACCATCACGACGTCCGCGCCTGCACGAAGCGCGTGCTCGCGGGTGGCGGGCTGGGCGGTGAGGACGATGACACGTGTGTCTCGCAGCTGTTCCTCCTGACGTAGTGCGCTCAACACCTCGAGGCCGCTTAGTCGCGGCATCATCATGTCGAGGATCACGACATCGGGCCGGACCAGACGTGCGAGCTCGAGCGACTGCTCGCCGTCGTCGGCCTCCACGAACTCGTACGGGCCGGCGAGGCTGATGCGGATCAGCTCGCGGAGTGACGGCTCGTCGTCGCAGATGAGCACGGTTGCTAGGAAACCGGCCATCAGCTTTATGGAAGCAGATCCGAGCTGAAAGTCATAGAGATATTCCGCCACACACTCAAGGAAGATGCCGGGGCGGCCGATTTCCTGACACGTGGCGCACGACCTTCCGGATTTCGACCCGCGCGTTCTCGAGCGCTCGGCTGAGGCCGCCTACCGGAAGGCCAACGCGATCTTCACCGGCTGCGTGGCGGGCGGGGTGGTGCTCGGCGCGCTCTTCGGCGCGACGCCGCTGACGCCGATCGGCGCGCACTGGCCGATCCCACAGGCTTTCGGCTTCGCGACGATGCTCCTGGGGGCCGTTCTCGGCGGCGTCGTCGGTTACGTCGTCGGCGACACCCGCTCGGCGCTCTGCCGCCTGCAGGGCCAGACGGCCCTCGCGCAGGTCGAGAGCGCGAAGCACGCGCGTGCGATGGCCGAGGCGATGCGTGAGATTCACGAGATGCACGCGCAGCTCCGCGACCTCGCGACGGCCGCGCCGGCGCCGCAGCTGCAGTCGCAGCCCGCTCCGGAGCCGGCGCCCCAGCCGGCAGCCGAGCCGTCGCCGTTCAACCTGCCGTCGCTGCCCGCGCTACGCGTTGCGACCGGCGGTTCGCCTCAGGTGAAGCCACCGCCGCTCTCCCCGTCCTCCTGACCCGCCTAGGATGGGCCGCGTGCCCGACGAGCAGCAGGAGGAGCAGGTCGAGCCGAAGGAGTGCCCGCGCGGGCACGGGGCGATGCGCCTGCGGACGCGCTGGGCGAACGCGCAGTCGCGTCCCGGCCAGAAGGGCGGCTCACACGCCGAGCCCGTGACCGAGTGGTTCTGCCCGCGCTGCGGCCGCACGGCACCCGCCGACTAAATGTCGATTGAGCCCGCGCCTCTTCGTCGTAGAGACGTAGCCATCCACGACGGAAGGAGCGAGCGATGAAATTCATGCTGCTGGTGTGCTGGGACGCGGACCGGATGAACGCGCAGGAGGAGCCGGAGCCGGGCGCCGCGGAGGAGGACAAGGGATTTCCGTGGCTCGACGATCTTCAGGCGCGCGATATCTGGATCACGGGGGACCAGCTCGCGCCGCCGCGCCGGGCCCGCACGGTGCGCGTCCGCGAGGGCAAGAAGCTCGTCACCGACGGGCCGTTCGCCGAGACCAAGGAGATCCTCGGCGGCTTCGACCTGATCGAGTGCGGCAGCCTCGACGAAGCGGTGGAGATCGCCGCCGCTCACCCGATCGCCGAGTTCGGCACGATCGAAGTCCGACCGCTCTGGGGGAAGTAGGCGCTACTCGTCCGTGCCGCGGTCGGGCGTGCCGTAGCCACCGCTTTCGGTGACGGTGCGTTCGTCGCGGTCGGGCGCTTCGCTCCGGTCCTCCGCGTCGTCGTCCGCGGGCTCTTCGCCTTCGTGGTCGGCGCTGGTCGGCTGCTCGCTCATGGCATGCGCGTACCCGTCGCCGCGGGTCCAGACACGCGTCGCTTCACGCGGCGACGATTGCGCGAAGCTCGGCCGCGTGGTCCTCGGGCCGCCCGTCCACGACGAACGAGCCGGCTCCGAGCTCCGAGCCGGCGATGTGCTTGAGCCTCGTGGCCGTCTCGTGGATCGGCGCGAATTCGATCTGGAAGTGACTGATCGGAGCGTTCTCGCCGTCGTCGGTGGGCGACTGATGCACGGACATCACGTACGGCAGGGGAAAGCCGAAGAGCGCGTCGTATGCGCCGAGCACGCACTCGAGGATCTCCGCCAACGAGGCACGTTCGGGGTCGGTCAGGTCGAGCAGGCTTGCGGCGTGACGGCGCGAGAGGACGTGCACTTCGTACGCGAACCGCGGCGCAAACGGAACGAAGGCGGTGAAGCTCTCCGTCTGCGCGACGATGCGGACCCCGTCGGCTCGTTCCCGCCCGACGACGTCGCAGTGCACACACGTCCGCTTCGCCGCCAGGTGAAGCCGCGCGCGCTCCAGCCTTCGTACCACTCTCGCGGGAATCTCCGGATACGCATAGATCTGTCCGTGCGGGTGGTTCAGCGGCACCCCGAACTCGGCGCCACGATTTTCGAAGATGAAGACGTACGCGACGTCGGGCCTCGCCCCTAGCTCGGCGTAGCGGTCGGCCCAGACGTGGACGAGCAGCTCGATCCGGTCGCGTCCCAAGTTGGCGAGCGTCGCGGCGTTGTCGTCGGTGTACACGACGAGCTCCGCGGCTCCGACGGCGGGAGCCGCTCGATAGGGAGCGCCGGCCGGCGTCGTGCGGGGTGGGTCCAAGCCGAGCGGTCCGAACTCGTCGTCGAGCACCGCAATCTCGAATTCCCGGCGCGGGGGCTCGGTTTCGGCACTCCCCTCCTGCGACGGGCCAAGCAACCGCCACACGTGTTCGACCGGGTCGAGTCGGCGCTCGATCAACGCTGCTCCGCTCCGAACGAGTAGAGCGTCAGTCCCCGACCGTCCGACTCTTTGGCGCGCTCCTTCACGAGGACGCGGCGGGGCTCCGCGGCCCAGCGAAGCAGGTCCGCAAGCAGCGCCAGCGCGGCCGCGTCGCCACGCGAAGCGGGCTCGGCGAGCCTGTACTGACACAGGATCAGCAGGCCCCGCCCGACGCGGTGCGCACCGACGACGGTCCCGGCCATCGCCGACGGCACCGGCTTGTAGGCGATGACCACCGGCGTCTGCGGAAACGGTGCGTCGCCGATCTCGCTCACGACGGAGCTCGCCTGCACGGTCGAGTCTTCCGCGACGAGCACGGCGCGGCGCGGCAACGCGGTCAGCACCCCTTCGTCGGTCGTGAAGTGGAACACCGACGAGCCCCACTTCGTGGCGACGGGGATGAGCTCGACCGGCACGGGGAAATGCACTGCCTGCTCGGGCGTCTGCGCCAGCGCGAGCACGGTCCCGCCCCCGTCCAGGACCTCCGCCATTCGCCGGCCGGCGGCCGCGTCGAGCGCGCCCTCGGCGACGACCGCGGGACCGGACGTCCCGATCGTCGCGCCGACGGCCCCGAGCGCGGCCGCGGTGTCGGCGGCTTCACCGACGATCTGCACGGGAACCTGCGCCTCCCCGGGACGAACGACGTGGAGCGGGTAGCGGTTCTCGGCCACGAGTCGACCCTCGGAGGACAGGAGCAGGATCAGGTCGTGGCTTCCCGGCACGTCCGGAGCGACGACGACGACATTCCCCAGGCACGCCGCCTCGTGCGCCGCGAGCTCGTCAGCCCGAACGCCGCAGACCGAGTCCTCGAAGCGCCGCAACGCTTCTTCCGGAGTCAGCGCCGTCGCGTCTAGGGCGAGGAGCTCCGCGAGCGACCGGGCTCCGACCGAGTCGCCGAAGCGGGCTTCCACCGTGACGTCTTGCAGCGCCGGGCCGTCGTTGGCGACGTGCACCGGGGCGAGGATCTCGGCCCCTGCCGCGACGACCAGCGTGTCCAACTGCAGCATCGGCAGCACGGTCTGGTTCGCGCGCTTCACCTCCGCCGCGGCGATCGCCTTCGGCTGCCGGTGCAGGTCGAGGATCCCGTTCAGCTCGTGCGGAACGTCGGTCAACTCCGTCAGGCAGTACCCGCCGATGTGTCCGTGCCGCCGGAAGACCTCGGTCTGCATCCGATCGGAGAGGCCCTGGTACCGCTGCGTCTCGCACACGAAGCGCTCGACCGTTCCCGGCCACAGCGTTCGCGCAAGCCCGCGGGCGTAGATCTCACGCGTGTCCCAGAACGGCGGTTCCAGGAGTTCCGGCATGAGCGGCAGCCCCCAGTCGCCGTACTCGGTGACGTAGAACGGCTTGTCGAGACTCGCCGCTTCTTCCGACTTCCGCTCGAGCAGCTTCAGGTACTCCGCGTGGAGGCGGCCGTACCAGTGCGCCGTCAGGATCGGGGCGCAGAAGACGTGCTCGGGCTCGGCTTCGACCCAGTCGTTCTCGATGTACGGCCGCGTCGGATCGGTGCGCTCGACGGCTGCGGACAGCGCTCGAGCGAAGCGCTCGTAGCCGAGCGTGTAACGCGCCTCGAGCCGGTCGAGACAGAGCTCGTTCATCGCCGACCACAGGATGATGCTCGGGTGATTGCGGTCCCGGCGGATCTGTTGCTCAACCGCACTGACGCATCGCCGTGCGAGGACGTTGTCGTCGCCGAGCTCGTCGTGCGCGATCGGTTCCGCGACGGGAAGGTCGCAGTGCAGGAACATGCCGAGCTCGTCGCACACGTCGAGGTACACGGGGTCGAATCCCTTGATGTGCAGACGCAACGTGTTGAAGCCGAGCTCTGCCGCCGCGAGAACCTCGGCCTCGATCTCCTCGCGTGACGCCTCCGCATAGAGGGCGTCCGCATGGAAGCCTTGGACGAGGACGCTTTTCATGCGATAGGGCTCGTCGTCGACGACGATGTCTCGTCCCTCGACGCGGACGGTCCGCAGGCCGAAACGCGTTTTCGTCGCATGACTCACCGAGCCGTCGTCGAGCACGACGTCGACAAGAGCCTCGTGCAGCGAGGGTCGCTCGGGCGTCCACCGTGCGGCGGTCGTCGGCCCGAGCTCGGCCTCCACCTGCACGACCGCATCCGACGCGACGTCGACGTCGGCCTCCCAGATGGCGCCGAGTGCGCGGATGCCGAGGCGGCCGCGCACCGCCGCAGTCGCGCGGTTCGCGATTTCGACGAGCACACGAACGTCGCCGGGATCGGCGTTGACGAACACGTTGGCGACGACGAGCGGCCCGTGGCGTTGGAGCTGGACCGGCTGCCAGATGCCGCCGTACGTCATGTACAGACTCGGACGGCTCGGGAAGTGGTTGTTGGCCCAACCTTGCTTCCCGTGCGGGAGGCGGATGTGCTCGGGATCGTCGACGTTCGGGTCGAAGACGCGCACGGCCACATCGTTCGCGCCCGTCTCGAGCGCGGCGGTCACGTCGAGGTCGAACGGCGTGAAGGGACTTTCGTTCGCGCCGACCGACTCGCCGTTCACGTAAACCTCCGCGACGTCCATCACCGCGCCGAAGCGGAGTGTCCAGTAACCGTCGGCCGAGTCGAGCCCGAAGCTGCGCCGGTACCACGCGATCCCGTCGAGCTCGAGGTACCCCTGGCTCTCCCAGAGCGCGGGAACGCGAATCTCGTCGGGGACGAGGCCGTCGAGCGCGCGCAGCTCGTGGTCGCCCGGGAAGAACTCCCAGCTTCCGTCGAGCGAGGCGACGCCGTGCTCGTCGAAGCGGAGTGGTGCCGCTTCGATTTTCACGGCATCACCACCGCGACCTTCCCGCTCACGCCGGCGTCGGCGAGGGCGTACGCGCTGTCTGCCTCGTCGAGACCGAACGTGTTCGTCACCGTTCGCTCGGGATGCAGATCCCACGTGACCAGCTGGCGAACGAGCTCCTCCATCCGCCAGATGCTCGTCACCCAGGAGCCGTGAAGCGTGATCTGGCCGTGAATGAGCGTCGGGCTCGCGTCGACGTCGAGCCGGCCACCCTCGCCCACGAGGACGACGCGCCCGAACCCGCGTGTCGCGGCGATCGCGGCACTCCGACCCTCAGCGGTGCCGGAGCAGTCGACGGCGACGTCACAGCCCTGACCTCCCGTCAACTCGGCCACGCGGTCGCCGATGTCGGCGTCCGCAGGGAGCGACGCGCTGACGGCGCCGAGCCGCTCGGCGAGCTCGCGCCGCCCGGCGGCCGGATCGACTCCGATCACAGGCCCGGCGCCCAAGGCGGCGGCAAGCGTGGCGACGGCCAGCCCGACCGGCCCGAGACCGATGACGAGGACGGCATCGCGTCCGGAGACGCCGGCGCGGCAGAGCGCTTCGTAGGACGTCCCGAATGCGCAGGCGACGCACGCTCCGTCGACGTAGGAAAGCTCGTCCGGAAGGGCGACGCACGTCCGCTCTTCCGCGAGCAGGTAATCGGCGTGCCCGCCGTCGCGCTGCCACCCGTACGCCGCGCGCGCCGGTGACGTGCAGCTGATCATGTAGCCGAGGCGGCAGTCGTGACAGAGGCCGCACCCGGCAATGTGGTAGAGCAACACGCGATCGCCGGGACGAAAACGCGTGCAGCCCGGCCCGGCGGCGACGATCTCGCCGCTCGGTTCGTGCCCGGCAATGACGCCGCGGTACGCCTCGGCACCACGGCCGGTGTGCTCGCGGTAGATCGCCCGGATGTCGCTGCCGCAGATCGCCGATGCGTGCATGCGCACGACGACCTGCCCCTCTCCCGGCACGGGGTCCTTTACCTGGCGAATCTCGACGCGGCGATCGCCGGGAAGATAGACGCCGCGCACGCCCTCCTACCTGCCCGCGTTCGACGAAATTAGGCGGCCGCCGCCACCCGCCGCCCCGCGAACTCCCAGGCGTCGGCGATCATCGCAGCCAACTGCGGCTTCCTCGGCACCCATCCCAGTTCCCTGCGGATCTTCTCGCTCGAAGCTACCAACACCGCGGGATCGCCGGCGCGTCGCGGCGACTCCTCGGTCGGTATCTCGCGGCCGGTCACTGCGCGCGCAGCGTCGACGACCTGACGGACGGAGAACCCGGCACCGTTCCCGAGGTTGAAGACCTCGTGACCCGGGCGCCGCGTCGCGTCGAGCGCAAGGATGTGCGCCGCCGCGAGATCCTCGACGTGGATGTAGTCGCGGATCGCGGTTCCGTCCGGTGTCGGGTAGTCGGTACCGAAGATCTTGACGCCGTCGGACTCGCCCGCGGCCGCGCGGAGGACGAGCGGGATCAGGTGCGTCTCTGGCTCGTGGCACTCGCCGTGCCGGCCGTACGCTCCCGCGACGTTGAAGTAACGGAGGCTGACGGCGCCGACGCCTGACGCAGCCGCCTCGAAGCGCAGTACATGGTCGACAGCGAGCTTCGACGCGCCGTACGGGTTCGTCGGTCGCGTCTCGGCCGTCTCGGGGATCGGAACCTCGTCGGGCTCGCCGTAGACGGCTGCCGTCGACGAGAAGACGATTCGCTTGACGCCGGCGCCGCGCATCGCGTCGAGGAGCGCAACCGTGGCGCCGACGTTCGCGCGGAAATACAACGTCGGATGCGCAACCGACTCCGGGACGATCGACAGCGCGGCAAAGTGAAGGACGGCGTCGAAGCCCTCCGCGAGCAGGCCGTGGAGATGGCCGCCGAGCAGATCGACCGGGACGAACCGCGCCCCGTCCGGGACGGCATCCTCGTGCCCGGTCACGAGACTGTCGGCGACCGTGACCGCGTGACCCTCCTCCAGGAGACGAGCCGCGACGACGCTGCCGATGTATCCGGCCCCGCCGCAGACGAGAAGCTTCACGCGGCCTCGACCACGGTGAGCTCGATCTCGATGTCGGGTGGCTCGCCCCCGGCCGCGACCTCGGCCGCCGGAGCGGGTTGCCACTCCCAGTGCGCCATCTGCGGCAGCCACCCCGCGAGCCAGGTCGCGACTGGAGGCTGCAGCTCGTAGGCCGGCAGCTGGCTGGCGGGCGAGCCGAGAGCGGCGAGCCGATAGGACTCCGACATCGAACCCGGCGTGCGGTTCAGCTCGGCGTCGAGCGAGAAGACCCCGACGGGGTCGACGCTCGCGTCGCAGCGGCAGAGGATGGAGTTCCAATCGCACGAGTCGACGAAGGGGAACCAGCAGTAGCCCTCGACCGGCACGCCGTAGACGGCGCGAGCGCGCTCGCACTGCTCGAGCGTGTACTTGAGCCAGGTCGCGCGGTCGGATGGGAGCCCGCGGATATTCGTCTCGCCCACAATGCACGGCAGGCGATAGCGCTCCCAGTACTCCCGGATCACGTCCGCGAACGGGACCGGCGCCGAGGGACAGGTCGTCCCGACGTCGACGTCCGCCCACTCCCACTGATTGTGCGCGTAGTAGTCGAGCCCGAGGACGTCGATCGCGCCGGGCTCGACCTCGAGCAGATCGGCGCCGCCGCACGCGAGGACGTCCGCGACGAACGGGCGGCGCTCATCCAGCTCGTGACCGAAGAAGAGATCGGTGAGGAAGAAGCGGCGGTCGTTCGTCCAATCCGCGAATTGCGCGCCGGCCGGCGTCGAGGCGGTGTGCCGCTCGCACGCCTCGACGTACACGTGCCGCGCGTGCGGGAGGAGCTCGCGTAGCAGCCGGCTCGCCTCCGTCAGCGCCGGAAAGACGTTGCGCGCAATTGTCAGGAAGCCCTCGAGGCCGCGGAGCTGCGGCGGCCAGATCCCGGCCTGTCCGCAGAGCAGGAACGTCGTGAACGGCTCGTTGAAGATCGTGTAGGCGTCGACGTCGGGGTAGCGCTCCGCGAAGGCGCGCACGTAGCGGAGGAGCGCGGGGCCGAATTCGGGGTCGGCGAAGTCGGCGATCCAGTGCGGGTAGCTCGTGTGGTGCACGAGATCGACGATCGGGTGGAGGCCCACGTCCGCGAGGTGAGCGAGGACTTCGTCGGTCTGGGCCCAGTCGAAGGAGCCAGGCTCGACCTCGACGCGGTGCCAGCGAACCGGGTAGCGGATCTCGTGCACACCGCATGCTCCGAGGAGCTCGAGATCCTCTCGCCAGCGCCGGTCGTGCGCCGTCGTCTCGAAGACGTCGGTGTCGAAGGCGGGCTGATACGTGGACTCGAAAGCCCCGATGAACGGAATCGCCGGCCGGGTCATCCGACGCGTGCGACGGGCGGTCGAACCGGGCCCGAGCCGGCGCCGCTTTCCTGCAGCACGTCGCCGATCCGGTCGAGGACCTCGTCGTCGAGCTCCAGCGACGCCGCTCCGACCCAGTCCTCGACCTGAACCGGACGGCGCGCACCGACGATCGCGCCGGTAACGCCCGGCCACTGGAGCGTCCATGCGACCGCCAGCTCGCCCAGTGAGGCGTCGAGCTCGTCGGCGATCGCCCGCAGCCGTTCGACGACCAGGAGATTGCGGCTGAGGGCAGGCTCCTGGAAATCGGGATGTCCCCGGCGCCAGTCGTCCTCGGGCAGAGCGGCCCAGCGCTCCGCGGCGGACGTTCCGGTCAGCAGACCGGAACGCATCGGGCTGTAGACGATCACGCCGGTGCCGTTGGCGCGACACCATGCGATCGAGTCCTCGGCGTCTCGAGTGATGAGGTTGAGCTCAGGCTGGTAGGTGTCGACGTGGCGCACCGCCTCGCACCGCTCGAGCAGGTCGACGTCGTAGTTGGACACGCCCACCGCACGCGTCTTTCCTTCCTCGACCAGGTCGGCCATCGTCTGCCACGACTCTTCGGGTGGCGTCCCGTCGTGCGCCGGCCAGTGGATCTGCAACAGGTCGATGCATTCGAGCTTGAGCCGGCGCAGAGACGTTTCGCACTCCCGGCGGATCGACTCTGGGGCGAGCACGTTTCGTACCGTCGTCTCGCCCTCCTCCCAGACGAGCCCGCACTTCGTGAAGACGCGAGGGCGGTCGCCGTCCGGGAGCGCGGCGAGCGCGTCGCCGACGACCTCCTCGGCGTGCCCGAACCCGTACGCCGGCGCGGTGTCGATCCAATTGATGCCCAGCTCGACGGCGCGATGGATCGCCGCGACGCTCTCGGCATCGTCCTGGCGTCCCCAGCCGCCCTGTGAGGCGCTGCCGCCGATGGCCCAGGCGCCGAGCCCGACAACGGTGATGTCGAAGCCCGTGCTCCCGAGAGGCCGGGTCGGAAACATAGGTCGTCGTCCCCGGCAGGACCTGCGCGAAACACCCTCAGGTCCAGGGCACCTCGAGCCGATCTGATCTCCACATGTTGATTCGGAAGACCAGAATCCTGGCCGTCTTCTTCGTCGCGCTCGCCGCGATCGGGAGCGGCGCAGCCATCGCAGCCACGCGCGAGAGCGCAGCCGTCGGCTCGGGCGTCGTCGTCATCAACACGAACCTGCGCCTGGAGGACACCTGGGCCGCCGGCACGGGAATGGTGCTGACATCCTCCGGCCGGATCCTGACGAACAACCACGTCATCGCGGGCGCCACGACGATTCGGATCGCCGTCCCCGGCACAAACCGCCGGTACGCGGCGCGCGTCGTCGGCTACGACATCGCCGACGACGTCGCGGTTCTTCAACTGCAGAGGGCGACGAACCTCCGCACGGTCACGATCGGCAGCTCCGCGGCGCTCAGCGTCGGCGCCAGCGTCACCGCGATCGGAAACTCAGGTGGGTTCGGGCGCCTCATCTCGGTGCGCGGCACCGTCGTCCGGCTGAAGAGGTCGATCACCGTCGAGAACGACCTCGGCCAGTTCCACCGGCTGACCGGGGTGATCGAGACGAACGCGCCGCTCCGGCCCGGCGACTCGGGCGGCCCGCTGCTCGACAGCAGCGGCAGGGTCGTCGGCGTGGACACGGCAGCGGCGTACGGTGGCAACGCGTTCGCGATCCCGATCGCCACAGCTGCTCGGGTTACCAAGCAGATCGTGACCGGGAAAGCGTCGGCCCGCGTGCATGTCGGCGCGACGGCGTTCCTCGGAATCCGGGTTCAGGGCACGACCGTCGACGACGTCGTCCGCGGCAGCCCGGCGCAGAAGGCAGGGATCAAGCCTGGCGACATCATCATTTCCGTCGGCGGGAAGCGCGTCACCGGCGAGGCCGGCATCACTGCGGCAGTGCTCGCGTATCACCCCGGGCAGTTCGTCGCGATCGACTACACCGACGAGACGGGTGCCCGCCGGTCGGCAAGAGTCAAGCTCGCCGCCGGCCCGCCGCAGTAGCCAGAGCGCGAGGAGCCGCCACTTTGAAGGTGGCCACGGAGGTACCGGTGGTCACTACTTCGGCTTCTTGAACGCCAAGCCGATATCGCGGCAGACTCGCTTTGCGGCCGTCGCGTCCAGCTCCTCCAGGAGGAGGCCCGCTTTCTTCTTATAGGCGTAGGCATGGCACACGCCCGCTGCATCGACACAGGCGCTCGTGGCGTCTGCCTGCTCGATGATTGAGAAGAGGCAGCTCGAGTCCGACGCCTGCATTGACCAATGGCTCGACGTGCTTGTCAGGTCCGTCGGCCGCGGTGTGAGCACCTTGGTACCTGTACCCGCATGTTTCGTGCCGCAGCCGGCCGCGGCTCCGGCTGTGAACAGCCAGAGGAGGGCGAGGACAGCGGTGAATCGTCGCACCTGCCCGTTCAAACGTTGCAAGGGCGTCCGTGCGTGAGCCAGCGGGGGAGCGTGAGCGTTTAGGCGAACGTCGGCGCTTCGCGCGGAAGGGTGAATGCGTAGAACCAATACGCCAGCAGATTCACGCCGGGGACGATGAGCGGAACGATCCACCAGCGAGAACGATCGTGGCGCGCCGGAAGCTCCACAGCCGTCCAGATCAAGATGACGAGGCCGCCGACGTAGGGCACGAAGCCGAGGAGCGAATACCACCCGCTCTTGCCGATCGTCTCGAACAGGACGATCCAGACGCCAAGGACCGGGAGGAAGGCCACCCACGGGTTCTTGACTCCGCCCCGCCGACCGATCACATAGACCGGGAAAGCAAGGACAACAAAGACAACGACGAGGATGAAGATCAAGCCCATCTTGGAAACCCCTTTGACGTAGTACTGATCGTTGCGAGGGGCATCGGCAGCGTCCTCAGCGTCCTTGAGTCCCTTCTTCTGGACGCTCGGTGCTTCGCACGACGCGCGCGGTTGAGCGCTCCGTCACGGTCGGACGATAGGTGAGGCACGTTCGTTGCCCGGTCGGCGGGCAGGCAGTGGCCCCGGGAGGAGTCGAACCTCCGCACACGGATTCGAAGTCCGTTGCTCTATCCGCTGAGCTACGGGGCCCGGCTCAGAGGGTGGCGGATGGGACTCGAACCCACGACCACCTGGACCACAACCAGGGGCTCTACCAACTGAGCTACCGCCACCGTGGACAGCTCAGGATAGCGGTGTCTCGGCCAGGCGGTCCTTCATTTCGCCGACGGATTCGAACACCGCGATCGCACCCGCGTCGCGAAGCTCAGCCGCTGAGTACGCGCCTCCCGTCAGCACGGCGATCGTGTCGAGGCCGGCCTTGCGCGCGGCCTCGATGTCCCACGGCGTGTCTCCGACCATCACCGCGTCCTCCGTGCCGGCCTTGGCGATCGCCGCCTTGACGAGGTCGGGCTCGGGTTTCGTCGCGTCGACGTCGTCCTTCGTCGTCCAGTCGTCGACGAGGTCGCGCACGCCGAGCAAGTCGAGGAAGTGCTCCGCATGCTTCGCAATCGACGAGCTGGCGAGGACGACGGTATGTCCGCGCTCCTTCAGCGCGGCGACGAAGTCGTGCGCGCTAGCGAACGGCGCGACCTCGGCGATCATGCGCTCGAACTGCTTCTCCCACTCGTCGCGGACGTCGTCGCCGATCTGGCGCTCGACGGTCTCACCGGCGACGGCGGGGACGTAGATGTCCCCGCCCATGCCGATGTGCCGGTGCAAATGGCGCAGACCGAGCACGACGTCGTGCTTACGGAACGCCCGGTACCAGGCCAGCACCTGCTGATAGCTGGCGTCGACAAGCGTCCCGTCGACGTCGAGGAGCGCTGCGCGCGCTATGAGCTCGCAGCCTTGGTCTGCGCGGCCTGCTGCTCGTGGCGGCCTTCAGCGAACTCTTCGATCAGCTTCTTGTTGAACGCCGAAATGTCGTCCGGCTTGCGGCTCGTGACCAGGCCGCTGTCGACGTGCACCTCCTCATCGACCCAGTTGCCGCCCGCGTTGCGGATGTCGGTCTGGATCGACGGGAAAGACGTGAGCGTCCGGTCGCGCACCACGCCGGCCTCGACAAGCGTCCATGGCGCATGGCAGATCGCGCCAACCGGCTTGCCCTGCTCGAAGAAGTCGCGCACGAACTGCACGGCGTTCTCGTCCTGGCGCAGGTTGTCGGGATTGCCGACCCCGCCGGGCAGCACGAGCGCGTCGTAGTCGTTCGCACTCGCCACCTCGACGGTCTTGTCGACCTTGAACGACCCGGCCTTGTCGTAGTGGTCGAAGCCCTGGATCTCGCCTTCCTGCAGCGAGACGAGCTCCAAATCCGCGCCGGCCCCCTCGAGCGCCTGCCACGGCCCGGTCAACTCCACCTCCTCGAACATGTCGGCCGCCAGGAACGCGACCTTCTTGCCTTTCAGCTCGTCAGCCATTCGCTAACCCCCTCTGGACGTTGTCCAGAGACGCGTTCCCATCGGCCCGCGCGCCGTAACGCGAGTGCGCCTGGGAGGATTCGAACCTCCGACCCGCGGCTTAGAAGGCCGCCGCTCTGTCCGCTGAGCTACAGGCGCCCGCGGAACAGCGTATCCCCGGGCTTCGCTAGTGCCTGACGCCGAAGTCGGTGGTCACGATGGTGACCGCGCGGCCGCCGTACGTGCCGGGTGCAGCGGGAACGTGCACCGCGGAGACGCCGATTTCGCGCCAGCGCGCAGTCAGCATGTTCTTGCGATGCTCGGGGCTGTTCCACCACATGTCCACCGCGCCGTTCGGGTCGACGTCCGGTGACGACCAGAGCAGGTTCTCGCCGACCGACCAGTAGCGGCTGTGCCCGACCGGGTAGTAGCGCGCGATGCGCTTGTCGAACGACGAGCCGTTGACGGAGTCGTGGCTGAAGTAACCCCGCGCTGCCATCTCGTCCGAGTGCTGGCGCGCGGCCGCCGACAGGTGGCCGGACAGGCGCAGCGGCGCGAGGCCGTGCTCCTTTCGCACCGAGTTGATCTGGGAGAGGACGCCCTGCTCGAGCGACGACAGCGAGGTCGTCGGCTGCTGGGACGACGCGCCGGCAGGCGAGGCGACGACCCAGAGGCCGAAGACGCTGAGCCCGAGGGCGACGAGACGGAGGGTACGACTCCCCATGCCTGGGAAATCGGCGCGACCGGCACGTCGGCCACATCCCTGAAACGAGTTACCCCGATTGGGTGACGGGGTGGGGGCGCCGGTGGCGCAGCCAGTCGATCAAGACGACCTGCAGGGCCCCGGCCACGGGGATCGCTGCGAGCGCGCCGAGCACGCCGGCGAGCTCGGCGCCGACCAGCACCGAGATCAGCACGACCAGCGGCGACAGCTGGACCGTCCGCCCGTACACCACCGGCTGCAGGATGTGGTTCTCGAGCTGCTGGTAGACGATGAAGAACACGACGACGACGATGCCGGCGGGGACCGAGTGGATGAACGCGACGGCGCCGACGATGATCGCCGCGATGGTCGCGCCCGCGAGCGGGATCAGGTCGAGAATCGCGACGATCAGACCGAGCGCGATCGCATATGGCACGCCCATGATCGCGAGGACGACGGCAGTGAGACCGCCGGCGATCAGGCTGATCAGCAGGTTGCCCGAGACGTAGCCCCCGACGGTTCGGTAGATGTCGTGACCGACTGCGCGCCAGCGCGTGCGTGCGTCGGGGCGCAGCAGCGAGAAGAACCGGTCGACCCAGTTGGGCCCCTCGAGCAGCATGAAGAACGTCATGAACGCGATCGTCACCGTCGCGAGGACGGCGTTGATCACACCCGCTGCGACGGCGAGGGCGGTGCCCGACAGTCCGAACAACTTCGAAGCGCCGCCCTGGCGCAAGGCCTTTCGCGCCTTGTCGACGAGGTGGTACTTCTCCTGCAGGAAGCCCAGTCGGCCGCGTCCTTTCGTGACCTGGTCGAGGTAGTCGGGCACCTTGTGCGCGAAGCTGTTGACCTGGTCGACGAGCGGCGGAACCAGCAGCCAGCCGATCAGGCCGATCGCCGCCAGCGCGGCGACGAACACGACGCCGGCCGCGGCTCCTCTCCGTCCCAGGCGACGCTCGACGCGGTCGACCGCCGGATTCAGCGCGAGCGCGAGGAACAGCGCGATGAAGACCCACGAGAGGACGTGCCGCGAGATCCAGAGGACCTTCAGCGTGATGAACGCGACCACGAGGATCCCGATGACAACGAGGACGGTCCGCGGTCGGAAGTGGACCCAGCGCTCGCGGTCGGCCGGCACGGCTTGCAGCATCGCGAGTCCATCGGACGATAGATTCAGCCGAATGAGTCTTCGAGGGCGAACGATCGAGCACACGGCCAAGCTGCCCGACGGGCGGAACATCGTCGTCCACGTCGGCGTGCCGGACGATCCGTACATCAAGCGCTCGGACCTGGAGACCGTCGACGTCGAGCTGCATTCCGGCGGCCACGTGCTCGCCGCCGTCAACACCGTGCTCGACGTCGATCAAGAGAGCGAGGCGGAGCAGCTCGCGCGTGAGATCGCACAGAAGCTCGAGTCGGGCGAGATCGAGCCGACCGCCCATGCGATCGAGCCGTTCGCGGACACGCTTCGATGAACGCGACGCTCCATACGAATCACGGGCCGATCGAGATCGAGCTCTACCCCGACGAGGCGCCGAAGACGGTGGACAACTTCGTCAAGCTCGCGCGCGAAGGTTTCTACGACGGGCTGATCTTCCACCGCGTCATTCCCGATTTCATGATCCAGGGCGGCGACCCGACCGGCACCGGCCGCGGCGGCCCCGGCTACCAGTTCGAAGACGAGTTCAACCAGCACAAGGTCGACCGCGGCGCGCTCGCGATGGCGAACGCCGGGCCGAACACGAACGGCAGCCAGTTCTTCATCGTCACGGCGGACGCCTGCCCGTGGCTCGACGGCAAACACACGGTCTTCGGCCGCGTCACTTCCGGGATCGAGATCGCAGACAAGATCTCCACCCTCCCGAGCGATTCTGCGGACAAGCCGCAGGACGACGCGGTCATCGAGCGCGTCGAGCTCGCTGCAGATCCCGAATAACGCGCCCTAGTCCAGCCACTCGGGGCGGTCGAAACCGCCGATCTCCTGGATCGCGCCGAAGACGGCTTGGATCACCCACGTCCTCGACACGGCAATGCGGCATGTCCCGTACGGCAGATTCCCGATGCGCTTCCGTTTGCTCGCCTTCGAATACGCGTTCACGACCGATTTGCGCAGAGACTCCGGCGGCAGCTCGAGCACCGCGAGCCAGTGGCGCTCAATCGCTTCCTGCGTCTCCAGGTGATCTGCGTAGAGCTGACAGGTGATGCGAATGTCGGCGCCGCGCAAGTCGAAGTACTTCTTGAGAAAGTCCACGAAGAATCGCGCCATCGCGGGATCCGCATTGCTGAATTGAAGCTGGTTCCTCTGCTTGGTTCCTTCCGCCCAGTAGAGCATGCAGCCAGCTACGAACTCTGGATCCTGCGTGCGCGCAAGTCGTCGCCCTTCCTCTTGCGCAAGGACACGAGCTTCGCGCCGGAGCATCGCGTTCATCGTGCTCCCTTTGACGAGGCCGTTCGCTGCCGCCGCGCGCAGCGCATCGCGCTGGTCGTCTGTGAGCTCGATGTCTCTCACCCAGCGACTGATCGACGACAGCGCCGCACCCGTGCGGCGTGCGATCTCGTTGATCGATGCGGCCTCGTCGCGTCGCAGCCGCCGTGCCAGCTCTCGCTCGCGTGTTTTCA
The DNA here is from genome assembly GCA_045806245.1 of Gaiellaceae bacterium. Taxonomy (GTDB): domain Bacteria; phylum Actinomycetota; class Thermoleophilia; order Gaiellales; family Gaiellaceae; genus 3-1-20CM-4-69-9. The sequence continues at coordinate 852 of JBJMJR010000019.1, read as the reverse complement.
CTTTGGAAAACATACGAGAGGAGTCGGACGAAGTAAGCGCCCGGCCGGGCTCGAACCGGCGCGACGACCTTGGAAGGGTCGCGTGCTACCGCTACACCACGGGCGCGCTCCAATAGCGTACCGCCGTGGATCCCTATTCGTGGGCGCTGCATTGGGACGTTCTCGGCGCACTTGCGGCATTTGCCGCCGCCTACTACTGGACGCAGCGGCGGTGGCCGTCGGACACGACGCGCCGCGCGGCCTTCGACCTCGCGCTGATCCTGCTGCTCGCCGTGTACGTGACGCCGCTGCACACGATCGCGCTGCACTACCTGCTCGCGGTCCACTTCCTGCAGAACGTCGTCACCGCCGAGTGGGCGCCCGGCCTCGTCGTCTTCGCCGTCGCTCCCGCGCTCGGTCGGCCCGTGGCCCGCTACATCCACCCGCTGGTCGCGCTACCGCTCTGGCTCGCCACGTACTTCGTCTGGCACGTGCCCGTGATCTACGACGCGGCGCTGAACCGTCCCCATTCCCTCCTGCACCTCGAGCACCTCACGTACTTCGTCGTGGGAGTCCTCATGTGGTGGCCGGTCGTCCACGGGACGTGGTCCGACGGTGTGAAGGCGGCCTACGTCTTCGCCGGCTTCGTGCTGGCTTCACCGCTCGGTCTGCTGCTCGCCCTGCTTCCCCATCCGGTCTACGCCTTCTACAAGCAGGCGCCTCAACTCTGGGGCCTCTCCGACCTCACCGACCAGCAGATCGCCGGCGTGACGATGGCCGTCGAGCAGGCAGTCGTCTTCTTCGCGGTCTTCGCGCACTACTTCATGCGCTTCCTGCGCACGGAGCACATCGCGGGCGTCTTCAGCGAAAGCT
>JBJMJR010000018.1:0-4340 GCA_045806245.1 Gaiellaceae bacterium | reverse complement strand
GAGCCGAGAAACGAGACCTCGACCTCGTCGTCCGCGATCTGCGTGACGACCACGTTCGAGTCGAACGCGAGAAACGCCTTCAGCCGCTGGATCAGCGCCGGGTCCGACAGCTTTACGCGCAGAGCCTTCCCCCTTGGTTGCCAGACCATCGGCACGCCGCGCGGGACGCACAATCCCTCGCCCTAGGAGGAGGCTAGCGGTACTTCTCGATCAGGTCGCCGGCCATCTGCTGAGCGCGCTTCGCAGCGTCGACATCGCCCTCGGCGGCCTGGACGATCGAGCCCTTCATCAGGATGTGGAAGGAACGCGCGAATTCGTCGGTGTCCCGCAGACCGGCCTCCTCGGCAAGCGACCGCAGGACGCTGCGAATGTTCTCGAGGTGCTCGGCGCTCGCACGCCCGATCGGATGCTCGCGGTCGGCGGTCTCGAGCATCACGTTGATGAACGAACAGCCCTCGAAGTTCTCCCGACGGAACCACTCGTCGAAGAGGTCGAAGATCGCGAGGAGCCGCCCTTCAGGTGTCGCGCCGCGCCTGCGTGCCTCGGCCTCGACCCAGCCGTGCGTCCAGATCGTCTCGCGCTGGCGCAGGAACTCGAGCACGAGGTGGTCCTTCGACGGAAAATGACGATAGAGCGTCGCCTTGGCGACCGCGGCCCGCTCGATCACCTCTTCGATGCCGACGGCGCGGACTCCGCGGCGCGAGAAGAGATCGTACGCGCTGTCGAGAATTCGCTGGCGGGCGACGGGCTCGGCGGTCACGGCCGCGACAGTAGCAGAGGACAGACTGGTCTGCCTCGCCGACGCGCCAAGGATTTGCGCAGCATGCTGCGCGTCTGCGACGCTGCCGCGGATGAGTGTCGAGATCCTGTATTGCCCCGTCTGAAGCGGCTACGACCGCCGGGCCGCGAGTCTCGCGGCCGAGCTCACGCAGAACGGATTCGACGCCTCCATCCGAGCAGGACGCTCCAGCCAGTTCGACGTCCTGAGCGACGGCGCCCTGGTCTTCTCCAAGGAGGCAACACACCGCTTCCCGGAGGACGGCGAGGTGCTCGAGCTGCTGCGTCGCTGATGCTCCTCGCGCTCGTCGCGGGCTGCGGCGACGGCCGCCTCTCCCACGCCGACTACGTCAAGCGGGCCGACGCGATCTGCGCCGCGTACGCCGACGCGACCAACCCGGTCGTCCGGCCGCGTTCCTACACCGAGATCGTCACCTACGTCCGGAAGACACTGCCGCTCTACGAGGCGGCTCTACGCAGGCTCAAGGTGCTGAGGCCGCCGTCCGCGGACGCCGCAGCGGTGCAGCGGTGGCTCGCCGCTGACCGGCGCGTCGCCAGAGCCGTTCGCAGCCTCGGCGAGGCCGCCGAGCGGCGCGACTTCCCTTCGGTGACTACAGCCGCCTCGCAGGCGCAGCTTGCGGGGAGCGAAAGCCGCCGGTCCGCCACCGTACTCGGCATGAACGTGTGCGCCCGGCTGCCTAGCGGCCGCTGAAGCGCGCCTCGCGCTTCTCGAGGAAGGCGGCGACACCCTCGCGAAAGTCGTCCGTCTGCGTCGCGGCCGCCTGCAGTTGCGCCTCGTACTCGAGCTGTTCCTCGAGCGTGGCCGTGTCGGCGTGGTCGAACAGCCGCTTCGTCATGCCGATGGCGAGCGTCGGGAGCCCGGCATAGAACAACGCAAGCTCGGCAGCACGCGACGGCAGCGCATCGGCTTCGACGACCTCGGACACGATTCCCCACGCGTGTGCCTCCGCCGCCGTGAGCCGGCGATTCGACGACATCCACTCGAAGGCGCGCGACGCGCCGAGCAGGCGGTGGGTGAAGTAGGTGCCGCCTGCATCGGGGACGAGGCCGATGCCGATGAAGCCGGGGACGAAGCTCGCGCTGTCGGCGGCGATGCGAATGTCGCACGCGCACGCGAGCGAAAGCCCCGCGCCGGCGCAGGCGCCGTTCACGGCCGCTATCACGGGCTTCTCAAGCGCGCGGATCGCAAGCATGTTCGGGTGATAGGTCTCGCGAAGCGCCGCGCCGACGTCGCCGGATTCGCCGAACTCGGTCAAGTCCTGGCCCGCGCAGAACCCGCGGCCCGCGCCCGTGATCACGACCGCCCGAACCTCCGGGTCACGCGCTTCCTTCAGCGCCTCCCGTAGCGCAGCGTGCAACGCGCGGGTGAAGGCGTTCATCTTGTCGGGGCGGTTCAGCGTGATGGTCTGAACGGCGCCTGCGCGGGTGATCTCGACCTCGGCCATGGACGGCGAACCTCCTCAGCGGCCCTTGAAGTCCGGCGGCCGCTTCTCGACGAATGCGTTCAGACCTTCACCTGCATCCTCCGATGCGCGCGCCAGGTAGAACGCCCGGCGCTCGAACTCGATCCCGACGGCGAGCGGAGCTTCGAACGCCTTGTCGACGGCCTCCTTCGCAAGCCGCACCGCGATCGGGCCCTTGGTTGCGATCTCCGCCGCGACGCGCTTTGCCTCCGCGAGCCAGGCCTCCTTCGCGACGACCCGCGCGACGAGCCCTGCCGCGAGCGCCTCGCGCGCGGACAGCATCCGGCCGGTGAGGATCATGTCCATCGCAACTGCCTTGCCGACCGCGCGTGTCAACCGCTGGGTGCCGCCGGCGCCGGGCAGGACGCCGAGGTTGATCTCCGGCTGGCCGAACTTCGCAGTCTCCGACGCGACGACCACGTCGCAGAGCATGGCGAGCTCGCAGCCGCCGCCGAGACAGAAGCCGGACACGGCTGCGACGACGGGTGTCCGCAGGTCGCGGATCGTGTCCCACTGGTCGATGCGCCTGCTCTCGTAGAGCGAGATCGGCGTACCGGCCGCGAGCTCCGCGATGTCGGCGCCCGCCGCAAACGCGCGCTCGCCGCCGCCCAGCACGATCGCGCGGATCTCCTGGTCGCCGTCCAGTTCGTCGAGCGCGCCCACCACTGCGTTCATCAACTCGCCGGACAGCGCGTTCAGCTGCTTCGGACGATTCATCAGCACGACGCCGACCCGGCCGTCGCGCTCGACGAGAACTAGGTCTTCCGGTCCAGAAATGACTGGATCCCCTCCTTGGCCTCGTCGCCGAGCATCGAGAGTGCGAGCCAGTCGCGCGCGTGGTTGACCGTCTCGTGCCACGAGATGTCGCGCCACCAGTTGAGCTGCTGCTTCGTGTAGCGCATCGTCTGCGGCAACTTCGCCGCCAGCTTCTCGACGAGCTCGTCCACCTTGACGTCCAGCTCGTTACGCGGCACGGCGTAGTTCACGAGACCCCACTCCGCCGCCTGCATCGCGGGGATCTGCTCGCAGAGCATCAGGATTTCCCGGGCACGCCGGTCGCCCACCATGATCGGGAGCCACTGGGTCGCCCCGCCCGCCGGGACGGAGCCGTGCTCGGGGCCGACGTGTCGGATGAAGGCGTCGTCGACCATCACCGCGAGGTCGCATGCCATCTGCAGCTCGTTGCCGCCGCCGACCGCGATGCCCTGCACGCGCGCAACCGTGGGCTTCCCGATCTCCCGCAAGCGGTCGTGCATGTCCTTGAACGCACCGAACCACTTCCAGTACATGCGAGGGTTGTCGATCAACTCTGCACCCCAGCTCTTCAGGTCGGCACCGACGCAGAACGCTCGCCCTTCACCCGTCACGACGACGACCCGGATGTCGTCGTCCCAGCTCGCGTCCTCGCACGCGCGCGCGAGCTCTCGAAGCATCTTGAAGTCGAAGGCGTTCAGCACCTCGGGCCGGTCGAGGGTGATCGTTGCCCGCGGGGGCGCCTTCTCGTAGCGGATTCGCTCGAAGCCGAGCTCGGCCGGCTCCACCGGCAGCGGGGCGTCCGGCTCGCTCACGAGACGTCGGCGAACATGACGCTCGGCTGCGGGAACCCGCGCTTGTACGCGTCCTTGCCCGTCGCCATGAACTCGTCGCTCCGCGTCGCCGTCTTGAACGCGTCCTCGTCTGCGAACTCCCACTCCGCGTAGTACGCGTGCGACGGCTCGCCCATCGGGGAGCCGAAGACCTTGCCGTGCCGGAACACGGAGTCCGGCACCTGACGGCAAAGCTCGGCGTGCTCCGCATACGCATCGGCGTCCGGCTCCTGCTCGTACAAGACGATCACGCGGTACATCGCTTCCTTTCGCTCGCTGGCATGGCAGACTAACCCCATGGCTGGAGAAATCGTTCACTACGAGATAGCGGCGGCGGACGCCGACCGCGCACAAGGCTTCTGGGGCGGCCTGTTCGGCTGGAGCTTCCAGGGCAGCGGCATGCCGGAGATGGACTACCGGATGGCGCAGATCACCGAATCGGCCGGTGCCGCGATCTACCAGGGACCGGACAAGGTGGGCCATCCGATCGTCT
>JBJMJR010000017.1:0-7328 GCA_045806245.1 Gaiellaceae bacterium | reverse complement strand
TCTCGTCGACGCCGCGGCCCAACCACCGGGACCCTCCCTCGGCGTCGAGGACCTCGAGCGGTCGGTGACGCTCCTCGGCCGCTTCGACCGGCACCTCCTCCTCACGCCGGGCGAAGCGGTCGAGGTGGCGATCGACCCGCGGCTGCTGCACTTCTTCGATCTCGAGACGGGTCTCGCTTTGCCGACAGCGGATGTTCCGGCTGTCGCCGGAGTGGCGGGATAGCGATGCGTCTCGGCGTCGGGGCAGCGCTGGTCGACGGCACGCTTGTGCCGGGGGACGTCGAGGTGGCGGACGGCCAGGTCGCCGCAGTCGGGCTGAGCTCGGCGAACGGCAGCGGGATCGCGTCGCCCGGCTTCGTCGACCTGCAGGTGAACGGCTTCGCCGGCGTCGACTTCTTCTCCGCGGACACTGCCGGCTACCGGCGCGCCGGCAAGGCGCTGCTCGAGTGCGGCGTCACCTCGTACCAGCCGACGTTCATCACTTCGCCGGAGGAGGAGCTGGTCGCCGCGCTGGCGGAGATCCCGGCCAACGGCGCCGCGCCGCGCGTGCTCGGCGCGCACCTCGAGGGACCTTTCATCTCGGCGGAGCGCCTCGGGACGCATCCGGCGGCCGCACGCCGCGATCCCGACAGCGCGCTGCTGCTGCGGCTGCTCGCCGCCGGCCCCGTCAGTCACGTGACGCTCGCGCCGGAGTTGCCCGGCGCGTACGAGCTCGTTGACCTGCTGCATGAGCGTGGGGTGACGGTCTCCTGCGGTCATTCCGATGCGACCGCCGCCGAGGCGCGCGAGGCGTTCGCCCGCGGCGTCAAGACCGTCACGCACATCTTCAACGCGATGCGGCCGTTCGCAGCGCGCGAGCCCGGCCTCGCCGGCGCGGCGCTGGTGACGGCCGACGTCGTCGTGCAGGTGATCCTCGACGGCGTCCATCTCGCCGAAGACACGGCGCGGCTCGTGTGGCAGGCCGCCGGCGGGCGCGTGGCACTCGTCACCGACGCCATCGCCGCCGCCCATGCGGGCGACGGCGCCTACAAGATTGCGGGCGTCGACTTCGAGGTCGAGGACGGGGTCGCGCGGAACGCGGATCGAATTCTCGCGGGAAGCACCGTGTGCATGATCGACGCCGTGCGCAATCTCGTGGCCCTCGGCGCGTCGGCCGAGTCTGCACTCAGCGCCGCGACGGCGCTGCCTGCGCGGATCGCGGGGCGGCCCGAGCTCGGGACGCTCGCGCCCGGATCGACGGCCGACGTGCTCGTCCTCGACGACTCGCTCGAGATCGCGCGCGTGCTCGTCCGCGGCGAAGACGCGCTCGGCTAAAAACTCAGGTAGACGTCCGGCTATCCCGCGTCTACTCTGCGGGACAAGCAAACGGGGAGGGGAGTACTTGAAGAGGTCAGTCTTTGCGGCGCTCGCCGCTGCGTTCGCAACGCTGGTGGTCGTCGGCGGTGCGCTCGCAATTACGAACGGTGGGCCTGATGGCAACGGTCATCCCGAGGTCGGTGCGCTGCTCGCGCAGCAGGCGTTCTCCGACGGCACGTGGGAAGAGTGCACCGGAACGCTGATCGCCCCGCGCGTCTTCCTTACCGCGGAGCACTGCGACGAGGGCGTCAGCCGCGTCGAGGTGACCTTCGCGTCGGTCTTCGACCGCGCCGCCAGCACAACCTATTGGGGCACCTGGCACGGGGATTCTGCGTACAGCAAGTCGCAGAGCGACCCGCACGACATCGCGGTGGTCTACCTCGACCACGCGGTTCGGGGCGTCACGCCTGCGCGGCTGCCCGCGGCGGGCTCGTTGAGCGGCGTGACCGGGAGCCAGCAGTTCACGTCCGTCGGGTACGGCGCCCAGGCCGTGACCAACGGTCCCGGCGGCAAGGCGTTCCACTACGAGGACGTCCGTTTCGTCGCCGCCGGCACGCTCAATTCCCTGCCGGGCAACGACGCGTGGCTGCGTATCTCGCAGAACGCATCCACCGGGAACGGCGGCACGTGCTACGGCGACTCGGGCGGCCCGAACTTCCTCGGTGCCGGCTCGAGCGAGACGAACATCGTTGCGGCAACGACGATCACCGGCGATACGCCTTGCCGGTCGACGAACGTCGACTACCGGCTGGACAGTGCGTCCGCACGGGTGTTCCTCGCGGACTACGTGACGCTGCCCTAGCTGCAGTCCGAGTGGGGCCTGCCTCGCAGGCCCCACTCGTCTCACAGACGAAGCCTGTAGCGGCGCTGGACGGGCACGCTCGAGCCGTCGAGCCGCAGCGAAACGAGCGCCGTCACCCAGCCGCGGGCGCCTCCTGCGTACGGAAGCCCGATCACGATGCGCGCCCCCGGAAAAAGCTCGCGCGCGCTCCGCGTATGGAGCCGTGACACGATTCGGCCGCCGCGAACGAGCGTGACGGTGGCGCGGCGCAGCTGCTCGGTGACATTGCCCGCGTTCGCGACGGTCAGCAGGAAGCGGCGTGGGCGTCCGCTCCGCACGCGCAGCCCACGCACGAGGACGTGTCGAACGAGCTGCCCCGGCATGCGAACGCGAAGCCGCACGCCCACTCGCATCCGCAACGCGATGCGCCCTGCTCCGTCCGGTCGCGCAACGAGCAACAGCAGCACCTCATGGTCACCGGGACGGCCGCCGAGCCCCGCACGAACCGTCAGTACACCGCGCGCACCGCCGCGCAGGACGATGCGCGCGGGCCGGACGCGCAACCACGGTGCCGCGGGCGCGGCGACGTCGACGACGAGGCTCGCGGATCCGGTGTTGCGGACCTCGACCGCTTTGGACGCAGGCGCCAGCAGCGTGGCCCGCGCCGGTGAGACGGCGAGGGCCACGCTGAGCAGGAACGGGATCGTCACCGCGGCAGCACCGTGTAGGTCACGGTCGCGGAGTAGCGGCCGCTCGCGGCGAGCGGCAGCGCGCTCGAGAAGCCGATGCGAGTGGGCCACACATCGCCGCCGGCCGCGGTCGGAACATCCTTGGTGCCGATGACGACCGCGGCGGCGGGCGTGACTGGCACCGCAACGAGCGCGCCGCCCGCAAAGGCCGTCGCGAGCGTTGCGCCGGACGGCGCCGTCGCGCCGAGCGCGAGAGGCAAGTCTCGTGGCGCGAACGCGGTGCGGGCGACGGACAACGAGTAGCCGGTTCCGTTGTTGCTCGAGACCGTGACGTTCTCGGGAAGCGGCGCGGGCGTCGAGCCGGCAGGCGTGGTGCCGAAGCTAAGCGTTCCCTTGTCGAGCGACACGGACAGGGCCGACGCGAGATCGAGATCCACGTGAGCCGCGCCGCCGGTTCCACCGGTCGATCCGCCCGCACACGCCTGTGCGGCCGCCGCCGAGTTCTGCGGGTTCGGCGTCGCGGCGGTGAAGTCGGTTGCGTTGTCGCCCGTGTCGGCACAGCCACCGCCGCTCCGCGTCGCCGCCTCGGTGTTGGACGGTGCCGGCGCGGAGCCGGAGCCTTCGAAGTCGCTCGCGTCCCCGTAGCCGACGAGATCCTCGACGAGCGGCGTCGCCGAGCAGCTTCCCGCGGTCGCGCCACACGTGAGCGGAGTCGTGCTGCGAACGAGTGCAACCTTGCCACCGGTTGCCGCGACGTTGCTGGTGCCGGTCGCATCCGCGGCCGGTAGCGCCGCGCCGACGGTTCCGCCCGACGCGAGCTGGACGAGGTAATGACGGCCCGCCGCGATCGTTCCGGAGAGCGGTGTGGCCTGCCATGTCGTTCCCGCAGAAGTCGCGTACTGGACGCTCCACGCCGACAGGTCGACGGAAGCGGAACCTCCGTTGAACAGCTCGACGTAGTCGTTCCTGAAGGTCGCGCCGGTGTTACCGCCGCCGCCGTACACCTCGCCGACGACGACGCCGGAGGAGGATGCGGTCGCGGCGCCCGGCAGAAGGAGTAACGCTGCGAGAAAGAGGACGAAGAGGAACCTGGGCATGTATGCGCTCCGATCGGTTGAGGACGTGTCGTCAACCTGAATAGAGGGAACGCGCCGCCGCCGAAAGTGTCCGTTCGCGTCTCGGCACGGTTTCGGTCGAGAGAAGCGACAGAGCACGCGCCTCCGCTGAATGCTTATGCCAACCCGTTAATGCGAGCTATCCTCGGGCATGGAGCGGAAGCTGGCGACGATCCTGTTCGCCGATCTCGTCGGCTCCACCGCCCTCGTCGGTGAGCTCGATCCGGAGTATGCGCGCGATCTCCTTGAGCGTTTCTACGACGCGATGGAGGCAGAGATCGCCCTCGGCGGCGGGACGACCGAGAAGTTCATCGGTGATGCGGTAGTCGCCGTCTTCGGCGCGCCGGCCGCTCAGGAGGACCACGCCGAGCGTGCGTTGCAGACGGCCCTATGGATGCTCGAGCGTCTGCGGGAGGTCTTTGCAGACGGGCTCGCATTACGAATCGGGGTGAACACGGGCGAGGTCGTCGTCGCGCCGCCTCGCGAAGGAAGCTCGTTCGCGACCGGTGATGCCGTCAACGTCGCGGCGCGGCTCGAGCAGGCAGCGGCTTCGGGCCAGGTGCTTGTCGGCGAGCGCACCGCTGCGCTTGTCGGCGACGCCTTCGACTTCGGCGAGCTGCGCACCGTGGACGCCAAGGGAAAGGCCGGCGGCGTCGCGGCGAGGGAGCTTCGCGGCATGGTCGCGCCGCGCCGCCCGCGCGGCGGTCATGGTCTCGCAACCACCTTCGTGGGCCGAGAGCGCGAGCTCGACTGGCTCCAGCAGGCCGCGTCGACGGACGAGCCGCGCTTCGCTCTCCTCGTCGGCGAGCCGGGGCTCGGCAAGACAACGCTCGTGCGCGAGCTACACGAGCGACTGTCGGCGGAGACCACCTTCCGAGTCGGGCGCTGCCTTCCTTATGGCCGCAGCGTCACGTACAGCCCCCTTGGCGACGTCCTTCGGCAGGAGCTGGGCCTCCACCAAGAGGAGCCCGCGCTCGAGAGGCTCGGCGGGCGCGAGGTCCTCGGGCTGACGCTCGGTCTCGACGTGGCGGGCGACCTCGAGCCCCGTGCGGCAGCGCTCGCGCTGCAGGATGCGTGGGTCCGTCTCGTGTCGGAGATCGCGGCGCTCGGACCGGCGATCGTCGTGCTCGAGGACCTGCACTGGGCGACCACGCCCTTGATCGAGCTGCTTGAGCGGGTGCTTTCGGATGCGACCGGGCCGGTCCTCATGTTGGGGACGACGCGGCCGGGGCGAGACGGCGCCTGGCCCGGCGAGACCTTCATCCTCGGGCCGCTCGGCGATGACGAGGCGGCCGATCTGATCGATCGGGCGCTCGGTGCACCGCTCGACGTGGCGGCGCGCGAGCTCGTCATCAAACAGGCTGAGGGCAACCCGTTCTTCGTCGAGGAACTGCTCTCCGATCTCGTCGAGCGTGGGCTGCTGAAGCAACAGGACGGCGCGTGGGTGCTCAGCGCCGGCGAGCTCTCGATCCCGGACTCGATCCACGGTGTGCTCGCTGCGCGTATCGACCTTCTCTCGCCGACGGCCAAGAATGCGCTTCAGGCCGCTGCCGTGATCGGTCGGTCGTTTTCGCCCGCCGGACTCAGCGCGCTCGTCGGATCCGCAGCCGAGGTGCGCACGCTCGTCGAGCGCGACTTCGTGCGTGCGACCGAGCCGGAACTCGTCTTCAAGCACGCGCTCACGCGCGAGGTCGCTTACGGCAGCCTGCCGAAGGCAGAGCGAGCGCGACGCCACGCCGCCTACGCCGAATGGCTCGAAGGAGTAGACGCCACCGACGCGACTGCGGGCACCCTCGCGTACCACTACGCCGAAGGCGTCGAGCCGGAGATCGCCGAGCTCGCGTGGCGCGACCGCGCCGAGGATCTCGCGCGCCTTCGCGCATCGGCGCTTCACTGGCTTCGTCGGGCTGCAACGCTCGCGGTCGTCCGCTTCGACCTGGACGACGCGCTCGAATCGCTCGAGCGTGCCGTCGAGCTATCTCCGGCCGACGCGGAGCTGTGGCACTCGATCGGCCGCGTCAACGCACTGAAGCTCGACGGCGAGGCGTTTTGGACGGCGATGTTGAATGCGATCGAGCTCGCGGGCGACGAAGTGAAGCTCGGTGAGCTCTACAGCGAGCTCGCCTTCGAATCCACCATGCGTGGCGCGATGTGGAAGGTCGCTCCCGATGATGCGCTCGTCTCGAGCTGGATCACGCAGTCGCTCGACCTCGCCCGTCCCGACAGCCGTGCGTACGCGTACGGCTTGGCTGCGAAGGCGCTGATGGAGGACGATGTCGCCGCCGCTGAGCTCGCAATCGCGATCGCCGAACGTCTCGACGACGTCGAGCTGCTCTCCTTCGGCCTCAACGCGAGGTCTGCGATAGCCCAATTCGTCGCCGACATCGCCGGCGCGGCGGAGTGGGCGGACCGGCGGCTCGCCCTGGCCGGGCGACTCAACGATCCCGATCACCTCGCGCTGATCCACTGGGGCTCCGCCAGCGCAGAGCTCGCAGCCGGCCGTCTCGAGAACGCGCAGTCGCACGCGCTCCGCCACGAACAGATCGCCGCCCGGCTGACCCCGCATCACGCGGTGCACGCGCTGGGGAACCTCCTCCTGCTCGACGAGGCAGCCGGCCAGTGGGACAGCGTGCGGGAGCGGAGTGAACGGGCGGAGCGGGTCGTCGCGGCGAACCGAGAAACGCCGTGCGCGTATAACGCGCGCTGCCTTCTTGCCTGCGCCGTCGCCTGCGGGGCGCTCGGCCTGGATGAGGCAGCGCGTCGGCTCGAGGCGGAAGTGGCGGCGCTCGGCTTCGAGGGATACGAGTTGCTGCTCGATGCGCCGCGGGCGCGGCTGGCAATGATCCGCGGCGACCTCGCGCGAGTCGAGGAGCTGCTCGAGGGATCAGAGAAGTGGCACTGGCACATCTACAACTATGTCAACGGCGTTGCAGCTCGACTCGACGCGTTCGTCGCGGTTGGCCGAGCCGGCGAGGCTGTTGAAGAGGCCGAGCGGCAGGCGCTTCCCGGCACGTACCTCGAACCATTCGCTCTACGGACGCTCGGTGTCGCTCGAGGCGACTCGGCGCTCGTTGCGCAGGCGCAGGAGCGCTTCCGCGCGCTCGGACTCGAGTGGTACGCCGCGCAGACCCGTGACCTCGCGTCGGCCTCTTAGTTCTCGTCGCGGAGGAAGGCGAGGACCGCGAGGACGCGTCGATGCGCAACGTCGTTGATGGTGAGCCCGAGCTTGGTGAAGATGCGGTGGACGTGTGTCTCGACCGTCTTCGGTGAAAGGTAGAGACGTTCGGCGATGCCTTGGTTCGATCGCCCTTCGGCCATGAGTGTGAGGACTTCCCGTTCGCGGTCTGTCAGTTCGGCGAGTGGGTCGTGTTGGCGGCGCCGGCTGAG
>JBJMJR010000016.1:0-7149 GCA_045806245.1 Gaiellaceae bacterium | reverse complement strand
GCACGCGGATTCGTTCTACGTGCTCGAGGGCGGCCTGGCCGTGCTCGTCCACGACGAGGAGAAGCTGCTCGATCCGGGCGCGTTTGCCTGCGCGCCGCCGGAGGTGGTGCACGGCTTCCGGACGACGTCGCGCTCGGTCTTCCTGAACTTCCACACGCCGGACGGCGGCTTCGCCGACAACCTGCGCGCGCGTGACCGTGACGAAGAGGGCGGCTTTGACAGCGTCGACGCGCCGCCGGGTAGCGGCAAGCCGCCGACCGACGCGCTGTTCTGGCGGCCCGGCGAGGGCGAGCGGCTCGCCGCGAACAGCCGAGTGGCGACGATCAAGGCCGGACGCGAGGAGCTGGCGCTGATCGAGTTCGAATTGGAGCCCGGCTTCGAAGGCCCCGATCCGCACTCGCACGACGACCACGTCGACTCGTTCTACGTCCTCGAGGGCGAGGTCGACTTCCTCGTCGGCGACGAGTGGCTGCGCCTGCCGGCGCGCTCGTTCGTCGCCGCGCCGCCCGGCATCAGGCATGCGTTCGCGAACCGCGACGGACAGCGCGCGCGCCTGCTCAACATCCACGCCCCGAGCACCAGCTTCCACAATCGACTGCAGGAGATGAGCTAAGTGCTCGTTCCGCTGACGGTCGTGCCGAACGAGGGCGAAGCGGAGCTGCTCTGCGCACTGCTCCGCACCGAAGGCATCGACTGCGACCACCGCCCGACGAACTTCGGCGTCGGCACGATGGACGGCCTGCCCGGCGGCGCACGCGAAGTTGTCGTGGCAGAGGAAGGTCTCTTGAGGGCGCGAGAGATTCTGGCGGCGTCTACGCGCCGCGCTGAGTGAACCAACAGCTCCGCTGCTCGTCGCGGTAGACAACGGCGTTCTCCCCTGATTGCAGTACGACTTCGAAGTAGCGTCGCGAGACCGGCTCTTCCGTCCACCAGCGGTCGACCACGCGCCACTCCTCCCGTAACAGCGCGACGGGTTGGCGGTTCACACGCACCGGCGTCCCGTCGACTCGCGCTTCGACGACGGCCGGGCGAGGTTGGTTCAGTCGTCCCGCGGCACGAACAGTGCCCGGGCTTCCGGAATGCGCGACCACGGCGCAACCTCCACGACCTGATTGACCGAACCCGAGCCGGTGCTCGCGCGCACCTGGCGCAGGCCTTCCCGCAGACGGACGTCGAGCTCTCCCCCGGCCGCAGGTAGCAACTCGAGCTGCTGACCGTCGTGTTCCGTCAGCTCGACGAGCTCGAGCCGCAGCTCGAGCACGGGCGCCGGGAGCTCGGCGAGCTTGGGACCAAGCGCAGCCTTCAATCGCCCCGCTTCCGTCGTCGCATCGCGCAATGTGATCGAGCGGCGCCATGAGCCGCCGCCGACGAGCCGCGCCGACAGCGCGATCTTCCGGATGAACCGGTCGCGACGCTCCGGGCGTGCGAGCAGCGTCTCGAGCAGCGCAGCGAACGCGCGCCGCAATGTGAGCTCGTTGCCCACGGCCTCCGGAAACTCGAGCGCCTCGACGATCTCTGCCGGCGGACGGCGTCCGCGGACGCGCGCGGGCTTGCCGCCTCTCGCCAGGCCCCAGGCGCGCCGGCCGTCCGGCCCCAATCGTTCGGCCACGGCTGCGCCCGGGAGCCCAGCAAGCTGTCCGACTCGCTTCACGCCGAGCTCGTGCAGCTCGGCGCGGCGGCGCGGCTCCATCGGCACGAGCTCCAGCGGCAGCGGCGCAAGGAAGTCCTGCAGCCGCTCGTCGGAGACGACCAAGATCTGCCCGGGGCGCGCGACATTCGCCGCGGCGAGGGCCGCGAACCGGCGCTGCGCAGCGCCCGCGCGTGGATCCCAGGCAGTTCCTACAGCAGCGAGCGCGCGCCGCAATGCGGCCTCGAGCCCGCCGTACAACCTCTCCACCCCGCGCGTCTCGAAGTAGACGCAGCCCACCTCGGCCGGGTCGACAGCGAAACCGGAGTCCTCGAGCGAGCGCAGGATCTCCTCCCACGCCTGCTCCGCCGCGGCGGGGTCCTGCTCCACGAGGACGAGCTGCGGACACGTCGCCAACCCCTCGCCGAGGCGCATGCCCGGACGCACGCCGAGGCGCTCGGCCTCGGCCGTCACGGGGCCGAGCAGCGGCTCGGTCCCGGCGGCCGGGGCGAGCGCTGCCGGACGGAGCGCGAGGCTTGGCTGCTTGCGGAGCGCGGCGCGCAGCTCGAAGCCGGGGATGACGAGGCAGGCGATCATGGGAACGTATGTTCTACACGAACATATGTTCTCCTGTCAAGGGATCCGAAACGCGACGGCGAAAAGCGATCTCCCATGCGCACTCGGGCGTTCCTCGCGCTGCCCGTCCTGCTCGTTGCCGCCATCGCCATCCCCCAGGCGTCGGCGTCGGATCCGGGCGTTGCCGCCCTTCAGGTCGGCCTGCACTCGCACGGCCTCTACAAGGGACCGATCGACGGGATCACCGGCCCCGCGACCCAAAGGGCGATCCGCAAGCTGCAGGCACACGCCCGGCTGACGATCGACGGCGTGGTCGGCCCGCAGACGCGCCGGGCGCTCGGCCGCTTCGCGCGCCACCGGCTCGGCCAGCGCCAACTGCGGCGCGGTTACACGGGCTGGGACGTCGCGTCGTTGCAGTTCCAGCTCGCCGAGCATGGCTTTCCGTCGGGGACGTTCGACGGCGTGTTCGGGCCGCACATCGACGGCGCGCTGCGGCGCTTCCAGGCGTACGCCGGGCTCAGAGCCGACGGTGTCGCCGGCCCTGCGACGCTCGCCGCGCTGCGCCGGCCGGCGCCGAAGATTCCTCTCTCCCTCGCGTGGCCGCTGGTGGTGCACACCGTCGGCAGCCCGTTCGGGCCGCGCGGAGAACGCTGGCACACCGGGATCGACCTGCCCGCGCCGACCGGCACGCCGGTGTACTCGGCCCGCGCCGGCGAGGTCGTCTGGGCGGGTTGGCGCGGCGACTACGGCTTTCTCGTGACCGTCGCGCACGGACACGGCGAGCGCAGCATGTACGCACACCTGTCGCGCATGGACGTCCGCGTCGGCGTCTGGATCGGAGCAGGCGTGCGTGTCGGCCTCGTCGGCGCGACGGGCGACGCGACCGGGCCGCATCTGCACTTCGAGGTGCGCGTGCGCGGCGCGGCGGCCGACCCGCTCGGCGCACTGCCCTAGGAGAACGTCACGAGCGCGCGCCGCATCTGCGCCGCCCCGGCCGTACACGCCGCACGGCCGCGCAGGAGCGCTGCGCACCTGAACCTTCCGTTCGTCACGACCGCGAGCGTGCGGCCGAGCCACGCGTAGCAATCGCGCGTGCCGCACATCCGAATCAGCGACAGCTGCCGGCTCGGCTCGCCCGCGAGCGCCTGGTCGGCGACTCCGCGCACACAGGCGGACTCGTCGAGCCTACGCAGCGAACGACACGCACGCAGCTGCTCGAACGGGTCGCTCGACAGCTCGAGCGTCGCGCCGCTGATGCATCCGAAGCGCTGAATCGACCGGAGTCCGCGACACGCCCGACGCAGGTCCGCTGCGTTCCGGATCGGCAGCCCGAGCGGCTGCTCGAGGAAGTAGCGGTACCAGCAGGGCCGCACGTAGGTGTAGCGCCCGTCGCAGACGACCCGCGGCGACGTGACGGCGTTGCGCGGGCGCGACGTCCCGTCGGCGCCGCGCAGGGAGATCCAGTAGTCGTGGAACACGCCCTGGGCGCAGTCGGGCGCATAGCGCGCCTGTAGCCGGCGGCACGCGCGCACGGCCTGCTCGAGCGACCCGTGATACGCACGCAGCAACGCGTGCCCCAGCCCGTGCACGCACGTGTACTGCCGGTAGCGCGTCGGCAGTTGCGCGCACGCGTACACGGCCGCGCCGCCGCCCGAGCGCAGGATCTGGGGACCCAGGTACATGACCAGCCCCATGCCGAACCCGGCGGAGCAGTTCGGGTCGTTCGATTCCGGCACGAACCCCTGCAGCGTCGAGAGCGTCACGTGGTGGTCCTGCGCGTACTCACGCCCGACCTGGTGCATGAGGACGTGGCAACCGGCCTCGATCGGCCCGCCGACCCGGCGCACGCGACGGTCGATGCGCGGCAGC
The DNA here is from genome assembly GCA_045806245.1 of Gaiellaceae bacterium. GTDB lineage: Bacteria > Actinomycetota > Thermoleophilia > Gaiellales > Gaiellaceae > 3-1-20CM-4-69-9. The sequence continues at coordinate 3,077 of JBJMJR010000016.1, read as the reverse complement.
TCACGCGCGGGATCGCCGGATTGCTCGATGTCGAGCCGGAGGAGGCGGACGTAGCAGCGGTACTGCGGGTCGGCGTTGTGGATCTGCGTGCATTGCCAGAGCCACGGCTTCCGCACGGCGCCGGAAGCGCTGCCCGCGACAAGCAGCGCAAGCACGGCGGCGAGGACGATCGACCGCTTCACGTCGACAGTATCGCTGCGGCGCCGCGCTGCACTTCGGCCAGCTCCGGCACGACGTCGAGCAGATCCTCCTGCGCGCAGTACGCGATGTCCTCTTCGAGCCCCGGCGGCCCGTACGTCCGCGCGTTGAACGCGTCGAGCGCATTCGGGAACGCGCACGCGACCAGCTCCGCCGCCGTCGCCGCGTGCGTCCGCTCGCCGCCCAGCAGCTGCACGATCCGTCCGGCGCAATAGACGTCGTCGAGCGCGAAGCCGCCCTGGAACCCGGCGCAGACGACCACGACGTCCTCGCTTTCCACGGCCGCGGCAACCGCGGAGAGGTTCAGCAGGCTCCCGAGCAGCACGCGTTCGCAACGGCGTCCGGTCTCGAGGATCGCACGCGTGCCGTTCGTCGTCGACAGGATCAGCGTGCGCGCACGTGCGTCGAGAAACTCGCGCGGCGACGCTCCGACGTCGAACCCCTCGACGCGGACGGCCTTCCGCTCCCCGCCCAGCAACGAGTCGGGGAGCTCGGCGCGGAGCGCGCGCGCATCCTCGATCTCCGCACAGCAGAGGACGCGCTCGTAACCGGAGGCAAGCGCCTGCGCGATCGTGGACGTCGCACGCAGGACGTCGACGACGACACCGACCGCGGCAGGAGCGGCCTCCCCGGGCGTGAAAGCGACATGGACCGGCATCCAACTACGCTACTTCGCACATGGCTGCAACCGTCGAAAGGACCTGTTACCGCCACCCGGACCGCGTCACAGGGCTGTCCTGCTCGGAATGCGGCAGACCGATCTGCACCGAGTGCATGACGATGGCGCCCGTCGGGATCCGGTGCCCCGAGCACTCGGGACGGCCGCAAGGCGTACAGCGCGTGACGAAAGGCGTGCGGCGTGCGGCGTACGAGGGCGCCGGCGCCAAGGTCACACGCGCGCTGATCGCGATCAACGTGATCGTCTACGTCGCCGAGCTCGCGACGGGCGGCACGGTGAACGGCATCGGCAGCAAGATCTACGAGAAGGGCGTGCTCATCGCGGTCGCGATCGACTCGTCCGGGCACCTGATCGGCGTCGCGCACGGTGAGTGGTGGCGGCTGATCACGGCGGCGTTTCTGCACTACGGGCCGTTCCACCTGTTGCTGAACATGCTCGCGCTCTGGTGGTTCGGCACGGCGCTCGAGCGTCGGATCGGCTCGGGCCGCTTCCTCGCCATCTACATCGTGTCCGGGCTGGCCGGCTCGGCCGGCGCGTTGATCCTCGACCCGACGACGCCGACCGTGGGAGCATCGGGCGCGATCTTCGGAATCCTCGGCGCGGGGCTCGTGATGGAGCAGTTCCAGCGCGACTACGTCTTCGGCGGCAGCGCGCTCGGCGTCATCGTCCTCAACCTCGTCTTCACGTTCTCGGTCGCGAGCATCTCGATCGGCGGGCACATCGGCGGCCTGATCGCCGGAGCCATCTGCGCGCTCGGACTTTCGCGCTTCGGGCGCGGGCACATCGCGTACGGCCGCGCGGGCGTGGTCGGCTACGCGACGATCGTCGGCGTCGGCGTGGTGTCGGTGCTGCTCGCATACTGGAAGACGCGCGGGTACGCGTAGCTGGCCACGGTCCTCGTCGACGGCGAGAACGTGCGCCGTTCTCTGTGGCCGAACCTCACCCACGCCGAGCTCGAGCAGCGCTGCCGGGCGTGGGGCGACGCGAACGGACATGACGTGATCGTCGTCTGGGAGGGGCCGCGGACGGCAGACGACCGGATCGCCGCAGACGTGCGCCGGCTGCAGCCGCCGCTCTGGGTGGCGACCTCCGACCGGGAGCTGCGCGAGCGTGTGGCGGATCACGTCGAGCGTGTCATCGGCGGCGGCTCCTTCGCCAGGCAGCTCTAACTCGTTCGAGGGACGTCGTGGGCAGGCGGACCGGTCGATCCCTGCCCTGTGGGAAGCCTGCTCGCCACGCTCCTCGCCGCCGCCGCGGTCGCCCATCCTCAACCGCGCCCTCCCGCTGCGCACGTGATCGCGCACGTGCGGCCGGGTGACCTCGTCGCCTTGCGCAGCCGCCCGTTCGGCCCCGTCGTCGCACGAGTCGGCGCGGTGACGCGCTTCGGCTCGCAGCGCGCGCTCGGCGTCGTCGCCACGCGACACGGGCGCTGGCTCGCAGTGACGGAGGCGGGCGTCGCGGGGAACCACGTCGTGTGGGTCGACGCCCGGGCCGGCGGGCTGCGCTACTCGCGCACGCCGCTCGAGGTCGACGTCGACCTCTCGGACCGAACGCTGACGCTGCGCCGCGACGACGCAGTGCTGCGCACGGTCACGGTCGGGGTCGGCGCGTTCGACTCCCCCACGCCCACCGGCCGCTTCGCCGTCACGGACAAGCTGGACGGCGCGAGCTTCAGCGCCGCGTACGGCTGCTGCATCCTCGCCCTCTCCGCCGTGCAGCCGAACCTTCCGCGCGGTTGGGCCGGCGGGAACCGCGTGGCGATCCACGGAACGCTCTCGCCGGGCGACTTCGGCAACGCCGTGTCGGCCGGCTGCGTACACGCACCCGACGCCGACCTGCGCTACCTGATGCGCGTCGTGCCGGTCGGCACGCCGGTCGTCATTCGACCGTAAGCACGGGCTCGACGCCGAGGAACGCCGCGTAGCGTTCGGCCTCGCGCATGAGCGCGGTGCGGCTGAAACGGCGCGTCGCCGCGACCGTGAGCTCTAGCGACCTCGCGCGCTTCTTCCGCTCCCACAAACCTGCGGCGACGCCGTCGACGAGCAGGAAGCGAACGCCTGCCGGGCCCTCGTAGCGCCCGCGGCCGTGCGCGGCGACCTGCTCGCGAACCCGCTCCGGCACGAGCTGGTCGCGCTCGCGAAAGCCCATGACGTACACGTCGTACTCCGGCAGGAGATGCACGCTCTTCTCCGCCTCCGGG
>JBJMJR010000015.1:0-7552 GCA_045806245.1 Gaiellaceae bacterium | reverse complement strand
GGCCGCCGGATCTACATCCTCGGCAAGGGCTACAACCGCTACCAGCTGCTCGCGGTCGAAGATCTCGTGGACGCGATCGTGCGGGCGGGGACGGTGCCGGAGGCCGCGCGGCAGACCTTCAACGTCGGCGCGACCGAGTTCGGCACCGTGCGCGGAGACCTGCAGGCGCTGATCGACCATGCCGGGTCCGAGTCGCGGCTGCAGCCCGTTCCCGTGAAGCCCGCCGAGGTCGCGTTGCGCACGCTCGAGCTGCTGCGTGTTTCGCCGCTCGCGGAGTGGCACTACAAGACGGCGCACAAGGACTCGTTCGTCGACACCTCGCGGGCGCAGGGCGTGCTCGGCTGGCGGCCGCGCCTCTCGAACGAGGACGCGCTGATCGAGACGTATGACTGGTACCTCGCGAACCGGGAGCGAGTCGGCGGTGCCGGCGTCACGCACCGCGTTCCCTGGAACCAGCAGGCGCTCGGCCTGCTCAAGCGTCTCTCGTGATCGTCCTCTCGCAGCAGCAGGTGCGCGAGCTGCTCGACCTGGACGCGCTCGTCGACGCGCTCGCCGACGCGCACCGCGAGCTGAGCGAGGGGAAGGCGTCGATGCCGCCACGTATCGCTGCGTTCGCCGAGCGCGGCGGGCTGCTCGGCGCGATGCCCGCGTATCTTCCGTCGGCGGGCCTGGCGTGCAAGCTCGTCTCGCTCTTCCCGGAGAACCGCGATCGCCACACGCATCAGGCGCTGATCGCTGTCTTCGATCCGGCGAACGGCACGCCCGTCGCGTTGCTGGACGGCACCTACATCACGGCGACCCGGACAGCGGCAGGCTCGGCGCTGGCGACGAGGCTGCTCGCCCGGGAGGACAGCCGCGTGCTTGCGATTCTCGGGGCCGGCGTGCAGGCCCGAACACACTTCGAGGCGCTGCGGCGCGTGCGCACGTTCGACGAGGTGCGCGTGGCCAGCCGCGACCGCGCACGCGCCGAGCAACTCGCGGGCGAGATCGGTGCGACGGCCGTCGGTTCCTGGGAAGAGGCGGTGCGCGGTGCCGACGTCGTCGCCGCGGCGACGCATGCGTCGGAGCCGATCGTGCTGCGCGAGTGGCTCGCCCCGGGCGTGCACGTGAGCTCCGTCGGGGCGAATCCCGGCGGCAGCGGCGAGATCGACGCGGCGATCGTCGCGGAGGCCGACGTCGTCGCCGTCGAGTTCCGCGAGTCGAGCCTCGCGCCGCCTCCGGCGGGCGCTGCGGAGCTCCGCGATACCGCGCGCGAGGACGTCGTCGAGCTCGGCGAGCTGGTGGCCGGTACGAAGCCCGGGCGGACCTCTCCGGAGCAGATCTCCCTGTATAAGTCAGTCGGCGTCGCCGTCCAGGACGCCGCCGCGGCAGCGCTCGTGCTGGCCGCCGCACGTGAGCGGTCGGTCGGCCAGGAGATCGAGTTGGAGGGTGGATGAGCAGTAACAACGACTTCAAGCCGGGCCTCGAAGGCGTCGTCGCCGTCGAGACGGAGATAGCCGAGCCCGACCGCGAAGGCGGTTCGCTGCGCTACCGCGGAGTCGACATCGAGAACCTGATCGGCCGCTACCCCTACGAGAACGTGTGGGGCCTGCTCGTCGATGACGACATCGACTCGAAGATGCCCGATCCCGAGCCGTACGAGCCGGCGGGGCTCACGGGGCACGCGCCCGCCGACCTGCAGCACGAGACCGCGCGCATGAGCGGCCTGTGGGATCTCGGGAAGCTGAACGAGATCTCCGACGAGCAGGCGCGTGAGGACCTCGGTCGCATCTCGGCGCAGATGATGTCCATCGTCGCCCGGTCGGCGCGCCTGGCCGACGGCGAGCAGGACGAGGTGCCCGACGACGTCGTCGCGCGCGGGAAGACGGCCGCGGAGAAGTTCCTCCTGCGCTGGCGCGGCGAGGCGGATCCTCGTCACGTGCAGGCGATCGACACCTACTGGGTCTGCACGGCGGAGCACGGGCTGAACGCGTCGACGTTCACTGCGCGCGTCGTCGCTTCGACGGGTGCCGACTGCGGCGCGGCGCTGTCGTCGGCCGTCGGTGCGCTGTCCGGTCCGCTGCACGGTGGCGCTCCGGCGTACGTGAAGCCGATGCTCGAAGAAGTCCAGCGCATGGGCGATCCGGAGAAATGGGTGCGCGAGGCACTTGCACAGAAGAAGCGGATCATGGGGTTCGGGCACCGCGTGTACCGCGCCGAGGATCCGCGCTCGCGCATCCTGAAGCGCACGGCGAAGGAGCTCGCCGCACCGAATGTCGAGGTCGCGGAGGAGCTCGAAGCCGTTGCGCTGAAGGCGCTGCAGGAACGCTCGCCCGACCGGGTGCTCGCGACGAACGTGGAGTACTACTCCGCGATCGTGCTCGACGTCGCGGAGATTCCCCCGCCGCTCGCGCCCGCGATGTTCGCATGCTCGCGCGTCGCCGGCTGGTCGGCACACATCCTCGAGCAGAAGCGCACCGGCCGCCTCTTCCGTCCGTCGGCCCGCTATGTCGGACCGGCCGAGCGCAGTCTCAACTGAGCTGACGTCGTACCGGGATCGGTTTCCGATCCTGGAGCACACGACGTACCTGATCAACCATTCGCTGGGCGCGATGCCGGCGGCGGCCGAGGAGCGCGTCGCCGAGTACACGCGCACGTGGAAGGAACGCGGCATCCGTGCGTGGGCGGAGGGCTGGTGGGAGATGCCGCTGACCGTCGGCGACCAGATCGGACGCATCATCGGTGCGCCGCCGGGCTCCACCGTCATGCACCAGAACGTTGCCGTCGCCGAGGCGATCGTCGTCTCGTGCTTCCGGCCCGTCGACCCGCGCCGAAACCGCGTCGTGTACGAGGAGGGGAACTTCCCGAGCGTCCGCTACCTCTATCAGGCGCAACCCGAGCTCGAGGTGGTCGTCGTCCCGGACGACGAGGCGATCGTGGAGGCGATCGACGAGCGCACGCTGCTCGTGCCGATCACGCACGTGCTGTTCAAGACGGGCGAGATCCAGGACGTCGAGGCGATCGTCAGGCGGGCGCACGAGGTCGGCGCGCACGTCGTCCTCGATGCGTACCAGTCGGCCGGCATCGTCCCGCTCGACGTCGCCGCGCTGAACGTCGACTTCGCCGTCGGCGGCAGCGTCAAGTGGCTGTGCGGCGGGCCGGGCAACGGCTGGCTCTACGTCCGTCCCGACCTGGCCGCAGTCCTGGAGCCGACGTTCATGGGCTGGCAGGCGCACGCGCGTCCGTTCGGCTTCGAGCCGGAGCTCGAGTACGCGGAGGGAGGCGCACGCTTCCTCACGGGCACGCCGAACGTGCCGGCGCTGTACGCCGCGACCGCCGGCTACGACCTGATCGAGGAGATCGGCGTCGACCGCATCCGCGAGCGCTCGGTTCACCAGACGCAGCTGCTGATCGGCCTGCTCGACGACGCCGGCTTCGACGTCGGCAGCCCCCGCGACGCCGAGCGGCGCGGCGGCACCGTCACCGTGCGCACGCCCGAGTTCGCCGCGGTGCACAAGGAGCTCGCCGAGCGGCAGATCCTCTGCGACTTCCGGCCGGATGCGGGCCTGCGCCTCGGGCCGCACTACTACAACACCGACGAGGAGCTCCGCTTCGCGGTCGAGCAGATCGGCGAGATCGTCGAGTCGCGCGCGTACGAGCGGCATCTCGGCGCCGCCGCACGCTTTTAGCGCTGCGTCGGGCAGAACTTGTCCTGCCCGAGGAACTGCATGAAGAGCCGGTCCATCCGCGCTTCGTAGTCGCGGTCGGCGCTGTTGTTCGCGTGGTAGTCGTGGAGGCCGGCGCCTTCCCACTGGAGATCGGGTGTCACGCCGGGTCCCTCGACGGTGATGCGGTAGCGCTTGCCGTTGCCGGCGGGCCGCGGATTGTTCGGATAGCCCGGCAGCGTCTTGTCGTGCGTCGGCCAGAAGCTGTAACAGAACGCGCCGCTGCCGCGGCGAAACGAGATCGACGTCTCGCGCTTCCAACCAGGCCCGTAGGCGGAGTCGAGCGTGTCGATGTAGAGGCTCCGTCCGTAGCGGTCGTTCGGCGCGCCGTCCTTGCCGATGCCGAAGCCGTACATGGGATTGCCCAGATACGTGAGGCGCCCGAAGAGGTCGTGCGCCTGGCCGTTGAACGCCCAGTCGGCGTAGGCCTCGAGCTTCGCGGTCGGGCCGCTCCAGTGCGACGCGTGCAGCTCCCACTGCGTCTGACGCGGCAGCCACGGCGCGTAGCCGCGGTGCGGGAGATACGGCTGCCACGCCTGCAGCGCCCAGTACGAGCCGTCGGGCGCCTTACACGCAGCGACGACGTACACGAGCGCCGGGCCGTCGTACGCGCCGCAGCGGTTGCGGAAGTGCTTCCAGACAAGCCGGTGGCGCGTCTTCCAGCCGCCGCTCCAGTCGAACCGGAAGTGGACCTGAGGCACCGTCTGGCTCGGGGGCCGCGCGTTGACGGCTCCCCAGACGAGGAGGTGAAAGGTTCGGCCGCGGGCTCGGTAGGTCACGAGTGCGGTGCCCTGCGCGTCCACCGCGAGTCGCACGCCGTCTGCGTTGACGTCGACGCGCTCTGACGCCCAGCCCGGCGGGGCCGCGATCGCAACGACCAGAACCATCCCGATGATGAGAAGCCACTTCACCCCTGCGGGTGATCGTTTTAGCAGTTTCAACGCCGATTTCGGGGAGAGTGAGCCGCCGCGCCCTCTTCCTGTCGACGGTCGCCGTCGCGCTGGCCGTTGCCGGTCCAGCGGGTGCCTCGCAGCTGATCGACCGCGACGCACAGGGCATCCACCTGTCGGTGAACGGTCGCGGGCAAGCCTTGCTCACGTACCGCGCCCACGGCCGCTTCAACCGCGTGGTCGCGTGGGGCGCGATCAACGCGCGCACGCCGACCACTCGCGTGCCGCAGGTGCAGTTCCGCAAGGACTACTCCGGCCGCACCTGGGCGAGCGCCGGCGGTTGCCGCCCGTACGCCGGCCCGAAGCTCGCCTGGTTCGTCACGGGGTGCCAGGCACCGGACGGGTCCTTCTGGGCCGTGCAGGCGTGGCGCCGGACGCTCCCGAACTTCGACGGCCGTGCGACGTCGCGCCTCGGCGCGCGCGAGCTGCACCTCTCGCACTGGACGGGGGCTACGGCAAGGCTCGAGGCGTGGACGGACTGGGTCTACGGTGGCCGCTACCACCATCTCTTCGGGCGGCTGACGTACGGCGGGCAGCCCGTGTACGGCTTCGCGGCGACGAAGGTCGGCTCGCCGCTCGACGACTACGGACGCAACATCTACGTCGACACGTTCGACTCGCGCTACGGCAAGGGCTGGCATCGAGAGAACGCGTTCCTCGCGCATCGGCCGACCGGGATCTTCTGTTACGGCTTCTACAAGTTCACGCCGCGCGGCCCCGGCAACGGCAGCAAGTACCGGCTCAACGTCGTCGGCCCGGGCGTCACGCCCGACGTCAGCGTCGTGCTGCCGGGCCTCCACGACTACGACCGAAACAACGCCGCCGACGTCGCATACGAGAACCAGCAGAACGCCTTGCTCGACTCCATCCTCGGAGTCGACAAGAAGTGCGGCACGCACTGACGTGCGAAAGCTGCGCTTTCGCACGTTCCTCGGCACGGCGCTTCGCGCAAAACGTGCGCGGGCGAAGCCCGCGCACTTCTCATGTGGCGGGCGACGGCCGTGGTCCGCGAGGGCGGCGGCTGCGCCGTCTCCGCCCGCGTGAATCCGGCCTCCGCTTAGTGCGGCTGCGCCAGCACTAACCTCCGGCCTTTGGTGGTCGTTGAGGGTCGAGCAGTTCGAGTAATCGGTCGGCGTACTTCGGTGCGGTCGGTTCATCCTCGTGGCGGAAGTACGCGTAGACGGGCTCTCTCACGTCGCGTAACCGCGCAGCCCATTCGTGCAGCTGCTCGTCGGAGTAGGGCGGGTCGCGGAAGCGCACATAGCGGAACGGCGCTTCGTGCTCCAGGTCGTTGACGCGCACCGCGCCTGCCTCCGCCAGGCGCGGCTCGATGCCGTCCCAGCTCGAGTGGTCGAGGTCGAAGGCGACGAGCATGCCGGGATCGAGCGAGCCGAGGATCAGCTCGAGCATCCCCTCGTCGCGCGCGCTGATCAGCTGGACGCGCGTCGGCCCGAGGCGGTCGCCGAGCAGCCGCACGCGCGCGGCGAACTCAGCGACGATGCGCGGCCGGTTGCCCGCCAGCTTCGGGGCGAACGTGAAGCCGGGCGGCGTCTGCTCCGCCCAGCGCGCGAACTGCTCCTCGGCCGGCAGGCGGTACCCGGTCGTGTTCAGCTCGACGGTCGAAAAGTGTTGCGCGTAGTAGGCGAGGAACTCCTTCGAGTCCGTTCCCGCCGGATAGAAGCCGGGCTTCCAGGACGGGTAGGACCAGCCGGAGGTGCCGACATGTACCGCGGCTAGACTCGCTTCCCCAGTGGCCACGACCGACAGAGTCATAGCGGAGGACGCGATTCGTGTCCTCGACCACGGGTTCGTCCGGCTGGACGACTCGATGGCGACCGACCTTTCGGTCGTCAACGCCGCGCGCGTCAGCTTCGCGCGGCGCAAGGAGGAGATGGACGAGTCGGACGAGGGACTGATCCGTTTCCTCATGCGCGATCTGCACGGGACGCCGTTCGAGCACAACTCCTTCCGCTTCCACGTGCGGGCGCCGATCTTCGTCGCGCGCGAGTGGTTCCGGCACCGCGTCGGCTCGTTCAACGAGTTCTCGATGCGTTACGCGAAGGCGACCGACGAGTTCTACGTGCCCGCGGCGGAGGACGTGCGCTCCCAGGTCGGCAAGCCGGGCGCGTATTCTTTCGAGCCGGTCGACGACGAGCTCGCCGAGCGCACCCGCGAGGAGCTGCGGGAGGTCTACGACCATGCGTACGAGACGTATACGCGGCTGGTCGAGGCCGGCGTGGCGCGAGAGCTCGCCCGCTCGGTGATGCCGGTCGGCGCGTACACGGAGTTCTACTGGACCATCAATGCGCGCGCGCTGATGAACTTCGTCTCGTTGCGCGCAGCCGAGACGGCGCAGCGCGAGATTCGCCGCTACGCCGACGCCGTCGAGCAGTTCTTCGCGCAGAAGATGCCGGTCACGCACGCCGCGTTCGTCGCGGCGGGCCGCGTCGCGCCCTAGACGCCTAGGCATCGCTTGCGATGCCGTCTAGAGGTGGGGCGGGCTTTGCCCGTCCAACCGTCTAACGCACCTTCTCGGCTCGCAAGCGTTTTTCCCTTCCGTGCGAACGGCCTACGCAGCTCGAAGAACGATCTGGTCCGGCTGGAAGTGGTTCGCCGGCGTCTGCCTGACGATCACCCAGCCGCGCTTGTCGAACTGCTCGAGCACGTAGGCCGCCGAGAGCCGCACCGACGTCGCGCCGGACACGTTGATCGTTCCGCAAGAGACGAGCGGTCGGCCGCCCTTGGTCAGGTAGAGCGCGTAGTAACCGCCCTTGGGCAACTTCGGCAGCCCGCTGACGTGCAGCACCATCGGCCAGTTGCCTGCGTCGTCCGCATGGCCGAGCTGCAGCGTCGCGAGCGCTCCGCGCGCGAGTGTCGTGCCGTGCAGCTGCACGGTCC
>JBJMJR010000014.1:0-23062 GCA_045806245.1 Gaiellaceae bacterium | reverse complement strand
GCCGATGAAGAAGATGGTCGACGAGCCGGACGACTTTCTCAGGGACTGGGCTCAGGACGTCGGCACCGACCTCGCGCACGGCCTGGCCGAGGTCCCCGGCTGGAGCGTCTTCAAGCTCGAGGACGGCGTCGTCTACCACACATACGCCGTGACGGCGCCCGATCGCTGGGTCGTCACGCCGCTCTACGCCCCGCTCCTCGACCGCGCGCCGGAGGGCCGCGACGCCGACTATCCGATTCGGCGTCACGACGAGTACTAGGCCCGCGCGAGTTACATCGGCTCGAACCAACGAGCCCGCTCGCCCGCGGGCTCCTCGTACGCCTCGGCGACCCAATATTCCCGCGCGGACGCGATGCGGCCCTCGTCGACCTCGAAGAACGTGAGGGCGTAGTGCGGTCCTACGGTCGGATGTGGTACCCGCACTTCCGAGACGACGGTGCCCCCTTGCGCGACGATTCGCAGCACCTCGATCGACCAGCCTTCCGGATAGCGCCTGTTGAACTCCACGAACGAGGCGCGGCCACGGAGCAGGACCACCTCGTGCGGCCACTCGAGCACGAAGCCCTCTGCGAGGAGATCACCGACGCCCTCCCAGTCCCGCGCCTGGATTCGCGCCCAAAGTTGGGTGATGACCTCGCTGGGATCCACGGCCCGATTATGCGTCTGACGCGTCGTTAGGCTCGGACCGTGCGGGCGTACCTCCGGAGCCTGAACCCCGACTTGCCGCGCGACGTCTGGATCCTGCAGGCAGGCGGGCTCGCGAACATGTTCGGGAACGGCGTGATCGGGCCGTTCCTGATCATCTACCTGCACAACGTCCGCGGGATCTCACTCGGGCTCGCGGGCCTGATCGTCGGCTCGGGCTCCGCCGCCGCGCTTTGCTCCGGCTTTGTCGGCGGCGCGCTCTCGGACCGACTCGGACCTCGCGCGGTCCTCAGCGCTGCGTTGCTGGTGATGGCCGTCGGCTTCGCGCTCTTCCCGCTGATTCGCACGCCGTGGCACGCGTTCCTTCTGAACATGCTGGTCGGCGCCGGCAGCGGCTCGTTCTGGCCGAGCCAGTCGACGCTGCTCAGCGCGCTCACCCCCGCTGACCGGCGCCACACGGCATTCGCGCAGCAGCGGATGACGATGAACCTCGGGATCGCGTTGGGCGGCCTCGTCGCAGGCGCGATCGCGCGCACCGACCGTCCAGGCACCTTCACGGTGCTCTTCCTGCTCAACACCGTGACGTTCGTGGTGTTCGTCTTCGTGCTGCGATTGCTGCCGGACGTGCGCACGCGCGAGGAGCATCACGAGCCCGGCCGCTACGCGGACGTGTTCCGGAACCGCATCTTCGTCTCGTACGTGATCCTCAACATCGTCTTCATCGGCGCCGGCATCGCCGTGATGTCGGAGCTGCTGCCGCCGTTCGCGAAGAACACGGCGCACGTCAGCGATCCCGCGATCGGCGTCCTCTGGTTCGTGTCGGCGGCGGTCGTCGCGCTGGCGCAGTTACCCGTGGTCAAGCTCGTGGAAGGCCACCGGCGGATGCGCGGCCTCGCGCTGATGGGAGTCATGTGGGCCGGGACCTTCGTCGCCGTGACGGCGGGCGGCAAGTGGCTGACCGGCACCCAGGCGGCGATTGTCTTCGGTGCAGCGGTCGCGGTCTTCGCGCTTGGGCAGTGCCTGCACGGCGCGATCTACGCGCCGCTCGTCGTAGATCTCGCGCAGCCGCGGCTGCTCGGCCGGTACATGGCCTTCTCGAGCGCCTCGTGGCAAATCGGATGGCTGATCGGGCCGGCCGCGGGCGGGTTCGTCCTCCAGCACCGTCCGCTCGCGCTCTGGCCTGCGGCCGCCGCGATCTGCCTCCTCGCATCGGCGTATGCGCTCGCGCTCGAAGCCCGGATCCCACGGCCGCTGCGGCTGACGCCGCACGTGGATTCCGTCGCAGGCGTCGCGGGTACCATGCCGAACATGGCGTTGACGACGGACGACCCACTCAGTACCGATGCCCAGCCTGCCCCGCATCCGGCGGACGAGGCCTCGCGGCTTCGCAGAGGCGGTCGCACCGCGCCCGGAACCCCGCCTCGCTGAGCTCAGCGCCGACGGCCTCACCTGGATTCACCTCGATCCGCCGATCGACCCGGAGACGGTCAACGTCCTCCGGGGCCGTTTCGGCTGGCATCCGCTCGACGTCGAGGACGTCCTTTCGAAGCGCCAGCGGCCGAAGGTCGACGACTACGTCGACGACGGCTACCTCTTCGGGGTCCTGCACTTTCCCGCGTACGACAAGAACGTCCAGCGCCTGAACTCGGGCGAGCTCGACTTCTTCATCGGGCCCGACTACCTCGTCACCATCTCGAACGTCGAGCTACTCCCGGTGACGCGGCTGTTCACCCGGCTACAGGAAGACGAGCGCCTCCGCGACAACCTGTTCGGCAAGGGCTCGGGGCGGTTGCTGTACGAGATCCTCGACGACCTCTACGACTACTGCTTCCCGATCCTCGACAAGATCGCGTACAAGCTGGAGTCGATCGAGGACGACATCGAAGAGCTTCGCTCCGAGGAGATCGTCACGGACATCTCCAAGGCCAAGCAGGAGATCATCTCCTACCGCAAGATCATCAAGCCGCAGCGTCCTGCACTGCGTCTGCTCGAGCGCCACATCGAGCGCTTTCTGCCGGAGGAGCTCGAGCTCTACTTCGACGACCTCGTCGACGCGTCCGAGCGCATCTGGGACCTGCTCGACAACTACAAGGAGGTCGTCGAGGCGCTCGAGAGCACGAACGAGTCGGTCATCTCGCACCGGCAGAACGACGTGCTGCGCATCCTCACGGTGTTCAGCGTCGTGTTGCTGCCGCTGACGCTGATCTCGGGGATCTTCGGGATGAACGTCGCGTTCCCCGGCGAGGCGACGCGGGCTGCGTTCTGGATCATCGTCGGACTGATGGTCGGCGTGATCGTGTCGATGGTCGCGTTCTTCAAGTACAAGCGCTGGCTCTAGCGCCGCGCGCCGTCGACCGTCGCGACGATTCCTTGCGCCAGGTCGCGGAGCTTCATCCGCCTCGAACGGGCTTGCCGCCGCATCTGCTGGAACGCCGCCTCCGGGTCGATCGACTCGCGCTCCGCGAGGATCCCCTTCGCCTGCTCGATCACGATGCGCGAGTCCAACGCGGTCTGTAGCTGAATCGTCCGCTCGAGCAGGAAGCCGGTCGGGTCGGCACGCGTCTCTCCATCTGCCGCGAGGAGCGTGTAGGTCCGCTCACCGAAGCCGATCTGTGCCGCATCGAGACCGCTGTCGGTCAGCCACTCCCCGAGTGTGTTGAAGAGCTCGACGAGCTTTTTGGCCGTTTCGCTGTCCAGCATCAGCGCGACCTCGGCGGGCGTGCCGTCAACCTGGCCGTCACCGTCACCGTCGCCGTCCATGCGCACCGGAAATGTGCCGTCCAGCGCAACGAGGAGACGGTTTGCGTGCGCCAGGCTCGGCGCCCGTACTCGAATCTGTTCCACCCACTGCCTTTCCGTCCTGGTCTCATGCCGTCTCCACGCGGACGAGTGGGGACGAGCGACGGAGCGGGCTTGTGGGCTTCGCCTGGCGACTGCTCTGATGCGGCCGCCGCTCACTTTACTCCTCTCGCCCGGGTGGGAGGAGTCGCGAGCCCGCACCCGAAAAAGGCGATCGAACGTTCACGACCAGCGATGCTCACAGCGATTCTTCTCACCTCCTCCCTGCTCCTCGTCTTCGCGATGTGCGCGTCGCTGATGTGGCTCGCCACCGAGCGGGTGCGCGAGACCGCCGAGCTCGGCGCCGTCGCGGCACCCGAGCCCGACGCCTAGACGAGCGGTACGGTCCAGGGGTGGAGCACCTCTGGGCGCCGTGGCGGCTCGAATACATCAAGTCGGCCGACGAGGACAACGGCTGTCTCTTCTGCACAGCGGCCTCGGCGGGTGACGACGCGGAGCGCCTGGTGGTCCACCGCGGCGCGCACGCGATCGCGCTGCTGAACAAGTTCCCCTACTCGTCCGGCCACTTCATGGTCGCCCCTGTTCGTCACGTCGGCGACTACGGCGAGCTGGCGGACGAAGAGGTCGTCGAGCTGCACCGTTTCGCGTCCGCGGGCATGGGTGCGCTGGCGGAGCTGTACGCGCCGCAGGGGTACAACCTCGGCTGGAACCTCGGGCGCATCGCGGGTGCCGGAGTCGTCGACCACGTCCACCTGCACGTGGTGCCACGGTGGGCGGGCGACACGAACTTCATGCCCGTGCTCGCCGATGTGAAGGTGCTCCCCGAGCACCTGGACGAGACGCGCCGCCGACTCGCCGACGCCTGGCCTGGCTGAGTGGGCGGGGCCGAGAGACCCCGCCCACTCCGGTTGCTCAGCGGTTCGCCGGCCCCTTGCAGCTCAGGCCGGAATTCGCGCCCGAGAAGGCTGGCTGCTGCGACGTGTTGCACCCGTAGGTGATGTGCGTCGGACCATGCAGGACGCGGCCTTGATCGGTCCAGACGAGCCCGGCGCTGCCGCCGCGGTCGATTGTGATCGAGATCGAGTCCGCCAGGTCGCGGTTGCCGTCGTTGAGCGAACAGAAAATCCCGTTGGTGCAGATCCCCCCGACGTGCATCACGCTGCTCGACGCCGAGGTCTGGTTGAACTTCGGTGTCGCCGACGTCCCGTTCGTTGTCTGGGCGAAGGTGACGTACCAGGGCGACTCCTCGTCGTCGCTCGGCGTGTAGTCCGGCGAGTTGAGCCAGATGAAGTCCACGCGCCCCGAGCTGCCGGCCGTGATCCAGGGGAAGTAGTGCGTCCCCTTGTCACTGTTGACCTTGACTGGTGCAGACCAGGTCGCCGCCTTGTTGCTCGAATGACTGAACCAGATGTCGAAGTGGTCGGGAGCGGCGATGTTGTCCGGGAAGACCGAGTAGACGTTCCCCGCCGTGTCGACGGCGAGTGTCGCGAAGATCTCGTCGGTATTCGTTGCCGGGCCGGTGTCGGCGACTTGGTGCGCGTCCCAGAGCAGGCCGGCGGCGGACGCGTGCGCAACCCAGACCTGATGGAAGTTCTCGGCTTGCGAGACGTTGCAGCCTTGAGTTGTGTTGCTCACGGGATCCGCGGTGATCCACTGGACGTAGACCTCCCCCGTCCCCCGGTCTACTTCGAGGCCGCTCGGCACCGTATTGCAGAACGACTGGCCCTCGGCGTTCGGATTGTTCGCGAAGACGTTCGTCTGCACGAAAACCCCGCCCCCGTTCATGGACGAAGCTATCCAGATCTGACTTGCCGTGAAGTCGTGGTAGGCAATGTAGACGTGATCGCCTGCCGCGCTGGTCGTGCTCGGATAGACGGCGAGCCACGGTCGGTCGACGAGCGACGGGTTTACGGCCGCGACCTCGTTCTCCGTCCAGTGGGCACCACGATCGTCGCTGACCGCAAGGTGCACCTGCAGCGGTAGAGGTAGTCGCTCGAGTGACGTGACGTACACGCGTCGCGTGCCCGGCATGCAGGTCGGCGTCGGCACTGCGCACGGAGTCGGGCCGCCAACCGCGATGTCGACGTCACCGACGTCGTTGCCGAACACGTCCGCGATCGGCGTTTGGACGAAGCTCCGGCCGCCGTCGTCGGAGCGCGCCACGTGCGTTCCCGATGCCTGCCACGCCACCCAGATCGTCCCGTCGCTGCGGTCGATGTCGATGTACGGCTCGGTCGCGTTGGTCTCGGCTTCAGGCGAGACTTCTTCGGTGAAGCCGAGGATGTCGGACGCACTCGCCGGGACCGCGCACACGAGCGCGATCGCGAGCGCTGCAAAGATCTTCGTCATCGAGTTCCCCCGGGGGTCGAATGAGTCGAACCCGAGAGTTCTGAACGCGTGCCACGAACGCCAAACCGGCGCGCGCTGACCGACTAGTCAGTCAATCGTCAGGCAGTGACGCCTGCGCCGTACTTGCTGCGCAAGTACGCGAGGTACGGCTTCGGGTCGATGGTCGACCCGGTCGCGCGCCGCAGCGTCTCCTGCGGCGGAAACTTTCGGCCGAGGCTGTGGATGTGCTCGCCCAGCCACGCGCGCAACGCTGAGAACTCGCCCCGCTCGATCTGCTCCTCGAGATCGGGCACGTCCTCGAGGATCTTCTCCCAGATCTGCACGGACATCACGGTGCCGAGCAGGTACGTCGAGAAGTACCCGATGCTCCCTGAGGCCCAGTGCGTGTCCTGCAGCACGCCCTGCGCGTCATTCGGAACCTCGACGCCGAGGTACTCGTGCATCCGCTCGTTCCAGACCTCGGGCAGGTCGCGCACCTCGACGCGGCCGTGGATCAGGTCCTGCTCGAGCTCGAACCGCAGCATGACGTGCGTCCCGTACGTGACCTCGTCCGCCTTGATGCGGATCAGCGACGGGTTGACACGGTTGATGCCGGCCAGGAAGCGCTCGAGCTCGACGCCGCGCAGCTGCTCGGGGAACGCCTCCTGCGCGCGCGGATAGAAGAACTGCCAGAACGGGCGGCTGCGGCCGACGAGGTTCTCCCACATGCGGCTCTGCGACTCGTGAATGCCGAGCGAGCACGGCCCGCCGGTCGGCAGGTGCTCGAGGTGACGCGGGAGCTGGTGCGAATAGAGGCCGTGCCCGTACTCGTGCATCGTCGAGAAGAACGACTTCATCGTCTCCGGGTCGTAGTGCGTCGTGATCCGGATATCGTCGACGCCGGCGCCGGACGCGAACGGATGCTCGGTCGGATCGAGCCGCCACGTGTTGGGGCGGAAACCGAAGAGCGTGACAACGTCCTTCGCGAGCCGCTCCTGCGCGTCGATCGGGAACGTCCCGCCGCGGAGGAACGAGTCGTCGACGTCCTGATCGCGCAGCTCGGCGATCAGCGGGATCAGCTCTGCCTTCAGCTCGGCAAACGTCTCTGCCACCTCGGCGGTCGTCGTCTCGGGCTCGAAGTCGTCGAGCAGGATGTCGTACGGCTCGTCCACGTCGCCGAAGCACTGGATGTACTCGTTGCGCAGCTCGTACGTGCGCTCGAGCATCGGCCGGAAGAGCTCGAAGTTCGACTCCGCGCGCGCCCGCACCCAGATCGTGCGCGCCTCGGTCGCCGTGCGCGTCATCTCCGCGCGCAGCTCGGTCGGCACCTTGACCGCCTTCTCGTAGTCACGCCGCGCAAGACGGATCAGCGCACCGTCGTCGGATGCGGGATCGAGTGAGTCTTCGGTCTCGCGCAGCTCGTCGAGCAGGCGCCCCGTCTCGCTCGAGATCAGCGTCTCGTGTCGGATCCGGCTCAGCGTCGCCAGGTGGTCGCCGCGGTGCTTCCAGCCGGCGGGCGGCATCATCGTCTGCTGGTCCCAGCCGAGCACTCGGAGGACGCGCTCGACGTCCGTAACGCGGGCGAGCCGCTCCTTCAGCTGCGTCAGCGCGTCCGCCACGGGCCGGAGATTAGCTAGCCGTCGAGTCGCGCGCGCAGGTCGTCGAACGCGGATTCCAGCCGCGCCAACCGCGCCTCGAACTCCGCCGACCGATCGCCTTCAGGAGTCTGAGCCCGCACGGGGTCTGACCCCGGCGCTTCGTCTTTCGGTGGGTCGTCCCCACCCACCAACTGCGCGTACCGTTCCTCCTTCTGTCCGGGCCGCCGCTCCAGCCGGTGCGCGAGCTCGCGCTGCGCCAAGCCCTCGACCGTCTCCGCGACCTCCTCGAGCGACCCGAACCGGTGCAAACGCTCCGTGCGCCCCTTCAGCTCGCCGAGCGTTTGCGGTCCGCGCAGCATCAGCACGGCCAGGACGGCGAGCTCCGCGTCGGAGAGGCCGAGCGCCTCGTTGAGCAGGTGCCGATACTTGAGCGCGCGGCTGCTCGCGCCGCTCGCAAACCGAGTCCAGCCGCGATGCGACATCCGGTCGAGCGCCGCTTTGATCGTGCGCTCGTCGTACTCGACGACGGGGTCGCGGTTCGTCGACTGGTTGCACGCGAGCCGCAGCGCGTTCAGCGAGAGCGGATATTGGTCAGGCGTCGTCCGCTGCTTCTCGATCAGGCAGCCGAGGACGCGGATCTCGACGGCGTCGACGTCCAGAAGCGGACGACGGGGTTCGAACCCGCGACCCTCAGCTTGGGAAGCTGATGCTCTACCAACTGAGCTACGTCCGCGCGGGCTCCATTCTACCCGCGCCTCTTCGGCGCTTATGCGTCGGTGATGACGACCGGCGTGCCGAGCCGCACGTGCTCGAAAAGCCACTCGGCATCCGGGATGTGCATGCGGATGCAGCCGTGCGACGCGGAGTAGCCGATCGAGGTGTCGTCGGGCGTGCCGTGGATACCGACGCCCGGCGCCGTCAGGCCCATCCACCGCGTGCCGAGCGGATTCCCCGGTCCCGGCGGGATCGGGTCGAGGCCCTTCGCCCACGGCGAGTCCGGCGGCCGCCACCACGGATTCCGCTGCATGTCCACGACCGTGAACGTCCCCACGGGCGTCGGATAGATCGACTGCCCGGTAGCGACGCCGAAGGTCCGCACCAGCTGCGCCCCGACGTAGTAACGAAGCTCGTTCGCACCGCGGCGGATGACGATCACCGGCCCGAAGTTCGCGACGGTGCGCGTCGGCTCGGTCACCTTTGTGGCGACGCGGACCCGGTTGATCTGCGGCGTCTGCAGCGCGCGCGTGATCCGCTGCTCCGTCAGCTGCCGCAGGACCCGCACCCCGGTTTGCTCCGGGGTGAGCTTGGGTCGAAGCCCGGCGAGCCCCGCCAGCTCGGCGTCTTTCGCCGCGAAGGAAATCCGTTTGTCGAGCGCCCGCACGAACCGGCGGACGGCGCCCTGGTCGATCTGCGGCGTCAGTGCGACTGCCGCGCCGGCTCGCGCCTGCAGCGCTGTTGCCACGCCTTGCGAGATCGTGACCTTGGCGCCGAACCGGGCCGGGCGTAGCCGCCAACTGCGGTCGCCGTAGACGAGGCGCACGGGCCGCGCGAAGGCCGGCCGCAGCGCCGCCTGCGCCTGCTCGTTGGACATGCCGCCGACCGGCAGGCCCGCCACGGTCACGCCGCGGGCGATCAGCGCCGGCGGCGCCGCGTCGCCGCTGAGCACCGGCGCCAGAGCGGCGGTGACGAGAACGGCGACCCCCAGTCGGCGAATCACGTACGGATCGTACTCACGACCACGGCCGCAGCCAAGGTTGCTCCGAGTCGAAACGAGGAAACCACAGACCCGAACGGCGGGGCTAACGCCGCAGCGTCGCCCCGCCAGGCAGCAACCCTAGGACATAATCGCCTCGAAGCAAAGGGACGGAGGAGCAAGAACATGGACGTGCAGAGGCTGAACGACACCGCCGCCGCGATCGTCGCCGAGGGCAAGGGAATCCTGGCCGCGGACGAGAGCGACGGGACGATCAAGAAGCGTTTCGACTCGATCGGGATCGAGTCCACCGAGGAGAACCGGCGCGCCTACCGCGACCTGCTCTTCACCACCGAAGGCGTCGAGGAGTACATCAGCGGCGTCATCCTCTTCGACGAGACGATCCGCCAGTCGGGCGCCGACGGAACGCCCTTCCCCAAGTTGGTCGAGTCGAAGGGCGTCATCCCCGGCATCAAGGTCGACCAGGGCGCGAAGCCCCTGGCGCTCGCCGAAGGCGAGACCGTCACCGAGGGCCTCGACGGCTTGCGCACGCGGCTCGAGCAGTACCGCGAGCTCGGTGCGCGCTTCACCAAGTGGCGCGGCGTCATCACGATCGGCAAGAGCATCCCCAGCGAGTACTGCCTCTGGACGAACGCGCATGCGCTCGCCCGGTACGCGGCGCTGTCACAGGAGGCCGGCCTGGTGCCGATCGTCGAGCCCGAGGTGCTGATGGACGGCGACCACTCGCTCGAGCGGAGCTTCGAGGTCACGTCGCGAACCCTCCACGCCGTCTTCACGGAGCTGCGCGACCAGCGCGTGCATCCGGAGGGAATCCTGCTCAAGCCCAACATGGTTCTGTCGGGCTACGACAACGCCGCGCAGGCGTCGCACGAGCAGGTCGCAGAGGAGACAATCCGCTGCTTCAAGCGGCACGTTCCGGCGGCGGTGCCGGGGATCGTCTTCCTGTCCGGCGGGCAGTCCGACGAGGACGCGACGGCGAACCTCAATGCGATCAACGCCATCGGCCCGCATCCGTGGCAGCTGTCGTTCTCGTACGGCCGCGCGCTGCAGGCGCCGGCGCTGAAGGCGTGGGGCGGCAAGCCGGAGAACGTCGAGGCGGCGCAGCGCGCCTACTACCACCGGGCGAAGATGAACAGCGCCGCGCGCACCGGCATGTACGCGCCCGAGATGGAGAAAGAAGCCGTTCCCGCTTGAACTCGAAGCCGGCGCGTAGAGCGCGCGCAAGCGCTCTACGTACCGGCCGGACTGATGCGCCGCGACCACGGGCAGCATGGTCGCGACGCACGGAACGGAACAGTCGCTGACCGGCAAAGAGCGTGCGAGCTCCGCTCGCGCGCGTTTCCCGCGAAGCGGCGTATCAACGGAGGGAAGAGCCGACAAGCTTTTCGAGCTTCGCGAAGGCATGGTGCGCCTCGATGCGGCGCACCGTGCCGCTGCGGGAGCGCATCACGATCGAGTCGGTGACAGCACCGCCGGACGTGTACTGCACGCCGCGTAGCAGCGCGCCGCTCGTCACACCCGTTGCAGCGACGAACACGTCGTCGCCCGCGACCAGGTCGTCCGTCGTCAAGACCTTCTCGACGTCGTAGCCGGCGTCGACGAGCTGCTGACGCTCCTCGTCGTCGCGCGGCCAAAGCCGTCCTTGCAACGCGCCTCCGAGGCACTTGATCGCGGCCGCGGAGATCACGCCCTCGGGAGTCCCCCCGATCCCCATCAGCAGGTCGACGCCGGTTCCGCCGCGCGCAGCGGCAATCGCGGGCGCGACGTCGCCGTCGCGGATCAGGTTCACCTTCGCGCCGGCCTCGCGCAGCTCACGGATCAGGCCGTCGTGGCGGTCGCGCTCCAAGACGACGACGGAGACGTCGGTCGGCTCACAGCGCTTCGCCTTCGCAACCGAGCGGACGTTCTCGGTCGCGCTCACGTTGATGTCGATCGCGTCGACCGCGTCGGCGCCGCACGCGATCTTGTCCATGTAGACCGCGGCCCCCGGAAAGAACATCGTCCCCCGCTCGGCGAGGGCGATCACGGCGATCGCGTTCGGCTGACCGAGCGCGGTCAGGCGCGTCCCCTCGAGCGGGTCGACGGCGACGTCGACCTGCGGCCCGTTGCCGCTACCGACGTCCTCGCCGTTGAAGAGCATTGGCGCCTCGTCCTTCTCCCCCTCGCCGATCACGACGACGCCGTCCATCGAGACGGTGTCGAGCATCAGGCGCATCGCGTCGACGGCGGCCTGGTCGGCGCTCTCCTTCTCACCGCGCCCGACCCAGCGGGCCGCGCCGAGGGCCGCTGCTTCGGTCACCCGTACGAGCTCGAGCGCGAGGTTACGGTCAGGTGCTTCGGCCATCCGCCACCAGGCTCTCGTGCTCGCGGAGACGCAGGACCGCACCGGCCAGCAGGAAGATTCTCCCTGAGAGCACCGCCGGAGCCTACATCCGGTCCGGTGCCTCGACTCCCACCAGATCGAGGCAGCGGGCGATCACCTGCTGCGTGGCGCGGCAAAGCCCGAGCCGGAACGCCTCCGTCGCCGACTCGACGACGCGGTGCTCGTGGTAGAAGCGGTGGAAGTCGTCGGCCACGCGGATCGCGTAGATCGGGATGCCGTGTGCTGCGCGCCGCTCGGCTGCCTCGGCGGCGACGACCGGGAAGTCGGTCAGCCGCTTGATCAGTTCCCGCTCCTCGGACGCGAGCTCTTCTGGAGCATCGGCGCCGACCTGCGCGTCGCCTGCGTTGCGCAGGATCCCGGCAATGCGCGCGTGCGCGTACTGCACGTAGTAGACGGGGTTCTTCTGCGTCCGCTCCGCCGCGAGGTCGATGTCGATGTCGATCGGCTGGTCGTGACCGCGGGAGACGAGGTACCACCGTGCGGCGTCGATGCCGATCTTGTCGATCAGCTCTTGCAGGAAGACGACGTCGCCGCGCCGCTTCGAGATCTTCTTCACGCGCCCGCCCTCGACGATGTGCACGAGCTGGTAGATCAGCGCCTCGATCCGCTCCGGTTCGTAGCCGAGCATCGCGGCCGCCGCCTTCAGCCGCGCGACGTAGCCGTGGTGATCCGCGCCGAGCACGTAGATCGCGCGGTCGAAGCCGCGGTCGAGCTTGTCCTGGACGTACGCGACGTCGGCCGCGAAGTACAGGTACGAGCCGTCGGACGAGCGCACCAGCGGGCGGTCTTTGTCGTCGCCGTACTCGCTCGTCCGCGCCCACAGAGTCCCATCCGCCTCGTACGTGTCGAGGCGCGGCAAGACCTCCGGCACCTTCTGCTCGATCTCGCCCTGGCGCCGCCACGTGTCGATCGCGATACGAAAGCCCGCGACCTCGAGCTTGATCTCCTCGAGCATGTGCGCGACCGGATCGCCGTCGAGCTGCGCGAGCTCGTTGAGGTATTCGCCCTGGTAACCGCCCTCGGGCGGCTCCTCTCCGCGGCGTCGCGCCTCGACCGACTCGCGAAAGAGATCGATCTGGCGGCCGGAGTCGTTGAAGTAGTACTCGCGCTCGACGCCATGGCCGGCGTGCGCGAGGATGCGGGCGACCGAGTCGCCGTACGCGCCGTTGCGCGCGGAGCCGACGGTCAGCGGGCCTGCCGGATTCGCCGAGACGAGCTCGACCTGGATCTTCTGCCGCTCGACCGCGGTGCCGCCGCCGTAGTCCGGCCCGATCTCGGCCAGCGCCTCGCCGAGCCACGCGTTCGTCACCCAGAGGTTGACGAAGCCCGGGCCCGCGACGTCCGTGCGTTCGATCTCGTCGAGCGCCGCGGCGCGCTCGGCGAGCTCGGCGGCGAACTCGCGCGGCGGCTGCCGGTGCCGCGCAGCGCTCTGCAGCGCGACGTTCGTCGCGTAGTCGCCGTGCGACGGGTCCTGCGGCCGCTCGAGCTCGACCAGCGCTCCCGCGAGCTCGGAGAGCCGCGCCGCCAGGCGCTCGACGGCGTTACCTTGCAAGCGTCTCGCGTGGAGCGAAGAGAGCTTCGAGCGCGCGCAGCTCCTGCTCGGTGCCTGCGGCGATCAGGACGTCGCCGACGTCGAGCACGGCTTCCGGCGTCGGCGTCGTATCGAACGTGCCGTCGCGCTTGCGCAACGCAACGACCAGCGCGCCGGTCTGTCTGCGGATGTCCAGCTCGCGGATGGACTTCCCGCCCTGGCCGCACGCGTCGGTGACCTCGATCTCCTCGAAGCGCAAATCTGTACCCGACGCCGTCGTGACCACATCGACGAACGCCGTCACCTGCGGGCGCAGGATCAGGTTCGCCATTACCTGTCCCGCAGCCTGGTACGGCTGCACGATCCGGTCGGCGCCGGCGAGGCGGAGCTTCTTCGCCGCGTCCTCGTTCGACGCACGCGCGACGATGAACAGGTCGGGCTTGACCGAGCGGGCCGACAGCGCGATGTAGAGGTTGTCCGAGTCGTCGTCGGATGCGGCGACGAGACCCCGTGCGCGCTCGAGCCCCGCCTCGTGCAGGTCGTCGTCGTCCGTGCCGTTGCCCTCGAGGAAGAGGACGCCCGCTTCCTCGGCTGCCTCCTTCGCCTCCGCACTGAAGTCGAGCACGACGAACTGCGCACCCTCGTGGCGGAACTCGTCGGCGACACGCCGGCCGACGCGGCCGAACCCGCAGATGATGTAGTGGTCGCGCAACCCCTGAATCGCCCGTCGCCTCCTTCGCTCCGTCCACATCCCGCCGATCACGCCCCGCGCGATCGCCTCGACGAGGAGCGAGCCGATGTACGCAAAGATAGTGATCCCGGCGAGAACGAGACCGATCGTCAGCAGCCGCGACGCGTCGTTCGGCGGCACTGTGTCGAGGCCGGTGAGCGACGCCGAGACGATCGCACGGTAGAACGACTGCAGCCACGACTCGTGCAGCGCGGCGTGGAACCCGAGCGTCCCGGCGGCAAGCACGGCCGCCATCGCGACGAGCGCGTAGCCGAAGCGGCGGAACGAGAAGACCGGCTCCACGGCAGTAGTATCGTGGGGCAGTGGACGAGGAGCCTCAGGAGCGCCAGCTCAACATCCACCTCGACCCGGAGCAGATGGCGGGGGTCTATGCGAACTTCGCCAACGTCACCTTCTCTACCTACGAGTTCACGATCACGTTCGCGCGGATCGACCACGAGGTCGAGGAGGGCGACGTCCCCGGTGTCGTCGTGTCGCGCGTGAACATGTCACAGCAGTTCTTCCAGGAGCTCCTCGCCGCGATGCAGGACTCCTTCTCGAAGTGGTCGACGCAGGAGGGCATCCGCAACCTCCCGGAAGCGCCGCCGCGAACCGACAACTAGCGGTGTAGCCGGCGCCACCCCTCGACCTGCTCGACGCGCGCGAGCGCGCTCGGGTGGTCCTCGAGGAAGACTTTGACCCAGCCCGGCGGATCGGGGTTCTGCAGGTCGGTGCGCACGAAATCGACGAACAGCGCGCGTCCGGCGCCGGGATCCCGCGTCGCCTGCAACGCCGTCCAGTCCGCCTCCGCCTCGTATCGCCGTGAGACGGCGTTCGCGAGCGGCGCGACGACGATGCCGCAGAGCGCGAGCGTCAGCAGCGCCAGCGGGACGTTCTCGGGGCGGCGGAGGCCCCCGCGCCGTCCCGTCACGAACGCGACGGCGCCGAAGACCGGCAAGCCGAACAGCACGCCCCAGGCGATCCCTTTCCAGATGTGTCGGCGCGCGAGATGGCCGAGCTCGTGCGCAACGACGAAGCGCACCTCGCGCGGAGTGAAGCGCCCGTCGAGCAGCGTGTCCCAGATGATCACGCTGCGCGAGGGCCCGATCCCGACGGAGAACGCATTCGCCGCGGTCGTCTTGCCCGACACCGGCGAGACGCGCACCGTGGGACGGCCGACGTGCTCGCGCTGCTCGAGCCTCGCAATCTGGGCCGCGAGCTGCGGCGCCCGCACCGGATGGGTCCCGAGCCGCTGAAGATACGGCAGGACGAACTGGAGCCCGATCGCCAGCACGAGCACGATGCCTGCGGCGGCAAGCCACCACGTCCGCGGCAGCTTCTTGGCGAGCACGAGCGCAACCGCGAGCACGACGGTCGTCGAGATCGCCGTCTGCACCAGGCCGCCAAGCGGGGCGAAGAGGATCGACGACCAGCTCTGCTGGTTGATGCCGTGGCGGCGCGACCACCACGACGCGGCGATGTCGAACGGCACGCTCGCAGCCCACACCACGAACGTGATGAAGACGCCGGTGACGATCCCGGCATTGACAGGTCCGAGCCCGAGCCTGCGCGCGAGCCGCGGGCCGCGCAGCAGGAAGACCGCGAGCACCGCGATGCTCGTCAGCGTCTGGAGCAACCACTCTGCGTCGAAGAACCGGTCGAAGCGTGCGCCGGCGCGCGTGAAGCCCGCACCGAAGACGTTCTTCGCGTCGAGGTGCGGCGCGTCGAGGTTGCCCGGCACTTTCGTCCGCCAGAGGAAGAACGCCGCCAGCAGCCAGAGCGCCGCGGCGGCGGCGGTTATGGTCGCGGGTCTGATGCGAGTCGCGGTCATCTCCGACGTCCACGCTAATGCTCATGCGCTCGCGGCGGTGCTCGCCGACATCGACGAGACGCGCGTGGACGCTCTCTGGTGCCTCGGCGACACCGTCGGCTATGGCCCGCGTCCGAACGAGTGCTGCGAGACGGTGGCGGGCCGCGCGGACCTGTGCCTCGTCGGCAACCATGACCTGGTCGTGCTCGGCAAGCTCGCCGTCAGCGACTTCAACGACGAGGCAGCGGCGGCCGCCACTTGGACCGCCGGGGTGCTCACCGAGGACTCGCGCGGCTTTCTGGCCGGGTTGCTGCCGTCGGCCGCGGTCGAGGGCGTGGAGCTTTTCCATGCGAGCGCACGCGACCCCATCTGGGAGTACGTCCTCACCGAGGAGGCTGCGCGTGCCACGTTCGACCTGACCGAGTCACCGCTCGTCCTGGTCGGCCACAGCCACGTTGCGCTCGCGCTCGAAGGCGACGGGAAGACGGTCGAGGGCGGCGTCGCGCCGGCCGGCACGGAGCGCCGGCTCAGCGGCCGCTGGCTGCTCAACCCCGGCTCCGTCGGCCAGCCGCGAGACGGCGATCCGCGCGCCGCCTGGCTCTTGCTCGACCTGGAACGCAGGTTTGCGCTCTTCCGCCGCGTTGCATATCCGATCGAAAGAACGCAGGACGACATGCGCGAGCGTGGCCTCCCGGCGGCGCTCGCGGCTCGCCTTGCGCGAGGCGAGTGACGAACGAAAGGGGCAAAAATGGCTGAACTGACCAACCTCGAATCGAAGCTCGGCGAGGTGATCGGGCTCGCGATGGCGGCGCAGGGAGCAACGGAGAAGGTGAGCAAGCTCGACGAGCTCGACGGCGGCCTGGAGCGGGAGCTCGAGCGCATGCGTTCCGAGGCGAAGGAGGCGGAGGAGCGTGCGACGGAGGTCGCGAGCAGCTTCGAGGGCAAGAAGACGGCGATCCTCGATGAGGCGCGCGAGGTCAAGCAGAAGGCGACCGAGATGATGCAGGACTACCTCGACCGGGCGTCCGACGCGCTCGACGGCTTCGAGTTCTTGACCATGGCCGAGGCCGGCGAGGTGGGCCACTGGGAGATCCTGAAGACGCTGAACGAGCGCGCGCGCAACAGCAGCGTGCAGGAGCTGGTCGAATGGGGTATCCCGATTCAGCAGCGGCACCTCGAAACCGTGCGTCAGGGATCCTTGAAGCTTGCGTCGGAGGAAGACCCGAACGAGACGTCTTGAACTGGCTGCGGCCCTCGCGGCCGCGCTCAGCCTGAGCGCGTGCGGCGGCGCCGGGAAAACGGCGCCGCCGCCGCTGCCAACGTTCACTCGCTCGCTCGCGTCCTCGCTTGCGGGCCAGAGCGACGCCGTCGCTTCCGCGCTCGTCGCGGGCGACTCGTGCCGCGCACTCACGCTCGCGCGGCAGCTGCAACAGCGCACGATTGCGGCGATCAACCGCGGACAGGTGGCGGCCGGACTGCAGGAGCAGCTCTCCGCTGCGGTCAACGAGCTCGTCGCGAGCGTGCACTGCGTGCCACCCGCTCCGGCTCCCGGCCCGCGTCCGCCAGCAGAGGAACACGGCCACGGGAAGCACGGCGAGAAGCACGGGGAGCACAAGAAGCACGGAGAGGGCGATTGATCGAGACGCTCGCCGCAGGCCGGTATGTGCTCGAGCGAGAGCTCGGCCACGGCGGCATGGCGGCCGTGTACCTCGCGCGTGACGAGGAGCTCGGACGGCATGTCGCGGTGAAGGTGCTGCCCGCGCATCTCGCCAACGACGAGGCGTTCCGTGCGCGCTTCGTTCGCGAAGCACGACTCGCGGGCCGGCTCAGCCATCCGAACATCGTCCGTGTCTACGACGCCGGCGAGACAGAGGCGCGCCCTTACATCGTGATGGAGTACGTGCCCGGCAGCTCGCTCGCCACGACCGAGCGGCTATCCGCCGATCGCGTCGTCGAGCTTGGCCGACAGGCGTGCGCCGGCCTGCAGCACGCGCACGATGCAGGGCTCGTGCACCGGGACATCAAACCCGCAAACCTGCTGCTACGGGACGACGGCGTGCTCAAGATCGCGGACTTCGGCATCGCTCGCGCGGCAGAGTCGACGCGTCACACGCAGGCGGGCACGCTGCTAGGGACGGCCGCCTACCTCGCGCCGGAGCAGATCGCCGGCGAGGATGCGACCGCCGCCACGGACGTCTACTCGCTCGGCGCGGTTCTGTACGAGCTGCTGACCGGTCGACCGCCGTATGCGTTCGCGTCGCTCGGCGAGCTCGCGGCGCTCCAGGGCGACGGCGCGATCGAGCCGGTCTGCGATGTCGTGCCCGACGTGCCGCGCGCGGTCGAGGCTGCCGTCATGCATGCGCTCGCTCGCGACCCGCGCTTCCGCACCGCTTCCGCGGCCGACCTCGGACACGAGCTGGCTGCAGGCGTCGAAGCTGCGACGCGTCCGCTGCCTGCGCGGCCGACGGTCGGCTTCCACAGACGCGCCGGTGCGGTTTGGCTGATCGGCGCCGTCATCGTCGCAGCGATCGCCGTGGCGCTGGGACTGGCGAAACTCGGAGGCAACGGCGACAGCGCGCCGCCTCCCCCACCCGCGCACGTCACGCCGCCGGCGCCCGCGCCGACAGCAGAGCAACAAGCGCGGAACCTCGCGCGCTGGCTACGCGTGCACTCGCGCTAGCTAGGAAACGCTCTCGACCTGCTCCGGCGTCTCGTCGGCGCCGAAGGTGATGCCCTCACGGGCGAGCGCGAGCTGAACGTCTTCGCGCGCTTTGTAGATCCGCCACTTGACGGTTGCCAAGGTGATCTCGAGCGAATCGGCGATCTCGGTGTACGAGAGGCCGACGACGTCGCGCAGCAGCAACGCCATCTTCAGGTCGACGTTGAGCGCCTCGACCGCACGCCAGACCGCGTCGATCGCCTCGAGCCGTTCCATCGGCGCGTCGACGACCTCGAGCGGCGGAATGTCCTCCAGCGCAACGACGGCGCGCGGGCGGCGCTCCGATGCGCGGAGCTCGTCGAGCACACGGTTCTTCGTCACCTGGAAGAGCCACGTTGTGAACTTCGACCGCGACGAGAAGCGCGGCAGTCCCTGGAAGACGCGGAGAAAGACCTCCTGCGTCAGATCCTCGGCCAGCGAGCGGTCGCCCACGAGCCGAAGGACGTAGTTGAACACAGGAACCTGATAAGCCCGGACAATGAGGGAAAAAGCCCGCTCATCGCCTTTTTGAGCCTTCCGCAGTACGCCGAAATCAGGTTGCTGCAGTGACAAGGTGCCGGAGTATAGCCCCGATCAGACGGGGAGAGTTAGCCCTTTTTGGGTCATCTGTAATGGTTGTTTGAAACCAAGAAACCCCAGCACAGTCGGGGCGAGATCTGAGAGCTCCCCGGTGTCGCGAAGGGTGACTTCGGGGTCGGTGACGATCAGCGGCACGGGGTTGGTCGTATGCGCCGTATGCGGGCTTGCGCCGTCCGGCTCGAGCATCTGCTCGGCGTTGCCGTGGTCGGCCGTGATCAGCGCGACGCCGCCCTTCTCCTCCACGGCTGCAACGACTTTGCCCAGGCACGCGTCCACTGTCTCCACTGCTTTCACCGTCGCCGCGATCGATCCTGTGTGGCCCACCATGTCCGGATTCGCGAAGTTGACGACCGCGAAGGCGTAGTCGCCGCCCGCGAGCTCGTCGACGAAGCGTGACGTCACCTCCGCGGCGGACATCTCGGGCTTGTGGTCGTAGCTCGGCACATCGCGCGGCGAGGGGACGAGCACTCGCGTCTCTCCCTCCCACTCCGCCTCGCGGCCGCCGTTGAAGAAGTAGGTGACGTGGGCGTACTTCTCCGTCTCGGCGACATGGAGCTGGCGGATGTGGTGCTCCGCCAGCGCTTCCGCCAGCGTCTCGTGCACGTCCTGTTCGCCGAAAGCGACGGGGACGTCGAGGTCGGCGCTGTACCTGGTCATCGTCGTGATGTCCGTGCCGGCGTCGACGAGCTTACGCGTGAGCTGCCGGGCACGATCCGGGCGGAAGTTGAAGAAGATCGCACTGTCACGCCCCGGGTCGAGCCGGGGACGGTCTGCGACGACGACTGGCTCGATGAACTCATCGGTGACCCCTCGCTCGTAACTACCGCGTATCGCCTCGATCGGATCGTCGGCGTGCTCGCCGATGCCGTGGAGGAGCGCATCGACAGCTCGCTGCGTGCGCTCCCAGCGCTGGTCGCGGTCCATCGCGTAGTAGCGGCCGACGACGGTTGCGATCCGTTCGGACGGCAGCTCGGCAAGATCGGTCGCAGCCGAGTGAGGCGAGACGTCGCGACCGTCCGTGAACGCGTGGATCCAGGTCTTGTCCGGCGCAAAAGTGAGCAGCGCACGCAGATGGTCGATGTGCGAGTGGACGCCGCCATGGGAGACCAGCCCGAGCAGGTGCGTCCGCTCGCCGCGCGCGAACGCCACCTTTAGGACGGGATTCTCGAAGAACGAGCCGTCCTCGATTGCCTTGTTCACGCGCATGAGGTCCTGGAAGAGGATCCGGCCGGAGCCGATCGTCAGGTGACCGACCTCGGAGTTGCCCATCTGGCCCGGCGGGAGACCGACGGCCTCGCCGGACGCATTCAGCGTCGTGTGCGGGTACGTGCGCCAGAGCCGGTCGAAGTTCGGCGTCGCCGCAAGCTCGACGGCGTTGCCCGGTCCGGCCGGCGCGCAGCCCCAGCCGTCCAGGATGACCAGCGCTACGAGCGGATGGCTGCGCGACAAATGGCTGTGAAGGACTCGAGCTCGAGCGACGCGCCGCCGACGAGCGCGCCGTCGACGGCGGGTTGTGCGAGCAGCTCGGCGGCATTGTCGGGCTTGACCGAGCCGCCGTACAGGACGGGCGCGTCGAGTTGCGACTTGATGAATACATGCGCTTCTTGCGCGAGCTCCGGTGTCGCTGTCTTGCCGGTCCCGATCGCCCAGACCGGCTCGTAGGCGAGCACGAGGTTTTCGTCGGGCGCGAGAACGGCGAGCTGCCGGCGGAGAACGTCCTCCGTCTCGCCCTGCTCGCGCTGCTGCTCCGTCTCGCCGACGCACACGATTACGAAGAGCCCCGCGTCGAGCGCCGCCTGCGCCCGGCTCGCAACCGTCTCGTCGGTGTCGCCGAACAGCTCCCTGCGCTCCGAATGGCCGACGATCGTCCCGTAGACGCCGAGCTCGCGGAGCATCAATGCCGACACCTCGCCGGTGTAGGGACCCTCCTCCGCCAGGTGCACGTTCTGGGCGGCGACCGCGATCTCCGTCCCTGCCAGCAGCTGCACGGCGACCGCGAGCGAGACGAACGGCGGGCAGACGACGACGTCGACGCCGTCCAGCTCCTGCTCGCGCAGGCCGAGACAGAACTCTGCGGCCTCGGCCGGGCCTTTGTGCATCTTCCAGTTGCCGGCAATCAGCACGGGATCACCGCCACTCCCGGGAGCTCTTTCCCTTCGAGCAGCTCGAGCGCGGCGCCGCCGCCGGTCGACAGCCACGACACCTCGCCGTCGAGGCCCAGCTCCGTGAGGGCACGCGCGGAATCGGCACCCCCGACGACCGAATACGCCTCGGACCGGGCAACCGCTTCCGCGATCGCCTTCGTTCCCTCTGCGTACTGCGCCCACTCGAAGACGCCCATCGGCCCGTTCCAGAAGATCGTCCGCGCGTCGGCGACGTGACGCGCAAACGTCTCGCGCGTCTCGGGCCCGATGTCGAGGCCGAGCCAGCCGTCCGGCAGGTCGTCGTACGGAGTCACTTTCGACTCCGCATCCTCGGCGAACTCGCTCGCGGCGACCACGTCCGTCGGGAGCACGACCTCGAACGGCAGCGGGTTGCGCTCGCGGAGCTGCTCCGCCATCTTGCCGCCGATCAGCACGGCATCCGCCTTCCCGCCGAGGTTCTGTAGGACGCCGAGCTTGTCCTCCACCTTCGCTCCCCCTGAGATGAGCACGAACGGGTGGTCCACCTCGCCGAGCAGCTTGCCGAGCTCGGCCAGCTCGCGCTCGAGCAGCAGGCCGGCGTACGCGGGCAGCAGCTCGGCGACCCCGACCGTCGACGCATGCGCACGGTGCACGGAGCCGAAGGCGTCCTCGACGAACAGCTCGTTGCCGGCGGCGAGCTCGCGGGCGAAGGCAGGATCGTTCTTCGTCTCGCCGGGGTTGAAGCGAGTGTTCTCGCGCACGTCGACGCGCTCGTCGTCGAGGAGCTTCTGCAAGCGTTCACGCACGGGTTGCATCGAGTAGTCCGGATCCTCCCCCTTCGGGCGGCCGAGATGGGAGCACACCGTCACCCGCGCCGCGTCGCGGTCGAGCAAAAGCCGGAGTGTCGGAAGCGAGGCACGGATCCGCGTGTCGTCGGCGACGCGGCCGCTGTCGAGCGGAACGTTCAGGTCGGAGCGGACGAGCACGCGCTTGCCGCCGACATCGGCGTCGCGCACCGACCTGGGCATCTTCACCTACGCGGCAACTGAAGCGGGAATGTCCGCGGCGATCTTGGCCACCACGTCGACGAGCCGGCAGCTGTAGCCCCACTCGTTGTCGTACCACCCGAAGACCTTCGCCATAGTGCCGTTCGCCATCGTCAGCTCGCTGTCGACGATGCAGGAGTACTGCGAGTGCACGATGTCCGTCGAGACGAGTGGATCGTCCGCGTAGCGCAGCAGCCCCTCGAGCGGTCCGCCTTCCGCGGCCGCGCGGTAGGCGCCGTTGATGTCGTCGACCGTCGCCTCGCGGCCTAGACGGACGACGAGGTCGGTGATCGAGCCCGTCGGAACCGGCGCGCGTACAGAGATGCCGTCGACCTTGCCCTTCAGCTCGGGCATGACGAGACCGATCGCCCGTGCCGCACCGGTGGAGGTCGGGATCAGGTTGATCGCCGCGGCGCGTGCGCGACGCAGGTCCTTGTGCGGGAGGTCGAGGATCTGCTGGTCGTTTGTGTACGCGTGAATCGTCGTCATGAAGCCCTGCTCCACGGTGAAGTTGTCGTGCAAGACCTTCGCGAGCGGCGCGACGCAGTTCGTCGTGCACGACGCGTTCGAGACGATGTGGTGCTGCTCGGGGTCGTAGACGTCGTCGTTGACGCCGAGGACGATGGTCACATCCGGGTCCGTTGCCGGCGCCGAGATCACGACCTTCTTCGCGCCGGCGTCGATGTGCTTCTGCGCGCCGTCGCGGTCGGTGAAGAAGCCGGTCGACTCGATCACGAGCTCGACCTCGAGGTCACGCCACGGAAGCCCCGCCGGATCCTTCTCGGACAGGACCTTCAGCTCAGTCTTACCGGCGGTAATGACGCCGTCGCCGACCTCGACGTCCTCGTCCAGTTGGCCGAGAACGGAGTCGTACTTGAGCAGGTGGCCCATCGTCTTCGCGTCGCCGAGATCGTTGATGGCGACGATCTCGAAGTCCCCGCCGCGCTCGAGGTGCGCACGGAAGAAGTTCCGCCCGATCCGTCCGAAACCGTTGATCCCTACCCGAGTCTTCGCCATGTCCCGAGTCTAAATGAGCGCCGCCCGCGCTCGCTGCGCG
>JBJMJR010000013.1:0-5036 GCA_045806245.1 Gaiellaceae bacterium | reverse complement strand
GGCCGGATCTACAAGCTCGCGGGGTAGCTAACCGGTGCGCCGGCGCCGGACGGTCGGCCCCTGCTGGCCGAGCGCGGCGTAGGCGAGCGCCTGGAGAGACTCGTTCAGCGTCGACAGCTCGCGCGCGATGTGCAGCAGCTGCTCGCTCGTGTCGAGATGACGGTTGAGCGAGTGCATCTCGTCGCAGAGGCGGTCGAGCCGCGCGAGGAGGGCGTCGAGCTGCCGGTCGGCGACGTCCTTCCGTTCCACGGGTGTCATGCTAGTGCGACCAGCTCGGCGCGTGTGCGGACGACGGTCGCAGCGTTCCCAAGCTTCGCGAGCAGGCGCTCGCGCGCACCCTCGCCGGACTCGACGACCTCGACGCGGCCGTCTGCCCCGAGGTGCGACAACGCGATCCGCATCAGCTCCTCAGGCACATCGGCGAACACGCCGATGCGCACCCCGCCGCCGTGCAGGCGGCGCAATGCCGCGGTGACGTCGGCGTCGCGGCGGAGGTAGACGGGCGCGCGGTCCTCCGCGAAGCGCTCGAGCAGGCGCCGCCAGTTCGGCAGCTGCTCGTCGAGCTCGTTCACGTCGACCCGCACGCGGCGGGCGGCGTCGTCGAGCCAGTCCCGCCAGAGCGGCTCGACGTCACCGAGGGCCGCGAGGTCGACGGCCACGGCCTTCACCGCTGGCGCACGCGCAGCCACAGCAGCATCCCGAGGGAGAGGCCCACCGCATCGATGCCGACGTCGATCGGCGACGCGTGCCGCCCGCGCACGAAGTGCTGGTGGAACTCGTCGGTCGCCGCGTACGCGATGCCGACCGTGAGTGCGAGCACCTCGATTCCG
Organism: Gaiellaceae bacterium; assembly: GCA_045806245.1. Taxonomy (GTDB): domain Bacteria; phylum Actinomycetota; class Thermoleophilia; order Gaiellales; family Gaiellaceae; genus 3-1-20CM-4-69-9. The sequence goes on along the minus strand of JBJMJR010000013.1, from coordinate 4,206 downwards.
AGCGCGCGGTACAGCAGCGCGCCGAGCACGGCGTACTCGGTGATGTGCGCGCCTTTCCGCAGAATCGTGTCCCACGTCCCGAGACCCGTGGAGAGGCTGGGGATCGAGGAGAACGTGAAGATGACGGCCGCCCACGCGAACACGGGCAACCACAAAGTCGCGTACCGGGATTTGGCCATCGGCGGCCGATGCTAGTCTCCGCCGACAAACCGGCGAGCGGCAAGGGAATCCGGTGCAATTCCGGAACGGTCCCGCCGCTGTGAGGGGAGACGCTCCCGCGCCACATGCCACTGGCCCCAGGGCTGGGAAGGCGGCGAGGGAGGGAGCCCCAAGTCAGAAGACCTCCGCCTGCCGGCACATTCGAACCCCTCGCGGAAGGGAGGATTCGTGTTTCATCGACTCATCCTCGTCGTGGCCGTGCTGGCCGCAGCAGTCCTGCTCGCCGGGTCGGCGCTCGCCGCGCCCCCGCATCGCATCGTCTCCCTGTCGCCGACGGCGACGGAGACTCTGTTCGCCATCGGAGCAGGGAAGCAGGTCGTCGCAGTCGACGACCAGTCCGACTACCCGAAGCGCGCACCGCGGACGTCGCTCTCCGGCTTCACCCCGAACGTGGAGGCGATCGCCTCGTATCACCCCGATCTCGTCGTCGTGCAGTACGACGCCGGCGGCGTCGTCGAAGGGTTGCGCAAGCTGGACATCCGCGTGCTCGTCCAGCCGAGCGCGAAGGGCCTCGCGGTCGCGTACGCGCAGATCCACCAGCTCGGCACGATCAGCGGCCACAAGAAGGCGGCGGCCGCGCTCGTCGTCAGAATGAAGCGGGCGATCGCCAAGGCGGTCAAGTCGACGCCGCGGCGCAAGTTGAGTGTCTACCACGAGCTGTCGCCCGACTACTACAGCGCCACGTCGACGACGTTCATCGGCCGGATCTACAAGCTGTTCGGCCTGCGCAACATCGCGGACGCGGCCGACTCGAGCGGCTCCGGCTACCCGCAGCTTTCCGCGGAATACATCCTCAGCGCCAACCCGGCTCTGATCGTGCTCGCGGACACGCGCTGCTGCGGGCAGAGCGTCGCTTCCGTCTCCGGTCGTGCGGGCTGGTCGAATGTCGCGGCGGTGCGTACGCGCTCGGTCGTCGCGATCGACGACTCGATCGCGTCGCGCTGGGGGCCGCGCATCGTGCAATTCGTGCAGGCGGTCGCGAAGGTGCTGCGGAGGCGCTGATGCGCCTGGCGGCCGCAGCCGTCTTCCTCGCGGCGGCGCTGTTGACGGGCGTCCTGGTCGGCCCTGTCGACCTGGGCGCCCTCGACGTCGTGCATGCGACGTTCGCGCACGTCTTCGGCCTGCATTCGCCGCTCTCCGGCTCGGACGACGCGATCCTCTGGCAGCTGCGGCTGCCGCGCGTCGTCCTCGGCGCCCTTGTCGGCGGCACGCTGGCAGCCGCGGGCGCCGCCTATCAGGGAGTCTTCCGCAACCCGCTCGCCGACCCGTACCTGCTTGGCGCGGCGGCCGGTGCGGGGCTCGGTGCCACGCTTGTCGCCGCCTACGCGCCCGACACGAGCCTGGCCGGCGACCTGCTGCCGATCTCGGCCTTCGTCGGCGCCGGTATCGCGGTGGTCGCCGCATACGTCCTCGGCCGTTCGGCGGGTGCGGCGGCCGGCCCGGCGGCGCTCGTGCTCGCCGGCGTCACGATCGCGTCGTTCTTCACCGCGTTGCAGATCTTCGTCCAGCAGCAGCACGTCGAGACGGTGCAGGAGGTGTACTCGTGGCTGCTCGGGCGGCTTTCGACCGCGGGCTGGCGCGAAGTCGGGATCATCGCTCCGTACGCCGCCGCGTCGTGGCTGATCCTGCTCGGTCACCGCCGCCTGCTCGACGTCCTCGCGGTCGGCGACGACGAGGCGGCCGCGCTCGGCGTCAACGTCGCCCGCGTGCGCCTGTTCGTCGTCGTGGCGGCGACGATCGCAACGGCTGCGGCTGTTGCCGTGAGCGGGCTGATCGCGTTCGTCGGCATCATCGTCCCGCACACGATCCGCCTGCTCGTGGGTGGCAGCTACCGCCTGTTGCTGCCGCTCTCCGTTCTCGTCGGCGCCGGCTTTCTCGTCTTCGCCGATGTGATTGCGCGCACCGTGATGTCGCCGGCCGAGCTGCCGATCGGCGTCGTCACGGCGTTCTTCGGCGCGCCGTTCTTCGCGGTCGTCCTGCGGACGAGCCGGAGGCACGCATGAGTGCGGTGACGCTCGAGCGGCTGTCCGTGATGCTCGGCGGTACGCGGGTCGTCGACCGGCTCGCGGCGGATGTGGAAGCGGGGGAGTGGGTGGCGCTGATCGGCCCGAACGGAGCGGGGAAGACGACAGCCCTGCGCGCCGTCGCACACCTCGTCGGCTACGACGGGACCGTTCGTATCCTCGGCGACGACGCGGCCGCGCTCTCACGCCAGCAGCTCGCACGAACGCTCGCGCTCGTGCCGCAAGTCCCGCTCATTCCCGGCGCGATCACGGTGCGTGAGTACGTGCTCCTCGGTCGCACCCCGTACCTCACGTACTTCGGTTCGGAGCGCAAGGCCGATCATGAGGCCGTCGACGCGGCGCTGGAGCAGCTCGACCTCGCGCCGTTCGAACACCGTCGGCTCGACACGCTCTCCGGCGGCGAGCGCCAGCGCGCCACGCTCGCACGTGCGCTCGCGCAGGATGCGCCGATCCTCCTCCTGGACGAACCGACCGCCGCGCTGGACGTCGGCCGCCAGCAACAGGTGCTCGAGCTCGTCGACGAGCTGCGCCGCGAACGAGGTCTGACGGTGCTGTCGACGATGCACGACCTCACGCTCGCGGGGCAGTACGCCGACCGCCTGCTGCTGCTCGACGGCGGCAAGCTCGTCGCGGCCGGCGCCGCGCGTGAGGTCCTGACGCGCTCGCTGATCACGCAGCACTACGGTGCCGAGGTCGCGCTCGTCGACACGCCCGACTCGGGGTTCGTCGTCGTGCCCGTACGCGGTACGATCGGCAACGGCGCATAGCGCCGTTCTATGAGGGCCTAGGCGAGAACACCCACGTTCCCGTTCCGCCTCCGAGGGAGGTCCTCCTCTGCTGTCCGCAGCGAACATCACCAAGTACCACGGCGCCCAGCTCGTGCTGCACGACGTCACGCTCGTCGTCCCGGACGACTCGCGCATCGGCCTTGTCGGTCCCAACGGCGTCGGCAAGTCGACGCTCTTGCGCATCCTCGCGGGCCTCGAGGAGCCCGACCGCGGCAGCGTCCGGCGGACGCCGCCTGATCTCACCGTCGACTATCTGCCGCAGGAGGAGCGCCGCGCCGACGTTTCCGGCGGCGAGGCCGCGCGCGCCCGCCTGTCGGCGTTCCTGCGACAGCCGCTCGGCGTCTACCTGCTCGACGAGCCGACGAACGACCTCGACTTCGGCGGTCTCGACTGGCTCGAGCGCGAGCTCGCGAAGCTGCAGGGCGCCGTCGTGCTGATCTCCCACGACCGGGCGTTCCTCGACCGCGCCGTTTCCCGCGTCGTCGAGCTCGACGAGTGGACGCACGGCGCGACGGAGTTCGCCGGCGGCTGGAGCGAGTACGAAAACGCGCGCACGAGCGCGCTCCGCCGGCAACGCGAGGCGTACGAGCAGTACGAGGGCGAGAAGTCCCGCCTCGAGGAGCAGCTGCGGCGGATGCAGCGCTGGGAGGACCGCGGTTACGGCCAGGGCCGCAAGAAGAAGCGCAGCAAAGACGTCAAGAAGCGCTTCGGCGGGCGGATCGAGCGCCTCGACCACGCCGAGAAGCCCTACGAGCCGTGGGAGCTGCGGATCCCGCTCGCGGCGGGCAGCCGCAGCGGCGACGTCGTCCTGCGGCTCGAAGGTGCGGTTGCGCGCCGTGGCGCGTTCACGCTGGGGCCGATCGACCTCGAGCTCGGGTGGGCGGACCGGCTCGCGATCGCGGGGCCGAACGGCAGCGGCAAGTCGACGCTGATCGACGTGCTGCTCGGCCGGCTGCCGCTCGAGTCGGGGACGCTCCGGACGGGTCCTGGAGTGGTGCTCGGCGAGCTGACGCAACAGCGCGGAGAGCTCGCGGAGGGGCGGCTGCTGCCGATCTTCACGAGCGCCTCCGGATTGAACGAGGAGGACGCTCGAACGCTGCTCGCCAAGTTCGGCCTCGGCGCAGATCACGTGCGCCGTGACGCGGCGTCGCTCTCGCCCGGCGAGCGGACCCGTG
>JBJMJR010000012.1:0-69749 GCA_045806245.1 Gaiellaceae bacterium | reverse complement strand
CTTGGTGAGCCGAACCGGCTCGTCGCGCCTACGACTTGACGGCAAGCGTCCGCTCCGAGATCCCGAGGATGGAGCGCGCGATCACCAGCCGCTGAATCTCGCTCGTGCCCTCGTAGATCTCCGTGATCTTGGCGTCGCGGTAGTAGCGCTCGACGGGAAACTCCTTCGTGTACCCATAACCGCCTAGCACCTGGATCGCCTCCGCAGTCTGGCGGCGCGCCATCTCCGAGGCATAGAGCTTCGCCTTCGCCCCCTCCTCCGCGTGCGGCCGGCCCTGATGCTTCAGCCACGCTGCGCGGTAGACGAGCAGCCGCGCCGCGTCGATCTCCATGGACATGTCGGCGAGCTTGTGCTGGATCGCCTGGAAGTCGCCGATCCTGTGCCCGAACGCACGCCGCTCACCTGCGTATGCGCGTGCAACGTCGTAGGCCGCCTGCGCGATGCCGAGCGCCTGCGCAGCGATACCGATGCGGCCGCCGTCGAGCGTCGTCATCGCGACGCGAAAGCCGCGGTTCTCCTCGTGCAGCAGCCGGTCGCGCCCGACCTGTGCGCCCTCGATCACGATGTCGTTCGTGACCGACGAGTTCAGGCCGAGCTTCTCCTCGTCACGTGTCACGCGGACGTCGTCGGCGTCGAGGACGAACGCGCTGACGCCGCGCGCGCCGGTCGTGCTCTGGTCTGTGCGGGCGAAGAGCAGGAACGTGCCGGCGTAGCGGCCGTTCGTGATCCACTGCTTCGCGCCGGTGATCGTCCACCCGTCGCCCGACGGCTCCGCCTTCGTGCGGATCGCGCCCGCATCCGAGCCCGCCTCCGCCTCCGTGAGCGCGAACGCGCCGAGGTGCTCGCCGCGCGCGAGCGGCGGTACGAAGCGCGACTTCTGCTCGTCGGTGCCGTACGCGAGCAACGGCAGCGTCACCGCGCTCGTGTGCACCGCGACGGTGACGCCGACGCCCGCGTCAGCACGCGAGAGCTCCTCGAGCACGAGGATGTACGAAAGGAAGTCGACGCCGGCGCCGCCGTACTCCTCCGGCACGCACGCTCCCATCAGCCCGAGCTCCGCCAGCTTGCCGAAGAGGTCCCGCGGGAAAAGATGCTCGCGGTCCCACTGCGCCGCGTGCGGCTCGATCTCGGCCTGCGCGAAGTCGCGCGTCAGTGCCTGGATCTCACGTTGGTCCTGAGTCAGGTCGAAATCCACGCCCCGCGATGATAGTTGTGGTGAACGGGGGCTTACGGGTTGCAGGTGTTTAGAGATCACTGATGCCAGACGTCACCCTTATCCCACTGGCAGAACACGAGCGCGACGCGTTCGTCGAGCAGCAGATTGCCGACTACGCCGACCAGCAAGTGAGAGACGCCGGTTGGCCGCGTCCGGATGCGCTAGGGCGGGCACGCGCCGAGCTGACTCCGGTGCTCAGCCGCGAGCTCGCCGAAGGAACCGATCGGGGACATCAGCTCTGGTCCGCGAGGAACTCCGCCGGTCTTTGTGTCGGCTGGCTCTGGATCACTCCGATCGAAGGTGCGTCTCGACCAAGCGCGTTCCTGGAACAGATCACCGTCGCGTCGCCCTTTCGGCGGAGCGGATACGGCCTCGCAATGCTCGCTGCGCTGGAAAGGCTGTTAGCCAGCACCGGCATCGAGGAAGTGCGCCTTACGGTATTTGCCGCCAACACACCCGCTCGACGCCTCTATGCCTCTGCCGGCTACCGGCAGCTCGACGACGATGGTCGCCACTGCCGCCTGTGCAAGCGCCTTACCGGGCCTTCAGCGCAGGGCTAGGTCGCGTTCCGCAGATCTGCATTGAACGGCGGCCTAGGCTGCCGCGAGCTCCCGGCGGATCTCTTTCAGCGCGGCCTCTGCGGAGAGGAACGCGTCGACGACGTCCGGATCGAACTGGCGCTTGCGCTGCCCGAGGATTTCCGTGCGCGCCGTCTGCCAGCTCAGCGCCCGGCGGTAGGGGCGATGACTCGTCATTGCGTCGAGGGAGTCCGCGACCGCGAAGATTCGCGCGCCCAGCGGGATCTCGTCGCCACCGAGGCCGTCGGGATAGCCGCGGCCGTCCCAGCGCTCGTGGTGCGAGCGGACGATCTTGAGCCCTTCGCCCTTCAGGAACGCGACGCCCGAGAGCATGGCCTCGCCGAGCACCGTGTGCGTCTGCATGCGCCGGCGCTCGGCTGCGCTGAGCGGGCCCGGCTTCCGCAGGATTCCGTCGGGGATCCCGATCTTGCCCACGTCGTGCAGCAGGAACCCGTACGGCGTGCTCGGGTCGCGCACGACATCTGCTTCGCCGACCTGCTGCGCAAGCGCGGTTGCGTAGTTCTGGACACGCTGCGAGTGCGCGCGCGTGCCTGTGTCCTTCGATTCGAGCGCGCTCGCGAGCGCCGAGACGGTTTGCATGTAAGCGCTCTGCAGCAGCTCGCGCTGTCCGCGCTCGAGCTCCAGCATGTGGCGCAGGTCGCGCGCGTACAGCAGCAACGGCTCGTCGGCACCCGCGCCGCGCTTCTTCGCGGCGCGGAACGGCACGCCGTAGAGACCACCCGCGAGGCGCTCGGCGATCGCGAGCAGCTCGAGCGGGCTGAAGGGCTTGCGCACGAACGCGTCGGCGCCGACCCGCTTCGCCTCCGTGCTCGTCCCGCCGGTCGAGCCGGTCAGGAGGATCACCGGGATGTCGCTCGTCGCCGGATCGGCCTTCAGTTCCAGGCAGAGCTCGAGGCCCGTCGTCCCCGGCATGTTCACGTCGAGGACGACGACGTCGGGGCGCGCCGCGCGGATACGGCGGCGTGCGGCATCTGCACCGTCAGCTTCGGTGACATCCACGTCCGCCACCTCGAACGTCGTCCTCAGCAACGTCCGCAGGGCGGGATCGTCATCGACCAGCAGGATTCGCACGACGCGAGACCTCCCGAGTTCCCGTACCTGGACCGCTTTTTCGGCAGCAGGCCGCTCTGACTTGAGTCATGTAAGAGAAGACGCCCGCTGTGACGAAAACCTGCAACGAGCGGGGTTTTTACGCGTTGTTACGCGTATTCGTAGAAGCCTGAGCCCGATTTCCGGCCCAGACGCCCTGCGGCAACGTGCTCGCGGAGGAGCGGACAGGGGGCGTAACGGTCGTCGCCGAGACCCTCCTCGAGCACCTCCATGATCGCCACGCACGTGTCCAGCCCGATCAGGTCGGCCAGCGCCAGCGGGCCGAGCGGGTGCGCGAATCCGAGCTTGGCGATGGTGTCGATCGCCTCGGCCTCGGCCACGCCGTCCTGGAGCGCCCACGCCGCCTCGTTGATGAACGGCATCAGGATCCGGTTGGAGACGAAGCCGGGAAAGTCGTTCGCGACCGCGGGCGTCTTCCCGAGCTCGCGCGCCAGGTTGGTGATCCGCTCCGCCGTCTCGTCGGACGTCTCGCGCCCGCGGATGATCTCGACGAGCTTCAACACGGGCACCGGGTTGAAGAAGTGCATGCCGATCACCTTGTCGGGCCGGTCGGTTGCGGCTGCCAGCGTCCCGATCGGGATCGACGAGGTGTTCGATGCGAGCACCGCGGCCGGCGGCAGCTCCTCGTCGGCCCGGCGGAAGAGTTGCTCCTTCGTGTCCGCGTCCTCGACGACCGCCTCGATCATCAGCGCGGACGGAACGAGGTCTTCGACGACGGTGATGCGCCCGACCACCTCGTCCGCAGGGGCACCGCCCTTCTCCTCGAGCTTCGCCAGGCTCTTGCGCATCGCCTCGAGCGCGCGCTCGGTCGCGCCCGGCTGCGCGTCGTAGAGCGACACATGCCGTCCCGACGCGGCGACGACCTGTGCGATCCCTCCGCCCATCTGTCCGGCGCCGACGACGAGGACGTCCTCGAACTCCATGGCGCGAGCCTAACGGCCGTGTCCCAGGGACAGTCCCTGAGCCATGTCCTTAGAAACGGCGGCGGCGGAACACGAAGCCGAGCGGGAGAAGCAGGATCAGCGGCAGGAAGACGACGTGCCCACCGGAGATCACGAAGACGAGGAACGCGACGGCGAGGCCGGCGAGTAGGACGATCAGCGAGTAGGACACCTCCGCGTCATCACCGTGGATGCCGGCGTTACACAAACGAAAGGCTGGGGTCAGACCGGAGTTTCGCTCGTCGTTGGGGCCGGCCGTGCCGATAATCAGTGGATGCGAGCGATGCCCGCAATCGTCGTTCTGGTTTGCTGCGTTCTTGCGACGACGGCGTGCGGGACGACGAGCGAGCCTCGGGCGAACTTACGGCCGTCGCTGGAAATCACGAGGCTGACTGGCTCGGTCGCCAAGATCGGCGTATGGGACGGTTACCCGCTCCTCGGCGTGAAACTGCGGGCGACCGTTTGCAGCCGTGGCATCGGGTCCGCCTACCCGGATGAGATCCGGATCACCCATTACGACGTGGGCGGGTCGCCCAGGCGGTGGTCCGTAGCGCGAAGCGTTGTGGATCACGCGCCGTGGCTCGTTCCTTTGGGCGAGACGTGGCACGGGAAAGCGTGTGGACCGGTCTTTCTGGACGACGCTATTCCGCCTGTGTACTACGACGCGGTTTCGCTGGGCAACCGGAACAGTTGCTATGGCGTGCGTCTGACGATCAAGGTTGGAGCCAGGCACGCGAGCAGGCGCGCGATTATTCGGTGCGGAGGGCTTCGGACGGGCTGACGTAGTGTCCGAATTAGCAGCGCTGCTCCCCGGGCGCCGCGTCTGACCAATACGGCGGCGGGTTCCAGGTTTTGTGTCCTAAGAACAGTTGGCGCCGCACGGTCCCCGGAAGTTTCGTGCAGTAGGGCTTGTACGACGACGCATCGACCCAGCCGCCGTGCTCCCGATGTAGCAGCGCGAACGATCCGCTCCCGTCTACCGAGCTGAAGAGGACGTATGCCCACCGCGCATCCGGCAAGGTCATTCGCACCCAGACGAGCTCGAGATGTGCACGAGGTGCGACTCGATGGATCACAACCCGTGCCGTGGCAACTGCCTTTGCCGCAAGCTGTCGTTGCCTCTCCATCGATGGAGGCAGTCCGCCGAAGAAGGCGCGGCGAATGATTCGATCCCCAAGCAATTTGTAGCCGCCCTTTGCATTGACGTAGCGAGCGGCGCCAATGCGCCACAGGCGCCCGCGACGAAGAGTGCGCAGCAAGACAAGGTCACCGCGGTCGCAGCCGTAATCGACGACGTACCTGTGCGTCCGTCGGGGAATCGCGTCGTGGGCACCCTGCAGGAGCCTGCATCGTTCACCGGTCGCAAGCTCGACCGCCCACGGCGAGTACGGATCGTCGAGATAGGTAATGCCGGGATAGAGCAAGAGCCCGGGGCTTCGGAGCCGTTCGATGGATGACGCCCACGGAGTGCCAGTGCACAGCACGAACTCGGTCGGGTTCGGCCCGTCCCTCCAGCAGGGGAAGAGGAGAAAGTGTCCCTGCTCGCACCGATAGGCGATATCGCCCGCCGTGGTGTAGGTGTCGCTGCACCTGCCTGTCCCTCTGGAGTGGACGCGCAACGTCTTCCTGACGGCACCGTGCGCGTCGAAGGGACTCCAATGGACGATCTGCGTCCTCGCCGGTGGAGCAGCCCCGCCGGCCGCAGCAAAACCGGTTGCTACCAACACAAGGATCAGTGCGTAGGGGGCAACTCGAGCCACGCGCTCACCGTAGAGCACACCCAGGCCGAGCGTTAGAGCAGCGCGAAGCGCGCTCTAACGAACGGCCTAAGTGATGCACCGCGCCGACGCGCAGCATCGGCGCGCTGCACGGCAGAGACCGCTCGACCCTGCACCCAAGAGCAATGCGCGCGATCGCGTGACCGCGTCACGCGGTCGCGCGCCGTACCTCACTTGATCGAGGTCGCTAGACCTCGATCAACAGCGCGTCGCCCTGACCGCCGCCTGAGCAGATCGCGGCAAGGCCGAGGCCGCCGCCGTTGCGGCGGAGCTCGTAGATCATGGTCGACAGGATTCGCCCGCCCGACGCGCCGATCGGGTGACCGAGCGCAACCGCGCCGCCGTTGACGTTCACCTTCTCGGGGTCGACGTCGAGCATCTTCGCGGAGTTCAACGCGACCGACGAGAACGCCTCGTTCAGCTCGACGCGCTCGACGTCGCCGATCTGCTTGCCCGCTTTTGCGAGCGCCAGCTGCCCGGCCTTCGCGGGAGTGCGCGCGAGGTACGCGAAGTCGTCGGCGACGTACGCCTGCGAGACGATCGTGGCGAGCACCTCGAGCCCGCGCTTGCGCGCGAATTCCTCGCTCGTGACGACGAGTGCGGAGGCGCCGTCGTTGACGCCGGGCGCGTTGCCGGGCGTCGTCGTCCCCTCGGGATCGAACACGGGCTTCAGCCTCGCGAGCTTCTCGTAGGAGGTATCCCGCCGTGGACTGTCGTCGACGGCGAATTCGCCGACCGGAACGATCTCCTCCTGGAACTTCCCCTCGTCGATCGCCTTCACCGCGCGCTCGTGCGAACGCAGCGCCCAGCGGTCCTGGTCCTCGCGCGCGATCCCGAGCTCGCGCGACACGAACGACGCCTGCTCGACCATGTGCCGCTTGTCGAACGTCGAGGTCAGGCCGTCGTGCGTCATCAGGTCGATCAGCGTCCCGTCGCCGAGGCGATAGCCGAACCGCGCCTTCTTCAAGGCGTACGGCGCATTGGTCATCGACTCCATCCCGCCGGCGACGACGACGTGGTGGTCGCCCGCGCGAATCATCTGGTCCGCCATCTCGACGGCCCGGATCGAGGAAGCACACACCTTGTTGATCGTGTCGGAGCCGATCTCGATCGGGAGACCAGCACCGATCGTCGCCTGCCGCGAGGGCGCCTGCCCCGCTCCGCCCTGCAGCACCTGGCCCATCAGCACGTACTCGACCTCGTCGTTCTCGACGCTCGCGCGGTCGAGCGCCGCGCGGATGGCGATCGACCCGAGCTCGGTCGCCTGCTTGTCGGCGAGCGCGCCGCCGAGCTTGCCGAAGGGCGTGCGGACGGCACTGACGATCACGGAGCGGGCCACAACTTGACGGTACCAACCCCCATCCGTACTCTGAGACGACCAATGACTCCTGCCACTCGCACTTTCTGGGCCTGGCGCTGCGAGCGGAGCGGGAGCCTGCGCCGGCGCTGAGCTAGGCCAGAGACAACCCGTTCCGCTCTCCCTCGACCTTCCGACCGGAAGGTCTTTTTGCGTCCCTGCTCACTCCCGGAGGAGTCATGACCGTCGCACCCGACATCTCAACCGACCTCGTCACCCCGCTCGGCGCCTACCTGCGGCTGCGCCGCGAGGGACGCGCAGCCTTCCTGCTCGAGTCGGTCGAGCGAGGACGGCTGGGCCGCCACTCGCTCGTCGGCTGCGGCTCGCATCTCTGCTACCTCGCCGAGGCCGAGGCGTGCGGCGAGCCGGTCGTCGGGTACCTGGCGTACGACTACGCCGCCAGGCTGGAGCCGACGGTCGAGCTCCCGGAGGACAGCACCGGTTTGCCCGAGAGCCGCTTCCTCGTCGCCGACATCCTGATCCGCTTCGACCACGTCCAGAACACGGCCGAGGTCATCCGCGGCGACCCGGACGAGGTGGTGCGGTTGTTCGCGCGACCCGTGCCGCGCCTCCCCGGCGCGAGCGGCCGGCGCGGCCTCGCGAAGCGCACGCCGTCACGGGGCGAGTACGAGTCGGGCGTGCGGGCGGCGCAGGAGCACATCCGTGCCGGCGATGCGTTCCAGATCGTGCTCTCCCAACGCGCGGAACGGCCGACGTCCGCGTCGCCGCTCGACCTCTACCGCGCGCTGCGGCGCGTCAACCCGTCGCCGTACCTCTTCCTGCTCGAGCTCGACAGGCTCGCGCTCGTGGGCTCCTCACCGGAGACGCTCGTCAAGTGCGAAGGGCACAACGCGAGTCTCAATCCGATCGCGGGGACGACGGAGCGCGGGCCCGGCGACGCCGAGCGGCTGCTCGCATCCGAGAAGGACCGCGCCGAGCACGTGATGCTCGTCGACCTCGGCCGCAACGACCTCTCGCGCGTCTGCCTTCCGGGAACGGTCGACGTCACGCGCTTCCTCGAGGTCGAGCGGTACTCGCACGTCACGCATCTCGTCTCGCAGGTCAGCGGCGAGCTGCGCGACGGCGTCGGCCCATTCGATCTGCTGCGCGCGTGCTTCCCCGCAGGCACGGTCTCCGGTGCGCCGAAGGTGCGCGCGATGCAGCTCATCTCCGAGTTGGAAGGACGCCGACGCGGCCCGTACGCCGGTGCGGTCGGCTACGCACTGCCGGACGAGCAGACGCTCGACACGTGCATCGCGATCCGCACGATCGTCATGCGCGACGGCGTCGCCCATCTGCAGGCGGGCGCCGGAATCGTCGCCGACTCGGATCCGGCCGCCGAGCACGAGGAATGCCTGCGCAAGCTCGCCGCTGTGGAAGCGGCGATCGACCTGGCGGAGTCCGAGCAACGGTGATCCTGCTCGTCGACAACTACGACTCGTTCACGCACAACCTCGCGCACCTCTTCGGCGAGCTCGGTGCGGACGTGGTCGTACGCCGGAACGACGCGCCGGATCTCGAACGGCTGCAGCCGTCGGCGCTCGTCGTCTCTCCCGGCCCGGGCCGCCCGCCGGAACGCGTCGTCGCGCTCGTGCGCGACACGCGTGTGCCGACGCTCGGCGTGTGCCTCGGCCACCAGGCGATCGTCGAAGCGTTCGGCGGCGAGATCGGCGCCGCGCGCGAGCTCGTCCACGGCAAGTCGTGCACGGTGCGGCACGACGGCCTCGGCCTCTTTGCGGGACTGCCCGACGAGATCGAAGTCGGCCGCTACCACTCGCTCGCCGCCGCTCGCGTGCCCGACGTCCTGCAGGTCTCGGCCACGAGCGAGGATGGCGAGGTGATGGCCGTGCGACATCGCGAGCTCCCGATCCACGGCGTGCAATTTCATCCGGAGTCCGTGCTCACTCCGCTCGGCTGCGAGCTGGCGCGAAACTTCCTGGCGGCATGATCCAGCAGGCGCTGCAGCAGGTGCTCGACGGGCGCGACCTGGCGCGCGAGCAGACGCGTGAGGTGATGGGCGAGATCATGGCCGGCGACGCGACGCCGGCGCAGATCGGCGGCTTTCTGGTCGCGCTACGCGCGAAGGGCGAGACGGCCGACGAGATCGCGGGCTGCGCCGAGGCGATGCGGGCGCACGTGCTCGCCGTACGCCCCCGGCGGGACGATCTCGTCGACACCGCCGGCACCGGCGGCGACGGCGCGCGCACGATCAACATCTCGACCGCGGCCGCGCTCGTCGCAGCCGCCGCGGGTGCGGCCGTGGCGAAGCACGGCAACCGCGCCGTGTCGTCGGCGTCCGGCTCGGCCGACGTGCTCGAAGCGCTCGGCTTCACGCTCGAGCAGGAGCCGGAGCGCATCGCGCAGTCGATCGACGAGCTCGGCTTCGGGTTCCTCTTCGCCCCGTCGCACCACCCGGCCATGCGCCACGCCGCGCCGGTGCGCAAGGAGCTGGCGACGCGCACGGTCTTCAACGTGCTCGGACCGCTGACGAACCCCGCGGGGGCGCGTGCACAGGTCGTCGGCGTCTACTCGCAGGAGCTCGTGCGCACGATCGCGGAAGTCCTCGCAACGCTCGGCGCCCGCCGCGCGTTCGTCGTCCACGGCGCCGGCGGAATCGACGAGCTGTCGCCCGTCGGCCCGAACCTCGTCGCCGAGGTCGTCGACGGCAGCGTGCGGGAGCGAACGCTCGACCCCGAGCAAGAGCTGGGTGTTCCGCGCTGCGACGTCGCCGAGCTGCGCGGCGGCAGCCCGGCTGAGAACGCGGCGGCCGTTCGCGAGGTCTTCTCCGGCGCGGACGGCGGTCGCCGCAGCGCGATCCTGCTCAATGCCGCCGGAGCGATCGCCGCCGCCGGGCATGCGGAGGATCTGCGCGAAGGCCTGGAGCTTGCGCGCGAGACGGTGGATTCCGGCGCGGCCGCCGAGCGCCTGGAGCAGCTGGCGGCCTTCACCCGCGAGACTGTGTCGAGCTGATGGGCCGGTTTCGTGACGCTCTTGCCGCACCTGGCCTCGGCGCCATCGCCGAGGTCAAGCGACGCTCGCCGTCGGCCGGCGATCTCCGTCCCGACGCGGATCCCGCCAGGCTCGCCGCGCAGTTCGCAAACGCCGGCGCCGCGGCGATCTCCATCCTCGTCGACGAGCGCTTCGGCGGCTCGTTGGAAGATCTCAAGGCTGCCCGCGCCGCGACTGCGGTCCCGCTCCTGGCCAAGGGCTTCTTCACGGAAGAGCTCGATCTGCTGAAGCTGAAGGTCGCGGGCGCCGACGCGGCGCTTGTCATCCTGCGCGATGTCGACGACCTGCGCGCAGCGGCGTTGCTGTCGTACGCGCGCGAGCTCGGCCTGGAGACGCTCGTCGAGGCGCACGACGCGAACGAGCTGCACCGAGCCGTCGCCCTCGGCGCCGAAGTCGTCGGTGTCAACGCGCGCGACCTGACGACGTTCGCGATCGACCGCGCGCGCCAGCTCGACCTCGTCGCGCGCGTCCGCGGGCACGACATGGTCGTCGTCGCCGAGAGCGGCGTGCATTCCCGCGCGCAGGGAGCTGCCGCCGAGCTCGCCGGCGCCGACGCGATCCTCGTCGGCTCCGCGCTCATGCAGGCCGACGAGCCCGCCGCGAAGCTACGCGAGCTGCTGTCGCGACCGCTGGTGAAGGTCTGCGGCCTGACGCGCACGGACGACGTCGACGCCGCGCTCGCAGCGGGCGCCGACATGCTCGGCTTCATCCTCGCCGAGGACAGCCCACGCCGCGCGCCGGCCGTGCTCGCCGTACCGGACGACCGCCTGAGCGTGGCCGTCTTCGTCGGCGAGGCCGGCGAGGCGGAGTCCGATCTGGTGCAGCTCTATCAGCGCGAGGAAGGACGGGTGCGCGGCCGCGACGCGGTGCTGCTGCGACAAGGCGAGGCCGTCGCGCAGGTCGTCGACCTGCCGTGGGACGAGCCCGACCCATTGCACCTGCAGCGGGCGGTGGCGCACGAGGGACGCGTCATGCTCGCCGGGCGCCTCGGGCCCGACAACGTCCAGGAAGCGGTGCGCGCGGTACGGCCGTGGGCCGTCGACGCCGCCTCGCGGCTCGAGGCCGAGCCGGGGATCAAGGACCACGACAAGGTCCGCGCGTTCGTCGCGGCGGCGCGATGAGCGCTCCCGCCGGCCTCTTCGGCACGTACGGCGGCCGCTATGTGCCGGAGACGCTCGTGCCCGCGCTCGACGAGCTCGACGCGGGCTGGCGCGACGCGCAGGCCGACGACTCCTTCCGCGCGGAGCTGGACGAGCTCGCCCGCACCTTCGCGGGCCGGCCGACGCCGCTGACGCGCGCGGAGCGGTTCGCCCCGGGCAAGCGGCTCTACCTGAAGCGCGAGGACCTGCTCCACACCGGCGCCCACAAGCTGAACAACGCGCTCGGACAGGCGGTGCTCGCGCGGCGGCTCGGGAAGACACGCATCGTCGCCGAGACCGGCGCCGGGCAGCACGGCGTCGCGACGGCGACAGTCTGCGCTCGCTTCGGCTTCGAGTGCGTGGTCTACATGGGCGAGGAGGACATGCGCCGGCAGCGGCCTAACGTCGAGCGCATGCAGCTCCTCGGCGCCGAGGTGCGGCCCGTCGAATTCGGGACACGCACGCTGAAGGAGGCGACCAGCGAGGCGATCCGCGACTGGATCACCAACGTCGGGACGACCCACTACCTGATCGGCTCGTGCGTCGGGCCGGCCCCGTACCCGGAGATCGTCCGCGAGCTGCAGTCCGTGATCGGCCGCGAGGCCCGGGCGCAATTCCTCGAGCTGGAGGGACGACTGCCCGAGGTCGTGCTTGCGTGCGTCGGCGGCGGTTCGAACGCGATCGGGATGTTCGCGAGCTTCGTCGACGATCCGGACGTGCGGCTGGTCGGCGTCGAGGCGGCGGACGCAGCCTCGCTCGGAAGCGGCCGTCCCGCCGTGCTGCACGGCGCGCGGTCGTCGGTGCTCGCCGACGAGGACGGACAGATCGCCGACGCGCACTCGATCTCGGCCGGCCTCGACTATCCCGGTGTCGGGCCGGAGCACGCGTGGCTGCGCGACAGCGGGCGCGCCGACTACGTGCGGACGACCGACGCCGAGGCCGTCGCCGCCTTTCGCGAGTTGACGCGCCTCGAGGGGATCATCCCCGCGCTCGAGCCGGCACATGCGCTTGCGCGCGTGCGGGAGCTCGACGAGCAGCTCGTGCTCGTCTGCCTTTCCGGCCGCGGGGACAAGGACCTGGCCGAGGTGCTCTCGCAGCGAGCTCCGTGAAGAAGCTCGTCATCTACCTGATGGCGGGGACGCGCACGCCGGAGCTTGCAGGCGCGGCAGTCGCAGGCGGCGCGGACATCATCGAGCTCGGCTTCCCCTTCTCCGATCCGCTTGCCGACGGCCCAGTGATCCGCCGCGCCGGGGAGCAGGCGCTCGCCGAGGGCATGCGGACGAAGCAATGCCTAGAGTGTCTCGCGCGCGCGCGCGAGCTGATGCCGGGCACGCCCATCGTTCCGATGACGTACGCCGCTCTGCTCGAGGCGTACGGCTGGGAGCGGTTCGCCGCCGACACGCGGAGCGCAGGCGCGACCTCGTTGATCGTCGTCGACGTTCCCGCCGGCGAGCGGCCCGACGTCAGGCGCGTGCAGCTCGTGGCGCCGACGTCCACCGACGAGCGGGTGCGGCTCGCGGCCGAGCAGACCGACGGTTGGCTGTACCTCGTGACGTTGACGGGAACGACCGGTGCACGTGAGGAGGTCTCACCCACACTCGCGGCACTGGTCGAGCGCACGCGGGCGGTCGCCGACGTGCCGCTCTACGCCGGCTTCGGGATCTCGACGCCGGAGCACGCACGCGCGACGGCGGAGCTGACGGACGGCGTCGTGGTCGGCTCGCGCGCGGTGGAGGTTGCGCAGCAAGGACCGCAGGCGTTGAGCGCCTACGTGCACACGCTGCGCGACGCGCTCGACTCGTCGTGAGCTGGCTCGTCCTCTTCGACGTCGACGGGACGTTGCTGCTCACGCACGACGACGTCTACGTCGAGGCGAACCGCGTCGCGTTGACCGAGGTCTACGGGTCCGCCCCCGACGGCTCTGATGTTCCCGGCGACACGGCGACCGCGCACACGCGGCGCGCGCTTGCGGAAGCAGGATTCTCCGGGAAGCAGATCGACGCCGGCCTGCGACGTTGGTGCGAGGTCTTTTCGGCGCGCTACGTGGAGCTGCTCGCCGGCGCCGACACGAGCCAGTGGGAGCTCGCGCCCGGCGCGCATGCTGCGATCGCCGCACTCGACCGCCGTGCGCTGCTCACCGGGAACCCACCGGCAGTCGCGCATGCACGGATGGAGCGGCTCGGGCTCGCAGAGTCGTTCACACCCGGTGAGGGGGCGTTCGGCTGCGAGCGCGAGCAGCGCACGGAGCTCTTTGCGCTCGCGCGCGAGCGTTCTGGCAACTGGCCGGCCGACCGGACCGTTGCGGTCGGCGACACGCCGGTCGACGTCTCGAGCGCGCACGACGCCGGTTGCCGTTGCGTCGCGGTCACGACCGGCCGCTACGCAGCGCATCAACTCGCCGCAGCCGACGTCGTCATTCCTGACCTGTCGCAACTCGCACCGGCATTGCGCGCGCTCGACGGGTAATCGCGCAATAAGCGACCTGAATCGCACTTCACCGCCTCGCTTCACTAACTAAAGCGGCTGCGCGGCGTCGGAGAGATATCGGGCCAGATATCCCTCTGGCGCGTGGCGGCGCAGCTAAGGGAGCAGACATGACCGAAAGCGTGGGGCGGAGCGCTTGGCACGGGATCGAGGTCCGGCACCTTGCGGCGCTGCAAGCCCTCGCCGAGGAAGCGTCGTTCCACGGCGCGGCCCGCCGCCTCGGGTACTCACAGCCGGCCGTCAGCCAGCAGCTCGCCGCGTTGGAACGCATCGTCGGCGTGCAACTCGTCAACCGCCCGCGCGTCTCGCAGCCGTTGACGCTCACCGAAGCCGGCAAGCGCCTGCTCATTCACGCGCGCGCGGTGCAGTCGAGCCTCGCAACGGCGGAGGCGGAGGTCTGCACCGGCAAAGCCCGGCTTCGGATCGGCACCTACCAGACCGTTTCCTCGCTCCTCCTCCCCCACGTCATCCGTGAGCTCGAGCGGCGCGAGCCACAGGTCGACATCGTGCTCGACGACCGCCCTGTGGACGGGATTCTCGTCAAGGCGCTCGAGCGAAACGAGATCGACGCCTGCTTCGTCGATCTGCCGCTGCGCTTCGAGGGCCACCTGCAGACCAGACCGCTCGCCTTCGACGACTACGTCCTCGTCCTGCCGCGGAACGGACAGCGGGGCATCGGGACGTCCGTTCACCCGATCGAGCTGCGCGGCCTCAACTTGATCGGGTTCAAGAGCTCCGGCAGCACGCAGCGCGTGATCGACCACCTTCGCGCCGACGGGATCGAGCCGCACTTCGTCGTGCGTGCGGACGACAACAACGTCGTGCAGGGCTTCGTCACGGCCGGCTTCGGCGCCGCGCTCATCCCCCGCCTCACCGCCGAGCTGATGTCGGGCTCGTTCGACGTCCGCGCGTTCGAGCCCGCGCTGCCGCCTCGCGTCATCGCGCTGGCGTGGAAGGACGATCTCACCGTCGCGGAGCCGGTGCGGGCGTTCGTCGATGCAACGACCCGTGTCGTCCGGCAGATCTGGCGCGAGCGCGCGATCGAGACGCTGCACGAAGTGCCGCCGGTCGCGAGTGCACATCTGTAAGCAGGCATCGCAGGCGCGAAACACGCGATAACGAATCGCGCTGGGCGCGCGACGGTTACGTGGCTATGTTCGATCCAGTGCGTTCACGTCTCGCATTCGGCGTCGACGCAGCTACTTCACTTCCGTGTCGAAGGCGCACGCACGTGCGCCTTCGATGTTTTTGGAGCGCGTCGGCGAATCGACCGATTCGTCCTCGTTATGCGCGCTAACCGCTTGCGCCGTCGCGAGTCTCCGTACGCGTAATGCGTCTCGATCTGGCAGGCAGCATCCCACGCGCGGGCTCCCAGATCGAGGCCTGACAAGGAGGGATAGATGCATCGACGGAAGCTCTGGCTCTTGGCCGGAGCGGTTCTCGCAGCGCTTGCGCTCGCGGCAACCGGCTCCGCGAGAGTGAGTGGGCCGGACAGTGCCTCGGCGAAGAGTGCCGGCACGCTGGTCTTCGGAGCGGAGCAGGGCGGTGGTCCGGATTGGTGCTTGAACCTGATCCTGGACGTCGACTGCAACGCGTTCTGGAACGTCGTGTTCCAGACGCCGGTGATCCGCGGCGCGTTCATCTTCACGCCGAAACTCACCTACGCGCCGGACCTGATCTCGCACTACAAGTTCCAGACCAACCCGCAACGCGTCACCTACTACCTGCGGAAAAACGCCAGGTGGAGCGACGGCGTGCCTGTCACGGGCAAGGACTGGAGGTTCACGTGGCAGACCGCTGTGAGCCCGAAGTACAAGGATCACATCGATCCACTCGGGTGGGAAGACATCAAGAGCGTCGCCGGCAACAAGTTCGTCGTGAAGGTCACATTCAAGCGGAACTTCGCGGCTTGGCGCGGTCTCTTCGCCTACGTCCTGCCGCGGCACGCATTGGCGGGCACGGACATGCTGACCGTCTGGAACGACTGCATCTGCAACCCGAAGAAGGGCAACGCGCCGATCGGTGACGGCCCGTTCCTGCTGACGAAATACGACCGCGGCGCCGGCATCACCCTGACGCGGAACAGCCGCGGGTGGTACGGACCGAAGCCGAAGTTGAACTCGATCGTGTTCCGCTTCATCACGCAGACCAACTCCGAGATCCAGGCGATCCGCTCCGGCGAGGTAGACGCGATCTACCCACAGCCGCAGCTCGCACTTGCAGATCTGAAGAACCAGGCCGGTCTGCATATCCAAACGCACGTCGGTCTACAGTTCGAGCACATCGAGATCGAGCAGGGAGCACACGGCAACCCGCTCGCGAAGCAGACCTGGCTCCGCCAGGCTCTCATCACCGCCGTGAACCGAACGGCCGCGGCAAAGGCGCTCTATGGGACGCTCAACCCGACCGTCGGTGCCTTGCAGTCGATTGTCCGGCTCAGGGGCGAGAAGGGCTTCGCGAACGACTTCGGGAAATGGAACTACAACCCGAACAAGGTCGACAGCATGATGAAGGCGCACAACTGCGCGAAGGGCAGCGACGGCATCTATCGCTGTAACGGGACGAAGGTGTCGTTCGACTTCGCCTCGACCTCGGGTAACGCGCTCCGCACCCTCGCGTTCACGATCTTCCAGGATCAGGCCGCGAAGGCCGGCATCGAGCTGAAGAACGCCTTCGTCCCTGCGGGCACGCTGTTCGGCAGCAAGCTGCCTGCACACGACTTCGACCTCGCGATGTTCACGCAGCTCGTCGGCGTCGACCCGCACTACAACGTGTCGAACTTCACGTGCGGCAACGCCAGCAACTACACCGAGTACTGCAATCGCACGGTCACGAAGTGGCTGGCACAGTCTGACCACCAGCTGAACGACGCAAAGCGGCTCGCGCTGATCGTGAAGGTCGGCAAGCAGCTTGGGAACGACGTGCCGATGATCCCGCTGTTCCAGCGACCGACGTACTTCGTCTACAAGACGTCGGTCAGCGGCATGGTCGACAACCCGAGCAGTCAGGGCCCGACCTGGAACGCCGAGAAGTGGAGCAAGAAGTAACGAACGACTGACTCCCCTCCGAGACAACGGGTCCCACCCCATCTGCCGAGGGTGGGACCCGTTCGTTACTTCGGTGCCGTGCGAAAGCTTCGCTTTCGCACGGATTGGTACGGCGCTTCGCGCGAACGCGCACGAGCGGAGCTCGCGCGCTCCTCGCCGATCGGAGATTGTTCCCCGCCGTGCGGTTCGCCCATGCTCCGCGTGGGCGAATCGCATCAGCTCGCCTCCGCGTAAGCCTCGCTTCGCCTCGGCTTACGCTCCGGCTTTGGTCAAGGCTTGGGTTCATGCGGTCGATGTCTTTCGCGTGCGATTCGCGTTCCGACATCTTGTGGCTGGTTTGCTCGTCTGCGTGGCCCTGGTCGCGACCGCTGGAGTCTTCACCTTCGCGAAGCCGGTGTACCACCCGCCCAACGAGAGCAAGACGATCGACTTCTCCAAGACGGATTACTTCAGTCCGCGGCTCGTTCGCTCGGCGTTCGCGCGCCACGGGATCGTCCTGACGGGGATCACGCAAGCTGGGTTCGCGCTCCTGAGCAACAAGAAGCCGCCCTGGCCGGCCGCGTCGCTGCAGCTCGCAGTCGCGCCACATGACGGCAAGGGCAGCTGGGGCTCGAAGCTCGAGCCGTACGACGAGCGGTTCGGCAACGTCTTCGTCACCTACGGCGGGCACGACGAGAAGCTGCTGCGGCGCGTCAAGGCGGCCGTTGCCGATATCCGCAAGGACTCCTGAGGCTTCCCTAACGACTCCGGCGTAGCGTCGGAGCGCATGCCCAAATACCTGCCGGTCGGGAAGGACGCGCAGGGCGCGGCACGCTTCCTGCTCGCGGCGCTCCCCGCTCTCGGCGCGCTGCTGACGGCGCTGGCGATCACCGGCGACCTCGTCGGCCGGATGGCGCGGAATCATCCGTGGGCGACCTTCGCCGCGTTCGGCTGCGCGGCGTTCGCCGTCTTCCTCGGCGCAGTGGCCGCGTTCGGCCTGCGCGAGGGGTCGAACGCCGAGCGGCGCATCCTCCACGCCGGCCTCGTCGTGCTCGGAACCGGCCTCGTGTTCACGGTCTACGCCGGTGTGCGCACCTGGGGCGACCGCCCACAGCCGAGCGTGACGATCACGCCCAAGCGCGGCTCGCTCGTGACCGTGACGGTGCACGCGAGCGGCTTGCGCTCGAGCGACCACCTCGTCGTGCGCGTCGAGCAGCTCGGGCGTGCCGGAGCAACGGGACAGGAGTTGTTCGGCGCATCTTTCGGGCCGGACGCCTCGGGTGACGTCGAGGAGAACATCGACGTCCCACTGCCGGCCGGAGACTTCGACGACGTCGGCGCGCGGGCGTGGGTTGGGGACGAGCCGAAGGACTGTTACCGCAAGGGAAACAGCACCGGGTGCGTGCGCGTGCACGTCTCGCGGCCGCAGGAGCGGCCGCAGCTCGCCGTCGACTGGGTGACGTTCGTCCGCGCTCCGCGCGTCGCGATCCGCCTGAAGGCGCACAACCTTCCGCAGCGTCCCTCGCGCTCGATGACGCTACGCGTGTACGGCCTGCTCGCCGGCCAAGCCCCGCGCGTGCTGGCCGAATGGTTCCTCGCGCCCGATGTCGACGGGACCTTCGACCGGCGACTGTCAGTCGTCGTCGGCCACGCGTTCTCGGACGTCTGCATCGTCGCGAGCACGACGGCGCGCGAGCCAGTCTGTCCCGCGCCCGTCGAGGATGGGACGGTCTGGACGCAGCTCGCCGTACCGAGCGGTTAGAACATTCGCACCGCCGACGAGTTTCCGGTCTCGGTGCTCCGGCAAGGAGTGCGCAGTGAGCAGCGACGGCAGCCGCCACGCAGCCCAGACGCGCATCTTTCTGCGTCCGATCGGCAGCGGGCTACCGCTCGGGTTCTTCTCCTTCGGCATCGGGATGCTGCTACTCGGATGCTTTGCGATCGGCTGGATCCCGATCACCGAGCAGAAGCAGGTCGGCATGCTGCTGATGTCGTTCGTCTTTCCACTCGAGCTCGTCGCGACGGTGATGGCGTTCCTGGCGCGGGACACGCTCGGCGCGACAACGCTCGGCCTGTTCACGACGTCGTGGCTTGCACTCGGGTGGGCGGATTTCTCCGCGGCGCCCGGGGTCAAGAGCGTCACGCTCGGCATCTACCTCTTCGGCTTTGCGACCGCGGTCCTGTTGATCGGAGTGCTGTCGACACTCGGCAAGCCGTTCTTCTCGGTGCTGCTCGGCGTGGCCGCCACGCGCATGGTGCTTTCGGGCTACTACGAGGTCGGCGGCGCCCACGAGTGGCTGAAGATCGCCGGAGGCTTTGGCATCGCGCTGGCCGCTCTCGCGATGTACGGCGGTACCGCGCTCGCCCTCGAGGATGCCCGTCAACGCGAGGTCCTACCGCTGTTCCGGCGTGGCGCGGCCGACACTGCGTTCCAGGGATTCGAAGCACAGCTCGACCGGCTCGAGGCCGAGCCCGGCGTCCGCCAGCAGCTCTAGGCCGGCCAGTCGCCGCCGGGGTGACGGTCGAGCGAGCCGCCGGGACGGCAGTCCGGCGAGCGATACTGCGGCGGCATCCGCGGATAGACGTACTCGTAGGTGAGCATCGCCATCGTGCGGCCCTGACGGAGGGACGCTCCCAGCGCGTGCGCGACACGCGAAACGGACTGCATCGCGTAGCACTCTGCAACCGCCTCGGTCTTGACGCCCTGCAGATGGAACGACTCGTGCGTGAGCACCTCCGCTGCGACGACCGACTTGAACCGCGCGCTCGCCGGCGCACGCACGAACTGCATGAGCGCCGTGCAGTAGTCGGGACGGATGCGGGCGTAGTCCGCGGGAGTCGACCCCTTGAACTGCACGACACCGCCCGGCTCCTGCCCCGTTCCGATCGGGAAGTCCTCGCAGCGAACCTGCACCGGTCGCCCGGCGACGAGGCTCGCGATCTCACCGAGTCGGCTCTCGAGCGGCGTGGGATCGCTATGCGGCACCTTCAGGTAACTCCACTCGCGCGCGTGGTCGTGGCGGAGCGCCTGGTTGCCTCGGCCCGGCATCAGATGCACCGCGACGAGCAGAACCGCGATCGCGAGGCCACCCGCGATCTGCTTGAACGACGCCGACCCCATCGCCGTCCCGTATCGGCAGGCAGCGCGGTCGCGGGGACTCCCTCTTTAGGGGGACGCCGCAGACGCCGATATCCCAGTTGTGCAGGACCCGCGCCTGATCAACCGCGTGCTGAGCAATCGGCGCAGCGTCATCATCGTGTCGCTCGCGGCGCTCAGCACCACGATCGCGCTCGCCGCGTTCACCACCGACCCCAACCTGGTCGGACCGGCGATGCTCCTGCCCTGGGTCGCGTTGTTCGCGTTCGAGGCGGGGCCGCTGCTCGGGCTCGCGGTCGCTGCGCTCGCGTTCGTCCTCTTCATGCTGACGGCCTCGGCCGACGGCTTCGACGTCACCGCGGAGTTCGTTTTCGGCCGGTTCATGGCCTTCGCGCTCATCGCAGTCGGTGTCGGCATCGCCGGAGCGCGGCTGCGTCGCAGCGAGCAGCGAAGCCGCCGGCTGGTCGAAGGCTTGCCGCTCGTGATGTACGTCGAGGAGGCCGGCCGTCTGACGTACATCAGCCCGCAGATCGAGGCGCTCCTCGGCCACTCTGTCTCCGACTGGCTCACACAGCGCGACCTGTGGCGCACCGTCCTTCATCCCGACGACCGTGAGCGCGTCCTGGACGCCTACGCGGAGGCCGTCGACACGGCGGGCGACTTCGAATGCACGTACCGCCTCGTCCGCCCGGACAGCCGGCCCGTCTGGGTGCGCGACTCGTCCGCGTTCGTCTCCGACGGCCCTCGCTCCTACCGGCAGGGCTTCATCGTCGACGTCACCGCGCAGAAGACGAGCGAGGAAGCGGTCGAACGGAACTCGACGCTGATGCGTGCATTGATCGACGGAACCGTGGACGGCGTCACGCTGACCGACCGAACCGGAAGGGTCGTGATCGCCAATCGCCCGCTGATGCGCTTCGTGGAGGAGCTAGGGATTCCACACACGGGCCTGATGCACGAGCGCCTGCTCGCAGTCGCCGGGTCGGTCGTCGACCGCGAGCGCTTCGAGCGGCGGATGCACGAGCTCGCCGCGGCGCCGGATGTCGAAAGCGCCGACGAATTCGAGCTGGACGGCGGCGACCGCGCGTTCCAGGGCTTCACCAGGCCTGTCATCGGAGCCGACAACGCGTACCTCGGCCGCGTCTGGACGCTGCGAGAGGTCACCGAGGCGCGCCAGGTCGACAGGATCAAGGACGCGATCGTCGCGACGGTCTCGCACGAGCTCCGCACGCCGCTCACCTCGATCATCGGCTACCTCGAGCTGCTCGGAGGTAACGAGCCGCTCGGCGAGGAGGATGCACGGTTTGTCGAAATCGTCAAGCGCAATGCAGCGCGCCTGCAGCGGATGGTCGAAGAGCTCCTGTTCCTCTCGCGCCTCGACGCAGGCGGGCTCGAGCTCGAGCTCGACGACGTCGACGTCGTCGAGCTGGCGCGTGCGGCGCTCGGGTCGGCCGACCCGGCGGCGGCCGCGAAGCGGATCGCCCTCGAGCTCGACGCGCCGGCCACGCTGCACGTCCGCGGCGACGCCCACCGGCTCGGCCAGGTCTTCGACAACCTGATCTCGAACGCGATCAAGTTCACTCCCGAGCGAGGCTGCGTCAAGGTCTCGATCGGCGGTGACGGAGAGACGATCGTCGCGAGCGTCTCCGACACCGGGTGCGGGATCCCACAGGCCGAGCAGTCGCACCTGTTCGAACGGTTCTTCCGCAGCAGTGCGTCACGTGACGTCCCCGGCACCGGCCTCGGCCTGACGATTGTACGAGCGATCCTCGAAGCTCATGAAGGCTCGATCGCGTGCCGGAGCGAGGAAGGCGCGGGCACGGCCTTCACGTTCACGCTTCCGCAGCGCTTGCCGGTGGAGCTCGTAGCCGAGCCGGCTGTCGCGTCGGCGCGCTAGACGTCTGCGACGACGGTCCAGCGCGCAAACGGCACACCGGCGCCCGCGAGCTCGCTCGGCGGGATGTACTCGACGAGCTGCTCCTTGCGCGCCCAGAGCGCGAGCACCTCGGGATCCTCGTGCGCGTCGCCGACGGCATGGTCGCTCGACCACTCGAGGACGATCAACAGCTCGCCCTGCTCGGTGCGCGCGACCGGCGCGCGGCGATCCGTGACGTGGCCGCGGCGGCGCAGGGTCGCGAGCTCCTCCGTGAAGAACTCAACCACCTCCTCGAACGTGCCTGCACGCGGACGGTACGCAGAGAGGACGAGCTCGGTTGCCATGGCTACCGCAGGATGCCGGTATGCCCGAGCGAGTACCGCCCGGGTTGCGGCCAGACGCAGAGCCCGTGCGGCCCGCTACCCACCGGGATCTTCGCCAGCAGATGCCCGGTATGAGTCGAGATCGCGTAGACGACGCCGCTGTAGCGTCCCGTCAGCCAGAGGACGTTGCCGTCGGAAGACACGCCGCCCATGTCGGGGCTCCCGCCGCCGGGGATCCACCATTTGCGCACCTGCTTGCGGGTCCGGAAGCTGATCACCGAGATCGATCCCTCCCCGCGGTTCGTCGCGTACAGAAAGCGGGCGTCCCGGCTCGGATAGAGCCCGTGCACGCCGGCACCGGTACGCAGGAACCCGACGACCTTCAGCCGCGCGCCGTTGATCTCCCAGAGCCCGCCGGCGTGGAGATCGGCCACGTAGAAGATCTTGCCGTCGGGCGAGAGCTTGACGTCTTGCGGCATGCCGCCGCGGCCGTCGGGCAGGTCGAGCACGCCGACGACCCGCTCGCGCCGCACGTCGATCTTCACCATCTCTCCGGAGAACTCGCAGCTCGCGATCGCATACGTGCCGTCGACGGAGAAGTCCATGTGGTCGACGCCGACGCAAGGGATGGCGAGCGAATGATGCAGCTGGAAGGTGTGCGCGTCGCGGAAGTCGAGGCGGTGCAAGCGCTCCGCAACGACGATCGCGTAGCGGCCGTCGGCCGTGAAGTACATGTTGTACGGGTCGTCGACCGGGATCGCTGCCCCCGGCTTCCCGGTCAGCGGATCGATCGGCGTCAGGCTGTTGCCGACGTCATTCGTGACGTAGAGCAGCTTCAGGTCGTACGCGGGAGTGACGTGCTGCGGCAGCGCGCCGACGGCGAAATGGTCGACGACTTTGAGCGTCTGCGGGTCGATGACGTCGACCGTCCCGCTCTGGCTGTTCGGAACGTAGACACGCGATAGTGCCGCGCGCGCTGCCGGCGCCAGCATGTTCTTGCCGTCGTACGCATAGACGTTGCCGGCCGGAGTCGCCGGGACCTGTGTGGCCGCAACCCGATGCTTCGCCTGCGGCACGAGCTCGCTGATCGCCGGCTCGGTGCCGGTCGAGCTGCGGCCGCCCGCGAGGACGATGCGACCGGCGAGCGTCGCCGCCGCAAGATCCGACCGCGGTTCTCCAAGTCGCCCGGCGCCCCAGATCCGCTTCGAACGCATGTCGACCGCAACCACGCGTGCCGTCCTTGTCTCGACGCCGGCGCCGCGACCGCCCAGCACGTAGGCAACGTCACCGACGGCTGCGGCGGCCGCGTGCGTCGTCGGGGCCGGCAGGCTGCCGACGCGGGTAACCCGGTGCGTCGCGGGGTCGTACTCGAGCAGCGCTGCGCTCGCGTTGCCGTTCGGGAGCGACCCGCCGGCGATCAGCAGCCGGCCGCCCACCGCGGTCACGGCCGCGTAGCGCACCGGCGTCGGCAAGTGCGCGACGACACGCGCGGCCGCGCCGGGCCGCCACGCGACGATCGTGTCGAGCCAGCGGCTGCCGGTGTAGCCGCCGACGATGTACGCCGTCCCGCCGACCTCCGCCGCGGCCTGGTCGGAGCTCGGGCTCGGCAGGCTGCCTGCGGGCGCGGTCGTGCCGGTCACGTCGTCGACTCGAAGGATCGCGTCGAGCTGCCGGGAACCGTCGCCGCCGCCGAAGAGGTATGCCGCGGCGCCGAGCTGCGCCGCCGCGGCATCGTGCAGCGCGGTCGGCAGCGCACCGCGCAGGCGCGCGCCGTGCGCGCCCGCGAGCACGATTCCGCTCGTCGACGTGTCGGCCGGGGTCAATCCACCGATCAGCAGCATCGTGTGATTCGGCCCGGCGGCGACAGCAGCATCTTGGACGGGCGCCGGCAGGCGGCCGGTCGAGCGCTCAACGAGATGCACGCGCGCCTGCCGAGCGATCCGATGCCGCCGGGCGACCGCGCGAGTTTTGGTCGTCGCCGCGGGCTGACCCCCGGCGGAGGAGTGGCGGTACACGAAGAACGCGCCGAGTGCGGCGAGCGCGACGAGTAGGACGAGCGCGACGCGGCTCACACGCGCGGCTAGGTGTCCCTCTTGACGAGCAGGACTGACGCGATCGCGAGCGCGGCCGCAGCGTAGAGGCACAAGAAGCCGAGCCCGGCCCACGGCGAGAGGTGGTGGCCGGGCGTCGTCGACATGATCGCCTCGCCTGCCTGCAGCGGCAGGTACGGCGACGCAGCGTTGTTCCAGCTCAGCGGCAGGACGTTCATCAGCGGGGGCAGGACGAACATCAGCCCGGCGAAGGTCGCGATCCCGCCGGCGGTGTTGCGGACGATCGCGCCGAGACCGAGCCCGAACAGGCCGACGGCCGTGAGGTAGAGCGCGGCGCCGATCACCGCCCGCGCAACGCCCGGATCCGAGAACGAGACGTTGATGTGCCGCCCGGAGAAGATCGACTCGCCGACGACGAACGCGATCAGCGTCGACGGCACCATCAACGCAAGCGTGACGAGGCCGTAGACGACGGCCTTGCCCCAGAGCACGGGCAGGCGCTTGGGGACCGCCGTCATCGACGCGCGAATCATCCCGGTCGAGTACTCCGCCGTGATCACGAGCACGCCGAGCACGCCGAGAGCGAGCTGCGCGAGCTGCACGCCCGCGAGGTTCGGGTCGAGCGGGTTGAAGTCGGCGCGGTCGGATGCGCTCACGCTCGGCCAGTGGTGGGACACGACCGCGCACGCGAGCGCGGCGATGCCGATCGTGAAGGCGACGGCGATGAACAGCGACCACAGCGTCGAGCGGACCGAGCGCAGCTTCGTCCACTCCGACAGAAAGACGCGCGTCTGCGTGACCTTCCCGGTGTGCGGCAGGTTCGGGACGGCAGTGGCGCCTGCGCTGCTCACGCTGCGACCTCGTCGCCTTCTGTGACCGGCGAGAGTGCGCGGTATTCGATGTCCTCGCGCGTGAGCGTCATGAAGGCCTCCTCGAGGGACGCCTGCTGCGGAACGAGCTCGTGCAGCGGGATGCCTGCCGCAGCGGCAGCCTCGCCGACCTGAGCGGCGGTCAGCCCGGTGACCTCGAGCAGCCCGCGCTCGTCAGTCGGCGTGATGCTCACATCCGGAGCCGCAAGCAGCTCGCGCAGCTCCTCGGCTCGCGGCGACCGGACGAGGACGACCTTGCCGGAGGCCTGGCGCAGGAACTCGTCGACGCTGATGTCCGTGATCAAGCGTCCGCGGCCGATCACGATCAGGTGATCCGCGGTGAGCGACATCTCGCTCATGAGGTGTGACGACACGAACACGGTCCGCCCTTCCGCGGCGAGCCCGCGGAGCAGGTTGCGGATCCAGTGGATGCCTTCGGGATCGAGGCCGTTCACCGGCTCGTCGAGGATCAGCGTCGCTGGATCGCCGAGCAGCGCGCTCGCAATCCCGAGCCGCTGGCCCATGCCGAGCGAGAACTGGCCGGCCCGTTTGCGTGCGACGTCGTGCAAGCCGACGAGGTCGATCAACTCGTCGACGCGGCGCCGCGGGATGCCGTGCGTCTGCGCAAGCGCAAGCAGATGGTTGTAGGCAGAACGTCCCGAATGCACGGAGCGCGCCTCGAGCAGCGCCCCGACCTCGTGCAGCGGCGCAGCATGGTCGCGGTAGCGCTTGCCGTTGACCTTCGCCTCGCCGGCCGTCGGAGCGTCGAGGCCGAGGATCAACCGGATTGTGGTCGACTTCCCTGATCCGTTCGGGCCGAGAAATCCCGTGACGACCCCGGGCCTGACGGTGAACGAGAGGTCGTCGACTGCGCGCTTGTCGCCGTAATTCTTCGAGAGGTTGCGTGCTTCGATCACGCTCGCGTCACCTTAACCGCCGCGGAGACCGGCAGACCGCCGCTTAACGTCGCAGCAACAAAGCTTCACCCCTTGGCTCGCGTGCGCCTCGCGCGTGGGGGCGCCTCGTCGACCCAGAACCGGCGGCGATCGTCCGGCGACAGCCCGGCGTCGTAGCCAAGCGCCTGCTGCAACGCCAGCTTGAGGTCGTCGAGCCGCGGCGCGAGCTCGCCGAGCTTCCAGCCGAGCCGTTGCTCGAGCGCTTTGACGGCGCCGTCGAAGGCCGGTTTGCCGCGAGCCTTCGCGCGCTTCCCCTTCGTCGTCAGAGAGACCGTCACCGAGCGTTTGTCGGCCGGGTTCGGACGGCGTTTGATCTGCCCGCTCCGTTCGAGCTCCTCGAGCCGGCGCCGCAGCGTCGTCGGCGGCAGCCCGGTCTCGATCGCGAGATCGGTGGGCGTTACCTCTCCCGCCGCGTCGATGAAGTAGAGCAGCCCGAGGGAATACGCCTGGAGGCCCCGCACCTCCATCTCCTGGCGAACCAGAAGATCGAAGAGGTGAAAGTCGGAGAAGAGCGCCAGGAGCGCGCGAACGCCGGAGTCGCGTTCCACGTCTCGATCATAGAGCCCGCTACCGCCAGGCGGCCCTAATCGAATTACCGCCAAATGGCTATACTTGCGACCATGCCGTTCCGGTCGATCGTCGTCCTGGCACTCCTCGGCGCCGTGCTCTTTGCGTCCGCAGGTCACGGGGCGACGCGACCGAAGTACCACTTCGCGAACATCGGCAGGGGCTTCCCCGAGGCCGTCTACGTCACCTCCGCCCCGGACGACCCTGCGACGCTCTACATCGTCGAGCAGCGCGGAACAATCGAGATCGCGCGCGGCGGCAAGCCTGCCGGCCGCTTTCTCGACATCCGCTCCGAGGTGCTCGACGAGGGTGAGCACGGGCTGCTCGGGTTCGCCTTCAGTCCGCATTACGCGGACGACCACACGTTCTACGTCGACTACACCGACCGCAACGGCGACACGCATGTCTCGCAGTTCACGTCGCAGGACGGCGTCGGCGTGCCGGCGAGCGAGCGGCAGCTCCTCTTCGTCAAGCAGCCGTTCCCGAACCACAAAGGCGGAATGCTCGCTTTCGACCGCCGCGGCCGGCTGTACGTCGGGATGGGCGACGGCGGCACCGATCCGAACGCGATCCAATACGCCGACGAGGCGAACCGCGCGCAGAACATGAACGTCATGCTCGGCAAGCTGCTGCGGATCGACCCGGCGCTGCCCGGGGCGTCGTGGCAGATCGCGGCGCTCGGCCTGCGCAACCCGTGGCGCTACTCCTTCGACCGCAACACGGGTGATCTCTGGCTTGCCGATGTCGGCACGCACCTGTTCGAGGAGGTCGACTTCATCCCGCAGAACCGGCTCGACGTCCTCGCCAACTTCGGCTGGAGCCGGTTCGAAGGCCGGACGGTGTACAACCCGTCGACGCAGCTTTCCGGCGGCACGCTCGTCAGCCCGCTCTACCAGTACAAGTGGGGCGTCAACCAGAAGTGCGGGATCATCGGCGGGTACGTCTACCGCGGCACGCGGGTGCCCAGCGCACGAGGGCGGTATTTCTTCGGCGATCTGTGCAACGGGAACGTCTGGTCACTGAAGCGAAACGCGAAGGGCCACGTGACGTCGGTCGTGCACCTTCCCGGGACGGTCGCACAGCTCAGCTCCTTCGGCGAGGACTCGCGGGGCGAGCTCTACGCGGTGGCGCTCGACGGCTGGATCTACCGGCTCGTGCGCTAGGAAGCGGAGCGCGGTTCGGCCCCGCAGAAATGGGTAGGCCGCGGGGTATGGAACCGGCGCCACGAGAGTTCGACGAGATCCATCGAGATCTCGAGAGTCTCAAGCACTCGTTGATCTACATGAGTGCGGGAGACATCACGGTCGGCGAGACACAGGCGTTCGCGGATCAGATCAGCGCGATCCGTCTCCAGCTGAAACGGCTGCTGGCGGATCAGCGGGCGCTCGGGCTCGAGATCGAACGGCGCGCGCTGGGCCGCTAACCGTACGTGAACTTCGCTCCGACCTCGTCGTCGGCGCGCGAGGCGCATGCGGCAGGCGAGTTGGCTGAGTGGTCGCAGGCGTTCCTGCGCGGCGAAGGCGGAAACACCGGCGTCGCGAACCCCCTTCGCGAGCGCGAGGATGACGTCTACATCCTGGCAGACGTATCCCTCGCCGACGTCTACCCCATCTCGGGCCCTGACGAAGACTTCGACTGGCCGGTCGCGCCCGCCGAGTACGAGCAAAAGGTCGACGCAATGGTGCGGTCGCTCGAAGACGGTTGGGACGCGCCGCCATTACTCGTGCACATGCACACGTTGCGTCTCGTCGATGGAAACCATCGGCGCAACGCATTGCTGCGCGCCGGCCGTCGGACCTATTGGGCAGTGATGTGGTGTCGCCGTCCGCCGCTCAACGGTCGCGGCCAACCCGTTTCGCTCGACGAGTGAGCTCGGGCGTGGCGACGTCAGCGGCGAGATCGCTTCTTCACCTGACTCCGTGACGAGAAGCGCCTATCGGTCGAGCGCCGCAAGGATCACGCGCGCGCACTCCTCGGGCGATTGCGAGGCTGTGTCGACTGTGACGCCGTATTCGATGCCGGCATGGATCGCGTCGACCTGAGCCCGCGCCTCACCCGTGATCCGGTTACCTCTGATCCGCTCGCGCTCCTCGAGGACGGGCAGCGGCGCGAACACCCCGACGAGTAGCGACTCGAGATCAGCGAGCTGGTCGCGCCACCCGTCGAGCCACTGCGGCGAGAGGAAGACGTCGTCCACGAGTAGGTCGTTGCCGCAGCGGGCGCACGCCGCAATCGCAGCACGCATGCCGGCGGCAAGCCGCTCCCCGACGGAGCCGGGGACGATCAGCGCGTCCTCTCGCCAGAGGAATCCCTCCGGGGCGCGCTGACCGTGCTCCATCCACCGCTCGTCGATCGCGCTCCAGAACACGTCGATCCCGAGGCGTAGCCAAGGCTCGTCCGAGAGTGCTTGAACTGCGCGCGCCACGGTCGTCTTCCCCGAACTCGACGTACCGTGAAGAAGAACGACGCGTCCTGGGACGAGCTGATCGTAGACCCGCGGTCGGGCGGGCTGAAGCAGCTCAGGCAGGCCGGACGCCGTCGCGGCCGATGTTGACCTCGTGCTCCCGAATTTCCTGCTGCTCGCGGGCGCGCTGTCGCTTGCTCTAGCCCGCGCGAATCTCCTCGCGGACATCCCCCACGCCCCGACGGCAGCTTCCCCACGTCTCAGCACTAGGCAGCTCATCGCATAGTCCAGGCAGCTTCCATGTCAACAACGTGGCGGTTGGCCGCGCTCGGGAATTCCGCTGGCGTCTGATGGGCGACGTCAGGATGGCGGGAGTGCTGGTGGTACTCATCAGTGGGCCGATTGCGAGCGGTAAGTCGACGCTGAGCCGCGCTGTCGCCTCGCAAATGGAAAAAGCGAGCGGCGCCTCGGTGGCGGTCATCGACCTGGACCTGGTCTACGAGATGCTGGATCGCGGGCCGAAAGCCGACGAACGGATCTGGACGGAAGCGCGCCGGATTACTGGGCGGCTCGCAAGTGTGCTCCTGGGCGAGGGCCGCTCAGTCGTCGTCGAGGGCGGCGACTTCGACACGGACGCGGCGCTCGCGGAGTTCGAGAGCGAACTACCGCCCCAGGCGACTGTGAGGCCTGTGCTCTTGAGCGTGGACTTTGAGACCGCCCTCAAGCGCGCGCGCAGCGACGACTCTCGTGGCGTCTCGAAAGACAGGGTGTTCCTGGCCGCCCACTACGCGGAGTTCAGAACAGATTGGCTCGGTCGCGACGCCTTGAACCTCGACACGGGGACGGCGTCGCTCGCGGAGACGGCGCGCTCAGTCGTCGACTGGTTGGCGCTGACACACTGACGCCCGCCTGCGCCAGCGTGCGGGAATGTCCTCCGACGGAAGGACGTCGAAGGTGTGAGCTGGTACGAGAAGCGCAAGATTGTCTTGGCTCTAGCTTTGGGCATAGGATCGACTTCCAGGCTTGGAACCGCGTCGTCAATGGTGCGTTCACCTTGAGTGAGGGGGAATTCGTATGGCCTCGCGTCTAAATGGTCCGTGTGTCGCGCGCGCGCGGCATCGTGCTCGGGGGCGGCTCGCCCGCCCGCTGATCACCGCAGTTGTTTTCGTTGCCGCGGCGCTCGCCGCTACTGGTGGTGCGGCCGCTTCGCCCGATGCGTTACGTGTTGCTGCCGCTGCGCCGGATCTGGGCTCGAACGTCTTGATCTTCGATCCGAGCATGCCGACGAGTGAAATCCAGGCAACTGTCGACACGATCGCCGATCAACAGGTCGACAACGAGATGGGCTCGCAGCGTTACACGCTGCTGTTCAAGCCCGGCACCTACGGCAGTGCTGCGGACCCGCTCATCGTCCGGGTGGGTTACTACACCGAGGTGGCCGGGTTGGGGGCGTCGCCCAACGACGTCACGATCAACGGCCACGTCGACGTCTACAACCGCTGCTTGACCACCACGAACTGCATTGCGCTCGTCAACTTCTGGCGCTCGGTCTCGAACCTGACGATCAATGTGATGGGCCTATCGGGCTGTCGGTCCTCGGGTGACTTCTGGGCTGTCTCGCAGGCGGCTCCGATGCGGCGGGTCAACGTCACTGGCGGCAACCTGACCCTGATGGACTACTGCACGGCCGGTCCGCAGTTCGCAAGCGGCGGCTTCATCGCCGACTCCCAGACCGGCTTCGTCATCAACGGGTCGCAGCAACAGTTCTTCGTACGATCGAGCAGCATCGGCGGCTGGTCGAACGCTGTCTGGAACCAGGTCTTCGCCGGCGTCCACGGTGCTCCGGCGCAATCCTTCCCGAGCCCAACGTACACGACCCTCGCGACCAGCCCGGTCACAAGGGAGGCGCCGTACCTGACTACCGACTCAGCAGGGAACTACAGCGTCTTCGTGCCCGCGGTGCAGACCAACTCGGCGGGCACGACATGGGCCAACGGTCCGACGCCCGGCTTGTCCATTGCACTCGACAAGTTCTTTGTCGCGAAGCCCTCGGATTCCGCGGCAACGATCAACGCCGCCCTGAGCTCCGGTCGCAACCTGATCCTCACTCCGGGCATCTATCACCTCAACCAGAGCATCTCCGTCACTCGACCCGACAGCGTCCTGCTCGGCCTCGGTTTCCCGACTCTCATTCCGACGAACGGAAACGCGGCGATGACGACCGCGCGCGCGAAGGGGATTCTCATCTCCGGGATCATCTTCGACGCCGGTCCGACGAGTTCTCCGGTACTGCTGCAGGTCGGAAGCGGCCGGGCACGCAGCGACAACGAGGCCTCCGACCCTTCTGCCCTGACGGATGTGTTCTTCCGAGTCGGCGGAGCAGCGCCGGGCAGCGCGACGAACAGCCTGATCGTCAACAGCAACAACGTCATCCTCGACGACATCTGGGCCTGGCGGGCCGACCACGGCAACGGCGTGGGCTGGACGAGCAACATCGCCGACACCGGCGTCGTCGTCAACGGCGACAACGTGACCGCACTCGGTCTGTTCGTCGAGCACTACCAAAAGTACGAGGTGACCTGGAACGGGAACGGCGGCACGGACATCTTCTTCCAGAACGAGATGCCATATGACCCGCCGAGCCAGGCGGCCTGGATGGAGGCTCCCGGTGTTGACGGCTGGGCGGCCTTCAAGGTCGCCGATAACGTGACCAAGTTCAGCGGGTATGGGATGGGCAGCTACAGCTTCTTCAATCAGGGCGTGAACATCTACGCCGCAAACGCGTTCGAGGTTCCCGCCACCCTCCCCGCGTCCAGCCTCCACAACCTGCTCACGATCTTCCTCTCCACCGCCGGGTTCGGTGGCATCCTGAATGTGATCAACGACACAGGCGGGCCGTCCACCATCGCCAACCCGGACGTCCCGGTAACAGTGACGAGCTACCCGTAACGGCCACTCCTATTCGGACCGCCCCGGGGCATGTCCCCTCGCAGAGAGGCCCCACGGGCGGGCCAGTATGCGGCGCGCCTCGCGAGCATGCGAGCAAAAACGAGCAAAAGTCTCGGACCGACCCCGACCGCCTGAAGCCGGAAGGCCCCGTTCCCGAGGCCTTCCCAGTAGCGGGGGCAGGATTTGAACCTGCGACCTCCGGGTTATGAGCCCGGCGAGCTACCTGACTGCTCCACCCCGCGTCGCGGGCCGAAGTATAGCTCGTGCCAAACGGCTCAGCCAGACCGCACGTAGGCCGGTTCGCGCGCGCTGACGCGGAACGGCGCCGTCGCTGCGAAGCCCACCGCCATCACCAGCGCGCCGGCCACCGCGTCGAAGATGAAGTGGTTCCCGGTGACCACGATCGTCACCAGCACGGCTGCCGGATACAGCACCCCCGCCACGCGCGCGAACCAGCCGCGCGCGTACAAAAGCAGTCCCGCGCCGAGTGCGATCGCCCACCCGGCATGCAGGCTCGGCACGGCGGCGACCGGGTTCGAGAAGCGCTCGTGGTGCGGCCGCCCGATGTTCACGCCCGAGTACAGGTCGATCGTGTCCTTCATCCCCATCTGCGCCAGCCGCGGCGGCGCCGTCGGGTAGCGCCAGTGGATCACGAGCGCGATCGCCGTCGCCAGCAGAAAGCCGTCGCGAAAGATCGCAAAGCCCTCGCGGTTGCGCCAGTACAGCCACACGAAGAACACGCCCGTCACGACGAAATGGCTGGAGAGGTAGAACCAGTTCATCCCCCGCACGAGCGTCGGGAACTGCAGGAACCAGCGCTGGATCGCGGGCTCCCACGCGAAGTGGCAGACCTGCTCGAGCCGCAGCACGTGGTGCGCGTTGCCGACGGCCTGCGGCCAGTCCGTGGGGATCAGCCGGCGAAGCAGCCGGTAGGCCTCCGCCAGCCCGATCACCAGCGCAATCTGGAAAAGCGGGTCGAGTCGAGCGAGAACGCGGCGGACGTGGCGCAACGCGAAGACTCTACCCACGCGGCGCTAGCATCGAACGCATGGCACGCGTCGCGGCGGTCGACATCGGAACGAACTCCACGCGACTGCTCGTTGCGGACGTGAACGACGGCCGCATCGCCGACGTCGAACGCGAAACGCGCGTCACGCGCCTCGGTGAGGGCGTCGACCAGCGCCGCCGGCTGCTTCCCGTTCCGATCGCGCGCGTGCGCAACACGCTCACCGACTACCGCCGCACGCTCGAAGGCCTCGGCGCGGAGCGGACGCTCGCGATCGCGACGAGCGCAATCCGCGACGCCGAAAACGGTGAGGCGTTCCTCGGCGAGGTCGAGTGGAGCTACGGGTTCGCCACGCGCCTCCTGTCCGGACACGACGAAGCGCTGATGACGTTCCGCGGCGTCACCTCCGGGCGTACCGTCGACGCCGGCACCGTGATCGTCGACATTGGCGGCGGCTCGACCGAGCTCGTCGCCGGCGAGCCGGACGGCGTGCGCTGGCACGACAGCCTCGACATCGGGTCGGTCCGGCTGACGGAACGCTTCCTCCACTCCGATCCGCCGAGCGCGGAAGAACTGCAGACGTGCGCGGATGCGGTGCGGGCGCTCCTCGCCGAGCGCGTGCCCGACGAGATTCGCAAGGACACGACGGCGGCGATCGGCGTCGCCGGGACGATCACCAGCCTCGCCGCACTCGCGCTCGACCTCGAGGAATACGACGCCGAGCGCGTGCACGGCTCGCACCTGACCGCCGCCGCTCTGCGCGGGCAACTCGATCGCCTCGCCGCCGTTCCGGCTACGGAGCGGACGAGGATGCGGCCGCTCGATCCCGCGCGCGCGCCAGTCATCGTCGCCGGTGCGGTGATCGCGCGCGAGACGCTCGCGTTCTTCGGCCTCGACGCGCTCGAGATCAGCGAGCGCGACATCCTCGACGGTGCCGCGCTCGCTGCGGCGGAGTTGCCGAACGAGGAAGAGGGCGCGGCGCCGCCGGGCGCCTACACCTGCTGCTGAGGCGGCGGCTCGTCCTCGGCGAGACGCCGCTGCAGGACCGTGCGCGAGAGGATCCCGACGAGACGGTCGTCCTCGACGACCGGCACGCGCTCCAGATCGTGGTCCTCCAACGCGCGGTACGCATCGTCCAGGTTCATGGACGCGTCGAGCGTGAAGAGCGGCGGCTCGGCAATGTC
This sequence comes from Gaiellaceae bacterium, assembly GCA_045806245.1. GTDB lineage: Bacteria > Actinomycetota > Thermoleophilia > Gaiellales > Gaiellaceae > 3-1-20CM-4-69-9. Next base: position 35,808 of record JBJMJR010000012.1, on the reverse strand, counting down.
GCGCAGCGTCGTCGCGCGCGGATCGCGTCCCGTCGCGACGATCTGCTGCACGAGCGTCTTGCGCGTCACGACACCCACGAGCCGCCCGTCGTCGCACACGAGCACGGCACGCACGGCGGGAGCCGACAGCCGTTCGCCGGCCTCCTGCGCCGAGGCCGACGCCTCCAGCGTCCCCGGCTCGGGAACCATCGCGTCGCGCACCTGGCTCACGGGTAGATGCCCCGCGCCTTCAGAGCGCCGGCGACTTCGTTGATCCCGGCAACGAGCGCCGCCTGGCGAAGGGAGATGGCCTTGTCGTCGGCGAGCTGCCACACCCGGTCGAAGGCGTCGCCGAGCTTGTCGGCGAGTCGCGCGCGGATCTCGTCACGCGTCCAGAAGAGACGGCCGAGATCCTGGACCCACTCGAAGTACGACACCGTGACCCCGCCGGCGTTCGTGAGCACGTCCGGCAGGACGGGAATGCCGCGCTCGCCCAGGATCGCGTCCGCCTCGATCGACGTCGGCCCGTTTGCACCCTCGACGAGCATCCTCGTCTGCAGTCGCGGCGCATTCTCGGCGGTGATCTGGTTCTCCAGCGCGGCGAGCACGAGCACGTCGCACGGAAGCTCGAGCAGCTCGGCGTTGCTGACGTGCTTGGCGTCGGGGTACTCCTCGAGCGTGCCGTGCTCCGCGATCCAGGCGCGCAGCACGCCGAGGTCGAGCCCGTCGGGCGAGTAGATGCCGCCGGAGATGTCCGAGACGGCGAGCACGCGCGCGCCTTTCCCGGCGAGCTCCTGCGCGGCGATGCCGCCCACGTTGCCGAACCCCTGCACCACGCACGACTGCTCGGCGAGATTCCAGCCGAGCCGCTGGCACGCTCGCTCGATCACCATCACGACACCGGCGCCGGTCGCCTCGTGGCGGAAGAGCGATCCGCCCAACGCGATCGGCTTGCCGGTCACGATCTCAGGGACGGCATACCCGACCTGCATCGAGTATGTGTCCATGATCCACGCCATCGTCTGCTCGTTCGTCGCCATGTCCGGCGCCGGGATGTCCTCCTGCGGACCGATGACGCCGCGCAGCTCGCTCGTGTAGCGGCGGGTCAGCCGCTGCAGCTCGGTCATCGAGAGCGCACGCGGGTTGCAGCGCACCCCGCCTTTCGCTCCTCCGTACGGCAGGCGGAGGAGCGCGCACTTCCATGTCATCCAGACGGCGAGCGCGGCACATTCGCCGAGCGTCACGTGCGGGTCGTAACGGATTCCGCCCTTCGTCGGGCCGAGGACGCTCGAATGCTGCACGCGGTACGCCGGGAACACTTCGACATGCCCCTCCTCGCGGCGGATCGGAACCGTGACCATCACCGCCCGCTCCGGATAGCGCAGGCGCTCGACGATCGAGTCGTTGACCTCCGCGTAGGGAATTGCCTGCTCGAACTGTCGCTGCGCCGTGCGGAAGAGCGGCGTGTCCCATTCGAGCTGGACCTCTTCGGCCGTCAGCTCCTCTAGCTTCGCCACGACCGGAGGCTATCCTGGCCTACGCCGGGGTGGCGAAACTGGCGATACGCGGCCGACTTAAAATCGGCTGTCCCCGTAGCGGGGCGTGCGGGTTCGAGTCCCGCCCCCGGCACCTCATTCCCCAGCGAGGAACTGGTAGCTCTTGGGGATCGTCTTCGGAGGCGTGCCGACGACGATCGCGATCTCGTCGTGGGAGTTCAGCGTGTAGGTCTGGGGATTGCCCGTCTGGAGCTTCCCGTTCACGTACCACTTGAGCCCGTTGCAGTAGGCGCCGATGCAGCGCCCGTTCAGGAAGACCCCCCATTCCGCGACGAACTGCCCGAGCGTGTAGTGGTCCTTCGCCTTCGGGGACTCGACGTGGATCACGCCGCGCGTGTCGTGCGTGTGGAGCTGCGTCAGGTACTGCGCCCCGACGTTGATCCCGATCAGCGCCGGGACCTTGATCTTCTTGCCGTCGGCGAAGATGTCGAGGTGCGAGTGGTAATGGGTGTTGACGGCCTCCTGCGGGAGGGTCGTCAGGCCCAGCGGCAGGAGCCGGTCGGCGAGGAACTGGTACTCGGGCGGCCACGGCGCCTTCGTCTTGCGGACCCCCGGGAGCTTGTTGTAGCTCGCGACCGTCGCCTCGGACGTCGAGCTGCTGCCGCTGCCGCCGTTGCGGGCGAGGAGCACGCCGACCACGATCGCGGCCACGACCACGACGGCTCCGGCGCCGATGGCGGCATAGAACCACGGCGGGCGCGTCGAGACGCCCGCGGCCCGGCGCGTCTCACGCTTCTGTGGTGCCTGGACTCGCCTGGGCGGAGGTGGAGTGCGGACTTTTTTCGCCACGCGCGGGCCGAAGGGTACCGATGGGCGCCGAGCGCTTGCGGAAGCTCGCAACGTGCACGTTTTTTCGTCGGCCACGGCTCTTGACGCATCAGCTCCACTTGTCATAGAGTGCGCGAGCCAAAGCCGATGAACCCTCGGGTTCGCCGGCTTTGGCGTTTTTTTGTGGACCGGTTGAGAACCTAAGATGTGCTGACCCGACGAAAGGGACACATGGGACTCCTGGACAAGATCCTCGGCCGCAGCAAGAAAGCCGCCGGCGACGTGATGGGCGACGCTTCCATGCGCCGCGAAGGGGCAGCGCAGGAGCGTGAGGGTGCCGCGCAAGACCGTGCCGCCCAGCACGAAGAGATGGCCGCGGAGCAGCGCCAGCAGGCCGCCGAGGCCCACGTAGACCGCGAAAACGCCTGAGCCCCGGTCGGGCGGGGCCTTCTGACGGCTCCGTCCGACCCCGTACCTATCGTTCGTTGGCTCGCATGGGGTTTCTTCTGCTCACCATTGGAGTCATTGTTGGCGCGGCGATCGCTTGGCTGATCGCGCGGCTTCGCCTTGGCATTGCAGTGACCCGCCTCGAGCTGGAGATCGAGCACGAGCGGTCGACCGCTTCCGAGAAGGTGGCGGTTTTGACAGAGGCTCGAGCGCAGCTTTCGACCCAACTTCAGGCGATGTGCGGCGAGGCGTTGCGCGGGAACAGCGAACAGTTCATGCGGCTCGCAAAGACGCAGTTCGAGCAGCTGCAGCTGAAGGCGACACACGACCTCGACTCACGACAAAAGGCCGTGGAGAACCTCGTCGGGCCTATCAAGGAATCCCTCGACAAGGTCGGCACCGAAGTGAAGACGCTCGACCAGGCCCGCCGGCAAGACCTCGGACAGCTGAGCGCACTGTTGCGGCAGGTGGCAGAAGCGAACGACAAGCTCCGTGCCGAAACCGGGACACTCGTCACTGCGCTGAGGACACCCTCCGTTCACGGCCGTTGGGGCGAGATGCAGCTGAAGAACGCGGTGGAAGCCGCGGGGATGCTCGCGTACTGCGATTTCGTCGTTCAGGCGACGGGGCGCGGAGACGAAGACCACCTGCTCCGCCCTGATCTGATCGTCAGGCTTCCGGGCGGCCGCACGGTTGTCGTCGACGCGAAGACCCCGATCCAGGCCCTGCTGGATGCGTCGCAGACCGAGGACGAAGCCGTTCGAGCGCAAAGGCTCGCGGATTTCGCGCGCAACGTTCGAGACCACGTCGCTGCGCTCAAAGCGAAGTCGTATTGGAAGCAGTTCGACTCGGCACCCGATTTCGTCGTGCTGTTCCTGCCGGGCGAAAGCTTCTTCCGCGCCGCGATCGAGCAGGACCCGTCACTCCTCGAGCAACCCGCCGCCTCGGGGATCGTGCTCGCGAGCCCGGCCACGCTCATCACCATGCTCCGCACAATCGCCTCGAGCTGGCGAGAGGAACAGGTGGCGCAGAGCGCACGGGCGATCAGCGAGCTCGGCCGAGAGCTGTACGAGCGACTCGGCACGATGGCCGAGCATTTCGTCACGCTGGGGAAGCGCCTCGACGGTTCCGTGCAGGCGTACAACCAGACCGTCGGTTCTTTCGAGCGTCGGGTTCTCGTCTCAGCCAGGAAATTCTCTGATCAAGGCGTGTCGACGTCGAAAGCACTGCCCGAGGTCATCGCGATCGAGAAGGCCACGCAGCCGCCACAAACCCTGGAACTGCCCGTCCGCTCGGCCGACCACGAAGCGCCGCCGGCCGACGCGAACGCCGCGTGACTTAGAACCGAAGCAGGGCGCCGATGCCCTCGACGGGCGCGAGGTCCTGCTGGTGGCGAATCGCCCACACCTCGCCGCCGTGCGCGAGCGTCTGGTGGACGGCCAGGTCGAGGCCGGCGTCGGTCGCCTCGAGGCTCGTGCCGTCGAGCGGGCAGCTGCCGCCGGACGCTGCGGCACGACCGCAGGCGGGGCAGCGAAACGCCGCGTGGTCGACGCCGTCCTGAAACAGCAGCACCTCGACGCGGCCGTCGGAAGCCGCCTCGAGCGTCTCCTCCCAGCCGGACGCTGCGCGCGTTCCGCGCCCGGCGTCTTCGCGCCAGCGCGCGAGCACCTCCGCCTCAGCCGTCGCCTCTGACTCCTCCAGCACCGGCATGACCACCTGGAGGAGCTCCGCCGGGCCGGCGTGCGCCTCGGCCGACGCCCAGCCGACGACCGCGTCGCGCGCATCCGCAGAGAGTGCGTCGAGGAAGTCCGCGCGCATCTCCTCCGAGCAGACGAGCACGATCTTCGGAATGTGCAGGCGCCGCCGGCTGCGGTCGAGCACCTCGGCGACGTCCTTCACGTGCTCCTGCACGAGCTTGTCGATGTGGCGCTGGTAGCGCGCCTGCGACCAGCCGCCCTGATCGTGACGCCCCGGCGCCTCGTCCGAGTAGTCGCCGATCTCCTCGAGCCGGCCCGCGCGCAAGCGCAGCAGCTGGCCCTGCTCGCGACCGACGACGGCGACGAGCGTTCCGTCGGCGCGCGCGACCACGGGGACGAGCGGCGCGAGGTAGAGCTCGTGCCCGACGTTGAAGCGGTCCGGCACCGGCTCCGGCAGCCGGAACGCGGACCAGAAGTTGTCGAGGCCGGCCGCGAAGACGACGACTCCCTGGGCGCCGTCCCGGTCGAAGTCGTCGTCGAACCAGCGGGCGATCCGCTCGAAGTCGCCCTTGAGCGCGCCACGCTGCTCGTGCGTCAGGTTCTTGCGGTCGATCTTCTCGGCACTGCTCAGGAGCGCGTTCATCCGCGTCTGCGCATCGCCCGCGGTCGGGACCTCGGAAGGGTCGAGATTGAGGTACAGGGTCGTCGCGCACCCGTTCTCCGCGCGGAAGCCCGCGAGCTGCCGCAGTGTCGCCCACGTCACGGTGTCGGCCATCGCCTGCCCCTACCTACCATGGAGGCGAGATTGTATGCATGCGTTCACCGTCGGCCACGGCATTCGCCCGCTCACTGAGCTGCTCGACACGCTGCGCGAAGCGGAGGTGCGGACCCTCGTCGACGTGCGGCGCTTCCCGGCCTCGCGACGGAACCCTCAGTTCAACCGGCGACCGTTGCAAGAGGCGCTCGCGGAGGCGGGCATCGCGTACCGCCACGCCGTCGAACTCGGCGGGCGCCTCAGCGGCGAGCCCGGCGAGGAGGAGTTCACGTGCATCCGGACCCCGGCGTTCCGCAGCTACGCGGCCCGGATGCGCACCCAGGAGTGGCAGGCGGGCCTCGCCGCCGAGCTCGCCCAGCCGGGGCCGTGCTTCATGTGCGCGGAGACGCCCTGGCAGAAGTGCCACCGCCGGCTGATCGCCGAGCTCCTCACCGCGCGCGGCGCCGACGTCACCCATCTCCTCGGCCCCGGCCGGGCCGAGGCGCACGACCTCTATCCGGGCGCCGAGATCCGGGACGGAAAGCTCTACCTTTGCGGGGCCTTCGTCGCCTAGCCTGCGAAGGCGCCGACTCGGCGGCGCCGCTAGAGGCGGCTCGGGCTCTGACCGAGCCGCCGTCTGAACTAACGCCATTGGCTCGAAACCTTCCGGAGTCCAGCTCCAAACCGCGGAAGGTTCGGCCGACCGGATTCGTTTAATACAGCAGGAGGGAAGTACGAGAACATGACCGACAACGACGTTCGCCACGTGATCATCATCGGCGGCGGCCCCGCCGGGTACACCGCCGCCCTGTATGCCGCGCGCGCGAATCTGAATCCGCTCGTGATCGAAGGCTTCAACTGGGGCGGCCAGCTGATGATCACGAGCGACGTGGAGAACTACCCCGGCTACACCGAAGGCGTGCTGGGGCCCGAGATGATGGCCGACTTCCGCCGCCAGGCGGAGCGCTTCGGCGCGGAGTTCGTGACCGACGACGTCACCAGGGTCGACTTCTCCGAGCGGCCGCACCGCGTTTACGTCGGCGACGAGGAGTATCGGGCGCAGACGGTGATCGTGGCGACGGGCGCGACCGCGCGGCAACTGGGGCTCGCGTCGGAGCAGCGCCTGCAGGGCCGCGGCGTGTCCTACTGCGCGACCTGTGACGCCGCGTTCTTCCCCGACAAGCACGTCGTGGTCGTCGGCGGCGGCGACTCCGCGATGGAGGAGGCGAACTTCCTCGCGCGTTTCGCCGCGAAGGTGACGATCGTGCACCGACGCGATGAATTCCGCGCGTCGCAGATCATGGTCGACCGCGCGCGCGCGAACGACAAGATCGACTGGGTCACGAACGCGCTGGTCGACGAGGTGCTCGGCGAACAGCGCGTGACCGGCGTCAGGCTGCGCGACGTCAACACCGACGAGACCTGGGAGCTCGAAGCCGACGGCGTGTTCGCGGCCATCGGCCACGATCCCAACACGGCGCTCTTCCTCGACCAGCTCGAGCACGACGACGCCGGCTACCTGACCACCAAGCCGGGCTCGACCGAGACGAACATCCCGGGCGTCTTCGCCGTCGGCGATGTGCAGGACCACGTGTACCGGCAGGCGATCACGGCCGCGGGGTCCGGCTGTATGGGCGCGCTCGACGCCGAGCGCTACCTCGCCGCCATCGAGGGACACTTGATGGCGGCCGAGGCCGCTCCGCGGCTCTAGCTGCAGCCGACACGCGCTCGACTCTCCACGGCGCCGCCTGCGGTGCCGTCATCAGGATCGGAGGCTCTGCCTCCGATCCGTCCGCGATTCGCCATTCGGCACGCTTGAACGAGGCCGAGCGAAATCGCGATTTCGCCAGCCGACTCGCCCTCTACCCTCGCACCATGGCCGAGTGGATCGACCTCATCGATCCGTCCCCGGAGGAGCTCCGCGCGAAGCTGCCGCGCGAGGTGCAGGAGTCGGCGCTCGAGCTGCTGCTGGCGCCGGCGCAGCACGAGGACGAGCCGCGGCCGACGCTGCAGGCGCACGGCGACTACATCTTCGGCGTCTTCCTGCTGGCGATCGCGGTTCCGAACGAGGACCGAGTGTTCTACCAGCAGGTCGACGTCGTCCTCACACACGACGTGCTTGTCACCGTCAGCAAGACACCGCCGGGAGAGGAGCCGTACGACCCGCGGCCCGTGCGCGCGTCGTGCCACCCGAACGACGAGGCTGGAATGATGTTCTACCGCCTCGTCGACGACATCGCGGAGCACTACCTCGACCTCGTCGACGCACTCGACGAGGAGATCGACGAGCTCGAGGACCACATCGAGGCGGCGCCGGCCACCGAGTCGCGGAAGCGCCTGAGCGACTTGCGGCACGACCTGCTGCACATCCGCCGCACACTCTCTCCCACGCGCGACGCGATCCGCCGCATCACGGACAACGTGATCGAGGTCGAGCAGGGCCAAGAGGTCTTCCCGCACGAGGTCGAGATTGCGTTCAACAGCGCGTACGACAAGCTCCTGCGCGCGTTCGACGGGCTCGAGCTGTCGCGCGACCTGATCAACAGCGCACGCGACTACCTCCAGACGAAGATCGCGAACGACCAGAACGAGGTGATGAAGAAACTGACGGTGATCGCATCGCTCCTGCTGCTGCCGACGTTCATCGTCGGGCTCTACGGCCAGAACTTCAGGCACGACTTCCCGGAGCTCGGCTGGCGGTTCGGCTACGGCTGGTCGTGGGGCCTCATCGTCGCGACGACGATCGCCCAGCTCGTCTATTACCGGCGCAAGAGGTGGATCTAGCGCCACCGGCTACCTTGACGTCGTGCCGTATTTCATCTGCCCGAACTGCAAGCAACGCTCGATCGACCACGACGGCCTGCAGGAGATCGACAACGTTCCCGTCGCGTGCGAGCGCTGCGGCTTCGGCTTCCTCTTCGAGCTGATGGACGACTACTACCCGGGCCCGAACACCGGGTTCGTGGTCTGCGACCGGGAAGGCCGGATTCTCGCGGCCGGCCGCGGTGTCTTCGAGCTCGCCGGCTACCGCGAGCACGAGCTGCTCGGCGCGGAAGTCGTCGAGCGCTTTGGGCTGAACGGCTGGAGCGGCGACCAGAGCCCCGCGGCGATCTCGCTCGAGTGGGGCGTGCGGCGCCTCGGCGAACAGCTCGTCCTGCGGACGCGCGCCGGCCAGCAGAAGCCGGTGACCGCCGACTTCTTCCCCGCCTACGACGAGGACGGCGGCCTCCTCGTAGCGCTCACGCCGCGGGCGCCTGCTAGCTCACACGTCGGTAGCCAATGACTGTGCGTTGAGCGGCCGCGCGGGCAAAGCCCGCACGGCCTCTAAGCGGCGCCGCGAGACGGCGCCTTGACCGCGCGGCTGACGTACACCTCGGTCAGGTAGGCGAACTCGACGGTCCCGCCTTCGGCGGCGGCGACCTTGCGCAACTCACGCTCGAGCTCGGCACGCGCTTCGGCCGGCGCAGCGGCGACGAAGCTGACGGATGCGATCCGTTCGACGAGACCGTCTCCATCGAGTCGCTGCGCGAATGGGAATGCCCTGCGGTCGACCGGCCCGAACAGGTCGCTCGCCTCCAAGGAGCGTGCGGAATGGCCGACGGGCGGTCGGTCACGCGGAATGAATCGCTTCATCAGCTCGCTGACGTCCCGCTGCAGCGGACGCTCGACATCGCGCGAATTCCAAATCAGGGCGACGCCGCCGCCGGGACGCAGCACGCGATGCAGCTCCGGCACAGCCTCGTCGTGCCGGAACCAGTGGAACGCCTGGCCGACGGTGACCGCATCGACGGAGTCGTCCGGGAGCGGGATCGCTTCTGCCGCGCCGAGCAGCGCCTCGACGCCGGGTACGACGCGCCGCAACTCGGCGAGCATCCGCTCGCCGGGCTCGACCGCGATCACATGCGCTCCGGTCGGCACGAGGGCGCGCGTCAGCTTGCCGGTGCCCGCACCGAGATCGAGCACCGTCCGTCCGTCGCGGATATCGAGCTGATCCACCATCCATGCGACGGCTTCGGCCGGATACTCCGGGCGTGCGCGCTCGTACACGTCCGCGACGCGCTCAAACGCGCGCGCTTGCGGATGCTGAAGCTCAGACACGAGACGACGGGCAGAGATCGGTCAGGACACAATCTTCGCAGCGTGGCGTGCGCGCGATGCAGACACGCCGGCCATGCCAGATCAGGAGATGCGGAAACCGGCCCCAGTCTTCGCGCGGCACGAGCTTGACCAGATCGCGCTCGATCTTCACCGGATCCTCCTGGCGGGTTAGCCGCAGGCGCTGCGACAAGCGGCGCACATGCGTGTCGACGACGATGCCCTGCGGCGTCCCGAGCTCCGCCGCGACGACGTTCGCCGTCTTGCGCGCGACGCCGGGCAGGCGCACGAGCTGGTCGAGGTCGCGCGGCACCTCTCCGTCGAACTCCTGCAGCAGCATCAGCATCGTGCCGCGCAGCGACTTCGCCTTCTGCCGGTAGAAGCCCGTGGCGAAGATGTCTCGCTCGAGCTCCTCCGGCGGCACCGCGAGGTAGTCCTCCGGCCGGCGGTACTTGACGAACAGCCGCTCCGTCACCCGGTTGACGTTCACATCCGTCGTCTGCGCGGAGAGCATCACCGCCACGAGCAGCTCGAGATCCGACCGCGACTTCAGTGCGATCGTCGCGTCGGGATGCGCCGCGGCGAGGCGCTCGATGATCGGCCGGATGCGCTCGCGCTTCGGCGCCACGCGGCGCCGCGCCTCGTGCAGGTAGCTACGCGGCGACAAACGCTTCTGCGGCGAGCGCAGAACGGAGCCGCGGCCCGCCGCAGACGACGTCGAGTGCCGGGCAGCCGGCGCAGATGAAGTCGTCGGGCGTCGGCCGGAACTCGCCGGCGTTGATCCGGGCGATCGCCTCGCTCAGCTCGGCCTCGAGCTCGGGCAACTTCGTGCGCTCGAAGACCGTCGCGACGACGGCGTCCGGCCGCTCGAGGAAGTGGTAGACAACCTCGACCTCCTGCGCTCCGGCGCGGAAGCACGCGAGTGCATAGACGAGCCGCTGGAGGTGGTAGTCGTGGTCGACGATCTCCTCGGGCGTGCCCTCGTCGAGCGAGTTGGTCTTGTAGTCGACGACGAGCGCGCCGTCGCCGTCCTGCTGCAGCACGTCGAGGCGGCCGTGGAGAAGGACGCCGTCGTGCTCGAACGCGAAGGGACGCTCCGGACGCGGGCCGGTCAGCGTCGCGACCCGGCGCGCGAGGTCGGATTCGCAATAGGAGCGGACGAAGCCGGCGATGCGCTCGAGCTCCTGGTCGTTCACGCGCGGATACCAGCCGCGGACGAGCGAGGCGACATCGTCGGGCGGCAGCGGCTCCTGCAGGTTGACCAGCTCGAGCAGTCGATGGACGGCGTCGCCGATCTCGGTCGCGGCGAGGCCCGTCGTTCCCGGCGCGGCGTTGCGCTCGTCAGTGGGACGCATCCCGACGACGCGCTCGGCGTAGTAGCGGTACGAGCAGCGCTCGAACAGCGCCAGCGCACTGAACGACAGTCGCCGCACGCGGTGCAGCGGCGGCGCCGGAATGTCGGCGAGCGGCGGCAGCGGCGGCACGAGCGGCGGCAGTGCTGCGACGGCGCCCTCGGCGAAGAGCGCGAGCTGGCCGTCTTCCGCGACAGGCTCCACAGCAGGCGGCGCCTCTTCGGCGAAGCGGTCGACGCGCAAAATCACGCGCACGCCCTCGCGCTCGAGCTCGACCGGCTCCTGCGCCTGCTCGATCTCGGCGCGCGCGTCGAGCCGCCCGAGCACCCAGCCGATCGGCGTCGTCTCGTCGGCCGTGCGCCCAGGGTCGATCGACCCGGAGACGATCAGGCGGTCGATCGCGCGTGTCATCGCGACGTAGTAGAGGCGGAGGCGCTCGGCCCGCTCCTCGGCCTTGCGCGCTTCCTTCACGGCCTCGTAGGCGTAGGCGCCGCGACGCTCGCTCGTGAGCGGATCGGCAACGCGGAAGCCGAAGCGCCCGTCGGAGAGGGCAAGGATCTCGTCGGACGCCGGCGGTGCCCTGTCGCGCCCCGCGTCGGCGACGACCACGACCTTGAACTCCAGCCCTTTCGCGGCGTGGATCGTCAGCAGCCGCACCGCATCGCCGCCCTCCTCCTCCGCGACCGCCTCGAGCTCACGCGCGCCGACGGCCTCCTGGTCGCGGACGAAGCGGACGAAGCCCTCGACGTCCGGGCCGCGCAGCTCCTCATAGGAGCGCGCGAGCCGGGCGAGCTTGCGCAGGTTCGCGTAGCGGCGGCGGCCGTCCCATTGCGCGAGCACGGCCAGGTCGTAGTCGTGCTCGGCGAGCACGCGTTCGCACAAACGCTCGAGCGACAACCGCGACGACGCAGCGGTCAGCCGGTCGTAGCGCTGACGGAAGGCGCGCAGGAGCTGCGCGTCGCGCTCGGGGAACGTCTCCGGCAGCTCGCGCTCGAGCGCGACGAAGAGCGGCCGCTTCGGCGCCGCGCGGCGCAGCAGCACGAGCGCGTCGTTCGAGACGCCGACGAACGGCGACGCGAGCACGCTCACGAGCGCCTCGTCGTCGTAGCGGTTGCGCAGCAGCCGCAGGTACGAGAGCAGGTCGACGACCTGTTGCTGGCCGAAGTACCCGCGACCGGTGCCGCGGAAGGTGGCGACGCCGAGCGCGCGGAGCTCCTCCTCGTACCACTCCGCATCGGTGCCGGCCTGGAAGAGCAGGACGATCTCACCCGGCGTCGCGTCGCCGGCGTCGATCAGCTCGCGGATGCGGCGCGCGATCGCGCGGGCCTCACCGCGCCGCCAGTGCACGTTCGTCTCCGCGTACGACGACTTGTCGGTGACGAGCAGCTCGACGGGCGGCCCGAAGACCGGGTCGGGGAACTCGCCCGACGCGGCGAGCGGCTGGAACTCGTCGCCGAAGTCGCTGCCGAAGAGGTGGTTGACGACGGCGAGCACCTCGGGGCGCGAGCGGTAGTTCATCGTCAGCGGCAGCACGCCGTCCGCAGCCGCGGCGCGGCGCGCGCGGAAGACCTGGACGTCGGCGTGGCGAAAGCCGTAGATGGACTGGAACTCGTCGCCGACGAAGAAGCGCTCGCAGCCGTTTCCGGAAATCAGGTCGATCAGCTCGCACTGCAGGCGGTTCGTGTCCTGGAACTCGTCGACCATCAGCGCACGGAAGCGCAGCTGCTCGCGCTCGCGAATCGCCGGATCGTCGCGCAGCAGGTCACGCGCGCGCAGCTGCAAATCCTCGAAGTCGAGCGCCGACTCGCGATCCTTCGCCTCCTGGTACGCAGCCGCGAATGCCGTCAGCAGCTCTTGCAGCAAGTCGCGGTCGCCGGCGGCGAGCTCGTCGAGCGCCGCCTGCTCGACGCTCTTGCGCGCCTCCTCGTAGCTCGCCGCGCGCTCGCCGCGACGCCGCAGCTCGCCGAGATCGAGCAGCCGCTCGGGCCGCTCGGGATCGAGCAACACGTCCTCGCCGAGCAGCCGCGCCGCCTCGTGGAACTCGTCGACGCATTCCTGCAGGCTGCGGCGCTCGCCCAGCTCAAGCACGAGCTCGCGGCCTGCCGAGCGCAGCGTCTCGTAGACGCCCGTGAGCATGCGGCGGAGACCGTCGGCGCCGTACACCGCGAGCAGGCGCAGTCGCGCGGGATCGTCGCCCGAGCAGAACTCGGTCAGCGCAGCCTGGAACGCTTCGCCGCGCAGCACGCGCCCCTGGCTCTCGTCCAGCACACGGAACCGCGGGTCGACGCCGGCGGCGAACGGGTGCGAGCGCAGCAGCCGGTGACAGAAGCCGTGGATCGTGGAGATCCATGCCCCGTCGAGCGCACGCGCAAGGTCGGGACGCCCGCGCTCGACGAGCCCGGCGCGAATGCGCGTCCGTAGCTCGCCGGCGGCTTTCTCGGTGTACGTGATCACGAGGATCGACTCGACGTCGACGCCCTCGTCGCACACGGCGCGCGCGAAGCGCTCGACGAGCACGCGCGTTTTGCCGGTCCCCGCGCCGGCGGAGACGAAGACGAGGCCGCGCGCGTCGACCGCCGCGCGCTGCTCGGCGTTGAGGCTCATGCGCGCCTCACCCGGCACATCGGCCCGAGCGCGCACCACGTCGGGCAGTCCGAGCCCTTCGGGTCGTGGCGGATGTCGCCGCTGCGCAGGCGCTCGACGATGCCGACGGCGAGGTCGCGCGAGCGCTCGACCTGGCTCCAGAACGTCTCCTCGTCGAGGTAGTCGTTGTTCGAGAATCCCGGCACACCGTCGTCACGCGACTCCGCGCGCAGCAGCCCGCGCGGCTTCCGCTCGCCGGACAGCGGCCGGTACAGCCCGCCGAGTGGCTCGATCCCGACGAGGTCGCGCAGGACGAGCATGTACAGCGGGATCTGCAGCTTCTTCTCCGACTCGATCTCGGCCGCGGAGTGGCCGCGCTTCCCGGCCTTGTAGTCCTGGACGATCCCGCGCGCGCTGAACGGGTCGATGTCGATGCGGTCGATCTTGCCCGAGAGGGTGACGCCGTTTGCGAGCTCGAGGCCGCGCTGCAGCTCCGGCGCGGCGCGGTCGGTTCCGAACGACACCTCGAACCGGCGCGGAACGAGCGGCGCCTCGGCCGCTGCATCGTCGCGCACGAACGCCTCGAGGTCGCGCCAGAGGCCGTGGCGAAGCTCGCGCTGCTGCAGCTCGGTCAACTCCATCCGCTGGCCGTCGACGGCCTCGTCGAGGCAGCGCCGCAGATAGGGCAGCGCCGTCTCGAGGTCGTCGGGGCCGACGCGCTCGATCCCGAGCTCCTTGGGGACACCGGAGTAGAAGCGATACAGCGCCTGATGCGCGATCGATCCGCGCATCCGCGCGTCGACCTCGCGGTCCATCGTCTTCGGGTCGATCAGCCGGTCGAGGAACCACATCGACGAGCAGTCGACGAAGCGCTCGAGCTCGGTGACGTTGAACGTCGTGCGGTTGCCCAGCTCGGCGAGGACGGCGGGGTGCGTGAGCCGTGTCGGCCGCTCGAAAGCGCGCAACGCTCGGGCGAGCCGGCGCTCCCACTGGTTCGCCGCCGCGATCGCCTCTGCGGCGGCGCGATCCTCGGGCACGCGCAGCGCGACGGCCCGCAGCCGCTCGCGCTCGGTCGGCGCCGTCTCGATCGGCCACGTCAGTTGCGAGAGCGGGCGGCGCCGGGTCCAGCGCTGGACGTCGTCGGCGGGAAACAGCGCGACGACCTCGTCCCAGAACGGGCTGGGCGAGCGCGGGCCGCCGTCGTCGCCGGCCGCCTCGCGCGCGAGGTAGACGCGCTTCGTCGCGCGCGTGCATGCCGTGTAGAAGAGGTAGCGGTCGCGCGCGACTTGGTCGGGCCGCGCGAGCCGTGCACGCGAGCGCTCGTCGAGCTCGCGGCGCGCGTCGTCTGCGAGGAACGGAGACTCGTGCCCGCGTCGCGGCAGCCTCCCCTCCTCCAGTCCGAGCACGAAGACGATCTCGAAGCGGCGGGTTCGCGCGCGCAGCAGGTCGAGGACGGCGACGCGCCCGGGCTCGGCACCAGACGCCCGTCGCACCTCCGCGCGCTCGAGCGCACCGACGAGCTCCTCGGTCGAGAGCGAGCCTTCGAGCTCGCTCCACCCGCGCAGCTCGCCGAGCAGCCGCATGACCGCGTCGTGCGCGCGGATGTCGTGCCGCGACGTCTCGCCGACCGGCGGGGCCTCGAGCCCGTATGCCGCGCGCAGCATCGAGCCGGCCAACGCCGCGACGGCGTCGAGCGGCGTCGGCGCCGAACGCAGCGCTTCCAACACCGGCAGCGGCTGGCCGTCGCGCAACCGGATCGTCTCCTCTTCGACCTTCTCCGGCTCGGTGACGGCGCGTCCGCGCAGGCGGCCCTCGAGGAAGTCGGCGCTCTGGCGCGACAGCGCCGAATACGGCGAGCGCAGGAACGCGAACAGCTCCGCGCGCCCGCCGCCGAGCCACGCGAACCGCAGCAGGTTCAGCAGCGCCTGTCCGTAGGCCGTCTTGTCGAGGCGCACGTACGCCTCCAGCGCGTACGGAACACCGAGGGTCGCGAGCGCCGTCCCGAGCGGCGCCTGCCAGCGGTCGAGCGTCGGGCAGACGATGCCGATCTCCTCCGGCGCGGTGCCACCGCGGATCAACGTGAGCAGCTCCTCGCCGACGAGCTCGAGCACGCCGCGTGTGCCCGCGGCCTCGAAGAAGCGCAGCGCGCCGTCGATCGGCGGGGCCCCTGCTGCGGCGCCTTCCGAGAACAGCGTCCGCTCGAGGTGTGCGAGCGCCGGCGCGGCGACCCGCTCGAAGTCCGGCGGCAGCTCCTCGATGCGCCCGTCGGCGAGCGAGGCGAGGTCCTCCATCGTGCGCGCCAGGGAGGCGAACGCGGGCCGCCCCGGCTCGTACGGCATCGACACTGTCACGGCGGTGCGCCCGGCGAGCGCCTGCAGCAGCGCCCATTCGGCGCCGGTCAGATCCTCGAAGCCGTAGGCGAAGACCGGCTCGCCGTTCCATGCATCGAGCTCGCTCGCGACCCGCTCGGCCGCATGACGCCGGAGCAGGTCGCGATCCCAGAGATCGAGGCGGTCGAGCTCGGCGCGATACGCGGCGTAGAGGGTGGCGAGGTCACCCTCGAGGTCGTTCGGGTCGAGCAGCCCCGACTCGAGCTCCGCCACCGTCGCGAGCAGCGCATCGGCGAAGCCGCCGAAACGTGCCGAGCGGCCGAGGCCGTTGAGCGACTGGGATGCGAGCGCACGGCGCACGAGCAGCGTCCGCTGTGCGTCGGTCGCGACCGGTCGCGTGCCTGCGCCGCGGCGCGCGATCTGCTTGAACAGATCGTCGAAGGTCCCGATCGAGCCGGCGAGCAGCGCAGGCTGCAGCTCGAGCAGGTCGCGCTCGACGCGCTCGACGTCCGACCGGTTCGGCACGATCAGGTACGGCTCGTCGTCCAGAGCCTCCAGATACCGGCGCAGCAGGAGCGCCACCTTCCCGGCATTCGCCGGGCCGGTGATCAAGTTCAGACCCAACTAACCCATGTTAGGCCTGGGTTCGGACGGCGCCGTCCGGCGCGGCCGCTACGTGCGAGAACTTCCTACGCCGCTGCCGACTTCGGCCGGCGGCCTCTGCGCGCGACAGCCTGGCCGGGCATCTTGCCCGCGCACGCGTCGCAGAGATCGGCCTGCTTCGAACCGCGGCGTGCGTCCGTGAAGTTGATACGCATCACTGCGCCTTTCGCTTCCTCGACTTCTTTGCCGCAGTTGTCGCATACGAGCCTCGTAACACGTGCCACGGATTTCCTCCTCGAATTCGGCGCTGTCTCGTGCCTGAGCTTAGCCAAAGCGCCTTGAATCAGGCGGCAGCCCGCGCCTGCCGGATTTTCCAGGAACGAAGCAGGCTCAAGAGGGCCTGTTCTTCCGGGTCGAGGTCGATGTTCCGCGCGCGCACGACGCGCAAATGTCGCGGACGGAAATCTTCGATCGTTCTGCCGTCGAGATACTGATCGATCACCGCTGGGCTGACGTACGAGCTACGCGCAACTGCGGGTGTATTGCCGAGCTCCTTGCCGACGCGGCGCATCACGGCGGGTATCACCTTCTTCGCCGCCGTTTCCGTCTCCGGCGGCCCCTGCTCAGCGAAGGCAATCGCGGCGATCAGCGTCCCACCCCAGGTGCGGAAGTCCTTGGCCGTGAACTCTTCTCCCATGTACTCGCGCACGTAGTCGTTCAGGCGCGCGCCGGTCAGGCTGTAGATCCCGCCCTCCCACTCGTAGCGAAAGAGACGGCGGCCGCCTCGCAGCGAGAGCAGCTCCTTCACGTTGTCCGCCAGCTCCTCGTCGACGAGCGTCGTGCGCACCACGGTGCGGTGCTTGCCGATGAAGTCGAAGGCGATGCGCTTGCCGCGAACGTGCACGTGCGTCTTCCGGAGCGTCGTGATCCCGTACGTGCGCGATTCCTTCGCGTAGCGCTCGGACCCGACGCGGAACCAGCCGGCGTTGATCAGGCGGATCGCAATTGCCGAGACGCGCAGGCGGTCGAGCGTTTCGTGGTCGAGATGTTCGGCGGCGGCCGCGCGCAGGCCCGGCAACCGCTCGGCGAAGCGGATCAGCTTGTCGAACTTCGCCTGCTCCTGCTGCGCGCGGAAGTTCGCGTGATAGAGGTACTGCCGCCGTCCGGCGGCGTCCACGCCGGTGGCCTGCAGCTTCGAGCTCGGGCTCGACGAGATCCACACATCCTTCCAGGCCGGTGGGATCACGAGCGCGCGAATTCGCTCGAGCTTTTCCTCGTCTCTGATCGCGTTTCCGCGCGCGTCGACGTAGCGGAATCGTCCGCTCGACCCCAAGCGCCTCCAACCCCCTTTCCTCGGCATGCTCCCCCGCTAGTGTCCGCGAACGTGGACGTCAAAACGGTGGTGGTGCTCGAAGGCGACGAAACGGGTCAGGAACTGCTCGAGGAATCCTTGCGCGTTCTCGCACCCGACGTGATCGGTCTCGAGCTCGATTTTCCGCGTTACGACCTCTCGCTCGAAGCGCGCCGTCAGACCGGCAACGGCGTCGTGCACGAGGCTGCGCGCGCAGTCCGCGAGCACGGGCTCGGCTTGAAGGCTGCAACGGTCACGCCGGAAGGGCGCGACGACGTCGGCTCGCCGAACCGCATCCTCCGCGAGGAGATCGGCGGGCGCGTGATCGTGCGCACCGGCCGGAGAATTCCCGGCGTGATTCCACTCGGCGGGGTGCACGCCCCGATCTCAATCGTCCGAATGGCGGTCGGCGATGCGTACGGCGCGAAGGAGTGGCGCGAGGGCGACGGCGACGACGAAGTCGCGTTCCGCACCGAGCGAATCGAGCGGCGCATCTGCCGCTCGGTCGCGGAGTACTCGTTCCGGCACGCCGAGCAAGTCGGCGCAAAGGTCTTCGGCGGCCCGAAGTACACCGTCAGCCCGACGTACGAGGGACTCCTGAAGGAGGAGATGGATGCGGCAGCGGAGCGACATCCCGGGGTGACGTACGAGCCGCAGTTGATCGACGCGACGTTCGCGCTGCTGATCGCGTCGACGGGCGACCCGCTCGTGATTCCCGCGCTGAACCGCGACGGCGACATCCTCTCCGACCTGGTGCTGCCGCTGTTCGGCTCGATCGCCGGATCGGAGTCGCTGCTGGTCGCGTTCGACGAGGACTACGAGACGCGCGCCCTGATGGCCGAGGCCGCGCACGGGACGGCGCCGTCGCTGCAGGGCAAGGACGTCGCCAACCCGATGGCGATGATCCTCGCCGGCGCGGCACTGCTGGCGAGCGGCGACGAGCAGGCGCAGCAGGCGGGGCGCGCGATCCGCGAGGCCTGCCTCGAGGCCGTGGCGCAGGGCGTGCGCACGGCCGACCTCGGCGGCCATGCGGGGACAACGGAGTTCACGGACGAGGTCGTCCGCCGCGTGAAGTCGAAGCTCTAACGAGCCGCAGCGCAGGCTTTTGCGAGGTCTTACCCAGAGCGTTAGTCAGGACGGTCGCGCGAGCAAAGCTCGCACGGCCTCTCTGCGGCGCCGCCTAGTCGGCGCCTAGATCGCGGCGGCGTCGGCGAAGGCGCCGGCGCTCCATGCGCGGAGGAACGCGTGCGCGATGTCCGGGTCGAACTGCGTGCCCGCGCAGCGCTCGATCTCGGCGAGCGCATGGAAGGTCGGCAGCGCGCGGCGGTACGCGCGGTTGGACGTCATCGCGTCGAACGCGTCCACGACGGCAAGCAAGCGCGCGCCCTCGGGGACGTGTGTGCCGGTTCGGCTCGTCGGATAACCGGTTCCGTCCCAGCGCTCGTGGTGGTAGAGCACGTACGGCAGCGCGTCGTGCGCCGGCCCGACCGGCGCGATCAACCGTGCCCCCGCCGCGGGATGCGTGCGGATCTCCGCCAGCTCCGCCGGGCTGAGCGGACCACGCTTGCTCAGGATCCGCTCGGAGATCATGACCTTGCCGATGTCGTGCAGCCTCGCGCCGACATGCAGACGACGAATCCCGTCCGCGTTCCAGCCCATCCACGTGGCGAGACGCATCGCCAGGTCGGTGACACGGGTGCAGTGCGCCGCAGTCGAGGGGTCGCGCGCGGCTTGCGCTGAGGCGAGAGCGGCCAGCATCGGGCTGACCTCATTCCAGCTTCGCGGCCGAATCCCTCTCTAGCGCCAGATGCCGGTGATCGGCCGCGCCGACGCGGACCGGCCGAGGAGCGGCAGGCCCCACGCCGTTTCGATCGTCCGCAGCAGCCCGTAGTGGCCGGTCCTGGCAGTCGCGCGGGAGCCCGTGCGGACCGCCGTGCCGAGCGCGAGCGCGGGCACGTGGTTGCCGCCCGCGCCCTCGTCGAAGACGACGAAGACGACCGTCTCCGGGAGCGCCAGCAGCGGCGGCAGCATGCGCGCCAGCCAGCGGTCGCCGGTGGCGACCGGGCAGTCGTGCATCGAGTTGCAGAGGTTCGGCACGACGAGCGCAAAGTCCGGCACAGCGTCGGCAGCGAGGTCGGTCGCGAGCTGCGTGACCGGGACGACCCGCCCGCGCCGGGCCGGGCTCATGGCGACGTCGCGGAAGTACAGGAACGGCATGTGCTTCTTTGCGTAGAGACCCGCGAACGCGCCGGTCCAGCCTGCGCGCGGCAGTCCTTCGGCGTAGGCCTTCCAGCTGCGGCCGGCCGAGCCGAGCGTGTCGGCGAGGTTCCGGCCGTCGATACCGCAGCTCGTGCAGTCGCTGTGGATGCCGTGTGTGGAGCCCGAGATGAGCGCGAGGTAGTTCGGCAGGCTGGGATGCGCGACGGCCTCGTAGTTCGTGAGCTGTGCGTAGCGCCGCGCCATCGCGGTGAACGTCGGCGCGGAGCTCGAGCCGACGACCTGGTCCTGTTCCTTGTTCTCGAACGTGATCACGACGACGTGGCCGAAGCCGGGCACGCCCCCGTCGGCGCGCGCAGCCGTGCACGACAGCACGGCCGCCGCGACGAGCCCGAGGACGGCGACGCGCGTCATGCGCTTCCCTCGACGACGCGACGCCGCCAGAGGTGCAGCGCTGCGATCAGCAATACGACCCCGACGCCGCCGGCGATCGCCGCGTAGACGCCGTAGCGCGCGAGCGCGTCGGCCGCTGCCCTTCCGGCGTAATACGCGAGCAGCCCGACACCGAGCGCCCAGACGATCCCGCCGGCCGCGTTCCACGCGAGGAATCGCCACCACTGCATGCGCGTGATGCCCGCCATCCACGCGCCGGTCACTCGCAGGCCTCCGAAGAAGCGCGCGAAGAAGACGGCCTTGCCGCCGTGCCGCTCGAAGAAGCGCTCGGCGGGCGGTAAGACGCGGTCGGCGTAGCGGCGGAGCCGGGCGTAGCGGTCGATCAGCCGTCGCGCGCCTTCGCGCCCGAGCCAGTAGCCGATGTTGTCGCCGATGATCGCGGCCGCCGCCGCAACCACGATCACTCCCGCGATCGAGAGATGGCCTTTCGCGGCGAGCACCGCTGCAGCGATCAGTGCGGTCTCGCCGGGCAGCCAGAGGCCGGCGCTCTCCAGGCACACGATTGCGAACAGGAACCACAGCCCGTAGTCGTCGATGAAGTGGGTCACGCCCGGATCAGGCTACGTAAGATCGCGCCGTGCGCATCGGCGTCCCGCGGGAGCTCGACCCAGGCGAGCGCCGAGTGGCACTCGTTCCCGACGCGATCTCACGCCTCGCCGGCTTCGACGTCGTCGTCGAGCCGGGCGCGGGCGCGGCGGCGTCGTTCCCGGACGATGCCTACCGCGAGGCGGGCGCGACGGTGTCGGAAGCGGTCTGGGATGCCGACGCGGTCGCAAAGGTGCGCAAACCGTCGGCGGAGGAAGCAGGCCGCCTGCGCAGCGGGCAGGTACTCGTGGGTTTTCTGGAGCCGCTGACCGACGCGGCGGGCATCGAACGGCTGGCCGCCCAGGGCGTGAACGGGTTCGCGATGGAGTCGATCCCGCGCATCACACGCGCGCAACCGATGGACGCGCTGTCGTCACAGGCGACGGTGTCGGGCTACAAGGCGGTGCTGATCGCGGCGGACCGGCTGCCCCGGTTCTTCCCGATGTTGATGACGGCCGCGGGCACCGTCGCGCCGGCGAAGGTGCTCGTCCTCGGCGCCGGGGTCGCCGGGTTGCAGGCGATCGCAACCGCGCGCCGGCTCGGCGCCGTCGTCGCGGGCTTCGACGTGCGGCCCGTCGTGCGCGAGCAGGTCGAGAGCCTGGGCGCGACCTTCCTCGACCTCGGTGTCGTCGGTGAGGAGACGGCAGGCGGGTACGCGCGCGAGCTGAACGAGGACGAGCAGCGGCGTCAGCAGGAGGCGCTCGAGGAACGCATCCCGGAGTACGACGCGGTGATCACGACGGCGCTCATTCCCGGCCGCGCAGCGCCGCGGCTGATTCCCGCCGGCGCGGTCGCCAAGATGAAACCTGGCTCCGTGATCGTCGACCTCGCGGCGGAGGCGGGCGGAAACTGCGAGCTGACGCAGCCGGGCGAGATTGCCGAGCGCGAAGGAGTGACGATCGTCGGGTTGACGAACCTCCCGGCGACGATGCCGTTCCATGCCAGCCAGCTGTACGCGCGGAACGTGTCCGCACTGCTGCAGCACCTCGCGCCCGAAGGCACGCTCGCGCTCGACTGGGACGACGAGATCACGGCAGGTGCCTGCGTTACGCGCGCGAAGGTGGCGGCATGAGTCACGGCCTGCTGCTGACCTTCGAGATCACGATCCTGGTGCTCGCGATCTTCCTCGGCTTCGAGGTGATCTCGAAGGTGCCGACGCTGCTGCACACACCGTTGATGTCGGGGACGAACGCGATTCACGGCATCGTGATCGTGGGCGCAATGCTCGTCGCGGGTGCCGACCACAAGGACACACTGACGACCGTCATCGGCCTGATCGCCGTCGTCCTGGCATCGGCGAACGTCGTCGGTGGGTTCGTCGTCACCGACCGCATGCTCGAGATGTTCAAGAAGCGGGAGCGCAGAGAGCCCGAACCTTGAGCCGCGAGGTCACGAACCTCCTTTATCTGGTCACGATCGTGACGTTCATCCTGGCGTTGCGCTTCCTGTCGAACCCGGCGACCGCGCGCCGCGGCAATCAGATCGGCGCGGTCGGAATGCTCGTCGCGATCGCCGTGACGTTCGCCCAGAACTCGGTGGTCAGCTACTGGGAGATCGCCGTCGGCATGGTCGTCGGCGGCAGCTTCGGCGCCGTCGCGGCGCGCAGGGTGCGCATGACGGCGATGCCGCAGATGGTCGCGCTGTTCAACGGCGTCGGTGGCGGCGCGGCGGCACTCATCTCGCTGGCCGAGTTCCACAATCTCGCGCCCGATCCCGGCACGCTGAAGACGGACATCAGCACGGCAATCATGCTCTCGGCGATCATCGGGAGCATCTCGTTCGCGGGCTCGATGATCGCCTTTGCGAAGCTGCAGGAGCTGATCGGCGGCAGGCCGATCGTCTATCCGCTGCAGCAGGCGACCAACGCGTTGCTCTTCGCAGGAGTGCTCGCGACTGGGATCGCGATCGCGGCCGGCGCCGAGCAGCAATGGCTGATCTGGGCGCTCGTCGGCGGCTCGGCCGTGTTCGGCGTGCTGTTCGTGCTCCCGATCGGCGGGGCCGACATGCCCGTCGTGATCTCGCTGCTGAATGCGTTCACCGGGCTGGCGGCTGCAGCGACGGGCTTCGAGTTGGAGAACAACGTGTTGATCGTGAGCGGCATGCTCGTCGGCGCCTCGGGGACGCTGCTGACGCTGATGATGGGGCGCGCGATGAACCGCTCGATCGCGAACGTCCTCTTCGGGGCGTTCGGACAGCTCGCGCCGTCGACCGCCGCGGCTGCGGGCGCGACCGACGGCCAGGTGCGTTCTGCGACCGCCGACGACGTGGCCGTGATGCTCGCGTACGCGCACAAGGTCGTGTTCGTGCCGGGCTACGGCATGGCGGTCGCGCAGGCGCAGCACGACGTGCATGCGCTCGCTGCGCTGCTCGAGTCCCGCGGCGTCGAGGTGTCCTACGCGATCCACCCGGTCGCGGGGCGCATGCCGGGGCACATGAACGTCCTGCTGGCGGAGGCGAACGTCCCGTATCCGCAGCTGAAGGAGATGGACGAGGCGAACAACGAGTTTCCGCGCACGGACGTCGCCCTGGTGATCGGCGCCAACGACGTGGTCAATCCGGACGCTCGGAACAACCAGGGCAGCCCGATCTACGGCATGCCGATCCTCAACGTCGACGACTCCCAGCAGGTCGTGGTGCTGAAGCGCAGCATGAATCCGGGCTTCGCAGGGATCGACAACCCGCTCTTCCTCAACCCGAAGACGGTCATGCTGTTCGGCGACGCGAAGGAGTCGATCGGCAAGCTGGCGGCGTCGGTCAAGGCCGTCTGAGCGGCGCTCGGCCTACGATTCGCACGTGATCTGGAAGCTGCTGTTCTGGGCGTCGCTCGCCGCGCTGGTGTGGACCCAGGTCGGGTACCCCCTCGCCGCCGCAATATTGGCGCGGCTGCGGGGCCGTCCCGTCCGCAAGGGCGAGCTCACGCCGCGCGTGAGCGTCATCGTCGCGGCGCACAACGAGGAGACGGTGATCGAGCGGCGGCTGGCGAACCTGCTCGCGCTCGACTACCCGGCCGACAGCTACGAGATCGTCGTCGCGTCCGATGCGTCGACGGACGGCACGGACGCGTTGGTGGAGACGGTCGCGGCGCGCGAACCGCGCGTGCGGTTGCTGCGCTGTCCACGGGGCGGGAAGGTCGCGGCGCAGAACCTCGCAGTGCGCCAGACGGACGGCGAGATCCTCGCGTTCTCCGACGCGAATGCTCAGTGGAAGCCCGACGCGCTGCGCAACCTGGTCGAGAACTTCGCCGACCCGGACGTCGCGTACGTCTGCGGCGGCCACTTCTACGAGGCCGCTGACGGGACGAACCGCGAGGGGACGTACTGGCGCTGGGAAGCGTGGCTGCGCCGCAACGAGTCGCGGCTCGGCTCGATCACCGGCGGGATCGGTCCCATCTATGCGGTGCGGCGGAGCGACTACGTCGACGTCGATCCCCGCTTCGGTCACGACCTCGCGCTGCCGTACCTGATGGTGCAGCACGGTCGCCGCGCTGTCTTCGAGCCGGAGGCCGTCGCGTGGGAGAAGCCGTCGCGCGACAACGAAGACGAGTACCGCCGCAAGGTCCGCATGTTCGAGCACTGCTGGCTGATCGTCCTCCGGGGAAAGATGCTCCGCCGGCTCGGCCCCACGTACTTGCTCGAGATCCTGTCGCACCGTCATCTGCGTTACGCCAGCGGCCTGCTCCACCTCGTCCTGCTCGGCTCGTCGATCGCGCTCGTGCGCTCCGGCCTCGTCTACGACGTCGCGCTCGGCGCGCAGTTGCTGCTGCTGCTCGCCGCCGCGCTCGGCGTCGGCATTGCGCGCTACTACGTCTTGGTCACGTGGGCGACGGTCGTGTCGCTCGTGCGCTACCTGCGCTTCGGCGTGCCGGCGGTTTGGACGAAGGCCGAAGGAACGCGGTGAACCGGGTTGCCGACGCGGCGCTCGCGGGTCTGGGGCTCGCCGTCGCGAGCCCGGCGCTCGCGCTCGCTGCGGTTGCGATCAAGCTGGACGACGGCGGGCCGGTGCTGTACCGGCAGCGGCGCGTCGGCCTGCGCGGCGGGGAGTTCGAGCTGGTGAAGCTCCGCACGATGAAGGTCGGCGCCGAGCGCGAGGGCGCCGGTTATGCCGTGAACGAAGGTGACCCGAGGATCACGCGCGCCGGCCGCATCCTGCGCCGCCTGTCGATCGACGAGATCCCGCAGCTCTGGAATGTGGTGCGCGGAGACATGAGCCTGATCGGCCCCCGTCCCACGCTCGCGTACCAGGTCGAGCAGTACACGCCGCGACAGCGACGCCGGCTCGACGTCAAGCCGGGGATCACCGGCTGGGCGCAGATCCACGGCCGCGCGCGCGTGCCGTGGGATCAGCGCATCGAGCTCGACGTCTGGTATGTCGAGCATCGCTCGCCGTGGATCGACCTGAAGATCCTGGCGCGCACGCCGCGCGCCCTCTTCGCCGGGACGTACAAGGGCGACACCGGCGGGTGGCGCGGGTGATCCCGCTCTTCGACGCGGCGGCGGTGCGCGAGGCGGTGTCGCCGGAGCGAGCGCTCGACGCCGTCCGCGACGCATTCGTCGCGTATGCGCGCGGCGAGTGGACGATGCCCCCGAAGGTCTATGTCCCCGCGTATCCCGCCGGCGACTTCCGCGCGATGCCCGCGCTCGGCGGCGGCCATGCGCTGCTCAAATGGGTGACGTCGTTTCCGGGGAACCCGGAGCACGGGCTGCCGACGGTGACCGGTCTCGTGCTGTTGTCCGATGCAGCGAACGGCATGCTCAAGGCGGTGCTCGATGCGGGTGCGGTGACGGCGCTTCGCACGGGCGCGGCCGCCGTCCTCGCAGCCGAGACGCTCGGACGCGACGACGCGGCGACTGCGGCGGTGATCGGCGCAGGCGTGAACGGGGAGGCTGCGGCGCGGACGTTCGTCGCCCGCGGGCAGCGCGTGCTGCTGTGGGACGTCGACCGTCGGCGAGCGGAGTCGGTGGCCGAGCGGATCGGCGCCGACGTCGCCGGGACGCGCGACGAGGCGCTCGGAGCCGACCTCGTCGTCACGGTTACACCGGGGCGCGAAGTCGTTTTCGGCGCGGGCTCGCTACAGCCCGGGCAGCACGTGAGCCTGATGGGGGCGGACGGTCCTGGGAAGGCGGAGATCGCCGTCGCCGAACTGGCACGCGTGCGGGTTTTCTGCGACGACTGGGAGCAGGCGTCGCACAACGGCGAGCTCGTCCACGCAGTCGAAACTGGCGTCCTGACGCGGCATGACGTGGAGCAGGTGGGCGATGTGCTGACAGGTGCAGCCGAGGGTCGTCAGAGCAGCAGCGACATCACGATCTTCGACTCGACCGGACTCGCGATCCAGGACCTCGCGATTGCGCTCGCCGCCATGGACCGCGCACGGGAGCTGGACCTCCCGCCGCTGCCCTTCTGAGCGACTCCTAGAATCTCGACGTGCGCATTCGCGTTCGCGATACAACGCTGTACTTCGACGTCTCGGGCATGGGCCTCGTTCCAGACGGAGCGCACATGAAGGACCGACCGGTAGTCATTTGCCTGCACGGCGGTCCCGGGTTCGACCACAGCGGCATGAAACCGGCCTTTTCGGGGCTCTCCGACATCGCTCAAGTCCTCTTTCTCGATCAACGAGGCAACGGTCGCAGCGACGAAAGCAGTCCAGATCATTGGAATCTCGATGACTGGATCGCCGACATCCCCGCGTTCTGCGAGGCCTTGGAGATCGATCACCCGATCCTGCTCGGCGGGTCCTTCGGCGGCTTCGTCGCGCTGGGCGTTGCAAGCAGATTTCCAGACTTACCCGCGAAGGTGGTGCTCGTCAGCACTGCGGCCCGCATTCGTCCCGATCGGGCAATTGCGATGTTCGAGAGGCTCGGAGGGACGGAGGCACGCGATGCCGCCGCGAGGAACTTCGAGCACCCGACTCTCGAAACGCGTCAGGCATACCAGCGGATCTGTCTTCCTCTCTACAACCCGGGCTCCAATGATCCAGACGCCGCCGCGCGCACGATCCAAAGACACGAAGTGGGAATCCACTTCTGGCGCGAAGAGATGACCCGCTTCGACTTCACGGTGGAAGCGCACAATGTCAAGTGCCCAGCACTGATCATCGGTGGCGAGCTCGACCCGATCACAACCGCTGCCGATCTCGAAGACCTCGCAGCCGCCATCCCGCATGCGCAGCTCGAGCTTCTCTCTGACACCGGTCACGGGGTCCGCAACAAACTCGGCGAAGCACTCCCGATGATTCGAGACTTCATCTCGGCATGACCGTTGGACGGAAAGCGGACGTCACGCCCGATCGGCTCCGGGACAAGGGCCGTCTCCGTTGAACGTCCCGATCATCGTGGACGCGATCGTTGCGGTCACGGACTAGCCTCGGATGGATGAGCTCGCCTCCCGACAGCTCTCCGCGCTCGCTCAGCTGCAAGACATGTTCGCGAGCGCGCACATCGAGCACTGGCTTTTCGGCGGTTGGGCCGTCGACTTCTACGTCGGTTCGATCACGCGAGCCCACGACGACATCGACGTCGCGGTCTGGCTCGACGACCTGCCGCGAATCGGCGAGCTGCTGGCGGCTGACGGGTGGAGCCACGCCCCTGAAGCGGACGAGGACGGCGGCACCGGCTATGAACGCGCCGGCGTTCGGCTCGAGCTGACGTTCCTGGTCAGCGACGCGAACGGCGACACTTTCATTCCGCTTCGCGACCGGCGGATCCCGTGGCCGCGCGACTCCTTCGGAGAGGACGTTCGCGAGTTGCTCGGCGTGCAGGCGCGCCTCATATCGCGACCGTCGCTTCTGCGGGGCAAGTCCACGGAACGGGACGATCCCGACGACGCGCTGAAGGACCGCGCAGACTTCCGCGCGCTCTTGTCGATGCGACAGATGTGACGCAGCTTCGAGCTCTAGCGCATCAGCACCAGCGGCCGCACGGGACACGACGCCACGTGTGGCCGACGTACGAGACCGCGACCATCCACCCGGCCGTGCTGAACCTCAGTGGGTGCGCAAGCGCCTGTTTCTTCTCGGCCTTTGTCAGCAGTGGTGCGAGAGTCAATCCCGCCGCCTGCACACGGAATCGGAAGGAGCCGTCGTTGATCTTGACGGTTGACGACCCGCTGATGCTGTAGCTTCCGTCGTCGACCTGCTTGCCATGCTGGTCGACTGATCCGAAGTTTCCATCTGCAGTGAAGAAGTGCGAGTGTGGCTGAGGCTTGGCTCCCGCGCAGAGGTCCCTCTTTTTCGCAAGTTGAGCAGGCGTCCTGTTCGGAAAGTAGTCGGCAACCACCGAGGGCGCGACACGCGAAAGTCCGTATCTCTTCAGAGCGGTGACAAGCCCGTGACATGTGCGTTCTGCCTGCCACCGCCCGACGATCGGCGAAGCGTCCGCGCTGCTCGAGGCGGCGGCGAGCGCAAACACGACAGCCGCCAGAAGGCCGACAGTGCAGATCTGCGCGAGTCCCGAGCTCCTCATCGCGACATTATTTCAGCGACAGAATGTCGTCGAGCCAGCCGCCGTAGCGCACGGGCGTGCGCGGCGGGAAGCGCGCGTACGCCTCGTCCTGAGGCGCACCGGGCTCGATGCACGCGCCGTAGCGCAACGCCGTCTCGTCGACGGTGTACTCGCCCTCGCCCTCTTTCCCGACTCGTTTGCCGTCGGGGGCGATCTCCGTGTGCCTTTCGCGCGAGCCGACGCTAAAGATCACGCACGGCCCGCCGACGATGGTGTGCTGGGTGTACGGCGGGCAGTGCACGTAGTCCCACTGCCGTAGCGGCCGCTCCTGCCCTTCGACGATCAGCGTCGCGTTGCCGGAGAGCACGAGGAAGCCCTCCTGGTCGTTCTCCCAGTGGTACATGGACATTGGCGCGCCCGGGCCGAGCACCGTGATCCCGATCCCGAGCTGGTCGAAGAGGATCTCTCCGCCGAAGTTCGAGAACCGACCCCACCCCTCCGACTCGAACCAGCGCAGCTCGCGTGCGTTGACGACGAACCAGCCCTCGCTCTTGCGCACGAGCCCGTGCTCGGTTGCGTCGACGATTGCCTCGGGCACCACGCGCGATCATACGAAGCGCGCGAGCGCGACCGGAACCGGGCCCCGGCGCGGCGGCATCAGACCGAACCGCGACAACGCGTATGGCAGGTAGCCGTGCGCCTTCATCTCCGTCGTGTGCGCCCACCTACCGACGAACTCGCTCACGGGCGCATGCGGATTGAGCCGCTTGATGTCGCGGTAGAGGAGCCCTGATTCGCCTTGCTCGTCGGTGACCGTCCGGTCGCGCGTGCTCCACCAGATCTGGAGCGGGACGCCGGAGAACGCGATTCTCCGCGCCCAGTCGAGCGGGCTGCGCACGGCGTAGCCGCGGGGATCGGTGGTCGGCGTCCCGCCGATCTCGGTGCGGGCGAGCTGCTGCAACTCGGGACCAAGTGGTTGATGCACGAACGCGCGGTAGCGCGCCGCCATGTTCGTCGGCGCGTCGAACGCGGCTGCGCCTGCAAGCAGATGCGGGAAACGGGCGGCCAGCAGCAGGGTCTCCTGGCCGCCCATGCTCCCGCCGAACGCGTAGGTGCGCTGCCGGTCGATGTGCAACCACGGCAAAGCGTGCTCGACGATGTCCGGCATGCGCGCGAGGTCGCGAATCTCGCCGGGGTCGCCCCACGAGAACAGCGTGAGCGCGCGGCCCTGACCCTCTGGGTTGACGACTGCGAACCGGCCGAGCGCCGGCAGACGACCCCAGCGCCGGATGTTGAGCTGTGCGCTGACGCCTCGACCGTGCGGCGAGATCACCAGTGGAAGCGGCGGGTCGCCGGGCCGACCGTAGTCCGCGGGGACGATCACGTACGCGCGGCGCGTCAAGCCGTCGTGCGCCTGATAGGAGATCGCAAGCACGCGCACGGCGGCAGTATGGGCGGTCGCGGCGTGCGGCAGCGCGACTCCGAGCAGCGCGGCCAGTCCGATCAGCAGCGCCACGCGTTTCACATGCACACCGTAGGCCGGTCCTGTGTGGAACTGGGCGAACTGAACGGACGCTTAACGAAACGGCAACGGCGGCCTAAACGTGCTGCACGATCCGCGCCGGCTCGAACAGCTGCAGCAGCAGATCGTCGCGGCCGAGGAGCGCGCCGGCCACGAGCTCACCGCACAGGAGGCCAAAGACATTCCCGTGTCCCGAATAGCCCGCCGCAACCCACACGCCGTCGTGGCCGGGCACGGGGCCGACGAGGGGCAGCAGATCCTGCGTCAGGCCGAAGATGCCGGCCCAGCGGTGTGTGACTTCCGGGAGCTCGCCGAGCAACTCGGTGAGGAATGCGTCCAGGGCGTCCTGGATCGGCTGGGTCGTGGTCTCGTCGTCGGTCATCTCGGTCAGGATCGAAAAGTCGCGGAAGCCGCCCAGGACGACGCGTCCGTCCGGCAGCTGCTGCCAGTAGTCGAAGCCCTGGCGTGCGTAGTGCGGACACTCGAAGAGCCGCTCGCCGAGCGGCGCCGTTGCGATCACCTGGCCGCGCGCGGGCCAGAGCGCATCGTCGAGCTCGGGCAGTAGGCCGCGCCCCGAGCCGTCCGTTGCGATCACGATCTGCTCGGCCTCGATCTGCTCGAGCGACTCGATTCGGTGCTGAGGCTCGAAGCACACACCTGCGTCGACGGCCCGCGCCGCAAGCCTGCCGACGAACGCCGCGGGCTGCACTGAACCGTCCGTGGGATGGAAGATCGCGCCGCGGAACTCGGGTCGCAGGTGCCCGACCTCGTCGCGCCATTCCGCGGCGAAGCCGTCCTCGCGCAGCGCTTCGTACTCGGCGTGGATCTCGACGCGCTCCTCGACGTCTGCTGCGAGACGCAGGCTGCCCGTGCGGCGAAAGGCGTCGCCGGCGAGCGACTCGAGCCGGTCGACGGCCTCTTCGGTGCGCCGCCAGAGCTCCCGCGCGGCGTCCGCACCGTACGTCTCGCGCGCGACGTCGTACCGTGCAGCGGCGCCTCGGAGCGCGAAGCCGCCGTTGCGGCCGCTCGCACCCTCGCCGATGCCGCGCGCGTCGTAGACGCGCACGCGCTTGCCCGCGGATGCGAGCGCCGTCGCGCACGCACAACCGGTGATGCCCGCGCCGATGACGGCGACGTCGACCTCGTCGAGCGTGCGCGCCGCCACGGCGGGGCGCGACTGCTCGAGCCAGAACGGCTCCGTTTCCACGCCGCGATGCTACGCGAGCGCACGGTACGTCCCGTCTCCTTCGGCCGCGAGGCCGCTCAGTTCGAGCTCTGCGAGGGCCGCCGCGACCTCGCTTGCGCTCAGGCCGGCCCGTCGCGCGAGCTCGTCGGCGGTGGCGGGCATCAGCTCGAGGAGTGGATGCGAGACGGGCTCCCGCGGGTGCGCCTCGATCCCGAACGCATCGAGCACGTCCTTCGCCGATGTCAGCGGCGCGGCGCCGAGCTGCAGCAGCGCGTTCGTTCCGGCCGAGAGCGACGACGTGATCTCGCCGGGGACGGCGAAGACCTCACGACCGTCCTCGAGCGCGAAGTCGGCCGTGATCAACGCGCCGCTCTTCTCGCGCGCTTCCACGACGATCGTCGCCGTGCACAGGCCGGCGATGATCCGATTCCGCGCGGGAAACTGGAACGGGGCCGGCGCGACACCCGGCTCGTACTCGGACACCAGCAGCGATCGCTCTGCGATCTCCCTCGCCAGCGATGCGTGGGCGGCTGGGTAGTCGCGGTCGATGCCGCATCCGAGCACCGCGACGGTGTGGCCGTCGGTCTCGAGTGCGCCTCGGTGCGCCTCGCCGTCGACTCCGCGTGCCAGCCCGCTGATGACGACGAGGCCGGCAGCAGCCAGCTCGCGGCCGAGCGTGCGCGCGACCTGTGCACCGTAGGGCGAACATGCGCGGGCGCCGACGATTGCGACTGCCGGTCCGCGGAGCAGTTCCGGGTCGCCTACTCCTCGCAGATACAGGCGGGAGGGCGGGTCGTGGATCGCCCGCAGCAGCAGCGGCAACTCGAACTTCCGCAGCGAGATCACGCGACGAGCTCCGACGGTGCGCGGTACGCGAGGGCCTCGGCGACGTGCTCGGTCTCGACGGCGTCCGCCTCGGCGAGCGCCGCGATCGTGCGAGCGACGGCAGCGACCTTCGCGCGACCGCGTCCGGAGAGGCGCAGTCGCTCGACGGCTTGCGTGAGGAGCTTGTCCGCTGCCGGCGTTCGCGACGGCGGCGCGTCCGAGAGACGCAGGCGCGCACGAACGACGCGCTCGCGCACCGGTTCGGACGCCTCGCTCGGCGGCGCCTGAAGCTCGCTCGCGCGCGGACGCGGGACGGTGACGACGATGTCGAAGCGGTCGAGCAGGGCACGCGAGAGCCGGTCGCGATACCGCGCGATGCGCTGCGAGGAGCACGAGCACTGCGCGCCGGGATCCCCGCGCGCTCCGCACGGGCACAGGTTCATGGTGCCGACGAGCTGAAAGCCCGCGGGAAAGCGCACGCTGCCCGCCGCCCGTGCGACGAGGATCTCGCCGTCCTCGAGCGGCTGCCGCAGCGCCTCGAGCGCCGGCCGCTGGAACTCGGCGAGCTCGTCGAGCAGCAGCACACCGCGGTGCGCGAGGCTCGCCTCGCCGGGCCGCAAGCGCGGCCCGCCGCCGACGATGGCCGCGGTCGAGGCGCTGTGGTGCGGCGCCCGGAACGGCGGATAGCCGATCAAGGGATGGTCGGGATCGACGAGCCCAGCCACCGAGTGGATGCGTGTCACCTCCAACGCCTCGTCCTCCTCGAGCGGCGGCAGGATGCTCGGCAGGCGGCGTGCGAGCATCGTCTTGCCGATTCCGGGCGGGCCGCCGAGCAGCATGTTGTGCCGGCCGGCCGCGGCGAGCTCGAGCGCGCGACGCGCGCGCTCCTGGCCACGCACGTCGGCAAGATCGAGGGGGCGCGCACGTGGCCGGCCGTTGCCCGCAACGAACTCCGGCGCCTCGCTCTCGCCCCGGAGGTAGGCGACGGCCTCGGCGAGGTGGCGCACGCCGACCGGCTCGACGCCCGCGAGCGCAGCTTCGGCGGAAGCGTCGTAGGCGCAGATGATCCGCTCGAGCCCGGCGCGCCGTGCTCCCTCGGCGACGCCGAGGACGCCGCCGACGCGACGCAGCCTGCCGTCGAGCGCAAGCTCGCCACACGACGCGTGCTCCGCCAGACGCTCGCGGGGTATCTGCCCGGACGCCGCAAGCAGCGCGAGGGCGATCGGGAGGTCGAACCCGGAGCCTTCCTTCTTCAGCTCGGCCGGTGCGAGATTGACCGTCGACTTGTTCCCCGGCCATTCCAGTTGCGCGGACTTGATGCCGCTACGGACCCGCTGTTTCGCCTCCTGGCACGCGCGGTCGACGAGGCCGACGAGCGTGAACGCAGGGACGCCGCTGAGCACGTGGGCCTCGACCTCGACCCGGCGAGGCTCGAGGCCGACGAGGGCGAACGTGATTGCGCGCGCGAGCACGCCACGACGCTACGGGTGAAGGTGTGCCGTGTCTGTGCCGGCTCAGCGCGCTATCAGCACATCTTCGAAGAACTCACCGGCACGGCGGCCGGTGCGCCTGTTCACGTGGCGACGCAGGCGTTGCTCGAGCCGAAGCCCGGCGCGTTCGAGAATCTCGGGGTACAGGTCGCGCCGGTCGTTCACGACGATCACGAACGGCGCGTTCCGCGGTAGGCATTCCTTTGCATTGACAAACGCGGCGACGATCCCATCGCTGTAGGCCCCCAGCGCAGCGCGCGACGTCCCGGCCGCGGCCGCGCCGAGCTCGAGCTCGCGCCGGTCGTCGAGGCCCAGGAGCTCGTAGGCGTAGCGATGCTGCTCGTGATAGTCGATCAGCCCGGGATAGGGCGGCGACGTGAGGACGCCGTGGAAACGGCCCAGAGGATGCTCGCGCACGTCACCGTGAATGACGGTCGCCGTCCGGCTGCGCGCGCGTACACGCGAGAACTCCTTCAGGCGGCCGAGCGTGTCGAGCGTGTAGCGCCGCAGGAACTGCGCCGCCGTTTCGACGGGCCGGCACTCGCGCCGGTGCTTGAAGCACCAGTACGGCCCGAGTTGCGGCTCGCGGGGGAAGTCGAGGTCGAAGTGCGCGGTGCGGCGCGCCGAGCGCGCGGCGCGGGCGAGCACGACGCGCAGGACGTCGGCGTGCTCGTAGTCATCGGCGAGCGCGCGGAACGCGAGCAGCTCGCGAGCGGCCTGCGGGGCGTACCAGCGTCGGACGTACGCCGACGGGCGCGCGGTTGTGGCCTCGCCGATGCGCGCGTGCGCTGCACGCAGGTCCTGCTCGAGCACGAAGGGGTTGTAGGCGCGCGTCTTGACCTCCATGAGCAGGCAGTTGAACGCGGCGACGTCGACGCCGGTTGCATCGAGCCCACACTCGAGCGCCTGGACGAGTGTCGTCCCGGAGCCGGCAAACGGGTCGAGCACGTGCTGCCGCGGGCGGAAGTAGCGCCCGAGTAGCACCTCGACGAGCTGCGGGATGAACTTCCCGAGATACGGATGCAGCCGGTGGACGTGCCGCGTGCGCTCGCGCTCGGGCAGGTCGCTCTCGGACCAGGACAGCTCGAGGTCGAGGTCGGCGTACAGCACATCCTGTGTCGGTGCCACCAGCGCCAGTTCGACGCGGCGATCAGAAAGCCTCGGCCAGTCGCACCAACCTCCCTTCCTGAACCGCGATCACGTCGAAGGAAACCGAGAGCCCGCCGTGCTCCGGATGAGCTTCCAGCCAGGCCGCGGCGGCCTGCCGGAGGCGTCGCTGCTTCTCTTCCCCCACCATCTCGGCCGGCTCGCCGAACCTGGGGCCGGCCTTCTCCTTCACCTCGCAGAACACCAACTTCCGGCCACGGCGCACCAAGAGATCGAGCTCGTAGCCGCCGACCCACGCGTTCGTTGCCAGCACGCGGTAGCCGCGCAGCCGGTACCACCAAGTCGCGCGCCGTTCGGCCCGCTTGCCGGGTCTGTCCATGTTGGGAGGCTACGCCGGAGATGCGCGCGTGACTGTCACCGAACCGAGACAGAAGTGAGAATTCGCAGCCGGTCGGCATCGACGGTCACGAGCGCGCGGCCGTGGCGGCCGCGGACGACGAGATGGCCCGCGTCGTCGAAGCCGAGGCGATACTCGGCGATGGACGGCGGCTCTCCGTCCCACGGCATGTTGATGCAGACGGCCGCCGCGTGGCGCATGTCCAGGGCATGGATGAACGGCCGGCCTCCGGTCGCATAGAGCGTGAACGCCCAGCCCGAGCGGTCGACGCGCGAAACCGGAAAG
Source organism: Gaiellaceae bacterium (assembly GCA_045806245.1). Classification (GTDB taxonomy): domain Bacteria; phylum Actinomycetota; class Thermoleophilia; order Gaiellales; family Gaiellaceae; genus 3-1-20CM-4-69-9. The sequence continues at coordinate 784 of JBJMJR010000012.1, read as the reverse complement.
CCTTGCATCGTCGTGTCCCAAGACCGCCGATCCGAGACGATCTTCGGCAGCAGCCGATTCGTCTTCAGGTCGTACGCGCGCACGCGGTACGCCGAGAAGTTCGCGGGTGACACGAACTCCGTCAGGTACAGGAACCGGGCACCGGGCGAGACCGCGTCGAAGACGAAATGCCCGCGCAAGTCGATCTTGCGCGTGATCCGCATGCGATGCGTGTCCACGAACATGAACGCGCTTCGCTTTCTCAATCTCGGTCCGTAGGTGACATTGCCGAGCACGACCGTGCGCTCGTCACGGAGCACGGCCTCGCGGGGCGCGTCCGCCGTCACGGACGGAATCCCCCAGCTTCCCTTCACGCTCAGCCAGCGGAGGACGCGGCCGCCTTTCCGCACGATCACCTGCAGCGACGTCCACCCCGGGCTCGGAACGGCCACGTAGCGGACCGCCCCTACGGCCGCCCCATCCCAGCCCTGGACTGCGTTTTGCGGCGGGCCTCCGTCCCCCGCCGCCGGCGCTGCGGCAACGAGCCCGCCGGCCAGAACCAACAGAACCGCCCACCCGTGCATGTCCACCTCCCGATCGGTGTCGACCCGACTACGGATGCGCCGACGCCAGAAGTCCCTACGGGTTCGCGACCGCGCTCAGGATCTTGAAGCTGCGCCGGTCGATGACGACGAGCGCGCGGCCGCGCGGACCGCGGACGACGAGGTGGCCGTCTGCGTCCGTACGCAACCGGTAATCGAACACCGCGTCCGGCGACATTCGCCACGGCAAGTCGATGCACACG
>JBJMJR010000011.1:0-8488 GCA_045806245.1 Gaiellaceae bacterium | reverse complement strand
CGGAACTTCATCAGGTTCAGCGAGGCGAGGTTGCACGCCGAGTCGTCGATCGACATGTACTCGGAGCACGGGTTCGACGCGTTGATCCGCGATGTGTTCGGCAGCGTGTGCCAGTTGTTGATCGTCGTGTCGTACTGCACGCCCGGATCCGCGCACTGCCAGGCCGCTTCGGCCATGTCCTTCAGCAGCTTCCGCGCCTTGATCGTCTCGACGACGGTGCCGTCGGTCCGGGCCGTGAGATTCCAGTCGCCGTCGGTCTCGACCGCCTCCATGAACGCGTCGGTGACACGCACCGAGTTGTTGGCGTTCTGGTACTGGATCGACGCCCAGTCCGGCGAGTCGAGCGACATGTCGTAGCCGGCCTGCTCCAGCACGCGCGCCTTGCGCTCCTCGTGCGCCTTGCACCAGATGAACTCCTCGATGTCTGGATGGTCGACGTCGAGGACGACCATCTTGGCCGCGCGCCGTGTCTTGCCGCCCGACTTGATCGTGCCGGCCGACGCGTCGGCGCCGCGCATGAACGACACAGGCCCGCTCGCGTACCCGCCCTTCGACAGCTGCTCCTTCGACGAGCGCAGCTTCGACAGGTTCACGCCAGAACCGGAGCCGCCGCGGAAGATGACGCCCTCACGGCGAATCCAGTCGAGGATCGAGTCCATCGAGTCGTCGATCGAGAGGATGAAGCACGCCGAGCACTGCGGCGTCTCCTCGAAGCCGACGTTGAACCACACCGGCGAGTTGAAGGAGGCGAGCTGGTTGACGAGGATGGCCTTCAGCTCGGCCTCGAAGGTGTCCGCCTCTTCGTCGGTCGCGAAGTAGCCGTCCTTCCGCCCCCAGGCCGAGATCGTGTCGACGACCCGGCCGATCATCTGGCGCACGGAACGCTCCCGGTCGGGGGAGGTCATGCGGCCGCGGAAGTACTTCTGGGCGACGATGTTGGTCGCCGTCTGCGACCAGAACTTCGGGAACTCGACGTCCTTCTGGTCGAAAACGGGCTTGTCCTTGCCCGGGATGAACGCGTCGCGCGTCTCCCACTCGATCTCGTCGAACGGATCCCGGCCGGGGATCGTGAAGTAGCGGCGGACGGCGAGAGTGGCGTCCTGGTGGACGACCGTGTTCTCGATTTCCTGGGCCGTTACCGGGGCCTCAACCTGTTGCTTCGTGCTCGCCATGCCGCTCCTCCAAGGGTAGCCGTGGGTCCGTAAGGGAGGACCAGTGTGGAGGGCGGCCCGGACGGAAGCGGACTAGAGATCGGGCCCGACTGGAGGCGGGTCTGACGCCTCTTTTCGCGCCTGGTACCGGCGGGCGCCGAAGCTGATCGCAGCAGCCGCCATCAGGGCGAGTGCAAGGCCTCCGAGGACGAGCAGCGGCACAGGTACCGAGTTCGCGGTGCTGGGGCCGATCTTGCTTGCGAGCCAGTGGAAAAAGCCTTCGTCGTGCTTGCCGCCGCTCGAGCCGCCACCGGACCCGGACGAGCCCGGGCCGTCGTCGCCGCCGTCGCCCGGGACGAGGGTGGCCGCGGTCACATGGCCGTGGTGGTTGCGGATGACGTCCTGCAGCGCGCGGGTGAGGTCCTCCCGCAGCGTGCCGTAGACGATCTGGTCCTCGGGAATGTCCTTCAGCGCCTCGCGGTAGCAGTGCACCGGATAGGTGTTGTCGATCCGTCCGTCCACGTACCAGTCGCGGATCAAGGCACTCGAGCAGGCGCTCGCCTGTGCGGTCGACACGCCGAGCGTGGCGACTGCCGCAGCGGCTGTGAGAACAAGGATGAGGGGCTTCAGGAACCGGGGCATGCGTAAACCGCGCTGCGGCTTCGGCGGACTCTAACGACGATCTTGCCCACCCTGCCGGATGGGAGTGTGCCGCGCTTGTGGCGCCTGTAAACGGTTTGTAAGCAGGATTTTCGCACCGAGTTCCTCCTAGACGCGGCGAAGTCGTTACCAGTTGCGTGCTCTGTTAGCCTCGCGCGCAATGCGAGGAGCAGCCGTTCGGGGAGCTCTTGCCCCCGGCGCGGCCGCCGCTCTCTGCTTCGCGGCGTTGTTCCTCAGCGCAGGCTCGAGCCAGTCGCGGTTGTTCTGGATCGGCGCGGCCGCGGTCGTGCTGGCCGCTGTGGGCTGGGCTGTGCGGCCCCCCGCATTGCCGCGTCCGGCGCTGATCTTCTTCGCGGCGTTCACGGCCTTCGTCGTCTGGCAGGCGGCGTCGATCGCCTGGTCGATCGAGCCGGCACGTTCGTGGGACTACGCGAACCGAAGCCTCGTCTATCTCGCATTCGCCGCAGCAGGCGCGGCGCTGCTGGGCGGTATCGCACCCCGCCGGCTCGTCGAAGCCGCTGCGGCGCTGCTCGGAGCGCTCTTCGTCTGGGCGCTCGCCGCAAAGGTGATCCCGGCGCTGTACGACGACTATGGGCGCCTGGCGCGGCTTCGGTACCCGCTCGGGTACTGGAACGAGCTCGCGCTGCTCGCGGCGGCGGCGGTGCCGATCGGGCTCTGGCTTGCTCGGCGCCTGCGCCTCGGCGCGGGAGTGCTGCTTTATACGGCTCTCGTCGTCGTCGTCCTTACGTACTCGCGCGTGGGCATTGTGCTGTCGGTCCTCGCCGCGATCGCGTTCCTGGTGCTCGACGAGCGGCGGCTCGAGTCGTTCGGCGTGCTCTCGGTTGCATGGATCGTCGGCGCGGCCGCCGCCGGCGTCGGGCTGCTGCTCCCGGGAGTCGCCGACGACGGCCAGGCGCACAGCGTCCGCGTCCACGACGGCCTCCTGTTCGGGCTTGCGCTCGTCGCCGGTGCGGTGATCGTCGTGCTCGCGCTGCGCTTCGTCGTCACGCGTGCGGTTGACGTGCGCGTCGTGCGTGCAGCGGCGGTCGTCCTCGTCGCGCTCGTGCTCGCGGCCCTGACGGCCTCCGTCGTTCGAGCCGGCGGCCCGGGCCCGTGGCTCAGCGAGCGCTGGCACGAGTTCTCGAACCCTGTCAACGCGCAGGTAGCGAACACGCCGGGCCGCGTCGTCTCGACGAGCTCGAGCAACCGCTGGCGCTGGTGGCAGGAAGCCTGGAATGCCTTCACCGACCATCCGGCACAGGGCACAGGCGCGGGCACGTTCGGGCTGACCGACCGGATCGAGCGGAACAGCCCGCTCGCCGTGATCGAGCCGCACTCGACGCCGTTGCAGTTTTTGACCGAGCTCGGGTTGATCGGCTTCCTTCTGTACGGCGCGATCGTGGTCGCGATCGTACGGCGCACGCTCATACCGCTCGGGCTCGCGATCGCCGTCTGCGTGCTGCACTCGTTCGTCGACATCGACTGGGACTACGTCGCCGTCCAGGGGCCGCTGTTCCTGCTGATCGGAGCGCTCCTCGCCGGCCCGCCGGTCGTGCGGCGGGGATGGCTTCCCGGGGTCGCCGCCGGCCTCTGCGCGCTCGCTGCGATCTACTCGCTCGCGTCGCCCTGGCTCTCGGACGAGCGGTACAACGCTGCGCTCGATTCGTTCACGAATCGTGTGGGTGCGATCGACGATGCCAAGGCCGCCCACTCGTTCAACCCGCTCGCGGTCGAGCCGCTCTGGCTGCTCGGCGCGCTCACCGGCCAGAAGCACTACTACGAGCAGGCGCGCGACCTCGAGCCGAAGAATCCGGATGCCTGGTTCGAGCTCGGCTCCTTCGAGCTCCACGTCCTCCACCAGCCGCGCGGCGCGTATCGCGACCTCAACCACGCGTACACGCTCGACAACTTCCTATTCGCGAAAGGCTCGCCGCCGGGTCGCGACCTCGACCGCGCGCGCTGTGAGATCGACCCGGCTACGTGCCCAAAATGAGCACGAGGTGCGCACCGAGCAGCTGAGCGGGACGGATCCCGTCGAGCGGGCGCACGATTCGCACATGGAGATCGCGCGCGAGGCGCCGTCCTTCCGCCACGAAGCCCGGGCGGAACATGACGACCGTGTGCGGCGTGATCTCCGGAGCGTTGCCGACGTTGCCGAGCAGGTAGCCGTGCGCCTGCACGCGGTCGGCGGCGGCATGCGCCGCGCCGGCCTGGCCGTTGCCGTTCAGCACCATCACGGAGATCTGGTTCCGCGGCAGCGGCGCCTTCTTCGACGCGGGCGAAGGCGCCGTTCGCTTCGGCGGAGTTGCTGCCGACGCCGCCGACGCGGTGAAGTGGTGCAGCAGCGGATTGCCGAACATCAGCATCGCGACGAGCGTCAGGAGCAGCAGCTCGAGCGCCGCGACGGCGCTGACGGCGATCGTCGCGCGGCGCCAGGGTCGGATCAGATCATGAGCCTGCTCCATCGCCCGGATCGAGTTCGGGCTGCTGCGTCGGCCTCCTGCTACGTCTCCGAGATCCAGGCCCACGTCGCAGCGAGAGCCTCGTCGAGCGAACGCTGCGGCCGCCAGGCGAGGTCGCGCTCCGCGCGCGACGGGTCGAGGACGCTGCGCTGCAGCTCGCCTGGCCGCGCGTCCGCGTGCTCGGGCGGACGCTCGATGCCCGTGGCGCGCTGGATGCCGTCGTACAAGCCCAGCACGGACGTCTCCACGCCCGTGCCGACGTTGAAGACGCCGCCTTCGTGCTCCGCGGCGGCAAGTGTGGCCGCGACCACGTCCTCGACGAACACGTAGTCGCGCGTCTGCTCGCCGTCGCCGTAGATGCGAGGCGTCTTGCCGTCGCGCAGCGCGTTCATGAAGATCGCGACGACGCCCGCCTCGCCGTGCGGGTCCTGCCGCGGCCCGAAGACGTTGCCGTAGCGGAGCGCGACGTGCGAGTTGCCGTAGAGGCGGTTGTACGCAGCGATGTACTCCTCCGCCGCAAGCTTCGAGACGCCGTACGGCGCGACCGGCGCGCGCAGATGGTCCTCGGAGGCCGGCCCGTCGCACTCGCCGTAGATCGCGCCGCCGGTCGAGCTGAAGACGATCCTGCCGCCGTGCTCGCGTGCGGCCTCGAGCACGTGCAGCGTGCCGACGACGTTGATGTCGGCGTCGAAGTCCGGACGCTCGACGGACACGCGCACGTCGATCTGCGCTGCGAGATGGAAGCACACGTCCGGTCGCACCTCGGCGAACAGCGCGCCGGCGTCGCGGCGGATGTCGCCGACATGCAGTTGTGCCCCCTCGCCGAGGTTCTCGCGCCTGCCGCGGGAGAGGTCGTCGAGCACGTGCACCTCGTCGCCGCGGGCCAGCAGCGCGTCGACCACGTTCGAGCCGATGAAGCCCGCACCCCCTGTGACGACCGCCCGCACGCGCCGTATCGTAGGCCGCGGTGTTCCTCAGCTTCGAAGGCCTGGACGGGTCCGGGAAGACCACGCAGGCGAACCTGCTCGCCGACGCGCTCCGCGTAGGCGGGCGCGACGTCGTCGCGACGCGCGAGCCGGGGGGCACGCCGCTCGGCGAGGAAGTGCGCCGGCTGCTGCTCGAGGGCGTCGAGATGAGCCCGTGGGCCGAGGCGGCGCTCTTTGCGGCCGCGCGCGCGGAGCTGGTCGCCCGGGTGATCGGACCGGCGCTCGAAGCGGGCCGCGACGTGGTCTGCGACCGCTACGTCGACTCGTCGCTCGCCTACCAGGGGATTGCGCGGCAGCTCGGGGTCGAGCGCGTGCTCGACCTCAACCTGGCTGCGACCGGCGGCCTGCTGCCCGACCGGACGTTCCTCGTCCTGGTCGACCCGGACGTGGCTGCAAGCCGCAGCTCCAGAGCTGACCGGATCGAGCGGGAGGGGGAAGCGTTCCACCGGACGGTCGACGAGGCGTACCGTTCGCTCGCCGAGATGTTTCCGGAGCGCATCACGACAGTGGACGGCAACCGCGCGGCCGAGCAGGTCGCCGAGGAGATCCGTGGACGCATTCGACAGCTTTCCTGAGCAGAGCGAGGCGAAGCGGTTGCTGCGTGCCGCGCTCGCCGAAGGACCGGCGCACGCGTACCTCTTCCATGGGCCTCCCGGCGTCGGCAAGCGCGCCGCGGCACTCGCGTTCGCTGCACAGCTCATCGGCGAGTCGGATCGCGTGCAGCGCCGTGCGCACCCGGACGTGTACGTGCTCGAGCCCGTCGGCGACCAGATCCGGATCGACGACATCCGCGAGCTCCGCCGCGACCTGCACATGCGCCCGTTCGAGGCCGAGCGCCGCGTGTATCTGGTGTACGCGGCCGAGACGATGAACGAGGACGCTGCCGACGCGCTGCTCAAGGACCTCGAGGAGCCGCCGCCGTACGCGGTGATCGTGCTCGTCGCGGACGACCTCGGGCCGCTGCCGGAGACGATCCGCTCACGCTGCCAGCTCGTTCCGTTCACGCGCTTGTCGGAACGTGCCGTCCGCGAGGAGATCGCCGCTCGTGCGCCCGGGCTCGAGCCGGCCGAGGCGGCGACGCTGGCGCGTCTCGCGGCGGGACGGCTCGACCGCGCGGCGCGTCTGCTCGACCCGAAGGCGGCGAAACGCCGCGAGGCGCTGCTCGAGGTCGCGCGTTCCGTGTACGCGGACCCGGAGTTCGACCCGCGCGACGCCGCTCAGCGCATCCTCGACGGCGCACGCGAGCGGGCGGCGGACGCAAAGGAAACGGCGGAGCAGGAGCTCGAGCTGCTCGACCTGCCCACGCGTGAAGCAGAGCAACGCGTCCGGCGCGCGGCCCGTGGGGCCGAGCGCGACGAGCTGCTCGCCGCGCTCGAAGAGCTTGCCTCCTGGTACCGAGACCTCGTCGTGACGGCAGTCGGCGCCGAGCGCGCCGTCGTGCATGCGGACCGCCTCGCGGTCCTCGCCGGCGACGGCACGACCGAGCGCCTCGCCGGCGCCGAGCGCGCCTGCGAGATCGTGCGCGAGACCTGGCGTGCCTTCGAGGAGTTCAACCTCAGCCCGCCGCTCGCGCTGGAAGCGCTGTTCGTCCGGCTCCGCCGCGAGCTCGGCGCTCTGCCTTCCCTCGTCTAAGGGCTGTAGCGCGCCCCTAGCCGCCGCCGACACTGCGTGTACGTGCGTACCCGCAGGACGCGCGTACCCGCATTCAGGAGGACAGGTGGCCGCAGTCCCGTCCATAGGTCGAGCAACTCGTGTCGAGCGTTCCGACGCCGCCGGTGCTGCCGCGGCCGGAGATCTGTACGAGCGCTACTCGGGCCAGATCTATGGGTATTGCCTGCACCAGCTCGGCTCGCGAGAGGAGGCCGAGGACGCGGTTCAGACGACGTTCATGAACGCGTTCCGCGGCCTGCAGCGCGGGATCGTTCCCGAGCTCGAGTCGGCCTGGCTGTTCAAGATCGCGCACAACGTGTGCCTGTCGCGCCGCCGCTCGTCATGGCGCCGCGGGCGCGTCGAGTCGCCGAACAACTTCGAGGTGCTGCAGGAGATCGTCCCGGGCCGCGAGCATGCCGCCGACGAGCTGATCCGCCTGCAGGACGTCCTCGAGCAGATGCCGGAGAACCAGCGGCGCGCCATCCTGCTGCGCGAGTGGCAGGGGCTGACGTACCGCGAGATCTCCGACGAGTTGGGTCTCTCTCAGGCCGCCGTAGAGACCCTGATCTTCCGCGCTCGCCGCGCTTTGGCTCAGGGCCTGGAGCAGGACGCGGTCACGTGGAAGAAGCGGCTGCGCCGTGGCGCTGACGTGGGCGGCGTAATCGCTTGCGTGAAGACGCTCCTCGGCGGCGGCGGTGCAGCCGCTATCAAGATCGGGACGACGACGGCGATCGTCGCTGCCACCGCTGTGGCCGCGGCGACAGCGCCGATCGCGCCGAAGCACGCGAGCGCGTACCGCGCGCATGCGGCGAAGAGCGCGAAGCCGGTCGCGGCGGCGGTAACGCCCGCGCGGACGGTCTCGTCGTCCCACAACGTTTCGCACACGGTGCGTCGTGTGCCTGTTGCCGCGGCGCCTGCGCAAACGCCTTCTGCCGCCCGCGTCCACGCCGCGGCCGGCACTGTGCACGCGCCCGCGTCGGCGACGCCGTCCGTCGGGGCGCCGACGATCCCGGTCGAGTCGCCGGACCAGCCGGCGCCCGCGGCCGCGCCGCCGGCTGCGCAGGTCGAGTCGGCTCCACCGGCGCCTGCTCCTCCGACGCCGGACTCGCAGTCCACGCCGCCGATTCCGCCGGCCGATCCCGGGCCGCCTGCGGACCAGCAGCCGCCGTCCGAGAGTCACGGCAACAAGCCGGACAAGCAAAAGCCCGACAACGGGCACGGCAACGGAAAGTAGTCAGCCGCGCGTAAGCCGGCGCACGAGCGCGAGCGGGTCAGCGTTCTCGCGCGACGATGTGACCAGCACGACCTCGTCGCGCCCCCGGAACACCGCCAGCACCTGTCCGAGATAGCCGTAGCCGGCATACGAGCCCGACCGGATCCACCAGCCGAACCCGTAGTGCAATCCGCGGCGAACGACAGCGTGCGCGCGCGGCGACAGTCGGATCCAGCGCGCCGGGACGATGCGCTTCCCGTGCCAGACACCGCCGTCGAGGTAGAGCTGTCCGAATGCGAGCAGATCGCGCGGGCGAAGTAGCAGCCCCGACGAGCCCCGCGAGCCGGGCCAACGCTCTGCAGTGAT
>JBJMJR010000010.1:0-4261 GCA_045806245.1 Gaiellaceae bacterium | reverse complement strand
GGTAGTGTCGCCGCGTGCGGCGTTCTCTCGCTCTCGTCTTCGTCCTCGTGCTCGCCGGGTGCGGCGGCTCCAGCTCGAAGTCGTCTCAAGGCACGACGAGCGGCAGCTCCTGCGCGAAGGCCGACCTGACCCTCGTCCACTCCGGCCAGCTGACGGTCGGCACCGACAACCCGGCCTATCCGCCGTGGTTCGGCGGCAACGAGAAGTCGCCGTGGAAGGTCAGCGACCCGCGCTCCGGCGAGGGCTTCGAGTCGGCGGTGACGTATGCCGTCGCCAAGCAGCTCGGCTTCGCGAAGAACGATGTGAAGTGGATCGTCGTCCCGTTCAACACCTCGTTCGCTCCGGGGCCGAAGAAGTTTGACTTCGACATCAACGAGATCTCGTATACGCCCGCGCGTGCGAAGGTGGTCGGCTTCAGCGACTCCTACTACGACGTCAACCAGGCGGTCGTCGCGAAGAAGGGCACCAAGATCGCGCAGGCTACGTCGACCGCCGACCTGCAGCAGTACAAGCTCGGGGCCCAGCTCGGCACGACGAGCTACCAGTACATCAAGGACAAGATCAAGCCCTCGAAGCAGCCCGCCGTCTTCGATACGAATGACGCCGCCGTCGCTTCGCTCAAGAACGGCCAGATCGACGGGCTCGTCGTCGACCTGCCCACCGCGTTCTACGTCACCGCGGCGCAGGTGCCGAACAGCAAGATCGTCGGGCAGTTCCCGACTGGGAATGCCGGCGAGCGGTTCGGGATGGTCTTCCAGAAGGGCAACACGCTCGTTGGTTGCGTGAACGCCGCGCTCGGGACGCTGAAGTCCGACGGGACGCTGCAGAAGATCCAGGACAAGTGGCTGGCGAAAGTCGGCGGCGCTCCGATCCTGCACTAGACGGACGCCGCTCGAGAATCCTCGGCAGCCTGAAGTCCGGCGGGCAGGGACGCCGCGGCGCACTGATCGCAACGGTCAGCACCGTCGTCTTCTTCGCCGCGCTCACGCTGCTGATCACGCACTCACCGGGGTGGCCGGAGGTGCGGAGCACGTTCTTCGATTGGGGTCAGTTCAAGGACTCGTTGCCCGAGGTGTCGCGGGCGTTCCTGCTGAACGTGAAGATCTTCTGCATCGCGGAGGTACTGATCCTCGTCTTCGCGCTGGTGCTCGCGGTGATGCGCAGCCTGCCCGGTCCCGCCGCGCTGCCGCTTCGCATCCTCGGGATCGCCTACGCGGATTTCTTCCGCGGCGTGCCGACCATCCTCGTGATCGCGATGCTCGGCTTCGGCGCTCCGGCGCTGCAGCTCAAGTCCGTGCCGACTTCGACGACGTTCTGGGGCATCGTCTCGCTCGTGCTGATCTACACCGCGTACGTGTCGGAGGTCTACCGCGCCGGCATCGAGTCGGTGCACCCGAGCCAGGACGCTGCGGCGCGCTCGCTCGGGCTGTCGCACTGGCAGTCGCTCCGCACCGTCGTCCTGCCGCAGGCCGTCCGCCGCGTGATCCCGCCGCTCCTCAACGACTTCATCGGCCTTCAGAAGGACACGGCACTCGTGGGCTTCCTCGGGTCGATCGAGGCCTTCAAGCAGTCCCAGATCGACGCCGCGGCGACGTTCAACTACACGGCGTTCACGGCCGCAGCCTTGCTCTTCGTCGCGCTGACGATCCCGCTCGCGCGCTTCACCGACTGGCTGGTCGCCCGTGACCGGCGGCGGCGACAGGCGGCGGGCACGTGAGCGAGACACTGCTCGTCGAGGGCGTGCACAAGTCCTTCGGCAGGCTCGAGGTGCTCCGTGGCGTCAATCTTTCCGTCGCCGACCACGAGGTCGTGTGCCTCATCGGCGCGTCGGGATCGGGCAAATCGACGCTCTTGCGCTGCGTCAACTTGCTCGAGCCCATCGACGGCGGCCGCATCGTCGTCGAAGGCGTCGAGATCACGTCCGGGCGCGTCGACGTGAACAGGATCCGCCGCCGCATCGGGATCGTGTTCCAGGCGTACAACCTGTTCCCGCACATGAGCGTGCTGCGGAACGTGACGCTCGCGCCGCGGCTCGCGCTCGGGCTGTCCAGCGGCGACGCATCGGCGCAGGCGATGGCGCTGCTCGAGCGCTTCGGCTTGGCCGACAAGGCAGAGAACTATCCCGACTCGCTCTCGGGCGGGCAGCAGCAGCGCGCCGCGATCGTCCGCGCGCTCGCGATGCAGCCGGACCTGATGCTGCTCGACGAGGTGACGAGCGCGCTCGATCCGGAGCTTGTCGCGGAGGTGCTCGAGGTGATCCGCGAGCTGGCGGCCGGCGGCATGACGATGGTGATCGCAACGCATGAGATGAGCTTCGCGCGCGACATCGCCGACCGGGTCTGCTTCCTCGACGCCGGTGTCATCCTCGAGCAGGGACCGCCCGAACAGATCCTCAGCGAGCCGCGGGAGCAGCGCACGCAGCAGTTCCTGCAACGGATCATCGAGGCCGGGCGGCTGTAACTCAGCGAACGTGTGCGCGGGCGACGTCGTCGGGCGACGTGCAGCCGAGGAGCGCGAGCCCAAGCTCGATCTCGTTCTGGAACATGCGCAGCACGTCGGTGACGCCTTCCTCGCCGGCGACAGCGAGGCCCCAGAGCATCGCGCGGCCGATCAAGGTTGCCCGCGCTCCAAGTGCCAGTGCCTTGAGGACGTCGACGCCGCGCCGCACGCCGCCGTCGAGCAGCACCTCGGCGCGGCCGTCGACCGCGTCGACGACTTCCTCGAGCACGTCGAGCGTCGCGGACACGCCGTCGAGCTGGCGGCCTCCGTGGTTCGACACCACGACAGCAGCGGCGCCGTGGTCGCACGCGAGCTCGGCGTCCTCGGCCGTCAGCAGTCCCTTCACGACGACGGGGAGGCCGTAGCCCGCGAGCCACTCGAGCTCGCGCCAGCTCATCGTCGCGTCGAAGCCTTTGCCGAACAGCTCGCCCTCGACGACGAGGTCTTCAGGCACCGTGAAGCCGACGCGGAGGTCGCGCTCGCGTCGCCCGATGTACGGCACGTCGACGGTGAGCACGAGCGCCGAGAAGCCGGCCGCGACGGCTTGCTCGATCGCCGCCTCCGTCTTCGCGCGCGAGCGCCAGACATAGACCTGGAACCAGCGGGGACCGTCACCCGGGAGCTTTGCGGGTGCGCACGTCGCGGCCGACGAGAGGCACATGATCGTGCCGGCGGCTGCCGCCGCGCGCGCTGTCGCCTCCTCGCCGTCGGGATGCGCCATCCGTTGCATCGCAAGCGGCGCGATCAGCACCGGCAGCGCGACCTCGGTGCCGAGCACCGTCGTCTTGGTCGTGACGGCGCCGACGTCGACGAGGACGCGCGGCCGCAGCTTGCGCCGCTCGAACGCCGCGACGTTGTCGCGCAGCGTCACCTCGTCTCCCGCGCCGCCGAAGAAGTACGCGGCCGCGTTCGGGTCGAGCGTCTCCTCCGCGAGGCGCTCGTACTCCCAGATGTTGACCGGCTTCATGGCCCCATCAAAGACGAAACCCGCCTCGGATAGCCGCAGACGGGTTTCAATGCCGGGGGGTATGAGGGGGGGAGCCGGCATGCCGCATTTTCGTCACGGCCTACCCGGTTTCCTCCCCCTGAAGGGGCATTTCGTCAGGCACGCGCTAATCCGAGTTCGCGCCGAGCCTGTAGCCCTGCTTCGCGTAGTCCTGAAGCACCTGCTCAGCCTGCCGAGTCGAAGGTAGTCCGTAGATCCGGCGGTTCATCGGCATCCCGCAAACGAGCGATCCGGACTGCACGCTCCTCACCGCGCCGTCGACCGCCCCGACGGATCGGCTTGCCGCCGAGACGAACCGGTCCTGAAGCGACTGGGCCGGGCCCGGCGGTCGGAGCGAGGCGACCTGATCGACAATGTTGTGGAGGTTGCGGGCGAACTCGCGCGACTCCGCTAGACAGCGTTCCTTGGACAGGGGCGGCTCGGTTACGAGCTTGAAGAACAGACGGGAAGCCGAGGTTGCATCTGCACCGGCCTCGATCTGCCGCAGCTTCTGCAGGTACTCGTCATGACCAAGTCGCGCAGGACCGCTGCTGCCGCAGCCGGCCACGACAGCCGCTGCGACGACGAGCGCTAGGAAGACGATCCGCCGCCGGACGAGCTGGCCTTCAGGCTCGGTCACGCCGGGCAACGCTAGCCCTGTCGGCGGACCGCGCCTCACGCCCGGAGTGAGTGTGAGGCGCGCACCCGCACTGAAGCGGAGAGGGCGGGATTTGAACCCGCGACGCACCTTTCAGCACGTACGCGATTTCCAGTCGC
>JBJMJR010000009.1:0-6889 GCA_045806245.1 Gaiellaceae bacterium | reverse complement strand
CGCTCGTCACGATCGACAACGGCGAGGACTATTCGAAGCCGACGACGCTGGGCCGCTCCGCGCTCGCGTCCGGCGCGTCGCTCCTCGAGCAGCTCGAGAACGGCGAGTGGGCCGCGATGGTCGTGACCGGGAAGCCGTTCGTCTTCTGCGTCGGCGCGGACATCGACGAGTTCACGAAGCTGCGGTCGGCCGAGGACGCGCTCCAGGGAACACGCGCCGGTCATGCACTCTTCGCACGGATCCGCGCGTTGCCCTTCCCGACGGTCGGCGCGATCAACGGCGCCTGTCTCGGCGGAGGCCTCGAGCTTGCGCTTCACTGCGACGCGCGCACGATCGCCTCCAACGTGCGCCATGTCGGCTTCCCGGAGGTGGCGCTCTCGATCATCCCCGCCTGGGGCGGCACGCAGGTCGCTCCGCAACTCATCGGCCCGGAGGCCGCAACGAAGCTGATCGTCCTCAACCCGCTGCGCCAGAACAAGCTGCTGACGGCGCCGGAGGCGCTCGAGCTCGGCCTCGCCGACCGCCTGCTCGCGCCCGTGGAGTTCGTCGACGAGTCGCTGCAATTTGCCGTCGAGCTCGTCGAGGACGGCGGCATCGCGCGCGGCGCACCCGACTGGTCGGAGCTCGACACCGTCATGCGCAAGGCACGCTCGCGCGTCGACGATGCGGTGCACGGCGCGACCCGAGCTCCCTACGTCGCGCTCGACCTGATCGCGGGCGCGAAAGACTGGCCGCTCGAGAAGGGCTATGCAGCCGAGGAGAGGGCGATGGCGGATCTCCTCGTCAGCCCGCAGGCACAAGCGTCGGCCTATGCGTTCACCGTCGTCGAGCGCCGGTCGAAGCGACCGCCCGAGCTCCCGGATGCAGCGCCGCGCAAGGTGCAGAAAGTCGGCATCGTCGGAGCGGGGCTGATGGCAACGCAGCTCGCAACGCTCTTCCTGCGACGGCTCGAAGTGCCCGTCGTCCTGCGCGACCTCGACCAGGCACGCGTCGACGAGGCCCTGGAGACGATCCGCGCGGACGTCGGCGCGAAGAAGCCGTTTCTCGCGACGATCGTCGACGGCGGCACCGGCTGGGAGCAGTTCGAAGGCTGCGATCTCGTGCTCGAGGCGGTGTTCGAAGAGCTCGACGTGAAGCGCGAGGTCATCGCGGAGCTGCGCAGGGTCGCGCCGAACGCGATCGTCGCGACGAACACGTCCTCGCTCTCGGTCGAAGAGATGGGCGCCGACGTAGGACTGCATTTCTTCAACCCGGTCGCCGTGCTGCCGCTGGTCGAGATCGTGCGCACGTCACGGACGACGGACGAGCAGCTCGCCACGGCATGGGACGTCGTCAAGAAGCTCCGCAAGCGAGGCGTGCTCGTGCAGGACGCGCCGGCATTCGTCGTCAACCGCGTCCTGACACGCATGACGACGGTGCTGATGGATGCGCTCGAGAACGGCAACACGGTCGAGGAGACCGACGAAGCCGCCCGCTCACTCGGGTTGCCGATGGCGCCGTCGGTGCTGCTGCAGATGGTCGGGCCACGCGTCGCGAACCACGTCCTCGAGACGCTCCACGACTCGTACCCGGACCGCTTCCCGCTCTCCGCGACGCTCGCGAACTTCGCAAACGGCAACGAGGAGATCGTCGTGCACGGAGACGCGCGGCGGACCGTCGACGAGATCCGCGCCGACGTGCTCGAAGCAGTTGCGGACGAGATCCGCTACATGCTCGAGGAGGGGGTCGTCGCTGCCGCCGCCGACATCGACGCCTGCCTGATCCTCGGGGCCGGCTACCCGTTCTTCCTTGGCGGTATCACGAAGCACCTCGACCAGACGGGGGTCTCCGAGCGGGTCGTCGGGTCCACGCTCGCCGATTTCCGCGCCGGCATCACCGCGTAGCCGCTGTTAGGGTCCGGCCTCGGCACGACCTCATCGCGGAAGGAGCCGCCGTGCGCCGTACATCCATCCGCCTCGCCGTCCTTGTCGCCGCGCTGGGGCTCGCCGCCCCCGCGATCGCGTACATCTGCCATCCGGACCCTGCCGGAACGCGAGCGCTCGCGCTTCAAGGCCACGTCGCGGGCTACAAGGTCAAGGGCACGAACGTCGTCGTCGCTCTACGCAACGCCGGCACGTGCAGGGCGTTTGCCTGGCATTCGAGCGACGGGACGGTGGCACCTGCCGGCGTTTCGTGCGCCGCCGTGGCCGCAGCGCCGCGGGCCAACGCGCCTGCGAACGTTCGCGTCATCCGGCCAGCCGCGACTCTCGACCGGCCCGACCGGATCGCCCTCCTCGACGCGGGCGGCGGCCTCGCGCGCTCGTGGCCGCTTCCCGTGCGCGTTCGGCCCCACACGCTCCAGGTGGCCGGCGCACTTGCCTCGTACTCCGCGCTGGGCGGCAACGGGCTCTGGGTAACCCGGCTCACCGACGGCCGCACGACATTCGTTGCGCCGGTCCGCGCCGGTGACCGGCCGGTGCTCGACGCGCACGGCGTGGCATACCAGGACAACGTCTACAAGAACGCTCCCGCAAGCCGGCCCGTCGTGAAGTTCGTGCCGGCGCGAGCGCTCGGCCGCGAGCTCGCGCGCGTCGGCCGGCCGCTTCACACGAGTGGCGCGATCCGTTCGTTCTCGATGGACGGCTCTCGCGTCGCACTCGTCGTCTCGGGCGGCGCAGCAGGCTGCGATCGTGTCGTCTTCTGGAACATCCCATGGCGCTCGGTGGAGCAGGTTTCGCAAAAGGCCGGCGTGACCTGCGCCGCATCGGGTGCGTCCGGGCGGATCTCGGAGATCGCGCTCGGCGGCGCCCGCGCACAGTGGGTCACGCGTCAACACGGGCGACCCATCGTCGTCGCGGCCGACGACATCGGCTGCCAGGAATGGGTGATCAGTAGACCGGCGCAGCGGCCCGGTGTCTCGCTCGGGGCGATCGCAGCGAATGGAGCGACGCACACGTTCGCGCTCGTGGACGGAGCTCGCTCGTCCGTCGGCCTGGTCACCGGCGGGTATCGAGGCATCGATCGCTACGGCTTGCCGGGAGCGATCCGCGCAATGTCGGCAGACGGCTATCACACCGCCGTGCTCACGAGCAGCCGCGTCGACGTACGGATGCTGTACGGCAGGTCGATCGCCTCGTCGGCCGCGCCGCAGGCGACATCGCTTGCCCTCCGCAGGAATGTCGTCGTAACGACGACACGCGACGGGAGACTCGACGTCTTCGTCGCGGGGACGCGGACGCACACTTGGCCTCTACCGGCGGGAACGCAGCCGCACGTCGATCTCCAGTACGGCATCGCAGTCGTGACGGCCGGCAATGC
Source organism: Gaiellaceae bacterium (assembly GCA_045806245.1). Lineage (GTDB taxonomy): Bacteria > Actinomycetota > Thermoleophilia > Gaiellales > Gaiellaceae > 3-1-20CM-4-69-9. The sequence continues at coordinate 3,592 of JBJMJR010000009.1, read as the reverse complement.
CGTCTACGCGATGAACGTTGCAACCGGCCGGACGGCACAGCTCGCGGTGGCGCCGGCTTCGCCACGCGCGGAGATCGGGTCGATCGGCGTCGTGTACGCGTATTCGAATGCGGGCCGCGGAACCGCGCGCCTGATCCCGATGAGCAACGTGGAGGAGGCGTTGCGCTGACCGGCTAGTCTCCGCGGATGGCCCGGGACGACTGGCGCATCCGCATCGAGATCGAGGACGAGCAGGCGCCCGGCCTCCTCGAGCGGCTCGGCTTCGCCCTGAGCGACGAGGCCTCCGAGCTCGCGCAGGAGCTCGAGAAGCGGCGGCTCGCCGTTTCGTACGACGACGACGAGGTGTTCGTCTACGCGAGCTCGCGCGCGGAGGCGGAGCGGGCGCGTGCGGTGATCCAGGCGGAGCTTCGCGACCTCGGGATCGCCGCCGTGACGGGACCCGTCGAGCACTGGCTCGAGGACGAGGACCGCTGGGACGACGAGCCGCCCGACGAGACGTGGGAGGAGGAGGAGCTCGAGCGTGGCTACGCGCCTTGGGAGGTGCGGATCAGCTGCGAGTCCCACCGCGCCGCCCGCGAGCTCGCAGAGCAGCTCGAGCAGGAGGGCTACTCCGTCGAGCGCCGGTGGCGCCACTTGATCGTCGGTACCGCCTCGAAAGAGGAGGCGGAGGCCCTCGCTTCCCGTCTCCACGGGGAGGTCGAGCCGGGCGGCGAGCTCGTCTGGGAGACGGTTCCCGGCAACCCGTTCGCGATCTTCGGAGGCCTGGGCGGCTCCGGCACTCCACTCGGCTGAGCCGGCCGGGTTGACGACCCCCGTACTCGGGGTATGCTTGTGACGCGCAGCTCGCCCAGGGGACTCGCGAGCGCGCACCTTTCGAGGTTTGGCAGCACGAACGACGTGCTGCGCATATGCAGGAAGCGACTCAGCCGACCATCCTCTCCGAGGCGGCGGATCCGATTGCCGCCGCTGCGTACCGCGCGGAAGCGTGGGCGGGCGAGCCGTTCCTTCACGACGGCGAAGACCCCGCACAGGTACTTGCAGCGGGCACGGCACGGCGCCGCGCGCTCGACGACGCGATCGCCGAGCTCGAGGCGGGCCGGCAGCGACCGAGCCCGCAGTGGAAGGTTCGCTATGCCCTGATGCTCGGGCTGGAGCGCGTCCTCGCCGACCCCGAGCCCCACACTGCGGCAGGCACCCCGCTCCGGCGCCACCAGATCGACGCGCTCGCCGGAATGCTGACGGAGCTGATCTCGGCGGCTCAGCGCGGCGACGAGACGAACGGCAACGGGCACGCAGCCGGCGACGAGCTTGCGGATCAAGAGGCCGACGAAGAGGAGGACGACGAGCAACTCGTCGAGGGCGACGACGACGCCGACGAGGAAGGGCTCACGCCGGAGCAGGATCCGGGAGCGATACGCCGCTACCGGTTCCGCCACCCGACCGCATCGGGCAAGACGATTGCCGCTGCCGGATTCGTCGAAGCGGCGCGCACACTCGGCGTGCTCATCCTCACCCACCGCCGCCTGCTCGTCTCACAGTTCCAGCGCGACCTCAAGACCGAGGGCTATGCCGACCGTTACACCGACGCGATCGAGGTCGGCACCGAACCGCTTCGCACGAACCCGCTCACGATCCAGACCTATGCGTGGTTCGCGCGCCATGTCGGCTCGATCAGCCGCGACGCGTACCAGCTCGTGATCTGCGACGAGGCGCATACGGCGCTCGGCGAGAAGACGTCCGCGGCGATCCGCTCGTTCCCCGAGCCCATCTACATCGGAATGACCGCGACCGAGCAGCTGATCGCGAAGCAGGTCTCGGACGTCTTCCCCGCTTCCGTCGACGACCTTCCCCTTCAGGACGCCGCTCGCCGCGGCTTGATCGCACCGCTCCGCTGCCTGCGCGTGCCGCCGGTCGCCGCGATCAACTCCGTGCCGATCGTCGGTGGCGACTTCGACCAGGAGATCCTCGCCAAGACGCTGGACCACCAGGCGCTGAACCAGGCAGCGGCGAGCCTCTACCGGGACCGGTTCGACAACACGCCGGGCATCGTCTACGCGGCCGGAGTCGACCATGCGTATAACCTCGCGCAGGAGTTCCGCGCGGCGGGGATCAAAGCGGAGGCCGTGTCCGGCCGCACGCCGCCGGTGCGTCTCGCCGAGACGCTCGCGGCGTACGAGCGCGGCGAGATCAACGTGCTGATCAACGCGCAACTCCTCGCCGAGGGTTGGAACTCGCCGCGCGCGACCGTCTGCATGCACCTGGCGCCGACGGCGTCGAAGCGCGTGTACCAGCAGCGCGTCGGGCGGATCATGCGAATGCACCCGCGCAAGGAAGCGGGCATCGTGGTCGATTTCGTGCCGAAGGGCGCGACTCACAACGAGCGCGTCGTCTCGCTGCATTCGCTGCTCGACGCGGACTTCTACCGCGAGGGCGCGCGCGTCACCCCCGCACCGCGCCGCCGCTCGCAGCGGCGGGCGCGGCGGCGCCTGACGCCGGCACCGTGGCTCGTTCCGGTCACACCCGACGTGCGGCGCCGGATCGCGGTGATCCAGCGCGAGTGGCAGCGGGTCGATCCGCGCTTCCTCGACGAGGACGAGCAGCGCTACTGGGCGACGATCGCAGGACGCCAGATCCGGTTCGACGAGCGCGCACTGTTCGTGTTGAAGCTGACCGAGGGCCGCGCTTCGAAGGGAGCCCTGGAGCAATTCCTGTCGACCTGCGCGGCCGAGAATCCGAACCGGCGCCTGCGCATGATGGCGCTTCAGGACCGCGTGTCGATGACCGTCGAGCGCGCCGACTTCGACGACCTGGTCACCCTCGTGACCCAGGCGCCCACCTGGGAGAAGGAGCGGCTTGCCGGAATCCGCATCCTGCTGCGAGCGATCGCCGACGGAAAGCCGGACGCGCCCGACCAGATTCTGGAGCGCTGGACCTGGCGGCTCGCCCGCGCGACGCGCAAGGTGCAGGATCGGCGCGCGTCGACCGAGTATCCGGAGGCGAAGCGCCTGCTCGGCGCGCTCGCGAACTCACGCGGGCACCGGCACGAGGAGAACGCGGCGAAGCTCGTCAAGACCGCACTCGAGCAGCCGATCCAGGTGGGCGCTGCGCTGCTCGCGTCAGCCGAGGGCTACACGCCGCGTGCGACGAAGCTGATCGACGAAGCACGCGAGAAGCTCGGCACGGTTCAGGAGGTTGCGCTCGCGCTGTCGGAGAACCTGCCGGCGCCGAAGCAGGCACCGAGCAAGCGCCGCCGCCGCCGCCGGAAGAAGAAACCCGCGGGATCGAACGGCGCGGCCGCGACGACAGACCCGGCGCAGGCGCAGGACGGCGAGGAGCCGGCGAAGCCGAAACGGCGGCGCCGGCGGCGTAAGCCGCCCGAGGGGGAGACACCAGCCACCGAGGGACAGACACGAGCGGCGGATCCGACAGCCGAGCCTGCGGCGTAAGAGTCAAGCCGACCGTCTGATCAAGACAGCTCCTGGTGTCAGACACGGGTTGGCAGCCGCGCTGGAGATTTGCGGTGTTCCGCGACCGGGAGATCGTCCGGCGAGGACATGTCCCGGTGTCAGACACGATTTGGGAGCTGCGCGGG
>JBJMJR010000008.1:0-31865 GCA_045806245.1 Gaiellaceae bacterium | reverse complement strand
GCGCCGGGCCGGCGACGCAGCGGATGCCGACGCCGAGCTCCTCGCGCACGATGTGCGCCAGGCTGGTCTTGCCGAGCCCCGGCGGGCCGACGAGCAACACGTGGTCGAGCGCTTCCTCGCGGCCCTTCGCCGCGGTGAGCGCGATCGCCAACTGGTCCTTGATGCGCTCCTGGCCGACGAACTCCGCCAGGCGCCGCGGCCGCAGCGACTGCTCGAGGTCCTCCTCCTCGGGGACGACGACGGGGGCCAGAAACTGGGTGCTCATCTCACGCTGCTTTCAACGCCTGGCGCACCCGTTCCTCCGGCGGCAGCTCCGGATCGACGGCCGCCAGCGCCTGCTCCGCCTCACCGACCGAGTAGCCGAGCTCGACGAGCGCGTCACGCGCGACCACGTGCGGCTGCGTGCCGCCCGCCGAGGAGATCGGCACGGGCGCGTCGCCGATCTTCTCCTTCAGCTCGAGCACGATCCGCTCGGCGGTCTTCTTGCCGATGCCGGGGATTGCCTGAAAACGCGCCGTGTCCTCGAGCACGATCGCGCGCCGCAGCTCGGCCGCCGGCGATCCGGACACGATCGCCAGCGCCACCTTCGGGCCGACCCCGTTGACGGACAGCAGCTGCACGAAGAGCTCCCGCTCGGCCGCTTCGGCGAAGCCGTACAGCTGCAACGCGTCCTCGCGCACGTGCAGATAGGTGTGGAGCGCGACCTCGTTCGCACCGTCGGCCTTGCGCACGGCGGACGGCGTCGCCGCGACGAGGTAGCCGACCCCGCTGACGTCGAGCACGAGACCGTCGGGCGTGTTCGCGACCGGCCGTCCGCGCAGCCGAGCGATCATCCGGCGATCCTGAGCAGCGGCGGCGCGAGCGCGTGGCAGATCGCAACGGCGAGCGCGTCCGACGCATGCGACGGCGTCGGCGCCGTGTCCAGCGACAGGATCGCCTTCACCATCTTCTGCACCTGCTGCTTCTCCGCGCGGCCGTAGCCGCAGACGACCTGCTTCACGCGTGCGGGTGCGTATTCAGCGCAGCCGACCCCGGCGCTCGCGGCGGCGACCATGACGGCTCCTCGCGCCTGTCCGACTGAGAGCGCGGTGCGGGCGTCGGCGCCGACGAACGACTCCTCGAGCGCGACGGCATCCGGCCGATGCGCGGCGATGAGCTCCGCGACGCCGTCGAAGATCGTCTTCAGGCGCAGCTCGGGACGCTGACCCGCGGGTGTTTGCCACCACCCGTGGTCGATGGCCTTGAGGCGCCCGTCTTTTTCGTGGACGATCCCGTACCCGCATGAAGCCGTCCCTGGATCGATGCCGATGACCTTCACGCAGTCACGTTAGGCAGCGCATCGGACGTTTCCTGCTCGGTGTCTGCGCGGAAAAAGCGGGGCATGGCAGCTGAAATCTGGCTGACGTTCGCCGACGGCTCCGAGCACGAGCTGAAGGACGGCATCTCGATCGGACGGGACACGAAAAACGACCTCGTGATGGAGTCCGCCGCGGTCAGCCGCGAGCACGCGGCGCTGGACTTTCGGGACGGTCGCTGGTACGTCGAGGACCGCGGCAGCTTCAACGGCACCTACCTGAACGGGACACGTGTCGTGCCTGGCACCCCGCTGGCGCTCCGCCACGCCGACCGCATCAGCATCGGGCCGGAAACGCTCATCTTCTCGTGGCCGGCGCAGCAGCGGGATACCGACACGACCGAGCCGCTCGAGGAAGTGGCGGCCGCCAACGGGGCGCAGCTGTCGGCGTTCCAACGACAAGTCGTGCAGGCGCTGTGCGGCCCGTGGCTCGCGGGATCGAGCCTCGAGACGCTCCCATCCAATGAGCAGATCGCCGCGCAGCTCGGAACGCCGGGGGCGACGGGCACCGTCAAGGCGGCGCTGCGGCGCATCTACGCGAAGGCCGGGTTGTCCGATCAACCGGCACATGCCAAGCGCCGGGCGCTCTGCAGGGTCGCACGGCAGAACGGCTGGATCTAGAAAAAACGCGGAGGAGCCAAGGCTCCCCCGCGACCCCCTCCGTACGAGCCGAAAAGCGTAGAGAAGCGCTTTACCAAGGGGAGTGACCTCGTGAGCAACCCCGGTCACCTTGGTGTTTGGTCACCTAGGTATGCGGCGAAAAGAAGCTTATGCGGCTCCACAAAGTCATTCAGCGCCGTATCCGGCGAAACACCGGCGGCGTTGATCTCGTCCGAGACGTGAACGCGGCGATCTCGGCCAACGTCGGCGAACGGTCGTCGACGTCGCACGTCTCCGCGCATTCAGCCGAGAAGGAGGAACGACGTGGCGAAAAGAGCCGACGACGAACGACCGGCTGACGAGCTGACCGAGCAGGAGCTCGAGGAGGCAAACGGCGAACCGCTGCCGGACCGGCAGGCGATGAGCGTCATCCGCGGCTTCGAGACGCTCCCCCAGCCGGTCGTCCCCGAGCCGCCGCTCGATTGGGAATGAGCAAGGCAAACGAAAGGAGCAAGCAGATGGGCAAGCAGTCATCCGACTTCAAGCAGCTGTCGCGCGAGGAGCTCTCCGAGCTCGCCGGCGAGGAGCTGCCGGAGCGGGCTGCGATGTCGCTGATCAACGCGAACATCGCCATCCCCGTCAACGCCGCCGTCGCAGCGAACGTCCTCTCGGACGGCGCGATCGCATACGCGGACGCGGCGCAGAACACCCCGATCGACCAGGGCAACTAAGGAGGCACGACATGGGGAAGCAGGAGGACCAGTACCGTCAGCTCAGCCGCGAGGAGCTCAACGAGCTCGCAGGCGAGGAGCTGCCGGAGCGCGCCGCGATGTCGCTGATCAACGCGAACGTCGCCGCGCCGGTGAACGCAGCCGTCGCGCTGAATGCACTGAGCGACGGCTCGACGGCATACGCCAACGCCGAGCAGACCGCCAACATCACGCAGTCCAACTAGGCGAAAGGAGCAGACGATATGGGCGACAAGTCCCAGGAATACCGCAAGCTCAGCCGCGAGGAGCTCAATGAGATCGCCGGCGAGGAGCTGCCGGAGCGCGCCGCGATGTCGCTGATCAACGCGAACGTCGCCGCGCCGATCAACGCTGCGGTCGCCGCCAACGTCCTTTCGGACAACTCGGTGGCCTACGCGAACGCCGTTCAGTCGGGCGACATCACCCAGAGCAACTAGCGATGGGCGAGTCGAACGAGTACAAGGCGCTCAGCCGCGAGGAGCTCAACACCCTCGCCGGCGAGGAGCTGCCGGAGCGGGCAGCCATGTCGCTGATCAACGCGAACGTCGCCGCCCCGGTCAACCTCGCCGCCGCGCTCAACGTCGCGAGCGACAATTCGATCGCGTACGCGAACGCGCAGCAGAACGTCGACATCACGCAGAGCAACTAAACGGCTGATGACCGCGTTGACGTGAGGGGCGGCTTCCTCCGCCCCTCACGCGTCTCGTGAGCACATGACCGACAACGCCACCACGACCACCGTCGACGACGCCGAGACCGAGGTGCTGCCGGTCGCGGACCAGGCGCCGCCGTCGCAGGGCGACGCGACCGAGAAACCGCGACTCGCGCGCGGGATCGACCTGATCGGCAAGTACGAGGGCTCGGGCTTCAAGGAAGCGCCGTACATCGCGCGCCGCGCCGACGGCCAGGTGATCCAGCTCGCGCCGCTGCTCTATCTGATTGCGGAGGCCTCAGACGGCGTCCGCACGAACGAGGAGATCGCCGCCGCCGTCAGCGAGGCGATCAAGCGCGGGGTGAGCGCCGACAACGTGCGGCAGCTGGTCGACGAGCGCCTGCGTCCACTCGGCGTCGTCGCGCCCGCCGACGGCTCGGAGCCCGAGTTGCAGAAGGTCGACCCGCTGCTCGCGCTGAAGCTCCGCGCCGCGCTCGTCCCGGAGCGCGTAGTCAACGCGATCACGAGCGTTTTCAAGCCCCTGTTCTTCCCGCTGGTGGTCTTGCTGGTGCTGGGCGGCCTTGTCGCGATGGACGTGTGGCTCTTCTTCTTCCACGGCGTCGCGCAGTCGTTGCGAGAGGTGCTGTACAGCCCGGCGCTCCTGATGATGATGCTCGGCCTCGTCATCCTCTCCGCCGCCTTCCACGAGTGCGGCCACGCGACCGCGTGCGCATACGGCGGCGCGCGCCCCGGTGTGATGGGCGCCGGCCTCTACATCGTCTGGCCGGCGTTCTACACGGACGTCACGGACGCGTACCGGCTCGGCAAAGGTGGAAGGCTGCGAACCGACCTCGGCGGCGTCTACTTCAACGTCGTCTTCATGCTCGTCGTCTTCGGCGTCTACGGCGCGACGGGATATGAACCGCTGCTTCTGATCATCCCGTTCATGCATCTAGAGATCCTGCATCAGTTCCTGCCGTTCATCCGCCTCGACGGCTACTACATCGTCAGCGACCTGACCGGCGTGCCGGACATGTTCGCGCGCATCCGCCCCACGCTCGCGAGCCTACTGCCCTGGAACGAGACGAGCGACCGCGTCAGCGAGCTGAAGTCGTGGGTACGCGTGGTCGTAACGGCGTACGTGTTCACGGTCGTCCCGTTACTCCTGTTCATGTTCGGAATGATGCTGATCAACGCGCCGCGGATCATGAGCACGGCGTACGACTCGTTCGTCGCGCAGTACCACAAGGTGCACCACGCCTTCGACGGTGGCAGCGCGTTGACCGGCGCCATCGGGATCGTGCAGATGGCGATCCTCGTCCTCCCGGCGCTCGCCCTCGTGGCGACGTTCTGGCTCCTGCTTCGGCGCATCACCGGCGCCGTGTGGACGCGCACCGAGGAGAAGCCCGCGGCGCGCGGCGCGTTCCTCGTGCTCGTGGCCGGACTGCTGGCATCCCTCGGGTATCTCTGGTGGCCGAACGGCGAATACCGCCCGATCCAGCCCGGCGAGAAGGGGACAGTGCAAGGGGCTGTGCAGCAGTTCGCACAGCTCCCGACCGGACGGCCGGCGCTGACGCAGGCGCGTGAGCAGCAGCTCGGCGGTGCCCCGTTCGTCAGCTCGCACGGCGGCACGTTCACGCAGCAGCCCGCCCAGCAGCAACCGCGCACGTCCACGACCTCGACGAACGAGACAACGACGAGCACGACCTCGACCACGACCACGACCTCCAGCACCACCACTACCGACACGACAACAGCGCAAACGACGACGAACGCGCTGACGGTCTCGACGCCGGTCACGACGACGACGGCCGCCACGCCTTGAGGGGACTGACCATGAGACGACGATTCCTGACAATGCTGCTAGCTGTGGTTTTCGCGCTCGCTCTCACGACGGGCGCGCCGACCGCGGCATACGCCGGCGACAACGCGGCAATCGCGGTGAATACGAAGGACGGGACGACCGTCTTCAAGGTGGCCTTCGCGATCCGGCACGTGATGGGCGACGTCGTCGACCAGACGAACGGCGCCGTCGCGTACGACAGCTGCACCGATTGTGCGGCAGTGGCGATCGCGTTCGAGATCGTCCTCGTCGAGGGCGACCCGTCGACGGTGACGCCGACAAACGTCGCGATTGCTTTCAACGAGAATTGCGACACGTGCGTCGCCGTCGCCGAGGCGTACCAGTTCGTCTTGGGCACCGGCAGTCTCGTCCACTTCGACCACGAGGGAAACCAGATCCTCGCGGACATCCGCAAGGAGCTGCACTCGCTGAAGAAGGAGGACCTCACGCTCGACGAGCTCCAGGCCGAGCTGGACTCGATCTCGGCGAGGATCGCCGACGTGCTGGCGAACCATCTCGTGCCCGTGCCGGGTAACAAGACGGGGCAGCAAGACACCACGGCGACAACGACGACAACGCCGACGACGTCGGCGCCCGAGGACACGGTGAGTACACCGACCACCACGACGGACACGACGACGACCGAGCCGACGACAACCACGGGGGTCACCACCACGTCCGGCCCGTGAGGATCGCGGCGCTCGGCCTGCTGGTCGCCACGCTCGCCGCCGGCTGCGGCGGCGGGCAGGCGCACGGTGTCCTGTCTGACACCGCCAAGAACCTCGGCAAGATTCACAGCGGCGACATCACGCTGCGGCTCGTCGTCTCGCCGCGGCACGGGACGAAGGGACGAATCGGCTTCGAGCTTCGCGGCCCATTCGCCCTGCGCGCCGGGCAGCTCCCGGTCGCGAAGGTCGCCTACACCCAGATCGCCGGCGCCCACGAGGGGACCGCGACGTTCATCTCCACCGGGTCGCGGGCGTGGGCGGAGGTGAACGGCAGCGTGCGCGAGCTGCCGCCGGCGTCGACGAACGCGATCCGCCAGGCGGCCGCGGGCGGGTCCGGTGGGATCGGCAGCCTCGACATCGCGACGTGGGTGAAGGATCCACAGGTCACACGTGAGGGCAACCTCGACCACGTCACGGCGAAGCTCGACGTCGTCAACGCGGCGAACGGCCTGCTCGCGCTGCTGCGTGGCCTCGGCAAGCAGGCGCCGACGATCCAGGGCGCGGAGGCCGACCGGCTGCAGCAAGCCGTGACGTCGTCGAGCTTCGACGTCTGGACCGGGAAGGACGACCGGCTAATGCGGCGTCTGCTGCTGAAGGCCGAGCTGGGCCTGAGCGTCCCGGCTGAGTTGCGGCGCGTCCTCGGCAGCGTCGTCGGGGCGAAGGTCGACTTCGAGCTCGCGATCGCGCACCCGAACGAGCCGGTGTCGGTCTCGCCTCCCCGCTAGCTGCTAGACCGCGACGGCCTCGAGGACCTGCTCGGGTATGTCGAAGTTCGCGTAGACGTCCTGCACGTCGTCGTTCTCCTCGAGCTGGTCGATCAGCCGCAGGATCTTCTTCGCCGCCGTCTCGTCGGCCACCTCGACCGTTGTCTTCGGGCGCATCGTCAGCTCAGCGGAGTCGACGGTGAAGCCGGCCGCCTCGACGGCGTCGCGCACTGCGGACAGCACCTCCGGTGCCGACACGACCTCGTAGGTCGAGCCATCAAGTGCGACGTCGTCCGCGCCGCCCTCGGCCGCCGCGAGCGTCAGCTCGTCCTCGTCGACGCCGTCCGCCGGCACGAGCACAACGCCGCGTCGCTCGAACAGCCACGCGACCGCTCCCGACGTGCCGAGGTTGCCGTCGTTCTTGTCGAATGCATGACGCACGTCCGACGCCGTGCGATTGCGATTGTCCGTCAACGCCTCGACGATGACGGCGACGCCGTTCGGTCCGTAGCCCTCGTACACGACCGTCTCGAATGTCTGCGCGTCGGACTCCGCGCCGGAGCCGCGCGCGATCGCGCGCTCGATGTTGTCCTTCGGCATCGAGTACGAGCGCGCCTTCTCGATCGCGTTCTGCAGCGCGAGGTTGCCGCCGGGATCGGGGCCTCCCTCCTTCGCCGCGACGATGATCGCGCGCGACAGCTTCGAGAAGAGCTTGCCGCGCTTCGCGTCGGCCGCGCCCTTCTTGTGCTTGATCGAAGACCACTTGCTATGCCCTGACACTCGTCGCCTCCCGCACCTGGTCGAGGAACAGTTCGTGCACGCGCGTATCTTCGGTCAACTCGGGGTGGAACGACGCCACCAGGAAGCGGCCTTGCCGCAAGAGGACCGGTTCACCGTCGAGCTCGGCGAGCACCTCGACGCCGGCGCCGTGCTCGTGCACCCGGGGCGCGCGGATGAAGACGCCCCTCAGCGGCTCGGGGTCGTCGGGCAGCCGCAGGTCGGCCTCGAAGCTCGCGACCTGGCGTCCGTAGGCATTGCGGTCGACGTCGAGATCCATCAGCTCGAGATGCCCGCGATCGAGCACGATCATGCCGGCGCACGTGCCGAAGACGGGGCCGGCAAACGAGCGCACGGCCTCGTCCAGACCGTAGAGCCGCATCAGCCGCATGAACGTCGTCGACTCGCCGCCGGGGACGACGAGCCCGTCGAGGCCTTCGAGCTGCTCGGGCTTGCGGACCTCGACGACGTCGGCCCCCAGCCGCCGCAGCATGGCCGCGTGCTCGCGGAAGTTTCCCTGGAGTGCAAGGACGCCGATTTTCATGGCGCCGAAATGGTAGTAGGGTCGAAGCATGTGGCGGACACTCCTGCTCGTGCTCGTCGGCCTCGTTCTCTCGGCCGGAGCCGCGCCGGCAGCGCCGCAGCCGTCGTTCTCCGACGAACAGTCCGTGGGAGCCCTGTCAGACGACTTCTGGGAACCGACCACGGCTGCCGATGCGCACTCGAGTTACGTGTACCAGGCGGTCACCGCGATCGGGTCGCACGACTGTACGAGCCACAACTGCCCCGGAACGAGCATCAAGCTGCGCGCGTCGAGCGACGGCGGCAGCACCTGGGGCCCGCTCGTCTTCGTCTGCGGAGCCACGTGCAAGAACGTCGGCTGGCAGTTCGACCCGGAACTCGCCGTCGCTGCCGACGGGACGCTCTACGCCGCGTGGCTGAACACGTTCAATCCGGGCACGGTGCTGTCGAAGTCGTTCGACCACGGCCGCACGTGGACGACGCCTGTGACGATGAACGGCGCGCTCAACTACAACGACAAGCCAACACTCGTTGTCTCCCCGTCCGGCAAGGACGTGTACCTGACGTTCGACGACAAGACGGACGACTACTCGGTCGTCTCGCACGACTACGGCGCCACCTTCTCCGCACCGATCCAGACGAACAGCGACGCATACGAGTACCTGAGCTACGGCGGGACGATCACGCCGAACGGCGCCGTCTATTTCGCGCAAACCGGCGAGCCGAAGAGCGGCGCGGGCAGCGAGCCCGTGTCACTCGTCCGCTCGGTCGACGGCGGCACGACGTGGACGCGCACGACGCTCGACACGAGCGCCGAGCCGCCGGTGTGCACGTTCAAGGGTTGCTACGCGGACTTCTACAGCTCCCAGGCCGTGATCGCGTCGGATCTCAACGGCAAGCTGCTGTACGCGTACGCGAAGAGCACTGTCGCCGGCGGCGCGAAGAGCCTCTACGTCCGCACGTCCTCCGACGGGGCGGCGTGGAGCGCACCAATCCTCGTGAACGCGCGCGGCGACAGCAACATGCCTGCTGTAGCCGCTGGACCGACCGCGGGCGACTTCCGGTTGATGTGGCAGGACAATCGCAACGGCGCGAATGCCTGGAACACGTGGTACTCGCGGACGACCAACGGCGGCGCGACGTGGTCGGCGCCCCTGCGGCTCTCGAATCTGCGCTCCGGCGCGCCGTACAAGACGCCGGCCGGTTACACCTTCCCGTTCGGCGACTACGGCGGGCTCGCGGTCGACGCGGCCGGAACGAACTTCGCCATCTGGGGCGAAGGCGACGGGATCTACACGGGTGGATTCACCGGCGGCTCTTGGTGGTCGCGCGGGCACTAACGCGGGCGTTCGGCTAGCCGCCGAGCTCCAGGCCCAGCCGCTGCACGGCGCGCACGACGATGCGCGCGAGCCACCAGCGCCCGCCGCAGCCGAGCAGTACGCGGTCGAGCGGCGACGTCTGCTCGACCTGCGCGGTGAAACGGACGCGGCTCGTGCCTGGCACCAGGGGCTCGATCTCCCAGCGGACGGCACCGCGCGTCGTGCGGCCGACCTCGGCGGTGCCTGTCAGCAGACGCGGCCGTTCGGCCGCGACGACAGCGGTTTGCGCGACGCGTGAGAGACCGAGCGGCCCTTTCACCCGGACTCGTCCGCCATCCGCGCGCATCTGCTCGAGCTCGAGGAAGTGCGGCTCGAGCCGCCAGTGGTTGCGCAGGTCGGAGAGGAACTCGAAGACCGCGTCCGGCGGCTGTGCGACTACCCCGGCTGCGGTGATCGGGCGGCTTACCAGCCGCGCGTCTCGAGCAGCTCTTCGGGCCGCAATGCGGCGGCCGAGAGGCCGCTCATCGCGTCGCCGAGCCCACGGGAAACACGCGCGAGGATCTCGGGGTCGTTGCAGTGCGTCGTCGCTTCGACGATCGCCTTCGCGCGCTCGCTCGGGTTGCCGGACTTGAAGATGCCGGACCCGACGAAGACGCCGTCGGCGCCGAGTTGCATGCAGAGCGCCGCGTCGGCAGGCGTCGCGATGCCGCCGGCCGTGAAGGTGACGACGGGCAAGCGTCCGTTCTCGGCCACCCAGCGCACGAGCTCGACCGGTGCCTGCAGGTTCTTCGCCTCCGAGTACAGCTCGTCGGGGTCCATCGCACCCAGACGCTTGATTGCACCGAACACGGAGCGCATGTGCGTGACTGCGTTGACGATGTCGCCGGTGCCCGCTTCGCCCTTCGTGCGGATCATTGCCGCACCCTCGGCGATCCGGCGGAGTGCCTCGCCGATGTTCGTGCAACCGCAGACGAACGGGACGGTGAACTTCCACTTGTCGATGTGGTGGGCGGTGTCCGCGGGCGTCAGCACTTCCGACTCGTCGATGTAGTCCACCTCCAGCGCCTCGAGGATCTGCGCCTCGACGAAATGGCCGATGCGTGCCTTGGCCATCACCGGGATGGTCACGGCCTCCTGAATCTCGACGATCTTGTCGGGATCGGCCATCCGGGCCACCCCGCCCTCGCGCCGAATGTCGGCGGGAACGCGCTCGAGCGCCATCACGGCGACCGCGCCGGCGTCCTCGGCGATCCGGGCCTGCTCGGCGGTGGTGACGTCCATGATCACCCCGCCCTTGAGCATCTCGGCGAGGCCGCCCTTCACGCGCATCGTCCCGATCTCAGCCATCGCCGCCGATTCTAGCCTCAGCCCTTGAGGCAGCCGTAGACCGAGTTGATCTCCTCCTGGGGAGGCGTGACCGTCCAGAGCAGGACGGCGTTCTTGTTCGTGCGCATCACGTCGGTGATGTGCGGCTTGAGCTTCTTCGGGGCGAAGAGGCCGAAGGCGTGCTCCAGGCCCGGCGCGGCGCCCGAGCTCTCGGCGAAGGCGATTCGCAGGGCGTTTCCGGGGTGGCGTGCGAGCAGACCGCCGTTGGCCGCGTTGCGCTCGACGATGCCGAGCTGCGCAGGCTTGGTCGTGACGTCGTAGCCGAGCTTGCTGTGGATGCACTTCGCCGTCGGCGCTGCCTTGTAAGTCGACGGTTCGCTGTTGCAGCCGGCCGCGAAGACGGCGACGAGGAGGAGCGCCCAGAGTGACCGCCGCATCGCGCGGCGACTGTACCGCGTCACGGGGCCGAGCGAGTGCCCGGCCCCAGCGACGTGGTGCGACTTAGAGGCTGCCGCCGCCCAGCTGAATCGCGTTGGCGATCCAGCTCAGCGCTTCCGGCGTGTCGACTCGATACGAGTACGTGTTCGAGTTGCACGTCTGGCCGCCGCCGAACGAATTGACGGCGAGGATGGTGCTCGTGCCCGCGACGAGGTCAGGGCCGCCCGAATCGCCATGGCAGACGCCGACCTTGTTCGCATGCAGCTTCAGGAACTCGCTGGAGATGACGTCGTTGCTGGCGAAGACGTTCGCCTGGCCGGCGTAGCGGGTGAACACGTCGCCCGGGACGGGCTTGCAGGGGCCTGCGCAGGGGCCGCCTCCGTGGACGTAGTCCCGCACGCCGTAGCCGACGAGGTCGACAGGCGTCTGGTTTCGCAGTGTGTCTACGAGCCCTTGCGACGGCAGAAGGCCGTACTGGCCGCTCGTGTCCCCGCTCGGAACCGGACCGCAGAAGTTCGTGAGGATCGAGCGGTTCGTCGGAATGTGGCACCCCGCCGCGTTGAAGACGATGATCGCCACGTCGTGCGTGTCGAAGCCCGGCAGCCCGCCGGCCGAGCCGATCGCGAAGTCGTGATCGAAGTAGTACGTCCCCCAGTGCCAGACGCGGGACGGGTTCGCATGAGTCAGGTCGGGATCGAACGTCGTGCGGACGATCGACCCGCCCGTGACGGTGTTGACGCCGTAGGCAGACGTGCTGTCGCTGAAACAGTGTGCAGCGGTCAGCATCACCGTCGGCGACAGCAGCGTCGCCGAGCAGGCGAAGACGCCGTTGTCCGCATATGCGACGTACGGATGGTTCGTTCCATCGGGCTGGCCGCCGATGATCGCGCCGGCCGACGCCGGCAGGACAGCCGCAAGCAGAGCGGCGCAGGCCGCCAAGGCCAATCGAAAACGCATGAAGTGCCCCCTTCTCTCGCGAGGCCGCAGGGCCTCGCCCTCGGTACGACTCGGAGCCGCCAAGATAGCGGATCCTCAATCAAAGTGGAAGAGGCTGGATGGGCCCGCCTGGACTCGAACCAGGGACCAACGGATTATGAGTCCGCTGCTCTAACCAACTGAGCTACGGGCCCGCTTAGAGGCACACCGTACCGTGGAATCCGAACGGCATTCCGGGCCGTACCCCTGACGTGCGCGGACTCCTGGCTCTCCTCCCCGCGGCCCTCTTCCTCGCCGCCTGCGGCGGCAGCAGCAACAGCACCGGCAGCAACACCAGCGCCACCGGCGGCCCGGCGCTCCAGACGATCCAGATCTCCGAGAAGGAGTACTCCCTCAACCCGGGCTCGATCACCCTGCCGAAGGCGGGCACGTACGCGTTCGAGGTCGAGAACGCCGGGACGATCACCCACGCCTTCACGATCGAACAGAGCGGCGGCGGAGGCGACGAGCTCGAGAGCGGCGACATCTCCCCGGGGTCGAGCAAGACGGTGAAATTCACCTTCTCGGCCGACAAGCGGTACGAGATGTACTGCCCGGTGGACGGTCACAAAGCCCAGGGCATGGCGGGGACGATCAGCATCGGCGGGGCTGCGGGCGCCGGCACCACCACGAACCCAGAGGGCGAGACGACCACCAGCAAACAGCCGGGGTATTGACGGTTCCCCCGTGACGTAGGCCGCCCGAACCCTCAGAATAGGGCGGGTCGTGGCACGCCGGACCGAGGAGGGATGAGGGCGCCGTGAAGGTCTTCCAGCGCGAGACAGAACTACGGACGGCGGGCGGGCTGGCCGTTCGCGACATCACCGAAGAAGTCATCGAGGCCGTGCGCGAGAGCGGGATCAGCGAGGGCATCGCCTGCATCTACTCGCCGCATACGACCTGTTGCGTGCGGGTGAACGAGTTCGAGCAGGGCTTCCTCGAGGACTTCGCCGAGCTGTTGCAGCGGCTCGTTCCGCGCGAGACCTACTACGCGCACGACGACTGGGACAAGCGGACCGAGAACATCTGTCCGGAGGACATGGCCGTCGGCAACGGGCACTCCCACTGCATGGCGATGCTGCTCGGGACAGCCGGCGAGTCAGTTCCCGTGCGCGAGGGCGAGCTGTGTCTCGGCACCTGGCAGCGCGTGCTCTTCATCGAGCTCGATCGCGAGCGCGACCGCCGCTGGCTGGTTCAAGTGGTTGGAAATTAGCTCGAGCGTTCTCGGTTTCGTCAGCAAGTAGGCAACTGGACGCCGTAGTCGTCGGCGCGGGGCCGAACGGTCTCGCAGCGGCGGTCACCCTCGCGCAGGCCGGGCGCTCCGTCCTCGTGCTCGAGGCGCAGGACACGGTCGGCGGGAGCACGCGCACGCTCGAGCTGACGCTGCCGGGTTTCCGGCACGACATCTGCTCGGCGATCCATCCGCTCGGCGCGGCGTCGCCGTTCTTCAACTCGCTCGACCTCGACGTCGAGTGGATCGACCCGCCCGCAGCGCTCGCGCACCCGTTCGACGACGGGACGGCGCTACTCGTCGAGCGCTCGCCGGCCACGCTCGGCCGCGAGTACGCCCGACTGGTCGCCCCGGCGATCGATGTCACCTCCGTCCTGGCGGGACCCCTCTGGTGCCTGGCACGAAAGCCGGCACGTGCAGGGCGTTTCGCCGCCGCCGCGGTGCAAGGGGCGACGAGGGTCGCGCGCCGGCTGCCGACGGAGCACGCGCAGGCGCTGTTCCTCGGAGCCGCGGCTCATTCGGCCGTGCCGCTCGACCGGAAAGGGACGGCCGGATTCGGCCTTGGCCTGCTGGGCCTTGCGCACACGCACGGGTGGCCGTTCCCGCGCGGCGGGTCGCAGGCAATCGCAGACGCGCTTGCCGCCCGGCTGCGCGACCTCGGCGGTGAGATCGAGACGGGCCGCAGGGTCACGTCGCTCCGCGACCTGCCGCGCAGCAGCGTCGTCGTCTGCGACGTCACGCCGCGACAGCTCCTGATACTCGCGGGAGACTCGCTGCCTCCGCGTTACCGCCGCCGCCTGCGCCGTTGGCGTTACGGCCCCGGCGTCTTCAAGGTCGATTACGCGCTCGACGGCCCGATCCCGTGGCGCTCGCCCGAGGTTGCAAGCGCTGCCACCGTCCACCTCGGCGGCTCGCCCGCAGAGATCGCCGAATCGGAGCACGACGCGTGGCACGGACGGCACGCGCAGCGCCCGTTCGTGCTGCTCGCGCAGCAAAGCCTCTTGGACGACACGCGTGCGCCGACGGGACAACACACGGCGTGGGCGTACTGCCACGTCCCGCACGGCTCGATGGTCGACATGCGTGCCGCTGTCGATGCGCAGATCGAACGGTTCGCGCCCGGCTTCCGCGACCGCATCCTCGCGTGCGCGACGCACACGACGGCCGAGATGGAGCGCGGCAACGCGAACCTCGTCGGCGGGGACATCTCCGCAGGCGCCAACTCCCTCCCTCGGCTGCTGCACCCGCTGCGCCCGTCGACGCCGCTTCCCTGGCTCTATGTCTGCTCCGCGGCGGTTGCGCCGGGCGCCGGAGTCCACGGGATGTGCGGTTATCGCGCGGCCCGCGCGGTGTTGCGGCGCTCGGATCCCCCGTCCGAGGGGTAGCGCCTCCCCCAGCCTCGGGCGAAACAAGGAACTGGCGCCGCGGCACGCCGCCCCGAGGACATGACTGCCAAAGCCACAAAGCGCCTTCTTCCTTTCGCTCTCGCGACCGTCGTCGTCGTGGCTGTCTTCGCGGGCGCTGCCAGCGGAAGGGCGCAGGGCGTTGCATTCACGGCCGGCCCCGAGCGCGTCGTCCAGGGCAACCCGGCCACGTTCTCCGTCAACGTCTCGCCCGCAGGCGCACGCTGCTCGCTCTCCGTCCGGTACAAGTCCGGCGCGAAGCAGAAGGGACTCCGAACCGTCGCCGCCGGCGGCGGCATCGCCACCTGGACGTGGGTGGTGCCCAAGCACGTGCAGCCGGGCGTGACGCACATCACCGCCTCGTGCTCCGGCGCCGGCAGGGCGACGCGCACGATGACGGTGATCGGCCAGGTGCTGCCGCCGAAGATCGACGTCGTGCAGTCCGGCTACTCGATCCGGCCGTTCCCCTACGGCGGCACCGGCGTCAGCTGGGGCGCGATCCTCGCGAACAGGTCGAAGATGCAGGACGCGCTGCAGGTCGAGGTGCTCTGCAACATGGTGATGGCCGACAACCGCCTGATCGGGACGGCGACGGCCACCATCTCCGACATCGGCGCGGACAGCAAGATTCCGATCGGCGGCGAGCTGACGTTCCCCGCCGGCGCACCGGTCGACCACCTCGAGATCACGGTGCGAATCGACAAGGCCGGGCCGGTCACGCGCTGGAAGCCCGGCGTCTCGTTCCTGCGCGTCGAGCCCGGCGTGTTCGAGCCGCAGTGGACCGGCGAGATCGACGGCGAGGTCCAGAACGACAACCCCACGAAGACGATTCAGTTCGTCGAGCTCTACGGCGTGGTCTTCGATGCAGCCGGAAACATCCTCGGCGGCGGCAAGGGCTTCGGCTTCGCCACGCTCCCACCGGCGGCGCGCATGGTGCTGCGCATCACCGACGGCATGCGGCCGATCCCGTTCGCGAAGGCCGCGTCGGCGCTGGTCGTCGCCGTGCCGACGTACAAGACCTTCTAGCGTCCGGGAAGATGCGGCCGTGCCACGGCCGCGCGCCAAGCGAGTGCTCGACCTCGTCGTCGCGGCATCGCTGCTCCTCGTCCTGTCACCGCTCGTCGCACTCGTTCTCGTCGCGTTCGCCTTCGACGTCGCGCTCGTGCCGCGCGATCGCGGCAGGCTCCTCTACCGCGAGCAGCGCATCTCGCGCGGCCGGACGTTCGCGCTGCTGAAGTTCCGGACGCTGCGCAGCGACGTCCTCGCGCGCGCCGCCGGACATGCGCGCCCGCTCGAAGCCGACTCGACGAACCTGACCTGGCTCGGACGTCGTGTGCTGAAGCCGTGGTACCTCGACGAGCTCCCGCAGCTGTGGAACGTGCTGCGCGGCGACATCAGCCTCGTCGGGCCGCGGCCCTGGCCGCCGGAGCTCGTCGCACGGCAGCGCGCCGAGGGCCTGACGTACCGCCACGACGTACCGGCCGGGCTCACGGGGTTGGCGCAGCTGACGAAGGGATCCGACCGGCTGTACGCCGACTTCGACCTCGTCTACATCGAGCGCAGCGCGGCGCTCGGAAGCTGGGGGCTCGTGCTTTACGACTTCAAAATCTTGGCGCGCACCGTCGCGGTGATGGCGCGCGGCCAGGGCTTGAGTTACTAGCGCCCTCCTGCCGATAGAGAGGACGTGGAGAGCTCGGCGGCCCTTTCCTTCTTCCCGTGGCGACAGCTCGGCGCGCTCCTGGCCGACGAAGGCCTGCTGACCGACACGGAGCTCGAGCTCGCGCTCGACGAGCAGCGCCGGACCGGCCGCCTGCTCGGTCAGATCGTCGTCGACCGCGGCTACGTCTCCGCCTTCTCGCTCACGCGCGTCCTCTCGGCGCAGCACGGCCTCGAGCTGCAGACCCCCGAGGAGGAGCCCGAGCCGCACCTCGTTGCAGTTCCGACGACGTGGCGCCCACTCGGCCGCCTGCTCGTGGAAAAGAAGCTGATCACGCAGACCCAGCTCGCCGAAGCGCTGATCGCACAGGACGAGACGAACGGCCGGCTCGGCGAGATCCTGATCGAGCGCGGCTCCATCACCGGCGCCGATCTCGCCCGCGCACTCGGCGAGCAGCACGGCGTCGAGCTGCCGGGTGAGCTGGAGACGACCCTCAAGCCCGCCCCGAGCGACGAGCTCGTCTACCGCGTCTACAACGTCACCTTTCTGCAGGGCTTCCAGCAGCGCACGATCCTTTGTCAGAGCCCGAGCTTCCTCGAAGCCGCCGACTACGCGATGGAGCACGTCCAGGACCACCGTCCGGAGGCGCTCGAGATCGAGCGCAGCGAAGGCGAGGAGCAGGAAACGGTCTGGACGTACAGCGAGACACGCGCCGCCGCGGCCGAGCTCGCGCGCAAGGACCTGGTCGACACGTTCGGCTTCGATCCGACGCGCTGGGACCCGGACCGCTAGCGCGTCGCGCGGAACTCCGCCGCCGCGGCGACGAGTTCCTCGAACAACTGCAGATCCTCCCCCGCTTCCGGGTGCCAGAGCACGCCGAGCGCGAAGCGGCGCGACGGATCCTCGACGGCTTCGATCGTCCCGTCTTCAGCGTGAGCGGCGACCCGCAGGCCTGCGCCGACGCGGCCGAAGCCCTGATGGTGGTGAGATTTCACCGGCGCGCGCTCGCCGAGCAGCCCCGCGAGGCGCGTACCCGGCTCGAGCTCGACCGCGTGGTCCGCGAACGTTCCCGGCGTGTGCTTGTGCTTGTCGTCGCCGACGACATCCGGCAGGTGCTGCACGAGGTCACCGCCGCGCATGACGTTGAGCACCTGGCTGCCGCGGCAGACGGCGAGCACGGGCATGTCGCGGTCGAGCGCGGCCGTCAGCAGGGCAAGCTCGGCGCGGTCGCGCTCCGGCACGACGCCGTATGTCTCGTCGTGTGGCTCCTGGGCGTAGAGAGCCGGGTCGAGATCGGAGCCGCCTGACAGGAGCAGCCCGTCGATTGCGTCCAGCGTCTCATCGATGCCTTCGTCGCTGGGCGGGACGAGCAGTGCGCGTCCGCCGGCCGCTTCGACGGCCCGGACGTAGGCGGCCGGAACGAGGGCCGCCTCCACGTCCCACGAGCTCCAGCGCGCCGGCGTGACGTACGTCGTGATGCCGATGACGGGTCTAGGAATCTCTGAAATCTACGATCAGTCGCGACGGCGATGCGGCGGTGCTGACGAGGAACGGCACCTTGGCGTCGAGGCCGATCGCCCAGGTAAGGACCGCCTCGAAGTCGCCGGTGCGCACGACCTCCTTGACGACCGAGGCGCCCGGCAGGCGCTTCGGCCCCTTGTAGACCAGCTCGCCCTCGCCCGAGCTCAGGTCGAAGCCCGACGCCGGGTCCATCCGCACGACGACGAAAGCGCTGCCGGCGACGGCCACCGGATCGCCCGAGCCGTCCTCCTTGAGCGGCGGCTCGACGTACTCGACGCGGTACCCCGGCAGCCCGTCGCCGCGGAACTGGAAGACGACGCGGTCGTAGCCCTCGTGGCGACCGACGGCGACGCGATCGAGCAGCGCAGTCGCCTTCGCAGTCGCCGGGGCGACGACGGGCGACGTTGCCGCGCCGGCGAGTGGGTCTACCTGCTCGGCGGTCGTTGTCGCCGGCAGCGCAGGCGCCGTCGTGGTGCCGGCCGCCGGAGGCTCGCTCTCGCTCGTCCGTGAGCTGCCGCAGCCGGAAACGGCAAGGAGCGCACAGGCGACGACGAGGCTCGTTCTTGTTAAGAAGGCTCGGTGGGCCGGCATTGGCTTCTGGTTCGCGGGCGGGCGGGACGCCTCCTCCCCGACGAGGTCGACGCCGCGTCGCTTCGCGCACACTCGTCCAGCCGCCGGCCGAACGTGCAGAAAGGAGATCTCGCCGTCTGCTACGCGTCCGGCTGGCAGAACGTGTTCGCCGTCGTCGAGGTCGTCGGCGACCCCGAGAACGAGCCCGGCCGCGAGCGCTGGAGCTGGCGCTTCGCGCTACGGCCGCTGCTGGTCGTGCGCCGCATCAGCGAGGCGCCGCCGGTCGAGGCGGCCGGCGTCTTCCCACGCAGTCTCGGGCGCCATTCCTACATCCGCTTGACGCCGGAGCAGTTCGACGCCGCCCGTGAGGCGATCTTGCTGGCTTTACCCTGACGGCGTGGTCCACCTGCCCTCCACGCGCCATCTTCTGCGCGCCAAGGATGTGATGGACGCGCGGTATCGCGAGCCACTCGACGTCGCGGCGCTGGCGCGCGTCGCGCATCTCTCCCCGGCCCACTTCAGCCGCGAGTTCAGGCGCGTGTTCGGGGAGACGCCGCACCAGTACCTGCTCACGCGCCGGCTCGAGCGCGCCGCGGCCATGCTGCGCAACACCGACCATGCCGTCGCCGACATCTGCTTCGAGGTCGGCCTCGCCAGCGTCGGCTCGTTCACGACGAGCTTCCGCCGCGTCTACGGCATGACGCCCTCGGCCTATCGCGCGAGCAACCCCCCGGTCGCGCGCGCCCGCGTGCCGACATGCGTCCTGCAGGCGTACGGCCGGCCACTGTCCCGCAGTTTTCGAGAAGACAGCCGCGCGGCGCAAGGCTAACGTCGCAGCAACGGCTCAACTCCATAAGGAGGACGAAATGTTGAAGCAACTGACACACGTGCAGGTCTGGGTGCATGACCAGGACGAGGCGCTCGCGTTCTACACCGAGAAGCTCGGGATGGAGCTGCGCGAGGACGTGACCGTCCCGGAGATGGGGAACTTCCGCTGGCTCAGCGTCGGCGTTCCCGGTCAGGACGACGTCTCGATCACGCTGATGGACATTCCGGGCCCGCCGGTCTTCGAGGAGGAGACGCGGCAGAAGATCGTCGACCTGCTGACGCGCGGCGCGTCGGGTGGACTGTTTTTCTCGACCGACAACGCGCAGCAGGCCTACGAGGAGCTGAAGGGGCGCGGAGTGGAGTTCACGCAGGAGCCGACGGAGCAGCCGTACGGCATCGACGCAGGCTTCCGCGATCCGTCGGGCAACCATTTCCGGATGGCTCAGTCGCGGGACTAGAATCGCGCGTCGTGTTCACCGTCGAGCAGCGCGATGCTCTCCGCGAGCACGTGCTACGGATGGCGGACGAGGACGAACGCGTCGTCGCCGGCGCCGCGGTGGGATCGCTGGCGCTCGGCGGCGGCGACCGCTTCTCCGACCTCGACCTGACGTTCGCCGTCCAGGACGACGTGCCGGTGATCGAAGTGCTCGACGACTGGACCCGCGCACTGGCCGCGGAGCTCGGCGCGTTGCGCCTCGCGGACCTCGAACGGCGGCGAACGATCTACCGCGTATTCCTCCTGCCGGACGCGCTGCAGTTCGACCTCTCGATGACACCGGCAGCCGAGTTCGTGCCCGGCGGCCCTCGCTTCAGGCTGCTGTTCGGCGAGACGGCCGGCGAGATGAAGGCGCCGCTGCCGCCGGTTGCCGCCGACCTCTTCGGCTGGGGCGTGATCTATGCGCTGCATGCACGCTCGTGTATCGAGCGCGGCCGCATCTGGCAGGCCGAGCACTACGTCGGCGCGGTGCGCGACCACGCGCTGTCGTTGGCATGCCTGCGCGAGGGCGTGCCGGCCGTGCAGGCGCGCGGCTACGACGATCTGTCGCCCGAGACGCTCGAGCACTTTGGCGGCACGCACATCGCGGGCCTCGAGCCGGAATCACTGCGGGAAGCGCTCACGGCATCCGTTCGTGTGCTGCTGTCCGAGGCTGCCGACGCGCGGCTTCCGGACGCCGGCGCTGTCGGCCGGCGCCTGGCGGAGCTGCACTGCTAGGGGCTGTCTAGTCTGTTGCCGTGTCGTTCGACGCCGAGCTCCGCGAGTGCCTCGAGGTCGTACTCGACACACCCGTTCCCGAGCCGGACTACGACACGTTTCCGTTCTTCAAACAGTGGCTCGGCGAGCGGAACCTGGGCCTCGTCCCGATCGCGAACGCGCGCGAGTTCGACTGGCCCGGCTACTGGGTCGCGCGAGTGCGCGCGGAAGATGGCGATCACGCTGTGGTCATGTTCGGGTCGCCGTCCGGGCCGTTGCACGATCCGGCAGCTGCCTTCGCGAAGGGCGGGACGATCGAGGAGGGCTGGCTGCTGGCGCGCCTCGACGTGCGCCTGCCGATCGAGGAGCCGTACGGACACGAACGCCGCGCCGGCTCAGTCGTCGCGATTCTCACCGCGCCCGACGCCGAGAGCCCGCTCGCACGTGTCGACGAGGCCGAAGCCGTTGCCGGCCGCGGGCTCGAGGGCGACCGCTACTACGACGGCCGCGGAACGTTCAGCGGACCCGGGCGGGGATATCAGTTGACGCTCGTCGAGGCAGAAGTGCTCGACTCCGTCGACTTGCCCTGGGAGCAAGCGCGCCGCAACATCGTCACCCGCGGAATCGCGCTGAACGGCCTCGTCGGCCATCGCTTCACGATCGGTGCGGTGGAATGCATCGGACGGCGCCTGGCGGAGCCGTGCGCGCACCTCGAGAAGCTCAGCCGTCCCGGTCTGCTGCGCCCGCTCGTCCATCGCGGCGGCCTGCGCGCGGACATCGTGGCGGGCGGCCGGATCACGCTCGGCGACGCGGTCGCGGCGGCCGAGTGAGCCGCGAGTTCGCACACGGCGGCGAGATTCGGGCGGAGGAGATCGCGCTGCACCAGAAGTTCCTCGACGCGATGGGCCGGCTGCGCGCGGCCGAGGCCGACGGCGATGAACGCGAGGTGCGCCGGCTCCGCCCCGTCGTCGAGCGTGCGCGTGCACGCTGGCTCAAAGCGAACAAGCGCCTCGTCCGCGGAGGATGAGACGCTTGCTCGCTCTGCGTGAAGCCCTTACGGGTTCGGGATACCCGGGAAGAGGGCGTCGCCGATCGTCTGGATGAACTGCGGCGGCACGCGAACGTGCGTCGCCTGCTCGTAGTCGTAGGCAAGGCCGATCAGCTCCGGCTCGGACCAGCGGCCGCCCATGAAGGTGACGCCCATAGGTAGTCCGGCGTCGTGGCCGGCGGGGACCGTGATGCCCGGGTAACCCGAGACGGCCGCGCCCGACGAGGAGCTGATGAAGTACCCGAAATGCCCGCCGAGGTCGCCTTCGTTCGGGTTGTCGTTCGTCGGCCAGGCCGGGTTGTTCGTCAGAGCGATGATCGCGTCGAGGTGATGCGCCGCCATGACGCTGTTGATCGAGGCTTGAACCGGCGGCGTCGTGTCCGCCCGGAGCTGCGCGCAGTGGGCGTCACGGCCGTTCGTCTCCTGCGCAGCTTCGAAGACCGCGTCGTTCCACGGTCCCTCGAGGTTCGGATGAGCCGCGTCGAACGCGATCAGGTCCGCGAGCGTCTGCGGGTACGCGGTGTGCGTCACCGGGTTCGTCCCGTGGACGTACGTCTGGAGATACGTCGCGATGTCGGTCTTGAACTCGCAGAGCAACGCCGGGAACTCGTTTACCGTCGCTGACAGATCGACGTCCGTTCCGTCGACCACGATTGCACCCTGCGCGGTGAGCGCGGCGATGACCTGGTTGAGGAGCGGCTCGGCGACCGGGCCGACCAGGTTCGGGTCGTACGTGCCGGCGCGCCACACGCCGATGCGCGCGCCCACGAGCGCCCTGTCGTTGAGGAACTGCGTGTAGTCGGTGAACGCATTGCCGGCCTGCGCCGCGGTGGCCGCGTCATGCGGGTCGACGCCGGTTGCCGCGCCGAGCAGGACCGCAGCGTCGGTCACATTGCGGGCGATCGGGCCGGCCGTGTCCTGGTCCGCGCTGATCGGGACGACACCTGCGCGGCTCCACAGGCCGAGCGTCGGCTTGATGCCGACGTCGCCGTTGGCGCTGGACGGGCAGACGATCGACCCGTCCGTCTCCGTGCCGACTGCGGCGACCGCGAGGTCGGCGGCAGCGCCGACGCCGGAGCCGGAGCTCGAGCCGCACGGATTGCGATCGAGGACGTATGGCATGTTCGTCTGGCCTCCGATGCCGCTCCAGCCGCTCGAGGACGGGCCCGAGCGGAAGTTCGCCCACTCGGACAGGTTGGCTTTCCCGATGATGAGCGCGCCGGCCGCTTTCAGCTGCTTGGCGATGAACGCGTCGTCGGGTGTGCTGCCCGCGAGCGCCCACGAGCCCGCCGTGGTCGGCATGCCCGTTGTGTCGATGTTGTCCTTGACGATGATCGGAATGCCAAGCAGCGGGCGATGGTCGCCGCTGCGTCGTGCCGCGTCGGCCGCCAGTGCGTCGGCGTGGGCGGTTGGGCTGACCGTGATCACCGCGTTGAGCACGGGATTGAGCTGCTTGATGCGGTGGAGATAGAAGTCCGTCAGGTTGACGGCGTTGATCCGGTGCGAGTTCATCAACTGCTCGAGCTGCGGAATCGTGGTCGCATCGACGTTGATACCGGCGACCTTCGTATTCGGCGGGTTGGCCGCGAGGCCGACCGGCGTCGCGACGAAGAGGGCGAGGAGCGTCGTCAGAAGCAGGGAACGCCGGAGTCGGCTGTTCATCGCGTGACCTCCACGGATCGGGTGCGGGGCGATCCTATAACGCCTTCCAACCGTACGATTGCGAAGTGCCATTTACGCTCCTGAACATCAAGGGCGACCTCGAGGACATCGGCTCGAGGTTCGACGGCGCGCCTGATCTGGAGTTCCGCTTGGCGACCGACGCCCTCCGGCTCCAGCAATCGGGCCTGAGCTACCAGCGCGTCCCGCCCGGCTATCGCTTTCCGTACGGCCACACGCACAAGACGCAGGAGGAGGTGTACGTCGTCGTGCGTGGCAGCGGGCGGATGAAGCTCGACGATGAGGTGGTCGAGCTGAAGGAATGGGACGCGGTGCGCGTGCCGCCCGGCACGTGGCGAGGCTACGAGGCCGGGCCGGAGGGTCTCGAGCTCCTCGTCGTCGGCGCGCCGAGTCTCGGCGACGCACGGCGCGAAGACGTCGACGGCGAGCGCGACTGGTGGGCATGAGTGGCGCAACGGAACTTTTTGGTGGACGGCTTATCCGGTACCGGCAAGTCCTCGGTGTACGACGAGCTGGTCCGACGTGGCTACAGCGCCATCAGTAGCGACCGCGCCTGGGCCTACAACGCCGGTCCCATTCGTCACGACACGTTCATGTGGGACGAGCAAAAGGCGGTCGCCGAGCTCGAGAGCCCGGAGCCAGACATGTTGTTCGTCTGTGGAAGCAGCCGCAATCGCGACCGCTTTCTGGCCTACTTCACCAAGATCTTCAACCTCCGCATCGACGACGACACCATGCGTCGCCGGCTGGAAGAGCGCACGGACGCCGACTGGGCGCTCGGCCAAGAAGGGGTCGAACTGATGCTCGCGCTGAATCGGAACGGCGAGAAAGCGGCCGGGGCCGTAGATGTCGACGCTACGCAGCCTCTCCAGCAGGTGGTCGACGAAGTGCTTCGGCTGGCACTTGCAGAAACGTGACGAGCAAGCTACGACGTCGGCGGCCCTGTCGGCACCGTCCGCTACTACGCACACAACCAGGCCGTGTCCGCCTTCGACCCGGTGGCCGTGCTAGTGGATCGGCCGCCACGCCGGCCGTCCGGGGAGCCTCCCGTACCAGGTGGTTGTCGCTTTGCCGGTAAGCAGACGAAGATGACCGCCGTCTGCCTTCATCACGAAAATGCCGCCTTCCGTTTCCAGGGCGAGCTGCTTTCCGTCGGGCGACCAGACGGGCGGTCCGCCCGCCAGGGCAAGGGCGCCGCAACTATTCGCCGAGTGCCGCGGGGTGACGTCTCTTCCAGCCGGAGTGACGAGGCGTATCCCGCACTGCGACTGATACGCAATCACTCTCCCGCTGGGTGACCATGCGGGCGCGGCGCCGCCTGTGGCGATGAGGTGCAAGTGGGATCCATCGAGCGCGACCGTGTAGATCTTGCTTTCGGAATTCGGGCGGACCCGGGTGGAGTAAGCGATGCGGTTTCCGCCAGGAGACCACGACGGCCACGAGGCATTCGTCGGCGTAGGAATCGTCGAGTGTCCGGCTCCGTTCAGCTTCAGCACGTTGATCCGGCCGCAGCTGTAGGCGAGGCTCGCTCCATCCGGCGACCAAGCGAGCTCAGGCGCCGGAAAGCATCCGATCCGAGACAGCATCTTCTCGAGATACGGGCCCCACGAGCTCCGGCTCGTATCGGACGGCGCCCCCGCAGGGACGTGCGCATCGCGCTTCGACACGACGTCCACGACATGCAGTCCCACGTACGGGCTGTTGCCGCCGATCTCGTCGAGCGTAAACGCGACCCGTCTCCCGTCGGGCGCCCAGTCGAAGCTCACGGGCTGACCGCAGAAGTTGCCGCCCGGGCAATGCCAGAGCGTCCGCGATTTCCCAGGCCCGACAGCGTCGACCTCTGCGACACCATTTACCGGTCCGACAAACAGCGTGAGCGGCCCGTTCCGCACGCTCGACCGAACGTGTTGAGAATCTGCGCGGCCGACACCGGCGTAGATCGCGACGCCGATTACGACGACAGCGAAGACAAACGAACTGTTCCGGCGCCCTTGAGGGCGATCGCTGCCCGCCAAAGTTCACCGACTCTACAACGCAGAGGCGGGCGCGGGGCCTGCGTTGCTCAGAAGTGATTCGTGTACGAGAGCAAGCGCCACCCGTCCGAACCGGCTAGCAGTTGGTAGCTCGTCCAGGTGTCGCGGACCACCTCCTCGTTCGCGTCGAGGGCATTCCAGTGCACGCTGGCGAAGACGGAGTGCTCGCCGAGTTGGCGAATGTCCGTCTCGAGCCGCGTCCAGGTCTCCACCCCGGCCGCACGACGGTACGCCCCGATGGCCCCGGCGAAGTGATCCCAGACAGCGCCGCTGTCGGGCATGTTGATCGCCTCACCTCGTCGGACCGCAAAAAAAGGGACGTTGCAAAGGTTGGTCACGCCTCTCACATCGCCTTCTTCGTAGCGACGGGTGTACTCGTCCAAGAACGAATCAACCGTGGCAGACACGAAAACAACTGTGCCAGCCGTGTCGGCGCCGGTCAATGCGCAAAGGCCGGAAGAGCTCGATTGAGCCCGCTGAGCTTGAAACAGGAGCTGGAGGCGGCGGGCGGGAATCGAACCCGCGCAGCACTTGCGCCGCACCCCGATACCTGCGGTCGCGGCGTTCGCCGTCACGTGGCTTGAACTTGAGTCTCAGCGGGGACGCTTTGGTCGCTCGTGCGGGGCCATACGGTCGCGGCCAACGTGACACCGGACCATACGAGCGCCGCCCACGCCCACGCATGGCCCTCGCTAGCCGCGGCTGAAGGTGGAGCGACCAGGCACGAGATCGCCCACGCGGCGGCTGCGATCGATGCGCTGATCGCCGGGATTCGCCATCCCGATGTGCGAGCGGCGGCAAGCAGCACAAGAAGGAGAACCAGGAGCGCTAGCGCCGTCATCACGGTCCAGTGGTGTAGGCCGTTGGACACAGCATCGGCGGGCGGAAGGTCGAGCCGCTGGGCCGACGCCATGCGCCAGGCATAGACGAGGGAAGGAACAGCGACCACGGCTGCGAGCGCGAGCATCGTCGGCTCGGGGCGTCGCCCCCGCGCGAGGAACCTCCGGCGCGACGGGTGAAGCGCGACCAGAACGGCCGAGACGACGCCGATTCCGCCTGCAAGCACCACATACCAGCCTCTCTGGCCGGCGGCACCCGCGAGAGCGAGCGCCAGCGCCACGAACGCTGTTTGCTGAATCCCAGCGATCCGCCTCTCCGGAGCGCGAAGCTGGGTGAGCAGACCGAGCGGAAGAATCAAACCGAACACCGCGCCCCAGCCCACATCCAGAACCTGGTTCCGTGTCTGATCGACGTAACCGGTGAACCCGTCGACTAGATCGATCAGCCCGAAGTTGATGGTCAACGAAGCAAAAGCGACGACAAGCGCCGTCGCTTTCAGCCAGGTCGTGCGACTGATGCGCGCCACGATCGTGACCTTAAGCCTCCTCTCGTTGTTCAGAATGCGTTCGCGGCCGACTTCCATTCGCGAAGGCGCTGCGCGATGAGCTCAGCCCGCTCTTCTTCGCTCCCACCGTCCAGCACCTGCAGGTCCGACGGGTCAGCCCGAAGATAGACGCCGGCGGTCCGGGCATTCAGGGCCGGATCGCGATCTGACCGCGTCGTCCAGTGCCCGGTCGCACGGTCGGCAGTCTCCAACTTGATCTCGCCGGTGCCTTCGAGTCGAGGCGCATCCGGGTCTCGAGGGCGTTCGCCGTTCCAGAAGTAGAAGATGCCGGGCGGATCCCTCCTCTCCTTCGCCGCCACACTCCAGTACCTTGCCGAAAGAGTCCCGTCTTCCTGCCAGGCCCGGCCATTCACATTCAAGCCGCCCTCCCGGTCCCGCGAGATGCGCAGGAGGCTAACCGCCGAGGGTTCCACCTCGGTGCGTACGGTGAGCGAGAGTTGCCACCACAGCCCCTCGACGAGGCCGCGCCGACCTTCGGTCTCCATCGCCCTCCGGAGCTTCTCGTTGATCGCGTGAATCTCGGCCGGCCCATTGGCCGCTTCGTAGCGAACGGAGGTGAGCCCGAGCAGGTCGGTGGGCAGTTTCGCGTCGTTCGCGTGAAGGATGAACGTGCGGCGGATGCCGAGCGCGCCGCCGAACAGCCCGGCCTCGAACACCACATTGTCGCGCGGCGAAGCCTGGCCGGACTGGGATGAATCCATAGTGGTCCAGTCGTCCTGAGCGAACACGAACACAGCGAAATCGACCTCCTGCGAAAGCTCCACTAGACGGTCGAGGGTCGAGCGCCCCGGGTTGAACGTGGTCATCCAAGGCTCCACGTCGGCGATGTCCTCGAGGTCCCGCGCGATCGCCTCCACCAGGTCGGCCTGTTTACCCGACGATCCGACGAAGATCCGCGGCTTGTTCAAGCGTGATTCGTGTTTGCGGTCAAGAGACGTCGGCTAGCGTAGTCGCCGCGAAGCGAAAGGAACCGCCGGAGGTCGGCTTCCTGTCTGTAGTGGAGGCGGCGGTAATCGAACCCGCGCAACGTTTCCGCCGACGCCCTCTTAGCTGATCCTTCCGGCGATCGAACGTTGGCTGCGGTCGGCCCCGACGCTGATCACGATCGAACTTCGAAACTTCTTCGTCTTCGCCGTGGCGGGGATGTCGAACGCGCAGACTGCGCGGCCACCGACGAAAGCGCTCTTCGCTGGGCGCAATCGCGCGTCAGCGATCGTGAAGACGCACGCGACCTTCCCGGCCGCGGCCTTTCCCGTCGCCGTTCGGATTGCGCTCATCCTCACAACGAAGCGGGCGCCGGCATGAGGCGTCCGGGGCGCCGCGTTGAAGCTCTTCACGACGAGTGGCCGCATGTCGAACGTCCAATACCCCAGGTCGGGTGCGGCGTCGGAGTGGACGTTTGTGAAGTCGTAGCCCTTCGCCGGGTCGAACGCCCATCCGCTTGATACCTCGATCCTGAAGCGCAGGCGTTGGCGACGCTTGATCCGTAGTTGAGCAGCGCTGACGCTGAACGTTCCTCCAGCGGCGTAAGACGCATGCACTTGCGGCCCACCGGTGCACACCGACTCCGTGCACGGGAATAGGCGCGCAACTCCGAGCCCGAGCTCCCAACGATCGACAAGAATGAAGTAATCGACGCCAAGGTGGTCCGGCACGGTCAGGCCAGTGCTGAGATCGTCGTCGGCGTCGAGCCAGATCCTCAACCGCATGTCGTCGGTGAGAGTTGGCCGGTTGGGGATGTTGACTCGGAAAGAGAGCTCCCGATCGGTACGCGCAGCGACGACGATTGAGCTGATATCGGGGGCTAACGCGTCCTCTCCGACCGCGTCCCGGTACTTCACCGCAGCCTCCGCTTGCCGCATGGCAGAAGCCGGCGCCGACGTCGCAGAACCAGCGCTGACCAGGTTGGCGAGCATCGCAGGAACGACGGCAAACAACCACGTCCCACGGCTGGCGAAGCGGCCTCGGGCGATCACGCCAGGAGTGTATGACGGCGCCGAAGCGACGGTTTCTTAGCGCGAAATGGAGGCGGCGGGAATCGAACCCGCGTCCGCGGACGCACCGGTCAGAACCTCTACAAGCGTAGTCCGCCATTGGATCTCACCCGACGGCCGGAGGCGGACGCCCTACCGGCGGGCCAGCCATCCTTAGATGTCGCGCTTTGGGCGATTGGCTCTCCCTCCGCGCCGAGCCCGTTGTTGGCGCCGCTACCCGAACCACGGGCCCAGTTCGGAGCGACGTCGCTACCTAATTACTTAGGCAGCGAGTGCGAGATCGTTCTTCGCACTTGCTTTTTTGCCGGTGGATTTACGAGGCCAACCGGCGACCTCGGCTTGCAGCTCTGCCGGAGAACCGACCACGTCGAAACCAGGTCGCCCCCGTATGTGTGGGCCCATTTTAGCTGCAACCGGAAGAAACGGCCCGCCGGCGCCGTCCTGTTCCGAACCACCACCCCGAGCAGGAGGATCCGATGAACGCACGCCTCTCTCGCATCACACTCGCCGGCGTCGTCGCTGCGTTCGTCGCAGCCCCCGCAGCAGGCGCGGCACAGACAGGGCTCGTCCAGGTCGCCGGCAAGCTCGTCGAGCCCGCGCAAGTCTCGCAGGCTCAGCTGTCGGCCGGACACGACCCGAGCACACGGCTCGTGCAGATCGGCGGCTCCCTCGTGACGCCGTCGAAGCTATCGGCATGGCAGGGCGCCGCCACCACCGCGGCCCCCGGCGGTACCGGCGATTCGTCGTTCGAGCTCGCAACGGGCGCGTTCACCGGCGCGGCCACGCTCGGCGGTCTCGCGCTGCTTGCCTCGGCGACGCTGCTGCTTCGGCGGCGCCGGAGCGTTGCGGTCATTCGCGGGACTTGAGCGCCCGCTGCATATCACGGTCGGCCTCGCGCTTCGCGATGTCGCGGCGCTTGTCGCGTAGCTCCTTCCCACGTGCGAGCGCGAGCTCGACCTTGGCCCGGCCGTTCTTGAAATAGAGCTTCGTCGGCACTAGCGTGAGGCCGCGCTGGGCGACGCTGCCCGCGAGCGACGCCGCCTCTTTCTTGTGCAGGAGCAGCTTGCGGTCGCGATCGGGATCGTGGTTCGCGATATTGCCCTGGTCATAGACCGAGATATGGGCCCCCACGAGCCAGACCTCGCCGTCGCGGACGTCGGCATATGCCTGCTGGAGCGAGGCACGGCCGTCCCTGAGCGACTTCACCTCGGTTCCGGTGAGCACCATTCCGGCCTCGACCCGGTCCAGAAGGTGGTAGTCGTGCCGCGCCCGGCGGTTATCCACAACCAGCTTTTCGCCCCCGTTCCTGGCCATGCAAACGAGTGTAGACCGGGCTACTCTACGGACCTAAACTCTGGGGAGAGAGTAGGGGTTTGAGGAGTTCCAAGATGCGTGCAATCGACCGTCGACATGCGCTCGCCAGCGTCGCCATCGCCGCTGCACTTTCCGTCGGTTACGTCGGCGCCGCGTACGCGACGGTAGGGGGCACGAACCGCGCCGCCGGCGCGACCGACACGGAGCCGCCGCCCGAGACGACGCCGGCTCCTGATCCCGCACCTCCCGCCCCCAAGCCCGCACCGAAGACGACGCCGCATGTGTCGAAGCCGGCACCGAAGCCCGTGTCGCACACCGCGCCCGTCTACCACGCGCCAGCTCCTGTGACGACGCCGCGCGTCACCTACACGCCGCCGCCGGTCGTCCACCACTCGACGCCCAAGGTCGTCACTCACCGCAAGCACAAGCACAAGCACAAGCGCACAGTCGTCCACGCCAAGCCCGTTCCGCAGACGCAGGCGCATGTCAAGAGCGCCGCCGTGATCGAGATACCGCCCGTGCCGGTTGCCTCAGCGGCCCCGAGCAGCGGAGACGGCGGTCGCAGCGCCCTCGTGATCGCGGGCCTCGGTCTTGCGGCGTTGTTGTTCTTGGTCGTCTCTGTGATCCCGACGACGCCGGCGCGCTTTACACAGGCGGGGCGCGCCGTGATCGACCATCAGACGGAGCTCGTGCTCACCGGCGTCGGCACGCTCTTGTTGACGGCGATGCTCTTCCTGCTCACGAGCGGCGGATGAAGCGGCTTCGGATCCTGGGACTGACGCTGTGCTTCTTGTCGCTCGGCCCGTTGGGCTATGCAGCAAGCGCCGCGGTCGACCGTTCCGGCTCGCTGCTGGATCCAACCGACAGCACGACCACGACGGCGCCTGACACCACAACCGCGCCCGACACCACAACCGCGCCCGACACGACAACCGCGCCCGACACCACAACCGCGCCCGACACCACAACCGCGCCCGACACCACAACCGCGCCCGACACCACAACCGCGCCCGACACGACAACCGCGTCCGACACCACAACCGCGCCCGACACCACAACCGCCCCCGACACCACAACCACAGCGCCGGCGACGACCACCATCCCATCGCCGCCCCCGCCCCCCGGAGACCCGAACCCGCCTCCGCCGCCCCAAGCGACGACCGTCACCACTCCCACAACGACCGCGCGCACGCCCCCGGAGGTAAGCAACCTCCGCGCCGTGGCAGGCGACGCAGTCGTGACGCTGAGGTACGACATGCCGGCGGGAGTGGATCACGTAACGATCGAGCGGAGCACAGTGGGCGGAGATACGCAGACGGTGTACGAAGGGAATGCGACATCGTTCACCGACCGCGGACTTGCCAACGGCGTCGAGTACCGATACGTCGTCAGATCGGCGGACGCCACCGGGAACAGCTCAGCCGGCGTGGCGATCGCAGTGACGCCGCGCCGAAACTATCTCCGCGCTCCGAAGGACGGCGCGCGGCTGCAGAAGGCGCCGAAGCTCATGTGGGCACGCAACGTCGAAGCGTCGTACTACAACGTCCAGCTTTTCCGCGGCGAACAGAAGATCCTGAGTACCTGGCCAACCCGCGCCTCTCTAAAACTGAAGAGAACCTGGAAGTACGCCGGAAGGAAGTACCGCCTCACCAAAGGCGTCTACCACTGGTACGTCTGGCCCGGATACGGCCCGCGTTCGGATGTGGACTACGGGGACCTGATGGGCTCGAAGAGCTTCCAGATCGTCCGCTAGCTGCGGGCCATCCAGCCGAGCGTTCCCGCGAGGGTCAGCGCCGGCAGGAGGGCGAGCGGGAAGGCGACTGCGAGGGAGAGCATCAGTCGCCTCCCGTCCCGATGATCGTGCCGAGCGCGGCCAGGAGGAGCAGCGCCACAAAGATCAGTCCGATGAACAGTCGCTTCTTCATGTCCTGCAGTCTCGTCTGCAGGACGGGCGAAGTCGTTACGGTTTTCCCTACCTCCGAGGGCGGCTGACAGGTGAAAG
>JBJMJR010000007.1:0-19580 GCA_045806245.1 Gaiellaceae bacterium | reverse complement strand
GTGGTCCAGACGCCGTCGCCGGCGATCGGTTGCTCGGTATCAGTAGCCATACAGCGGCCGATCAGTATAGCCAGGGGCCTTTGGCGCCCCCGGCCAGGGACTAGAGCAGCCTCGAGAGCAGATCGAGCTCGGCCACCTGCTCGGCCGTCAACCCCTTACCGACCTTCGCAGCGGCCTGGTTGCGGAAGGCCCCCAGGATCCCGGCGCGTGCAGTCGGCGTCGTGGCAACGGCCGCCCGAGCCAGCTTCGCGCAGAGGTCAGCCGCCACTTTCGGATCGGTCGAGTAGGCGCGGACGAGCGCACACAGGCCCGCGTACGTGACGCCGACGCTCACGGCGCCGTGGTACTCGGTGACGCCGCCGTCTTTGTCACGGATCTTGCCGCCGACCGTCAGCGTACCCGGCTCGCTCGCGGCGCACTGAACGGTCGAGGCCGTCCCGAACTCGCCGTACCCGTCGCCGCAGTCGAACGCGTAGGTGAAGCCTGCCGCGCTATCCGCAGCGGACGCGTCCTGAGGGCTGACGAGCGCGAGTGAAAAGTCGCGACCGCTCTCCGTGGCTCCCGGAGATTCGAATGTCGCTGTCGGCGCGACGTTCGTGACCTCGATCGTGGCCGTGTCCGTGGCTGTCAGGCCGCCGACGTCGGTGGCCTGCACGCCGACCGTCTGGGACGAGGGGCCGTCGAGTGCCGCCGCCGAGAACGTCGGCGTCATGCCAGGCGTCTCGTACGTCCCGTCGTTGTCGAGATCCCACGCGTACGAGAGCGTGCCGCCCTCGGGATCGCTGCCGCTCGCCGCGAGCGAGATGCTGCCACCCTCAGAGACGGTGTACGGCCCCCCGGCGGAGACGGTCGGAGGCGCGTTGGCTGCACCTTCGGCGATCGTGAACGTGTAAGGGACCGTCGTCTCGCGAAACTGGTCGTCTTCCACCGTGCACGTGCCGACGCGGAGCCCCGGCACCGCATCCGACGGCACGGTCGCATCGATGGTGAAGACGAGCCCGCTCGCATCCGGGGTGAGCTGTGCCGCGCTGCCGCGGTCAGCCGACCAGCTGAGGTTGCACCGGACCTCGAGGCTCGCGCTGTCCGGCCCGGACCCGGGCGTCGCGGTCGCGGTGAAGGTGACGACGCTGCCCGGCGCCGCGGTCGACGGCGTGACGTCGACCCGGAGGCCGGGATCGGTCGAGGCAGCGGCAGCGGCAGCGGCGCTCGCGCCACCGCCGAGCAGGATCAGGGCAAGAGTCGACGCGAGCAGCGCACGGCTACGCAAGGGGGAATTCACTGACGGCCTCCGTTGCTAGGAGAGAAGGGTCCTGCGGCAGACCCGGTCGGATCGTAGCGCCGTTTTCCGCAAATTCCTAGCTTTTTGCCTCGCTCCAGTCGTCGCCCACGCCGACGTCGACGGCGAGCGGCGGGTCCAGCGGGTAGGCGCGGCACATCTCCTCGCGGACGAGCCCCCGCACCGGGCCGATCTCCGCCTCCGGCACCTCCAGCAGCAGCTCGTCGTGCACCTGCAGCACGAGCCTGGCGCCACGCCCCTCGTCGCGGAGGCGCCGGTGGATGGCGATCATCGCATTCTTGATGATGTCCGCGTTCGAGCCCTGCATCACGAAATTGACGGCGAGGCGCTCGCCGAGCGAACGGGTCTGCCGGTTCGACGCGCGTATTTCCGGGGTCGGCCGACGCCGCCCGAGCAGGCTCGTCGCGTAGCCGTCGCGGGTCGCCTGTTCGATCGTCCGCTGGATGAAGTCCTGGACGCGCGGAAAGCGTGCGAGGTACGCGTCGATGTACTCCTGCGCCTGCTCGCGCGGAATCTCGAGGTTCTCCGACAGGCCGAACGCCGAGATGCCGTAGACGATGCCGAAGTTGATCATCTTCGCGATCGACCGGTCGGCGGACGTCAGGTCCGCCGGATCCTTGCCCAGCACCTCGACGGCCGTCGCGGTGTGGATGTCGTCGCCGCGCGCGAACGCCTCGCGCAGCTTCGGCTCCCCCGATACGTGCGCAAGGATGCGCAGCTCGATCTGCGAGTAGTCCGCCGACAGGAGTCGCGAGCCGGTCTCGGCGATGAACGCGGAGCGGATCTCCTTGCCGAGCTCGGTGCGAATCGGAATCGCCTGCAGGTTCGGGTTCGTCGTCGACAGCCGGCCGGTCGACGCGACGGTCTGGTTGAACGTCGTGTGCAGGCGGCCGTCGGACTCGGAGATCAGCGACGGCAGCGGCCCGAGGTAGGTGTTGAGCAACTTCGAGTACTCGCGCCATTCCTCGATCACGCCGACGAGCTCGTGCTCGTGCCGGATCGTGCGCAGCACGCGTGTGTCGGTGGAATAGCCCGTCTTGCCCTTGCGCCCCGGAGTCAGCTGCAGCTTCTCGAACAGGATGCGTGCGACCTGTTGCGTGGAACCGAGCATGAACTCCTCGCCCGCCAGCTCGTACGCCTTCGCCTCGAGCTCCTCCAGCCGGTCGGCGAGCCGCGCCGTGATCTCGCCCATCCGGTACGTGTCGATCTTGACGCCGGCGTCCTCCATCGCCGCGAGCACGGCGGTGAGCGGCAGCTCGATGCTGCGGTAGAGCTCCTCAGCCCCGCGCTCGCGGACGCGCTCGAGCATCACGGGTGCGAGCCGCCGCGGAATCTCCGCGTGGCGCACGAGCGCGGCCGTCTCTTCATCCACCGCGGGTGTGGGAATCGGCTCGACGCCGTACTCCGCAGCGAGATCGTCGAGCTCGTACGAGGCGCGGCCCGGCTCGATCAGATACGCGAGCAGCATCGTGTCCTCGACCGGCTCCATCGTCAGCCGCGGCAGCGCCTTGAAGTCGTGCGCGATCACGTCGGCGCGGTCGAGTCGGCGCTCGAGCGCTGCCTCCCACGGGCCGACGATCACGCCGTCGTCTTCGCGCGCGAGCGCGAAGCGGCCGTCGCGGATGGCAAGCGCCGCGCGTCCCTTCACGTCGGGGAACTCGGCCTCGCGCCACGGGACTTCCGTGCCGGGCATGCGCATCGCCTGGGCCGGGACGGCGTCGTCGAGGATGTCGACGCGGCCGAGCAGGTTGCGGAACTCGAACCGGCGGAACATCTCACGCAGCTCGGAACGGTCGGGCGGCAGCAGGACGAGCTCGGCCGGGTCGCAGTCGAGATCGAGGTCGCGGCGCATCGTCGCCAGTTCCTTCGACCGGCGCGCCTGGTCGGCATGCTCGATCAGGTTCTTACGCCGCGCCGGCGAGAGCTCGTCGACGTGCTCGAGCACCTCTTCGAGCGAGCCGTACTGCGCAATCAGCTGACCGCCCGTTTTGTCGCCGATGCCCGGGACGCCGGGAATGTTGTCGGAGCTGTCGCCCTTGAGGCCGATGAAGTCCGGAATCTGCTCGGGCCGGATGCCGTAGCGCGCCTCGACGCGATCGGGCGTGTACACGTTCACGTCGGCGACGCCACGCGGAGTCATCATCAGCACGACGTTGTCGGTGACGAGCTGGAACGCATCCCGATCGGTCGAGACGACGACCGTGCGAATGCCTTCCTCGTCGGCGCGCGTCGCGAGCGTAGCGATCACGTCGTCGGCCTCCCACCCCTGGAACTCGAGATTGCGGTACCCGAACGCCTCCACGATCGGCCGGAAGTACGGGAACTGCTCGCCCAGCAGATCGGGCATCGGGCGGCGGTCGGACTTGTAGTCCTCCGAGAGCTCGTGGCGGTGCACGGCGCGCGTGTCCCATGCGACGGCCACGCCTTTCGGGCGATAGTCGGACAGCAGCTTGAAGAGCATGTTCGTGAAGCCGAGCAGCGCATTCGTGGGGAACCCCTCGGTCGTCGCGAGCTCCTCCGGCAGCGCGAAAAAGGCTCGGTAGGCGAGGTTGTTGCCGTCGACCAGGAACAGCTCCGCGTCTCGCGCGGGGCCGTCGTCGAGCTGCAGCTCTGCGCCGGTCAGCGTTTTCGGCATGCGCTCCAACGCTATCGTCCGGCGCCGGATGCCGGACGTCGAGATTCGCCCATTTTCCGACGAGCACCTCGACGCGGCGGCGGCGCTCCTGGCGGCGCGCCACGAGAGGCATCTGGCGGCCGAGCCGCTGCTCGCTCGCGACGTCGACTACCGCGCGCAGCTCGAGGGCGATGGCGTCGTCGCGTTGCGCGACGGCGAGCTCCGCGCGTACCTCCTCGGACAGACGACGGATGACGACGCGTTCGTCGGCTTCGGCGGGTGCGCCGCCGCCGAGCCCGAGCTCATGCGGGACTTGTACTCCGCGCTCGCGCCGCAGTGGCAGCGCGATCGCCACCGCGTCTACGTGCCCGCAAGCGACGCGGCGCTCGTCGACGTCTGGTTCCGCCTCGCGTTCGGCTTGCAGTTCACGCTCGCGGCACGCGAGCCCGTGCCCGGCACCGGCGCAGGAGTCCGACCGGGACGGCGCGAGGATCTCGACGCGGTCGTTCGCCTCGAACACGCCTTCACCGAGCACCTGCGCGAGCCGCCGAGCTTCTCTGCACGGAGCACACAGTCCGACGACGAGCTCCGCGCCGACTGGGAAGGCACGTGGGACGACGAGCGGTACGCGCACCTTGTCGTGGAACGCGACAGACGCGTCGTCGGGCATGCGCTTCTCTTCCGGCGCGAGCCCGGCGACCTGCGCGTGCCCGCGAACACCATCGACCTCGCGCTCGTCGTCACGCTTCCGGAAGTGCGCGGTACCGGCGCGGGCACCGCCCTCGTCACGCACGCCCTGGGCTGGGCGCACGAGCGCGGCCTCGACGCCGTGACCATCGACTGGCGCGTCGTCAATCTGCTCGCGGATCGCTTCTTCAGAGCGCGCGGCTTTCGCCCGACCTTCGTACGCCTCTACCGGCACGTTCCTTGATGCGCGTCCCGATGCTCGCCGGGTCGCGGGTCGTCGTGGTGACCGCAGAGGACGACGCGCTCGTGCTGCGACCGCCGCCGCCTGCGAACGGCGTCGCCGACGTCGGTGCGGCCGTGCGCGACGCGCTGCGGTTTCCACTCGCCGGTGAGCCGCTCGAGGCGCTCGTGTCCCGTGGCACTCGGGCAACGATCGTCGTCGAGCCACCGGCGCTGCCGCTGCCGGGCGGGGAGCGCGATCCGCGCCAGACGGCGATCGCCGCAGCCGTCGCGGAGCTGGAGCGGCTCGGCGTCTCGACCGGGTACCAGACGCTGCTCGTCGCCGGCGGGCTCGCACGCCGCGCAGGTCACGACCAGCTCGAGACGCTCGTCTCCCCTGAGTTCGCGCGCCGCTTCCACGGCCACGTCGAGGTGCACGACGTCGAGCGCGACGACCTCGTCGAGATCGGGACCGCCGGCTCGATCCCGCTGCGCGTGCACCCGGCGCTGGTGCAGACCGACCTCGTCGTCGTCGTGACGGCGGCCGAGACGGTGCTGCACGGTGGCCCGGCCGCGCTCGTCGGCGCCGCCGGGCCCGAGGTGCTGCGCGCGGCCGGCGCGTATTCGCTGCTCGAGACCTCCGCGTCGCAGGGGTGGCGGCTGGGGCTCGAGCTCGAGCGTGCACTGATGCGCCGCGTCCCGGTCGTCGGCGCCTCGCTCGTGCTGAACCATCCACGGCTGGGCGGGACGCTCGGCGGGTACCCCTACGAGACGCAGGCACTCGAGCGCGTCGTGCGCTCGCCGTTCCGACATCTCTTCCGCGCGTTGCCGGGCGCGTTGCGCGCGTACGTCCTCCGCTCGCTCCCGCTGGAGCGGACGGTCGCGAATGCGTACGCAGGCCCTCCGTCGGTTGCGCACACGGAAGCGCTGCTCCGCGGCGTCGAGCTGCGCGGCATCACGCTGGACGGTGAGCTGGATGCCGTCTGCCTCGGCGTCCCACGCACGACGCCGTACCTGCCGCGCGAGCGGCCGAACCCCCTCCTCGGGTCCTACCTCGGCCTCGGGCTTGCGCTGCGCCTGTGGCGCGATTCATTCCCGGTCGCGGAAGGCGGCACGGCCATCCTGATGCACCGCTTTCACCGCCACTTCAGCCACCCGACGCAGCAGCCGTACCGTGCGTTCTTCGCGGCCACGCGTACCTCGGGCCGGCCGGATGCGTCGTCGCTCGGAGAGGCCGAGCGGCGCGCCGCGACCGACGCGCGCGCGTTGCAGGCGTACCGCAGCGGACGCACGTGCCATCCCTTGCTGCCGTTCTACGACTGGGACGGCTGCCGGCCGGCGGTCGGCCGTCTCGGCAACGTTCTGATCGCCGGCTGCCGCGACCACGCGGCGGCGCGCCAGCTCGGCTTCGTCCCGACGCACGGCCTCGGCGCCGCGCTGACGATGGTGCGCGGCTGGTCCGACCGCCCGCCGCGCGTCGCCTTCCTCCTCGGCCCGCCCTACTTCCCACTTCGGGTCAGGTCCTAGGGACTGTCCCTCGGACCTGTCCGGTGCCTGGCACCGGTCGCCCGTGCGCGCCGACCGCGAAGCGGCTACGACGCGCCGAGATACGTGCGCTTCACATCATCATTCTGTTTCAGCTTCTTGGCGTCGTCCGCAAGCGCGATCTTCCCGGTCTCGAGGACGTAGCCGCGGTTGGCGACGTCGAGTGCCATCAGCGCGTTCTGCTCGACGAGGAGTATCGGCGTGCCCTGCGAGTTGATCTCGCGGATGATCTCGAAGATCCGCTCGACGAAGATCGGCGCGAGCCCCATCGACGGCTCGTCGAGCAGCAACAGCTTCGGCCGCGCCATCAACGCCCGCCCGATCGCGACCATTTGCTGCTCGCCGCCGGACAGGGTCCCCGCCTTCTGGTGCTTGCGTTCGGACAGCCGCGGAAACAGCTCGTAGACGCGGTCGAGGTCCTCGCCCATCGCCTTGCGGTTCGCGCGATCGGCGCGCCGGAACGTTCCCATCTCGAGGTTCTCGAGCACGCTCATGCGCGGAAACAGCCGCCGCCCCTCCGGCGATTGCGAGATCCCCTGCTCGACGATGTGATGCGCCGACGCGTGGGTGATGTCGCGCCCCTGGAAGCGGATGCGGCCGCGGCGCGGGCTGTTGAGCCCGTTGATCGACCGAAGCGTCGTCGACTTGCCGGCGCCGTTCGCCCCGATCAGCGTGACGATCTCGCCCTGGTCGACGGTCAGGGAGATCCCTTTCAGCGCCTGGATCGACCCGTAGTAGGTGTGAACGTCCTCGAGCTCGAGGATTTGCTGCGGCTGCGCGCTCACTCGGCCTGCGTCTCGAGTGCCTGCTTGCCGAGGTACGCCTCGATCACGCGCGGGTCCTTCTGGACTTCGCCGGGCGAGCCCTCGGCGATCTTCGCGCCGTAGTCGAGCACCGTGACCCGGTCGGAGATGTTCATCACGACGCGCATGTCGTGCTCGATCATCAGCACCGTCAGTCCGCGCTCGGTGCGGAGGACCTGCACGAAGTCGGTGAACTCCGCAGTCTCCTGCGGGTTCATCCCGGCGGTCGGCTCGTCCAGCAACAACAGCTTCGGTCCGGTCGCCAATGCGCGGGCCACCTCGAGGCGCCGCTGGTCGCCGTACGAGAGGTTGCGCGAGATCTCGTCGTCCTTGTTCCGCAGGCCGCAAAACCGGAGCAGCTCGCTGCCGCGCTCCCGGGCGCCCTGCTCCTCGCGACGGATGCGCGGCGTGCGCACGATCGAGCCGAGCAGCCCGCCTTTCAGGCGGGCGTGCATGCCGACGAGCACGTTCTCGAGCGACGTCATGTTCTGGAAGAGGCGGATGTTCTGGAACGTCCTGCCGATGCCGCGCTCGGTGATCGCGTGCGGCGGCATACCGGTCACGTCCTCGCCGTCGAAGACGATCTGGCCGGCGGTGGGCTTGTACACGCCCGTGAGCATGTTGAAGAACGTCGTCTTGCCGGCGCCGTTCGGGCCGATCAGCGACACGACCGTGCCGCGCGGGATCGTGAAGTCGACGTTGTCGGTCGCCACGAGCCCGCCGAACTCCTTGCGCAGCCCGTGAGCCTCGACGAGGTTGCCGTTCGGGCTACTCATGCTGCGTGTCGTAGAGCGGCGTGTCGTGAACGCCTTCGTGGAACTCCGCCCGGCGTCTCGCACTAGGGATCAGCCCTTCCGGCCTGATCAGCATGACGAGCACGATGATCGCGCCGTAGATCCCGAATTGGTACAGCGGCACCTCGAGGTGCGTCCCGAACGTCTGGTTCAGCTGGTGGCCGATGTTCGCAAGGCCCTCCTGGTTCAGGTACGCCAGGAACGCTGCACCGAAGATCACGCCCCAGACGTTGCCCATGCCGCCGAGGATGACCATCGACAGGATGAAGGCGGAGATGTTGAAGTTGAAGTCGTTCGGAAACGTCGAGCTCTTGAACGACGCGAAGTACGCGCCTGCGACGCCGCCGAAGAACGCACCCGTTGCGTACGCCCACGTCTTCGTGCGCATCAGCGGGATCCCCATCGCAGCCGCCGCCGTCTCGTCCTCGCGGATCGCAATCCACGCGCGGCCGAGGCGCGAGTCGCGGAGCCGCAGGCTGCAGAACACGGTGATCATCACCAGGATCAGGACGCACCAGAAGTAGAGGCGCGGGCCGGTGAAGAACGTGCCCGACCCGGTCTGGAAGTTCGTGCCGAAAATCCCCGGCGCGTCGATCGGTGTGATCCCGTTCGGCCCGTTGGTCAGGTTGAAGCCGCCGAGATTGTCGCCGTTGTTCGCGACCTGCGGCAGGATCTCGCCGAAGCCGAGCGTGACGATCGCAAGGTAGTCGCCGCGCAGCCGCAGCGTCGGCAGGCCGATGATGATCCCGATGAATGCGGTCAGGATCCCGGCGAGCACAACGAGCAGCCAGATGCTGATGTGGATGCCCGGCGTGGTCGAGGCGACACCGCTCGCGCCGAAGTGGATGCTGTGCTTCGCGAACTGCACGGAGGCGAACCAGGCACACGTGTAGGCGCCCATCGCGTAGAACGCGACGTAGCCGAGATCGAGCAGCCCCGCGTAGCCGACGACGATGTTGAGGCCGATCGCCATGATCACGTAGACGCCCATGATCACGGCCGTGTTTACGTCGGGATAAGCGCCGAAGAGGCGCATGTCGCTGAGGTTCGCGTTGTAGAACGGATAGGTGATCGCGACGATCAGGATGATCGTCGGGATGAGCGCGCGCCGAAGCGGAGCAGCGCGCTTCGGCACGTATGGGTCGATGTAGTTCGCTCCGAGCAGCACGATCACGAGCAGGGCGAGCGGCCAGGAGATGTAGAACACGGCGAGCACGAGGAGCACCTTCAGAACGACGTTCGCCTGGCGCCGCTGCTTCGCGTCGAGCGCCCGCCAGCGGCGTCGCGGCTCGCCGAGCAACCCGGCCCAGCGGTGGTACCAGGGACGCCTGTACTCCGGAAGCTGGTCAGCCACCTTCAGGCGTCCTTTCGCCGAGCAGCCCCTCGGGACGGAAGACGAGGATCAGGATCAGGATCGCGAACACGATCGACTGCGTCCATTGCGAGCTCGGGGCGTGCCAGGAGAGACCTTCGTTGAACTGCTGGATCAGCCCGATCAGGATCGCGCCGAGGACGGCGCCGGGCAGATTGCCGATCCCGCCGAGCAC
This sequence comes from Gaiellaceae bacterium, assembly GCA_045806245.1. Taxonomy (GTDB): domain Bacteria; phylum Actinomycetota; class Thermoleophilia; order Gaiellales; family Gaiellaceae; genus 3-1-20CM-4-69-9. The sequence goes on along the minus strand of JBJMJR010000007.1, from coordinate 10,074 downwards.
GGCCGCGGTGAACGCGATCAGCCCGAGCTGGAACCCCTGGTCGTAGCGGATGTTCGTCGAGTAGAGCGCGTAGAGGAGTCCCGCGACGCCGGCCAGCGCGCCTGCGATCAGAAACGTGAACGAGATCGTGCGGTTGACGTTGATGCCCATCATCGCCGCCGCTTCCTGGTCCTGAGCGGTCGCCCGCATCGCTTTCCCCTGACGGGTGCGCTGCACGAGCCAGATGAGCGTGAAGAGGATCGGAAAGGTCGTCAGGGCGACGATCAGGCTCGACCAGCGGTACTCGTTGCCCCCGATCGAGAAGACGGCGCCGGTGGGAAGGATGTTCGGCACCGATACCGGCGCCGGCCCGAGCCGGTTCAGCCCGACGTCCTGCAGGATGAAGGACATCCCGATCGCGGTGATCAACGGCGCCAGGCGGGGCGCATTGCGGAGCGGCCGATATGCCAGCCGCTCGATCGTCACGTTGAGCAGCCCGCAAAACGCCATGGCGACGAGCAACGTCAGGGCGAGCCCCCAGACCACCTTGAAGCCCGAGCTGTTGGCGTCGAGCCCGAGACGGTGCGCGGCGAACGCAAACGAGACCCAGCTTCCGAGCATGAACACGTCGCCGTGCGCGAAGTTGATCAGCTCGAGGATCCCGTAGACGAGCGAGTACCCGAGCGCGATCAGGCCGTAGACGAGCCCGAGGGTCAGCCCCTCGAGCGCGACGCTCGCGAAGTCGGACGGCGTCTTGGCGAGATTGACGCTCAGCCACAGCAGCAGCAGGACGACGAGCGTCGTTCCGACCGCTGGCGCGAGGCCGGCGCGCCGGATCCCCCCGATCCAGGAGATGCTCTCTCGTCGCGCGTCGGTGGCCACGTGAAGAAAACCGTGGAGGAGGGCGTTCGGCCCTCCTCCACGTGGTTGTCGTTCCTACGCCCCCTTCACCAGGTCTTGCGGCGGCGTGATCGTCTTGTAGGTCGTCTGCTTCCCGCCCTTGATCTGGTAGACCGTGACGGGGTTCGAGTTCGTGTCGCCGTTCGCGTCGATCGTGAACGAGCCCAGGATGCCGTCGGTGACCTTCGTGTGGAGCAGGTTGTTGGCCACGGCTGCGCGTGTTCCGTCGCTGTCCTGGATCGCCTTGAGCAGCACCTCTGCCGACTGCGCCGCGTACGCCGCGTACGGGTCGACCTGATTACCCGACTGCGTCGCGCCAAAGTCCTTGACGAACGCCTTGCCCTTCGCGCCGAGCTTCTCGTTCGGCTCGCCCGCGACGCTGATGTACATCCCTTCCGAGACGTTGCCCGCACCGCTGACGACGGCAGAGATCGGCGTGAAGCCGTCCGGCGCCATCAGCGTCACGTTCTTACCGAGGACGGAGACGAGGTCCTTGACCAGCTTGCCGCCGTTCTCGCAGATGAGGCCGCCGATGAACACGGAGTCGGCCCCCGACTGCTTGATCTGCGTGGCAAGACCCGTATACGACGACGCCTTCGAGTTCCACGCGGAGAAGCCGGCGACCTTGATGCCAAGCTTCGTCAGCGAGTTCTTGTAGTCGGTGGCGACGCCCAGGCCATACGCCTGCTTGTCGTTGAGGATGTAGACGTTCTTCAGGCCGAGCTGCTGCGTGTTCAGCGCGTCAGCTGCTCCCTGGAAGTCGTCAGCCGCAACGATGCGGATGTAGTTCCGCTTGCCGGACGGGTAGTACTTGTTCGGCTCGCCCGCCGCTGTGCCCGGGCCGCTGTGCGTCAGGCCGACATAGGTGTTCGCGGGGCTGATCATGCCGACCGGACCGTCGGGTGCGCGGTTGAGCACGGGGACGATGATCTCTGCGCAGCCGGAGTTGAAGGTGCCGATCACGCCGATCAGGCTCTTGTTCTGCGCGTACGCCTGTGCGTTCGCGGAGCACTTCTCCGACGCCCACGCACCTTCCTGCGCGGTCGCGTCATCGCACGACTGGAAGCCGATCTTGTACTTACCGGCCTTGAAGTTGTGCTGCTTGAGGATGAACTTGATCGCTTCCGTCATCTGCACGGTCTGTGCACGGCCGGAGCCCTGCAGCGGCAGATCCGACGCGATGACGTAGTCCGGACTACCGTCGCCCTCGTAGTAGATGTCCGAACATGACGAGGCCGGCAGTGCCTGCGCGTTCCCACCGCTGCTACTGCTGCCTCCACCGCCGCACCCCGCGGCGAGGAGCGCCAGCACGGCGGTGAGGCCGATCAGCGCTGCCAGCATTGGCTTTCTGCTCACTCTTCCTCCTCGATCGCCCATACCGGTGTGACGCCGCACGCCCTGGGCAGGCGCCGCGAGGGCGCAAGTATCGATGCATTCCAGCCGCTAATGCAAGCGCTAACCGCCGCTACAGTGGCTCTGCGCCGAAGTGGCGGAACTGGTAGACGCGCCGGACTCAAAATCCGGTGGGGGCAACCTCGTGAGGGTTCGAGTCCCTCCTTCGGCACTCGTCAGCTCTGAGCCAGGCTCCCGAGGAGCTCGCGTTCCCGCTCCGGCGGCAGCGCGGTCACGAGCTTCGGCGGCGTCTCGTCCACCAGCGCCGCCGCGATCGTGTCGGCGAGCGGACGGAACGTCAGCCCTGCTTCCAGCGCGCGGTCGATCGGCACGCGGTTCGCCGCCTCCCAGCCCGGTGCCGCGATCCACATCGGGACCCCCATCCACGGGTCGAGACCGGCGGCGAGCAGCGCTGATGTCGGCACCCAGACGAGCTCCGCGTCGCTGCGGGTCACCTCGATGCAAGCGTCGAGGAGGTCGCCTAATTCCATCGTTGGTCCGGTTGCGTTGAACGTCCCGCCACGCCGGGTCTCGACGAGCTCGACGATGAACTCACCGAGATCGCGGACGTCGATGAACTGCACGGGGTCGGCCGGGTCGCCAGGCGCGAGGACGCGCCCGCCGGCGGCGATTCGCTTCGGCCAGTACGAGAAGCGGTCGGTGAAGTCGTGTGGCCCCACGATCAACCCCGGGCGGACGATCGTCGCGCGCTCGTCGAACGCTCGCCGGACGATTGCCTCGCAGGCAGCCTTGCGAGCGCCGTAGGACTCGTCGCTCGGGTCGTCGGGGTCCGTCAGCACCTCGAGCTCGGCGTCCTCCGCGGGCGGAACGCTCTGATCCGCGTACACGGAGACGCTCGACACGAACACGTACTGCCCGACCTCGGCCAGTCGTTGGACCGCCGGCTCGACCTCGCGCGGGAAATACGCGGCGACGTCGATCGCCGCGTCCCACGCTCTGCCGTCGAGCGCGGCCAGGTCGTCCGAGCGATCGCCGCGCAGCTTCTCGGCGGTGGGAAACAGCTCGGGGTTCGTCCGGCCGCGGTTGAAGAGCGTGACCTCGTGGCCTCGGGCGAGCGCCGTCTCGACGATCGCGCGGCCCAGAAACCTCGTCCCGCCAAGCACAAGAACACGCACGAGCCCGACGTTACTGGAGTACCTTCGGAACCGATGGCGTACGACGACGCACTGGCCGCGCGTATCCGGGAGCTGTTGGCCGGCGAGCGCGGCGTCACCGAGAAGAAGATGTTCGGTGGGCTCGCCTTTCTCGTGCACGGCAACATGGCCGTCGCAGCGAGCGGCAAGGGTGGCCTGCTCGTCCGTGTCGACCCGGACGAATCGGACGCGCTGGTGCGCAAGAGCGGCGTTGCGCTGATGGAGATGGGCGGCCGCTCGATGACCGGGTGGCTCACCGTCGAAGCCGCCGCCGTGCAGACGAAGAAGCAGCTCGCCGAGTGGGTCGACCGCGGCGTCGGGTTCGCACGCACGCTGCCGCCGAAGCGCCTTTAGCATCGCGGCATGCGTGTCGGCGTGCTCACCGGGGGTGGCGACTGTCCCGGCCTGAATGCGGTCATCCGCGCGGCGGGGCGGCGCGTCATGACGCGCAGCGGCGAGGTCGTCGGCGTGCGCGACGGCTGGAAGGGGTTGGTGGACGGCCTGTTCGAGCCGCTCGGGCCGCGTGAGATCTCCGGACTGCTCCCGCGCGGCGGGACGATCATCGGCACGACACGCACGAATCCCTTCAAGCTCGAGGGCGGCGTCGAGAAGGTTCTCGACACGTTCCGCAACGCCGAGCTCGACGCGCTCGTCGCGATCGGCGGCGAGGACACGCTCGGCGTCGCAGCACGCCTCTACGAAGAGCATGGCTTGCCGGTCGTCGGCGTGCCGAAGACGATCGACAACGACCTCTCCGCAACGGACTACACGTTCGGCTTCGACACCGCCGTTGCCGTCGCGACCGAGGCAATCGACCGCCTGCATACGACCGCTGAGTCGCACAACCGCGTCATGGTCGTCGAGGTGATGGGGCGCCACACGGGGTGGATCGCCGTGATGAGCGGCATCGCGGGCGGCGCCGACGTGATCCTCATTCCCGAGCAGCCGATCTCGATCGACGAGGCGTGCGACGACATCCGCCGCCGGCACGAGCGCGGCAAGGATTTCTCCATCGTCGTCGTGTCGGAGGGCTACGAGCTCGAGGGCGCCGAGGACGGCGACGACGTCGACGAGTTCGGGCACGTGCGGCTGTCGGAGCGCGGCGTCGGCGCGGCGCTCGCCCAGGAGATCGAGCGGCGCACCGGCTACGAGACGCGCGTGACCGTCCTCGGACACGTGCAGCGCGGCGGCACGCCGACCGCACGAGACCGCGTTCTGGCGACGCGCTACGGGTTGAAGGCGGCCGACCTGGTCGAGGAGAGAAAGTTCGGCCGCATGGCCGCGCTCCACGGCGACCGCATCGTCGACGTGCCACTCAAGGACGCAACCGCCGAGTTGAAGACCGTCCCGGAAGACTGGTTCGCCGTGGCCAAGGCCTTCTTCGGCTGAATTCCCGCTCGACCGCCTGTGGAGCAAGAGTCACGGTTTCGTCACAACCAGGGTCAGACCCTGGAGGTTCGGCCACGCCCGTACAAGGCGCCCTGCCGCCGCCTAGAGCTCGGCTAACGGAAACGAGCGGTGCCGGCGCGGCGGGACGAGGAAGTTCTGTCTGTGCGTCGTGCGCAGGATCGAGTTGAACCCCTGCTGGCGCGCACGAGCCGTCAGCGGCAGCCGCGTTCCGTCGGGCAGCACGCCGTCCATCGCCATGCGGTTGCGGTGGAAGTCGTCGCTCGACGGGTTGAAGACGACGAAGTGCAGGCCTGCGCGCGGGCCTGCTTGCATCCCGTCGACACCGCGCCGCGAGCTCCAGTCGAACGGATTGTCCAGCGTGTTGAAGTCGGCCCGCTGCGGGATGGCCGTGCCTTTCTTGTACACCGTCCCGTCCTCCGCGACGTAGTCGTGCTGCAGTCGCGTGGAGGGTTGAAGGGACGAGCTGTGGCCGATGCGGCCCTGCGTCGCGAACTCCCGCTTGACCGTTCGCGTCGAGTCGGCCCGCTTCAGCGGTTGCGGGACGGTGAGCGTGCCCTCCCGGACGTCCGGCTGGCCGGGCCTGAAAGCCGTCGCGACGCGTTCGTCGAAGTCGAAGTTGAGATACCAGGCCTCGAGATCCTCGAACAGGTGCGAGAGGTGCATCTGCGTTCCCTGGCGGAAGTAGTGCTTCGGCCCGAGGTCGACGAAGCCGAGCGTCTCGTGGTTCGCGATCAGCCGCGGCCCGAGCGCGTCCTTCTGCGTCGACGTGAAGCCGAGGAAGAGCTGCGCCGACTCGGGCACGAGGTCTGCGCCGGGAACGCCCGCGGCCATCGACATCTTCTTCGGCAGCCCGCCGCCGACAAAGCCGCGGCGGATGCTCGTCACGTCGAACAGCGACAGGTCGCCGAAGAGTTTTCCGGCTGCGTCGGCGAGGTGGTCACGAGAGTCGCTGCGCAGCAACACCGCCACCTCGTTGTCCTCGAGGACCGTCTCGTGCGGATCGCTCGGGAAGCGCACGGCCGGCAGCAGCGCCGCCTTGCGCGCGCGGCGGTCGAGCGGAGCATGTGCACGCCACGCCTCGGGGACATGCCGCTCGAAGTACGGCAACCCCCACGCAAGCGTGACTCCGAGCCCGGCCGGCGTCTGGTCGTAGCGCCGGTCGAGCTCGCCCAAGACGTCCGACAGCTCGCGCTGTGCCCTGCGCAGATCTCCTCCGGCGCGCACGTTCGCCGTCACGAGCTGATGGTGCCGCGGGGGCACCACGACCTCCACGTTGTTGTCGAGGACGACAGACACCGAGTCGAGGAGGTGCTGTTCGTCAGGACGGTCGAGCGCAAGAGCAGCGCCGCGCTTCGGCGTCTCGCCGCCGAGCTGGTCGACGAGCTCGTAGATCCCGCCCGCGGTCAGTGCGCTCGCCGCGGCGCCGGCGAGCAGCTGTCGTCGCGTCAGCCGCACGCTACTGCTGAGCCGGGCGGACGACGACGAGGTTCCGCAGCATGCGATCGAGGTTCTGCCGCACCTTGCGGTACCCGAACGGCGGCGCCACGTGCTCGCTCACGGTGTACAGCGAGCCGCCGTAGCGCCACGCGTACAGGATGTGCCACTGGTCGGCGTCCTGGTTCACGTTGAAGACGGTCGCGCTCAGGCCGCCGGCGCGCACAGTGCCGGCGGGATCGCTGAAGCACGGAATCAGCGTTCGCTGCTTCGAGTCGGCGTCCACGCATTTCGGTATACGAGTACGCCCCGGATAGCCGCGAAGGTTCACGTGCTTCTCGCCGCCTGCGGCGCCCGGCCCCGTCTCCTGCCAGACCCAGCTCTCGAGGTAGCTGCGGTCGCGGCTGACCTCGTGGATGTTGTTCCACTGGCTGCCGATCACGCCGTCGAGCGGGTCCGGGATCCACGACGGGCAGAAGACCGGTGCATGGATGTGGTTCGCGAGGTGCTGCCAACCCGCCAGCGCCTTCGCCGGGCAGCGCACCTGCGCCGAGGCGTTGACGGAGTCGCTCGCGCCGCAGCCGGCCAGTGCAAGCGTCACCACGATCAGGGCCGCGACCCGTGTCACCGCAACGTTATAGCCGGTAAATCGACACCCAGGGACCCCAGCGGCCGTCGCGCGGCTCCACGTGGTAGACGCGCCTTGTCCGTGCGCGGAGCGCGTCGTAGAACGCCGACTCGCGCGGATAGCTCGTTCGCGCGGCCAGCACCCGGTCGGTGACGGCGCCGGTGACGATCACGTAGCGGATGCCCTCGCGCCTGAGGCGGGCGACGTTCCGGTTCGGGTCGAACATCCGCTTCGGCCCGGGCAGCTGGAGGTGCAGAACGTCGAGCGTCGGGAAGCGCGGCGTCGACGGGTCTGCGGCGACGTGCGTCCGCGCGGCGAGGTGCGAGACGATCCAGCGATCCGCGACGATGCGCGTGTCGGTGCGCGTCAACCGCTTCGTGTCGCGAATCGACCACGTGAGGGGCACGACGAGCAGCAGGAGCGTGACCGGCGCCAGAGAGCGGAACCGGCCGGCGAGCGCGCCGAGCGGCGGCACCATCGGGAGCACGTAGCGGCCGAAGTGCGCGCGCAGCGTCAGGAGGTCGAGGAAGTAGACGACGACGAACGAGCCGAGGATCAGGTCGACGCGGCTGCGCCGCGCGAACGCGACGACCAGGCCGAGCACGCAGATGACGAGGACCGGTCCCAGCCCGTCCCACAGCCGCACCGTGAACGCGACAGGCGCGATGTGATCGTGCTCGAAGCCGAGCCACCCTTCGCGCGCGAGTTGCTGCACGTGCCGTGCCTCGTGCCAGGCCTGACTGCGGTGCACGAGCACGAACGGGCTCGACGCGAAGAAGGCGACGATCGCCAGGAGCACGCCGAGGGCGAGCCGGCGCCACCGTTCCCACCCCGCGACGACGAGCGGGACGAGCAGGAACACGCCCGGGTACTTGAACCCCGTGGCGAGCCCGACCGCGATCCCGGCGAGCTCGAGCCGCCCGGACACCATCAAGGCCAGCGCCACGCCGACTGCCAACGTCAGCGGCACATCGGTGACGGCGGCGCGCGAGTACGCGACCTCGATCGTGCACACGGCCACGATCGCCGCCGCCACGACGCCGGTTCCGTACGCGCGCCGGCCGAGCCACCAGGCCGCCGCAATCGCACCGAGCGACAGCACGACCGCGACGATGCGCGCCGTCAGGAACGAGGGCTGGCTCTGCCACGCCTGGAACGGCGCGTTCACGTACATCAGCAGCGTCGGGTAGTCGAACCAATGTGGATCGCCGCCGCCGCCGTGCACCAGCTTCCACGCCCGCGGCACGATCGACTGCTCGTCGGGGTTCAGCAGGTTCCCGAACGGCAGGCCGTACTGGATCCCGATCGAACGCAGCACGGCGGCGCCGGCGAGGATCGCGGCCAGTGCCGTTCCCGCTCCGCCCCAGCGAGTAGCCGCCCAGCGGTCGGCGGCTCGCCTCAGGCGCGGCTCAGGCTGTGGGGACGGCGTCGCCGACGATGACTCCATCGACTCCCGCCCGCTCGAGCTCGTCGACGTGGCCGCGACCCGCGACCGGCACCTCGGCGATCGCCAGCTTCCCTGCGGGCAGGTCGGCCAACAGGTCGAGCGCGAGCTGCACGGCGTCCGCATCGTCGTCGTCGACGGGGACGGAGAAGAGGACGATCTCCGGATCGAACTGCTCGAGCGCGAGCTCGAGCTCCTCGGCGTTGCTCACTTCGACGACGCGGTCGAGCTCGTGGCTCTCGCCGCCGTCGGCGGCGGTGGCGACCGAGACGACCCACGCGTCCGCACCGGCGGCAGCCGCGTCAGCTGCGTGCGGCGACCCTCGCCAGAGGACCGGCAGGTCGACGTCGGCTCGCAAAGCCGTGCGCACGATCACGGCCTCAGCGCCGTCGGCGGCAGCGGCGTGCGCGGCGTCGGCGTCCGCGACCTCGACGATGAGCGAGATCCCGTCCCCCTCGGAGATGGCCTGGCTGAATCTCACGCGACGAAGTCTTACTGCCCGACGGGATGCCAGACGGTCTTCAGCTCGAGGAACGCCGCGATGTCCCACGGGCTCTGGGTGTCTGGGCGGCCGTGGACGACCCGTTTCACGTTGTCGGCGGCGGCGCGCTCGAGCTCGGGCGAGTCGCCGTCGGCGCCGGTGAGGTCGAGGGCGTTCACGTCCATGTGGGAGGCGAGCCACGGCGCGAGCTCGGCGCGGCGGCCCGTCAACAGGTTGACGACGCCGCCGGGGACGTCCGACGTCGCCAGCGCCTCGGCGAACTCGATCGCCGCGAGCGGCCGGTTCTCGGACGCAACGGCGACGACGGCGTTCCCGCCGGTCAGCGCAGGCACGACCCGCGACACCAGCCCGAGCAGCGGCGGCTCGTCCGGCGCGATCACGGCGACGACTCCGGTCGGCTCCGGCACGGTGAAGTTGAAGTAGGGCCCGGCCACCGGATTCGACGAGCCGAGCACCTGGGCGAGCTTGTCCGCCCAGCCGGCGTACCAGACGATGCGATCCACGGTGCGCTCCACCTCGGGACGGCCGCTGCAGAGCTCGGCGAACTCGGCCGTGCGCGCCTCGATCATCTCGGCGATGCGGTAGAGCACCTGGCCACGGTTGTACGCGGTCATGCCCGACCACTTCGGCAGCGCTCCGCGCGCGGCGCGGACCGCGTCGCGGGCGTCCTTGCGCGACGCACGCGCGACGTTCTGTCCCTCGGCCTCGTACGTGCGGCCGGACTCGGAGCGCGGGAAAGCGCCGCCGATGAACAGCTTGTACGTCTTCTTGACGGGCAGGCGCGTCATCCGCCGAACGTCTCCGCGCCGTCGAGCGCGAGGTACGGCTCGAGCCCGTGCCGACCGCCCTCGCGGCCGAAGCCGGACTCCTTGTAGCCGCCGAACGGCGAGCTCGGGTCGAAGCGGTTGAAGGTGTTCGCCCAGACGACGCCGGCGCGCAGGCGTTCCGCCATCCAGAGGATGCGCGAGCCCTTCTCCGTCCAGACACCGGCGCTGAGGCCGTAGGGCGTGTTGTTCGCCTTCTCGACCGCCTCCTCCGGCGTGCGGAACGTGAGGATCGAGAGCACGGGGCCGAAGATCTCCTCCTGCGCGATCCGGTAGCTCTGCGCGACGTTCGTGAAGACAGTAGGCGCGAACCAGTAGCCCTTCTCGGGGAGCCGACACGGGGGTTGGTAGATCTCCGCGCCCTCCTCCTCGCCGGAGACCACGAGCTCCTTGATCTTGTCGAGCTG
>JBJMJR010000006.1:0-7628 GCA_045806245.1 Gaiellaceae bacterium | reverse complement strand
GTCCGGGGCCGCGCACACGCCACGAGTCGCGAGCGTGCAAGAGCATCCGGCGGCGGCTCCGGCGCGCGAGCGGCGCGGCGGCGGCGCGCACCGCGTACTGCCCACCCGTCGCGAGCGCCGCGACGCGCGCGCCGAAGCTCCCGTGGTGCTTGCGCCAGTAACGGTGGCGGCTGCGCCACATCTCGTTGATGCGGCGCTCCGGTATCTCGGCGCTGAACTGGGACTCGTGGTGCACGACCGTCGCGTCGGGGAAGTAGTGCACCTCCCAACCGGCCTGGCGGAGACGGAACTGCAGGTCGACCTCCTCCGAGTAGAGAAAGAAGTCTTCGTCGAAGAGGCCGACTTCGTCGAGCGCGTCGCGCCGCAGGACGAGCGCCGCGCCCATCACCCAGTCGACTGCATGCGGCCGCTCGCCGCGCGACTGCTTCACCCCGAGCTTGCCGACGGTCAGGAGCCCGAGCGTGGACACGAGCGGCGTCGGAAAGCGCCAGGCCGAGTCCTGCAGACGTCCGTCCGGGTACACGAGGCGCGGACCGAGCGCAGCGACGCGCGGGTGCGCGTCGAGATACTCGACGATGCGCGCGAACGCCCAGTCGTCCGCGGTCGTGTCCTCGTTGAGGACGTAGACGTAGCGGCCGTTCGTCTCCCGGATGACGGTGTTGTGGTTGGCGCCGAAGCCGGCCCGGTGCCGTTGCGCGAGCACGCGCACCTCCGGGAAACGCTCGCGCACGGCGTCGGCTGAGCCGTCCTCGGAGGCGTTGTCGAGGACGACGATCTCAGCCGCTGTGCCGGCGAGCGTCTCCAGGCACGCGAGGAGCAGCGCGCGGCTGTTCGTGTTGACGATCGAGACCGAAAGGTCGGTCAACGGGCGAGGCCGCGCGCAACGAGCGCCTCGCGCGCCGCGTCCACCGAGTCCTCGGCTTCCTGGCCCTCGAGCCACTCGAGCAGGTCCCGCATGCCCGCCTCGAACGCGATCTCGGCGCGAAAGCCGAGCAGTTGCTGCGCCAGGGTCGTGTCGGCGTAGCAGTGGCGAATATCCCCCGCCCGATACTTCCCCACCAGCTCCGGCTCGATCTCCTTGCCCAGGCCGCGCGCGATCGTCTCCGCGACCGCGGCGATCGACGTCGGCACGCCGGTGCCGACGTTCAGCGTGCGTCCGTCCGCGCCGTCGTGCGTCAGCGCGAGCGCACAGCAGCGCGCGATGTCGCGCACGTCGATGAAGTCGCGCGTCTGCTTGCCGTCCTCGAAGACGAGCGGCGGTCGATCGTTCAGCAAGCGCGACGAGAAGATCGCCGCTGCGCCGGTGTAGGGATTCGACAGCGCCTGCCGCTCGCCGTAGACGTTGAAGAACCGCAGTGCGACGGCCGGGATGCCGTACGCAGCGCCGACGGCGAGGAACATCTCCTCGTGGTCGCGCTTGTTGATCGCGTAGATCGACGTGGGCCGCAGCGGCTTCGACTCGGACGTCGGCTCCGGCTCGAGCGGCGTGCCGTCGTCACCGAACACCTCCCACTCGCGCGCGGCCAGCTGCGGCTCGGGCCGCAGCCACGGCGCCAGGCCGGATTCGCCCGTGCGCGGGTTGCGGTACTGCCCCTCGCCGTAGATCGACATCGACGACGCGACGAGCAGCTTCCGGAGCGTGTCGCGCCGCTCGACGGCCTCCTCGAGCACCACGGCCGCGCCGATCGCGTTGATCGACGTGTAGCGCTCGATCTCGTACATCGACTGCCCGACGCCGACCGCGGCGGCAAAGTGCACGACCGCGTCGACACCGTCGAAGGCGCGCCGGACGGCGTCGCGGTCGCGCACGTCGCCGGTCTGAAGCTCGACTTCCGCGTCGAGGTACCCGGGCCGGTCGCCTCCTGGATGGACCTGCCGGTCGAGATTGTCGAGCGCCCGGAGCTCGTGACCCTCGGCGAGCAGGCGGTCGGCGAGATGAGAGCCGATGAACCCTGCACCACCCGTGATCAGAACCTTCATGGCGCGCGGGAGGCTACCTCAGGGCGGTCTCGCCGCAGCCCTTCGACCGCCAGGATGACCGCGCCCGGCAACGCCAGCCCGACCGTGACGACGAAGAAGAGGAAGCCGGTCGCAACTGCTGCCTCCTTGTCGACGCCGAGCTGTCCGAGGAAGCTGACAAAGAACGCCTCGCGCACCGCGATCCCGTTGACGGTGAACGGGACGAGCAGCACGAGGAAGAGCAGCGGGCCCATCACGTAGTAGGGACGCGGCGAGAGGTCGACGCCGACCGCCTTGCCGCCCATCCAGATCGCGAGCACGCGCACGGCCTGCACGACGAGGGTCAGCAGGAAGATCCACACCATCAGCTTCACGTGGCCGCGAAAGGCATGGACGCCCTCGTAGAACGAGCGCAGCGGCCGCTCGAGCTTCAAGCGTCGCAGGAGCGGGACGAAGCGGCGCAGGAGGCCGCGCATGCGGTGCGAGAAGAAGAGGACCGCGAGCACGATCGTCCCGAGGACGAAGACGCCCTCGACCCAGAGGTAGGGACCGACGTCGTACTTGCCGATGGCGAGCGCGAAGCCGACGGCGGCGAGCGTCAGCGTCGCCACGCCGCCGAGCGCGCGCTCGAGGACGACGATCGCGCTCATCTCGCCGAGCCGTCCCGGATGGCGGCGCGAGCTCTCGAAGATGCGCGACGCGTCACCGCCCACCGCGCTCGGCAGCACCTGCCCGGCGGTGTACGAGACGAAGTACGCGCGGTTGCACCAGGCGAAGCTCTCGTGCACGCCGCGCGCCGCCAGCAGCCGCTGCCAGCGGAACGCCATCGGCGGCACGCCGCCGATCATGATCGCGACTGCGCCGAAGAACCAGCCGAGCTTGCTGTGCACGACGATGTCGACCGTCTTGTGGATGTCGAGCTGCCACAGGATGTAGCCGAGACACACACCGGTGATCAGCAGCGTCAGGCCGAGCCTGATCGCCGTACGCCTCTTCACGACGTGAAGCGTTCGTGCACGCGGTGGATCGCGGCGATCACGTCCGCGATGTCGTCGTCCGAGTGCGCCGGCGACAGCGGCAGCGAGAGGATCTCGTCGCCGGCGCGCTCCGCGACCGGCAGTGGCGCCTGGCCGCGCAGGCGCTCGCGGTACCACGTCAGCTTGTGCACCGGCAGGAAATGGATCGACGTCGCGATGTTCTCCTCGCGCAGCGCGCGCTGATACTCGTCGCGCGTCGCACCCGCCTGCTGCGGGTCGACCCGGACGATGTAGAGGTGCAACGCATGCACGTCGCGCTCGTCGCGCGCGAGCGGCGTGATTCCTTCGAGGCCGGCGAGCGCGTCGTCGTACAGCGCGAACTGCCGCTGCCGAATTTCACGGTGCTTGTCGACCTTGTCGAGCTGGCACAGCGCGATCGCAGCGAGGACGTCGGACAGGTTCGCCTTGTAGCCGGGGACCGGAATGTCGTAGACGGAACCGTCGCCGCGGCGCATCTGGCGCAGCTCCTGCACCGCCTGCGCGACGTCGTGCCGGTTCGTGGCGATCAGGCCGCCTTCGCCGGCGGCGATGTTCTTCGTCGCGTAGAGCGAGAAGCAGGTCGCGTCCACGATCGAGCCGACCTTGCGCCCGCGGTAGACGCTCTCGGCCGCATGCGCTGCGTCCTCGATCACGGGCAGTCCGAGCTCGATCAGCGGATCGAGGTCGGCCGGCTGACCGGCGAGGTCGACCGGGAGAATCGCCTTCGTCCGCTCGGTGACGGCCCGCGCGGCCAGGGCGGGGTCGATGTTCAGGTCGTCCTCGCGCACGTCGACGAAAACGGGCGTCGCGCCGGTGTGCACGATCACGTTCGCGGTTGCGGGCCACGTGATCGGCGTCGTGATCACCTCGTCGCCGGCCCCGACGCCCAGCGCGACGAGCGAGAGATGGAGCGCCGCGGTCCCGGAGGCGAGCGCGAGCACGTGCTCGGCCTCCAGGAACTCCTGCATCCGCTGCTCGAGCTTCGCAGCGCTCGGGCCCGTGGTGAGCCAGCCGGAGCGGAGCGTCTCGCTGACGGCTGCGATCTCCTCCTCGCCGATCGCCGGCGGCTGGAAGCCGAGCATGGTTTCGCGTCTAGACGAGAGCTTCGACATCGACCTCGAACCGAATCATCGCCTCGGCCTGCGCGGCGCGTTCGAGCGCCTGCTCGCGGCTGTCGCCGACGGCCAGAACCGCGCCGGCGCGATCGGCGCCGCGCCGCAGCTCGCCGAACCGGTGTCCCGGGCGGCGGTAGATCCGGATGCCGCGGATGCCCTCGAGCGCGAAGGCCTCCTGCACGCCGGTGACCTCGCGAAGCTCGCCCGGCGGCGCGACGAGGAAGCGGACGCAGGCGCCGCCGACCTTCGCGACCGGCGCGAGCGCCGCCGGCGGGACGTCCTCGCCGAGGGCTGCCGAGAGCGCAGCGCCGTTCAGGTCGACGCCGAGCGCGACGCGGCAAAGCTCGGCGTCGTGTCCGCCGCCGAGCCGTGCGGCGAGCTCTCCGACACGCGCCCCGTCGGGCCCCAGCAGCACCTGCGTATAGCTCGGGCCGTTCTCGATCCCGACGGCCCGCGCAGCGGACGAAGCGGCCTCGACGGCGGCTCCGATCTGCGTCGGCTCGAGCTCGCTCGGCCAGACGTGCGTCAGCGCGACGCCGAACGCGGGCAGGGCGGCCGTCAGCCGGTCGGTCACCGTCAGGGGGAAGAAGTGGCCGTCGACGGAGAACGCGTTCACGGTGATCTCGCGTCCCGGAACGAGCTCCTCGACCAGCAGCGTCGCGCTGCGGGAGGCGTCGAGCGCAATGCGCACCGCCTCTTCAACCTCGCCCGCCGAGCCGACGAGCGTCAGTCCGCGCTGTCCCTGGCGGTCGGGCGCCTTGACGACGCACGGAAAGCCGATCTCCCGCGCCGCGTCCGCCGCCTCGCCGGCGCCCGAGCACACGTGGTAGCGCGGCTGCGGCACACCCGCTTCGGCGAAGCGCTCGCGCTGTCGCAGCTTGGACGTCGAGAGCGTCGCCGTCTCCGGCGAGATCGGATGCGGCAGCGCGAGCCGCTCCGCGACCCGCGCGGCGATCGCCACCGGCCAGTCGATGCCGGGAGCGATCAGCCCGTCGATCCGCTCGGCACTCGCGAGACGCTCGATACTCGACTCGTCCTCGGTCGAGACGATCGCGCGGCGGTCCGCGTAGCGGAAGCCCGGCGCCGACGGCTCGCGGTCCAGCGCGATCACGTGCAACTCACGGGCCCGCGCCGTTGCGAGGAGCCCGAGCTGCGCCGGACCGGCGCCTAGGACGAGGAGACGCTTTCCCTGGTCTCGCTCTGGAGGATCCCCCGCCACCACGCCTCATTTTCGCGGTACCACGCGATGGTGCGCGCGAGGCCCTCCTCGAACGACGTGCGCGCCCGCCAGCCGGTCAGGCGCTCCATCTTCTCCGTCGACCCGATGTGCCGGTCGACCTGTCCGGGTCGCTCCGTGACGTGCGCGCGCAGCGACGGCGGCTTCCCGAGTGCAGCCAGCACTGCATCCGCGATGTCGTTGACAGAGATGTCGATTCCCGTCGCGACGTTGAGAACCTCGCCCGCGACGTTCTCGAGCGGTGCCTCGATCACGGCCTCGATCGCCTCGGCGTCGTCGTCGACGTACAGCCAGTCGCGGCTCGCGTGCCCGTCGCCGTGAATGGTCAGCTGCTCGCCCTGCAGCGCCTGGGTGATGAAGCGCGGGATCACCTTCTCCGGATGCTGGCGCGGCCCGTAGTTGTTGAACGGACGCACGATCACCACCGGGATCCCGTAGGTGACGTAATACGCATAGGCGAGCCTGTCGGCGCCCGCCTTCGTCGCCGCGTACGGGCTGCGCGGCTTGAGCGGATGCTCTTCGTCCATCGGCGCGTAGTCCGCGGTGCCGTACACCTCGCTCGACGAGAAGAGGATGAAACGCTCGACCGGAGCCTCGCGAATCGCGTCGAGCAGGATCTGCGTGCCCTCGACGTTCGTGGTCACGAACTCGCGCGCGCCCTCGTCGATCGACTTCTCGACGTGAGACTCGGCGGCCGCGTTGACGATGACGTCGACCTCCGCGACGACGTCGCGGACGAGCTCGGCGTCGCGGATATCACCGTGCACGAAGCTGAGCCGCTCGTGCGACATCGCGCCGCTCAGGTTGTCGAGATTCCCCGCGTACGTGAGAGCGTCCAGCGAGACGACCTCGTACGGTGTCTTGGCCAGGAGGTGGTGGATGAAGTTCGACGGGATGAATCCCGCGCCACCGGTGACGAGAACGCGTTTCGCCATGCTGCGCCGCAGGTTACGTGTTTGGACCGAGGCGCCGTCTCGCGGCGCCGACCTTCAGCATGCCCGGCTTAGCCGGGCATGCGTCTTCGGTCGCCAATCAGAACGTTGAGCGACAGCGCTCAGCGTTTGCTCGTTGCGAGCCCGGTGTTTGGACAAAGACCGAGGCCGGGAACGACTATTCAGACTCGCGGGGCCCCTTTGGCCAGAGATTTCCAGCAAAGCCCGGTACGCGTGGTGATCGTCGACGATCACCGTCTCTTCGTCGACGCACTGGCGCTGCTGCTCGGCCACGATGACCGGCTCGAGGTGATCGGCACGGCCAGCGACGGCCCGACGGCGATCGACCTCGCGGTCGACGGCGGCGCCGAGGTGGCGGTGATCGACGTGCGCATGCCCGAGGTGGACGGCATCGAGACCGCGAAGCGCCTGCGGAAGCGCAGCCCCGAGACGAGCGTGATCCTCGTTACCGGCCTCGACGAGCCGCAGATCGAGGCGCAGGCGAAGGAAGCCGGCGCGGTCGCTCTGCTAAGGAAAGGCGCCCTTCACGACCAACTGAAGGAAGCCATCATCGAAGCCGCCGCCTCACACGAGCTGACGCAGAACTAACCGCGCGATGCGCGACCGCGCCTAGGGCCGGAGGTTAGAGCAGCGGAGCGCTCTAACCGGAGGCCGGACTCACGCGATCGTCGACGCCGAAGCGCCGACGATCGCGGACCACTCCCCAGCGCCGACCCGCAAAGAGCGTCCGAGCTTTGCTCGGGCGCGTTTCCGCGAAGCGGCGTACCAAAAAGCGATCGCGAGCTACAGCTCGCGATCGACAAGGTAGAGCGGGCGGCCCTCGACGTCGCGCTGGATTCGGCCGAGGTATTCGCCGACGAGGGCCAGAATGAAGCCCTGGATCCCCAACACGAAAAGGACGGCGACGCCGCCGAAGAGCGGCCCCGGGAAGTTCGACTTGCCGATCCAGTAGACGATGCCGTACGCGCCGAGCGCGATCGCGAGCAGGGAGCACACAACACCGAGCGCGATGCCGATCCACTGGATCGGCTGCGGCCAGAAGCCGGCCAGCACGTGCAGCGCCATCCGCGTCAGCCGCAGCGGTGAATACCGCGACGGGCCTGAGCGAGCAGCATGCGAGACGTCGACCTCGATCACGCTCGCGCCGCCCGAGAGCACGAGCGCCTTCGTGAACTTCTGCTTCCCGATCGAGCCGAGCATCGGGACGACGGCACTGCGGCGGTATGCGTTGAACGCGCACCCGAAGTCCGAGATCGCGACGCCGGTGAACCGGCGCAGCATCCCGTTGATCACACGTGACGGGACCGCGCGGCCGAGCGGATCCTTGCGCGCGAGGCGACGGCCGCTG
>JBJMJR010000005.1:0-6955 GCA_045806245.1 Gaiellaceae bacterium | reverse complement strand
CTGGAGCGTCGGGTTGACGACGAGCTCGCCGTCGACGATCCCGACGCGGACCGCGCCGACCGGGCCGATGAACGGCAGCGGCGAGATCATCAGCGCCGCGGAGGCGCCGTTGATGCAGAGGATGTCGTGCGCGGTGATCAGGTCGGCGCTCAGCACCGTACAGATCACCTGCGTCTCGTTCTTGTAGCCCTTCGGCCACAACGGCCGGATCGGCCGGTCGATCATGCGCGCAGTCAGGATCGCGCGCTCGGTCGGCCGTCCTTCCCGCTTGAAGAAACCGCCCGGGATCTTGCCTGCGGCGTACATCCGCTCCTCGACGTCGACGGTGAGCGGAAAGAAGTCCGCGCCCTCGCGCGGCTCCATCCGGCCCTGCGCCGTTGCAAGCACCATCGTGTCGCCCGACCGGACGACGACTGCGCCGTCGGCCTGCTTCGCGAGCTTGCCCGTCTCGAAGGTGATCTCGCGCCCGCCCACCGTCACACTGACGTGGGCCTGGCGCTCAGTGGCAATCGCCATATGTCTGTTCCTCCACTCTGCTTTAGCGAGAGTGGGGACTCGAGTCAGCGTCGCAGACGGCGCTCGCTCGAATCTCCACCCTCTCGTTAGTCCGGGACTACCTGCGCAGCCCCAGTTCCTTGATCAGTGCTCGATACCCCTCCAGGTCGTGCTTCTGGAGATAGTTCAGGAACCGACGACGACGGCCGACGAGCTTGAGCAGCCCGCGCCGCGAATAGTGATCCTTCGGATGCGTCCGCAGGTGCTCCGTCAGCTCGTTGACCCGCTGCGTGAGCAGCGCAACCTGCACCTTGGTCGATCCCGTGTCGGTCTCGCTCGAACCGTGCTGGCGCACGATCTCTTGCTTGGCTTCCTTCGTCAGGCTCATCTGTCTCCTTTGTCTCGTCAGTCCCAGCAACCCGCCGGAAGCAGGCGGGAAGCCGCGGCTGCGTCGGCGACAGGGTAGCTACTTCAAAAGCAGCTTGCCGACGCGCCGCTGGGCGAGGAAGACGCCGAAGACGCCCAGGACGGCGAGATAGGCGGCGTCGACGGGAAGTCCCCAGCCGATCACGCCGAGCGTGAACGCCCGCTCCAGGCGAATCGCGTGGTACAGCGGCGAGAAGCGCACCACCCACTGGATCGCGGCCGGGTACGTCGAGATCGGGAAGAACGTCGCCGAGAACAGGAACATCGGCAGCTGCACGAGCCCCAGGAACTCGAAGTCCTGCCAGGTCCGGAAGTACGTGACCGCGGCGACGCCCATCCCCGCGAACGCGAAGCCGATCAGCACGGCGCCGGGCAATGCCAGCACCGCCCACGGCGACTCGATCAACCCGAGCACCGCGGCAACGACGAGGAATGAGACGGCATAGAGAAAGCCGCGGAACAGCGCCCACGCCGTCTCTCCCGTCGTCACGTCGGCGGGCCCAACGGGCGTGGACAGGATCGAGTCGTAGGTCTTCGAGTACTTCATCTTCCAAAAGACGTTCGAGGAGTCGTAGATCGCGCCGTTCATCGCTGCGGATGCAAGCAACGCGGGCGCGACGTAGCTCGCGTAGCTGACGAGCTGGCCGGACGGGCCGGGAACCTTGCCGACGAAGTGTCCAAGCCCGATGCCCATCGAGAAGAGATAGAAGAGAGGCTCGAAGACGCCGGAGAAGATGATCATCCACGTGCGCCGGTAGACCATCAGGTTGCGCTCGAACAGCAGATAGCCGCGCGCGCCGGCGAAGGCGTAGTCGCTCATGAGAACAACCGCTTTCCGTACGTCCTCTCCGCGACGACGAGTCCCGCGACGACGAGCGCCGGCAGGTACACGAGGTGGACCACGAGGAGGGAGGCGTCGAACTCGCCGAGCGTCAACTGGCGGCAGAGGTCGACGCCGTGCCACAGCGGCGTCGCGTAAGCGAGCCACTCGAGTAGGAGCGGGAGTCGTGCGACCGGAAAGAACGTCCCGGAGAAGAGAAACATCGGCAGGATCACGAACCGGTTGACCGGAACGAAGGCTCCCTGCTTGTACTGCGTCGCGGCGTACGCCGCCAACGGCGCCGTGAACGCCCACCCGACCAGCACGGCGGCCGGCAGCGCGAGAATCCCCCAGAACGAGTTGACGCCGCCGAACGCTGCGATGACCGCGAGGTAGATCGCACTCGTGGCGGCGAGCCGCGCGAGCATCCAGAGCTGGTGGCCGAAGACGACGTCCCGCACCCCGAGCGGAGCGGTGATCATCGCGAAGTACTGCCGCGTCCAGATGAACGAGCCCATCACCGGCCAGGTCGCCTCCGAAGCCGCAAGCTGCATCGCTGCCGACGCCAGCATTCCGGGCGCGACGAAGTCGAGGTACGGAACGCCTAGCGGCGCGCCGCCGGACTTGTTGACGAGCGTCCCCAGCCCGATTCCGAGCGCCCCGAGGTAGAAGACCGGGTTGACGATGCTGGACACGATCGAGCCGCGCCAGACGCGGCGGTACTGCATCAGCCAGTACTCGTAGACCCGAAGCGACGGGGCGAGTGCCTGCGTCATTCGTCGACGAGCCTTCGTCCGGTCAGGTGGAGGAAGACGTCCTCGAGGGTCGAGCGGCGCACGAGCACGCTGTCGGGGTGCAGGCCGAGGTCGTGCACGCGCTGCGCGGTCGCGTCGCCGTCGTCCGTGTAGAGCAGCAGACGGTCCGGCAGCGCCTCGAGCCTGCGCGCGAGCCCGTCCATCCGCGCCGCGAGCTCTTCGGGTTGCTGATCGAGTGCGAACCGAAGCTCGACCACCTCGCGCGTCGAGTACCGCGCGATCAGCTCGCGTGGCGAACCTTCCGCGACGATCTTCGCCTTGTCCATCACGACGAGCCGGTCGCAGAGCTGCTCGGCCTCGTCCATGTAGTGCGTCGTCAGGATCAGCGTCACGCCGCGTTGTTTCAGGCGGAAGAGTCGATCCCACACGGTGTGGCGTGCCTGCGGGTCGAGGCCTGTCGTCGGCTCGTCGAGCAGCAGCACCTCGGGGTCGTTGACGAGCGAGCGGGCGATCGTCAACCGCCGCTTCATTCCGCCGGAGAGCGGCTCGACGCGCGCGTCGGCGCGGTCGGACAGCTGGACGAAATCGAGGAGCTGGTCGGCCCTGCCGCGGAGCTCTTTGCGCGCAAGCCCGAAGTAGCGGCCGTAGATGACGATGTTCTCGCGCACCGTCAGCTCGGTGTCGAGCGTGTCCGCCTGTGGCACGACGCCGAGGCGCCCGCGGATGGCGGCTCCGTCCTTCACGGGATCGCGGCCGAGGATCGACAGCGTTCCGCCGGACGGCGGCGAGACACAGCCGACCATACGCATCGTCGTCGTCTTGCCGGCGCCGTTCGGGCCGAGGAAGCCGAACGCCTCGCCCTTCTGGACGTCGAAGTCGATGCCGTCGACCGCGACGAAATCGCCGTAGCGCTTGACGAGTCCCCGCGCATGCACGAGCGGCAGCTCCGCGGCTGCATCCATGACCTGCAAACTACCGGCCGTAATGAATGCAGGCGTAGCCGCCGGACACCCCGCGACAACCGCTGCGGGAGTCGAGATTCTCGAGCAGGGCGGGACCGCTGCGGACGCGGCCGTCGCCGCATCGCTTGCGTCGTGCGTTGCCGAGACGGTGATGACCGGGCTGCTCGGAGGTGCGCACGCGATCTACTTCGACGCCGCCGCCGGTCACGCGCGGAACCTCGACTGTTTCGTCGCCGCACCGGGCCTGGGCGCGGAGCCGCGTGACGCCGAACTGCTGCAGCTGGACGTTCCGTTCGGCGCAGAGCTCGTGCACTACGCGGTCGGTCCCGCCTCGTGCGGCGTGCCGGGGCTGCCCGCCGGGCTCGTTGCATTGTGGGAGACGCACGGCGCTCTTCCTTGGGCGCGGCTCGTCGAGCCTGCGCTGCGCCTCGCGGAGTCGGGCGTCGAGTTTCCGCCCGCACACGCGGCATGCCTCGCGATGCTCGCACCGGTCATGACGATGAACGAGGGCGCGCAGATCTACGCGCCGGGCGGACAGCTGCTCGCCGCGGGCGACCGCCTCGAGCAGCCGGGCTTGGCGACGGCGCTCGCCGCGCTCGCGGACGACCCGGCGTCGCCGTATACCGGGACGATCGGCGCGCGCCTGCTCGCACTCTGCGCCGAGCGCGGCGGGCTCGTGACACGGGCGGATCTCGACGCCTACGAGCCGGTCTGGAGCGAGCCCGTGTCGGTTCCGTACCTCGACGTGCGGCTGCTGACGCGCGCCGGGTTGTCGGGCATTCCGGAGACGGTGCCCCGGCTGCCTGAGCTCGCGCACCTGGACGGGACCGAGCGCGTGCTCGCACTCGCCGACGTGCTCGAGGCGCCGAGCTCCGGCGACGGCGACACGACGAACTTGACGGTGGTCGACGCTGACGGCAGCGCGTGCGTCCTGACGAGCAGTCTCGGGCTCGGCTCGGGCGACTTCCTGCCCGGCCTCGACCTCCACCTGAACAGCATGCTCGGCGAGGCCGACCTCCTCCGCGGGCGGCTCGAGCCGGGCGGTCGGATGCAGAGCATGATGGCGCCGACGCTCGCGCTCGACGACGAGGGGCTCGTCCTCGCCGCCGGCGCCGCGGGCGGGACGCGCCTGCGGACGGCCCTGCTGACCGTTGTCGCTGGCATCCTCGACGAGGGCCTGTCACCGGACGACGCGATCGCCCGGCCGCGCTTCCACCCGTCGCCCGACGTCGTGAACGCCGAGCCCGGCGTCGACGAGGCGGGCCTCGGCGCCCTTGAGGAGCGCGGGCGTACGGTGCGCCGCTGGCCGGCGCTGCACCACTACTTCGGCGGTGTCACCGCCGTCAGCCGGACTGGTGCGGCTGCGGACCCGCGGCGGAACGGTACGGCAGCCACTCTTCGCTGAGCGGGGGCGGCGACGTGGCCATCCAGCCCACATAGCCGCAGTCCGGGCAACCGGGGTTCTCCCGCACGGTGCCACCGCCGAGCGGCTTCGCGTACATCACGCCGCACTCGAGACAACGCACGCTCTCGACGAGCGTCAGCTGCGGACCTTCGTCTCCCGATCTTGCGTCCACGCCTAAAAGACACCGCTCTTTGCGGAAACTTGCGAGCCGCTTGTGGCACGGAGTACGAGTTACAACGCAGGTCGGATTCAGACCGGCGGCACAGCCGCCCGGGTCGCGTCCACGTCGCGCGCGATCTGTTCGACGAGCTCTCGCTCCGACTCGAACGCCTGCTCGTCGCGGAGCCGCAGCCACAGCTCGACGACGAGCCGCTGACCGTAGAGGTCGCCGTCGAAATCCAGCAGGTGCGGCTCGATCCGCCGCTCGCCGCCGCCGTAGTGGGGATTGACGCCCACCGAGACGGCAGCTCGGTGGCCCCGCGCGGCGCCGGCATAGATGCCGTAGGCCGGGACGAGCAGGTCCGGCGCGGTCGCGAGATTCGCGGTCGGATAGCCGAGCGTGCCGCCACGCTGGTCACCGAGGACGACCGTCCCGTCGAGCTCGGCCGGCCGGCCGAGCGCCTGCGCAGCCGCGACGACGTCCCCTTCACGGAGCGACGCCCGAATCCCGGAGGACGAGACGCCGTCGAGCAGCGGCACGGCGCGGACCTCGAAGCCGAGGCGCTCGAGCAGCTGCACGTCGCCGCTGGCAGCTCGGCCGAAGCGGAAGTTCTGGCCCACGACGACCGTCGTCGCTCTGATCCGCCTGAGCACGTCGTCCGCGAACTGCTCGGGTGACAGCGCCGCCAGCGCCGGCGTGAACGCCAGGACGAGGACCTCTTCGACGCCGGCCGTCTCGAGCAGCTCGAGCCGCCGCTCCAGCGTCGACAGCAGCTCGACGCGGTTCCCGAGCACCAACCGCGGATGCGGCCAGAACGTGACGACCGTCGCCGCGCCGGTCGACTGCGCCGTGCGCAGGATCTCCTGGTGCCCACGGTGGACGCCGTCGAAGCTCCCGATCGCCACGGTGCGTGACCGTTCGGCGAGCTCCTCGACGCTCTCTGCGACGATCACAGCCGGGCCAGCGCTTCGTCGGGCGGGATGAAGCGCTCGGGGTCCGCCTCGTCGACCGAGAACGGTCCGATCTCGAGCCGTCGCAGCGTCCGGCAGTGGCCGCCGAGTGTGTCCGCGACCGCCCGGACGTACGTGCCCGAGCTGACGCGGAGGTCGAGGCGCACCTCGCCGTCCTTATAGGTGATGACATCGAGCGCGCTGATCAGCGAGCGCCGCGTCGGCATGTCGACGTGCACGCCGCGCCGCGCAAGCTTGTAGGCACGCTCCCCGCCGATCTTCACCGCCGACGCGGCCGGTATCGGCAGCTCGACCTCACCGCGGAGGCCCGCGAGCCGTTCCTCGAGCTCCTCGCGTGCGGGCGGCTCGCGTCGCTCGACGACCGAACCCTCGGGATCGCCCGTCGACGTCCGCGTTCCCAGGTCGACGTCCGTGACGTAGCGCTTGTCCAGGCCGACGAAGCATGAAGCGAGCTTAGTTGCCCTTCCGGACAACAAAAGCAACAGGCCTGTCGCGAAAGGGTCAAGAGTTCCCGCATGTCCGGTGCGCGCCCGGGTACGCCGGCGAAGGTCGGCGACGAGCGCGAACGACGAGGGTCCCGCCGGCTTGTCGACGAGAACGATCCCCGTCGGCTCAAGCCCGCGCGGAGGCAAGAAACTCTCGGCGGACGAAGTCCGTGATCTCCTCGATCGACGCCTCGCTCGAGAAGCCGGCCGCCTGGCGGTGGCCTCCCCCACCCGACTTGCGGGCGATCGCCGAGACGTCGAGCTCGTCGATGCTGGCACGCAGGCTCACGCGCCGCGTCGGCCCGTCCTGCCTGGGCGGCTCCCGGATCAGTACCGCCATGTCGGCACCCTCCACCGCACGCAGGTAGTCGATGATCCCCTCCGAGTAGGGCTCGGCAGCACCGACTTCGGTGAAGTCTGTCCGCAGCAGATACGAGACGACGATCCGCCCGCCCTCGTAGATCTGTGCGCGCTCG
>JBJMJR010000004.1:0-8608 GCA_045806245.1 Gaiellaceae bacterium | reverse complement strand
CGTCATGACCAAGTCGCGCAGGACCGCTGCTGCCGCAGCCGGCCACGACAGCCGCTGCGACGACGAGCGCTAGGAAGACGATCCGCCGCCGGACGAGCTGGCCTTCAGGCTCGGTCACGCCGGGCAACGCTAGCCCTGTCGGCGGACCGCGCCTCACGCCCGGAGTGAGTGTGAGGCGCGCACCCGCACTGAAGCGGAGAGGGCGGGATTTGAACCCGCGACGCACCTTTCAGCACGTACGCGATTTCCAGTCGCGCTCCTTAGGCCACTCGGACACCTCTCCGTGCTGCGAGGCGGAGAAGGAGGGATTCGAACCCTCGATGGAGACATTCATCCCCATAACGCCTTAGCAGGGCGCCGCCTTCAGCCACTCGGCCACTTCTCCGCGGGTGCGCGCAGGATAGCCGAGCCGCTAGCACGCACAGCGAAGCCGGAGGGTACGCGTCTGGCATGGCCGCCGTTCGGGGGGATATGGCGTGCAACCAATATTTGTATGTCCTGTAAACCGGAGCGGAAAGAGCCGCAACCCTTGCGTGTCCAACTGACACGTTTCGGGTTTCGTCTCCTCGGGCTTCTGGAACATCCGCTCGGTGCCGAGCGTCGTAGAGACGCGTCGGCTTATTGCGGCAACCGAATCGAGGGGGAGAAAAGATGCGACGTCTCATGCTCACCGCCGCTTGCCTTGCGGCCATTGCGATCCTTGTTCCCGCCGTCACGATCGCTGCGCCGGTCAAGGCGCACAATGCGACGTTCATCACTGCTGTCTGCGGTGGCGAAGAGATTTCTATCGTGACGAACGGAAACGGCAACGGCGAGTTCACGCCCGCGCACGTCGTTGGCGGTACGGCCGTCTTCATCCCGACGGCGTTCGACCTGACGTTCTCATTCATGCCGACAGGCGGGGGCGGTCCGTTCGTCGACACCGATACCTCGGCGAAAGCGGCGCCGATCGCCAACACCGTTACCTGCACCATCCCGATGCAGACGCTCTTCTCTGGCCCGGAGGGTACCGCGACGATTGAGGGCAGCGTCACGGGCTTCTTCACGCCGCGTTAGTTCGGCGCGGGCTTCACATGCCCGACATGACACGCAAGGGGCGGCTTCCAAGGCCGCCCGTTGCACTTAGCGGGGCATTCGCACCACACCGCACTCCTTAATCGACGCGGGGTTCGCGTTTCTGCGGTGTGTCGCTCGCGTCACGACTGCAGCGCGACCGGTGTCGCCTGGGAAGCCGCATGTACACGCGGCTCCCGGCTACTGAAGCGGAGGGGGAGGGATTTGAACCCTCGATCCGCCTAACGACGGATAACGGTTTTCGAGACCGCCGCATTCGACCGCTCTGCCACCCCTCCGAGGTGACACAGGCTAGCTAGGAAACGGTGATGTCGATCTTCATCCCGGCCTGCTCGTGGCCGGGGACGCTGCAGTACAGGTGGTACTTGCCCGGCTTCAGCGTCGTGACCAGCTGCGCAGTGCCGCCGGGCTGAATCAGCTTCGTCTTCGGACCGCCTTTGATCGACAGGTCGTGCGGCAACTGCCCCGCGTTCTTGACGGCGAACGTGAACTTGCCGGCCTTCGCCTTGTAGCCCGCGAGGGCGATCTTGAACTCGGTCTCGGTCACCTTCACGGTCTGCGGAGCGGGCGCTTGCGTCGTCGTCTTCGCGGCGGTCGTGGTCTGCTGCTGAGCGGCTGTCGTTCTCTGTTGCTGCGTGGTCGTCCGCTGCACCGTCGTCGGCTGCTCGCCGCCGGTTTCCGTGTGTCCGGCCGCGGCCTCGTTCTTGCCGGCCTCCGCGCCGAAGGTCTCGACGGCCGCGAGCATCCCGAAGAAGAAGACGAAGCAGACGACGATGAATGCCAGCAGCCCACCGCCCGGAAACTGCGGCCGGAAGCGCGGGAAGAGGAACGACGAGGCGAGCGCGAACGCGATGAAGGCCCCCGCGGTGACGGCGAGCCCCACCTCGTGACCAGTCGAGAGGCCGAGCGGCACGCGGGGATCCTAGTGCGCTGCGAGCAGGCGGCGCTCCTCCCTCCTTCGATACGCGCGCCAGCCGACCGCGAGCGCGATCAGCGGGCTGAGGACGATCACCAAGAAGAGGATCACGGCACCGGCCCTCGCCAGGAACAAGCCGGCGTTGCGCGCGGCACGCTCGAACCGCCCGGAGTGGCCCCTGGCCACAGCCGACGCCGGCTGCTGCGTCGTCAGCGCCAGGGAGACGTGCGAGAACGCGGCCTGGTCGAGTGTCCCCTTGTTGGCGCGCGTCGCCTGCGCCAGATCCTGGCGCGCCTGCTGAAGCTGCAGCTGCAGCCGGAGCCGCACGTCGGCCGGCAGATCGGTCTTGAGCTCTGCCGTCGCGCGCGCGATGAAGACCTTCAACCGCAGGATCCGAGCGCGCTGCTGCGCGAGCGCGTGCTCGAGGTCGACGATCGAGACCTGCCGCGCCAGCACTGTGCCGAGGTTGCTCAGCTGGACGAGCGCGTCCTCGACACGTCCGACCGGCACGCGCAGGACGAGGTCCGCCTCGCCTGGCCGGCCTGCCTGGGTCGACTGCTCGACAGACGCGACGTAGCCGCCGTAGGAGCGGACGACGCGCATCGCCTCGTTCGTCCGGTCCGTCAGGGCGTCGAGATCCTTGACCCGCAGCGTCATCGACGCCTCGTAGTCCTGCCGGCGCCCCGCAGCCGGGGGAACGACGCCCGCCTCGAACACCGGCGGCGTCCGAACACTGCCACCGGCTGCGCCGTGCACGGCGTTGTCCTGCAGCACGACATGCTGCTTCGCCGGCCCGGAGCTCAACACCCCGTGCACAACCGCGGCACTCAGCACCGCAAGCACACACGCGGGCGCGAGCACGAGCAGCGACCGGCGCCACGGCACGCGCGGCAGCTCACGTCGCGGAGCAGGCTCGCCGAGCGCACGGACACGCGCCCGCACGGGCTCCGGCGCGGCGGTGGGCAGTTCGCGCAGCTCGCGCACGAGCTCGGCAAACTCGCGCTCGAAGTCGATCGTCTCAGTCGCGGGCATCGTGCATCAGCTCCTCGAGTCGTTTCAGGGCCCTGCTCAGTCGGGTCGAGCAAGTGGTCGGACTGATGCCGAGCACACGCGCGGCCGTCGGCCCGTCGAGCTCCAGCAACACGCGCAGGGCGACCACCTCGCGGTCCGCCGGCGACAGTCGGCCGAGTGCAGCCTCGAGCGGGCTCGGCGCGAGCTCCGGCTCGTCCGCGTCGCGTTCTCCTTCGGCGTACCGCTGCTCGCGGCGACGGCGCCGGTCTTCGGCACGGAAGTGATCGAGTGCGGCGCTGCGCGCGATGGCGCACAGCCACGCGCGAGGCGTCCCGCGCCGTGGATCGAAGCGGCGCCAGCGGCGAAACGCCTTCTCGAACGTCTCTCCGGTGAGGTCCTCCGCGACTGCGCGGTTGCCGGTCAGAAAGACGAGGTACCGGTGGACGGCGTCGAGCTCCGCTTCGGCGACCGCGGCGAAGGTCGGCCGCTCGACGCGCACGCCCGGCCACGGGGATGTCACCGCGTTCACGGCCTTCATACGCCGCCGCCGTCCGAAACTGTCACACGGGGATTGTCCCTAGCAGGGACCGGCTGCGGCGGCCCCGCCGGGGCCGGTGAAGTGCTGCGCCGCGCCGCCGACGCCGGACTGCATGCAGTACGACGCGGCATCCGCACGGACGAGCGTCACGCCGAACGACGGCGGGAGCGCCATGCCGGCGTACGTCGCGTTCTCGGCGTGGTACGCCTCGAGCTCCGTGGCGGCGGCGGTGAAGTTGAGGGAGCTGACGGCGGCGGTCGCGTCGCTCTCCGCCTTTTTGGTCGACGCCGCGCTCGGTCCGCTGTGCTGCATCGTCAGCGCCCAGAGGATGCCGACGAGCGCGAGGGAGACGACGATCGAGATCAGACCGAAAGCACGACCCATAGCCCGGATATCGGGCTATGGGTCGGCTTGCTTGAGCCGTGATCTAGCTCAGGATTCGGCCCAGCTGGCCTCTTCGGCCCAGCTGGCGATGATCCCGAAGCTCCCGACTGCCGCTGCGACGGGTGCCGTCGCAGGCGCCGGGGCGACCGTCGGCACCGATGGCTTGGAGCCCGCCGAAGCGACCCCCGGACCGGTCAATGCCGCGAACGCTGCGACGACCGCGATGGTCGCCGCACCTCGTCTACATGAAGTCTTTCTCGCCATCTCCCTTTCCCTCTCGCTCAGCGCATTGCGCGCATGAACACCGCAGTTGATGGCCAAACTCTGCGAGGGAAGAGGCACGCATGCGTCCCCCGTCCGGGGGAGGGGCCGGCGAAATTCCCTCGATCGAGTGACCAGCGCCGCCGACTCGACGCCCCCGAACGAGGGCGGGTTGAGTTCTGTGCAAGAAAGCCGGGCTGATGGCATCAGAGAGAAGAGCAGCACTTCCATGGTGGAGCCCCGGCAGCAGGCCGCAAGTTGCCGGGGCTTTCTTTTTCACCAGGGGAGGTCTCGCCCCAGGAGCTCGGCCAGGCGGCGGTTGGGCTCGGCGAAGTCGGCCGCGAGCCGCGCCCGTGTCTCAGCGCTCATCTCGCCGTAGTCGCGCTCGAAGATCCGTGGGTAGGACTCCAGCCCTTGTCGATCGACACCGAGAAACTCGAGCACACGGCGATAGGTGCGCGAGGTGTCCGCAGCGAGGTCGTCGGTCAGCAGCACGAGCAGCTGCTCGCGCGGGAACGCCGCGAGCCAGCGCTCGAGCTGCTCCGCGTAGCGACTGCGCGCGACGTAGGTGTAGTTCCACCAGGCGTAGCTGAAGTAACGAGCGTCGGCGAGCATCCGCTCGAGCTCGCCGTCCATGCGTTCGGCTTCGCGCGCGAGAGCGTCCTCGAACGACAACTGCTCCCGCCCGAGCGCGACTTCGTGTTGGTAGTGCGAGAACGTCCGGTCGACGGGATTGCGCAGCAGCGCGATCAGCCTCGCGCGGGGCAGCATCTGAGCGACACGCTGCGGCGCGAGCGGGTGGAAGAGATAGCCGGGGCTCGCCTCGCCGACGATCCCCCGCCGCCTGATCGGCAGGTGCGCCCGGTACCAGCGCTCCCCCTGTGCGTAGTGGCGGTCGAAGAAGCTCACCTCCTTGAACGACGGCCCGGTGATCTGCGGATGCCAGCGGAGGTAGGCGTAGAGCGCAGTCGTGCCCGCCTTCTGCGCACCGAGAATCAGGAAGTCCGGCAGCGGCCGCAGGTCGGCCGTGGCGCGGCCGTACGTGCGGAACGCGCCGCGCAGGAGCTTGCGTGCAGGCTCCGGGAGGGCCGGAACGAGCTCCGCGGGAACGCGAAAGCGTGTCGGCAAGCGCTAGCCGGTGAAGGGCTGCAGCACGTGGGTGAAGTCCCACGTGTCCTGCACGATGCCGGAGCAGTCGTTCGAGCCGGTCGAGCCCGGGCAGCCGCCGTTGTCGCGCTGGATCGCCCAGATCGACAGCGTGTCGACGCCGTTCGCCTTCGCATAGTCGACCACCTGCCGCGCGTGCGCGACCGTCGTCTTCTCCGTCTTCTTCGGGAAGTCGTCCAGGCCCGGCATGAGCGTGATGCCGATCTTCGCGCTCAAGCCGATGTTGCGCAGCTGCGCCGCCGTCCCGTTCGCGGCGTTGATCGCCGCGGTGCCCATGTCGGTCGTGGCGTGGTCGTAGTAGTCGAACGCCATGATGTTGACGACGTCGACTCGCGTGCCGTTGGCGACCGCGTTCTGCAGGATCGCTACGCCTGACGGCTCGAGGCCGGTTGCGGAGGTGGGCAGCGTGTAGCTGACCTGGAATGGGCGCCCCAGCGCACCGGCCCACGCCTCGACCTGCGCAAGCGCCTTGTTGCGCCGGTCGATGCCGTCCGTCTTCGTCAGCGACCGGCCTTCGACGTCCATGTCGAGGCGCGTGACGTTGTAGCGCGTGAGCACGTCCTCGTACGCGGCGGCGATCGTGTTCACGTCCTTGCACGAGTCGGCGATCTCGGTGCCGCCCTGATCGGCGCTCCAGCCGCCGAACGACGGGATCACGTCGCCGTGCAGGGTCGTGCGCAGCGAATCGATGTCGCTCAGGTAGTGGTTGTTGCTGATCGGGTCGGCGCGGTTCCCGTCCCACGCGAGGGCGCACGACGTCTTCGAAAGCGTCTCGAGAAATGCGAGCGTGAAGTAGTGCGCGCCCGACTGCTGCGCCGTGGTCGTGATGCTGTCGGTCGTCCACGTCTCGAAGTACGGCGCGTAGACGTGAGCCGGCAGCGGCGTGGGATCCGCCTGCGCGGATGCGACGCCGATGACGAGGAGCGACGCAAGTGCGGCGAAGAGCGCGAGACGCTTCATGACTTCCCCCTGATCGCGGTGGCCGCGGGCAGCGTCTCAGACTGCGCGCGGCCGGGCAAGTCGTGCGCGGACATGTACCAGGGACAGTCCCTGGGACATGTCCTCAAATCGTCTTTGCGACGTCGGCCAGGATCGCCGCAAGCTCCTGCGGCCGCGACCACATCGGCCAGTGGCTCGTCGGCAGATCGATCCAGGTGATGTTGCGCAGGTCACCGAAGCCTCCCAGCCAGGTCTGCCCTTCTGCGACCGCCTGCTTGTACTGATCCGAGGTGAAAGCCGTGCAGATCGCGGTCGTCGGAATGTCGAGGCGCGCGTCGTTCGTCAGCGTTGCGCCTTCGCGCATCGCGCCCGCCGGCTCCGGCACCGCGCGGGCGCGGAACGCCGCGAGCTGCTCCTGGCTGATCCCGTCGAGGTTCTCGTCCAGGTCCTCCCAGGCGGGCAGTGGGAAGTCGTCGCCCGCGAAGCTCGGATCGAGTGGAGCCGTCGACGGCCCGGAATCGACGTAGACCATCGCGGCGATGCGTTCGGGGACGCGGTCGCTCGCCGCGTAGCCGCTCGCGCCTGCGCCGCTGTGCACGGCGAGCACGACGGAGGCGTCCTTCGCGGTGACGGCGTCGACGATCGCGTCGACGTGGTCGGCGAACGTGATCTTCGTGCGGTCTGCGTCGGGCGACTCGAGACCCGGGAGCGTCAGAGCCGTGACGTCGTGGCCGTCGGCGCGTAAGGCCCCCGCCACGTCGTCCCACGCCCAGGCGCCGAGCCAGAAGCCGGGGACGAGGATGATCGGAGCGGCGTCGGTCACGGCCGCTCAGAATAAAGGCGTTTCTCGGTTGCGAGGTGCGGTGCCCACTCGAGCCGGTCCGCGCGCGCGAAGCCGAGATATGCCCGGAGCGCCTCGCGCATTGCGTCGACGAAGCCTTCGGCGCGGCGCGGCGCGAAAGCATCCTCCCACCAGAGTCCCAGTACCTCCACCACGCCGCGATCTCGATCGATCCGCGGTTCGATCCGCCCGACGAAGCCGTGGCCGTAGACGATCGGCAGTACGTAGTAGCCCCAGCGCCGCTTCGCCTGCGGAAAGAAGCCCTCCCAGACGTATTCGAAGTCGAACAGGCTTGCGAGGAGCGCCGTGTCCCACAAAAGCGAGTCGAAGGGCGCGATGAACGCAACGGAAGCCACCGGCTCAGGCGGCGCGGACAACAACTCAACATCTTCGGCGAGCACCAGGCGTTTTCCGCGCACGGCCTCGACCTCGACCGGGACGAGCGCACCGTTTTCGACCAGCTCCTCGCGGAGCTCCTTGCGGCCGACCCGCTCGGGCGTCGACGTCGGCGGCGCGACGCGGTCGAACGTCCCACCGGCGCCGCCCGGACCGAGGAGGCCGTGCGCGCGATACCGCGACAGCAGCTTGTGCAGCAGCTGTTCGTGCTCCGGCACCTCGCGCGCGAGCACGTCGGCCGGGAGCAACCGTTCGACGAGGTCGTAGTAGCGGAGGTTGCCGTCACGGCGGGCAAGACCGATCTCGCCAGTCACGGTGTACGACTCGAGCACGGCGCGCACCACGTTCTCCGGCATGCCGAACCAGTCTTTCGTCGCACCGTGCTCGCGCTCGAAGTCCCGCGTCGACAGCGGGCCCTCGGCGCGGATCCGGTCGAGGACGCGCCCGGCGACCTCGGGGTTCTCCTCCAGGATCGCGCGGTGGAACCGCGGCCCCTTGCGGCCCCACACATGGCGGAACCATGGGTACTCGCTCACCGGGACGAACGAGAGCGCCTTGTTCGTCGCCTCGAAGATCTCTCGGCGTTCGTAGAGCACGTCGCACCACTCGGGCTCATATCCGGCGACGCGCGCGTGCAGCACGAGGTCATGGTTGCGTCCGGCGACCGCGACCGGGTCGTACTGAATCGAGCCGAGCTTTCGAAAGACCTCGAGCACGGCATCGGGGCCACCGGCGAGGGAGCGTGCAGGCGCGAGAAAGTGCCGTGCAACGAGAAAGCGGCGCGCCGCCTCAGCAGTCACCTTCACACATCCAAGCCTGTACGGAACCGGCGTCACCCGGGAATTTCACCCGATCCGGACGAAGTTGGGCCAGCGGCCACTCCCGTACGGTCGAACCGTGACGTATCGCGCAGCGGCGGTCGCCGCATCTGCTCTGCTCGTCGTGATGCTGCTGCCCGGCTGTGGCGGGGGCGGCGGCGGCAATCTCGCCGTCCCCACGAACGCAACGGCGACGCTGCCGACGGCAACGCGCACGGCGCCCACGCGAACCGGGCCCACGGTTCCTGCAACGACAGCGCCGG
>JBJMJR010000003.1:0-8783 GCA_045806245.1 Gaiellaceae bacterium | reverse complement strand
TCGATCAAGAACGGATCGTCGAGCGCACGGCGGATCCGCTCGGCGACGAAGAGCGCGCTGGCGGAGTCGGTGGCGCCGAGCAGCAGCAGCGCGAACTCGTCGCCTCCGAGCCGCGCAACCGTGTCACTGGCGCGCGCAACACTGCGCAACCGCGTCGAGAGATGCTCGAGCACCGCGTCGCCGGTCTGGTGACCGAGCGTGTCGTTGATCTCCTTGAACCGATCGAGGTCGAGCAGCATCAGCCCGAAGCCGGCGCCGCTTCGCTGCGCCGAGAGGAACGCCTGCTCGAGCCGGTCGTGAAAGAGGCGACGGTTGGCGAGGCCCGTGAGCGAGTCGTACAGCGCGAGCTTTTCGATCTGCTCGACCTGGCCGCGCAGCCGCGCGGTCACGCGGCGCAGCAACGGGAAGAGCGACACATACAGCGTCAACAGCACGAGCTGCAGCACGCCGATCACGGGAAGCAAGCCTTTCCGGCCGGCTTGCGTGATCGGCTGATAATCCTGCGCCAGCGCGAGCACGCCTGCGGGCTGTTCGGAGCCGATGAACGGCACCGGGACGAAGACCTTCAGCACCTTGTGGCCGTTCATCATCTCGACCGTCTTCGCGACATCGCCGTGGACGAGCGTCGAGCGCGCCTTCGCAGCGTCGCTGGGGACCGTGCCGATCTGCCGCTTGCTCGTGGAGTACGTGACGCGCCCGTCACGGCCGTAGAGCTCGAGTGCACGGCTGTCGCCGACGAGGATGTCCGACTGGACGACGCCGTCGAGCATCGCTGTACGGTCGGGGCCCACACGCGTGAAATCGCCGGGACGCAAGCGGTCGCCGAGCACCGAACGGACGACGAACCGCGAGTGGAAGACAGCCGCGTCCTCCGCCTGTGAGATCGCGTGCTGACGCACGAAGATGAGAATGACGAACGCGCCGATCGCGAGCAGCACGGCCGTCGAGACGGCAAAGCGGAGAACGAGCCGCGGCGGACGCTGAACACCGGCCGGGGTCGTGCGTGAGCGCCTCACGCGGTCGAGCAGGGACGAGCGCTTAGGTTTCGCGGCGGCGGGCTGCACTCGGGATCACTTGCCGCCCTTCGGCTTCCCGTTCCCCTGAGCGTTGCCTTGGCCGCCGGCGTTGTTGCCGTTGGCCTGGCCGTTCGCGTTGCCGTTGCCGTTGGCCTGGCCCGTCGCGTTGCCGTTGCTCTGGCCCGTCGCGTTGCCGTTGCCGGCCGCGTTGCCGTTGGCCTGGCCATTCGCGTTGCCGTTGGCCTGGCCATTCGCGTTGCCGTTGCCCTGGCCCGTCGCGTTGCCGTTGCCGTTGCCCTGCCCGGTCGCGTTGCCGTTGCCGTGGCCCGTCGCGTTCCCGTTGCCGTTGCCGTTGCCGTTCCCCTGGCCCGTCGCGTTCCCGTTGCCGTTGCCCTGGCCCGTCGCGTTGCCGTTGCCGTTGCCGTTGCCGTTGCCGTTGCCGTTGCCGTTGCCGTTGCCGTTGCCCTGCCCGGTCGCGTTGCCGTTGCCCTGGCCCGTCGCGTTCCCGTTGCCGTTGCCGTTGCCGTTGCCGTTGCCGTTCCCCTGGCCCGTCGCGTTGCCGTTGCCGTTGCCGGGCGACGTCGTGGGGCCGGACGGAACGACATCCGGGCTCGAGCCGTCATCCGTCGGCGGATCCGCGGGCAAGCTCGAGCCGTCCGACACCGGGCCGCTCGCCGGAGTCTGCTGGTCGCCGCCCGTGTCGCTCTGTTGCGCGCCGTCGGAAGGCGGAGAGGCGGCGGGCGGGTCGTTCGGCGGCGGGGGCGGCGGCGGCGGCGGAGAGTCGTTGCGTCCGCCGGCCGAAGACGCCTGCTGTCCTCCGCCGGCACCGTCAGGCGGGCTCGGCGGCGACGGGTCGGAAAGGGGACTGGTGCTATCCGACGCCAGCGCCGGCTGGGGCGGGACACTGATCGGCTCGCCCGGAGGCGAGGTGAGGTCGGCCTCCTGGCGCAGCTGCCCGTTCGAAGCGCCCACCAGCTGAGTCCTGACCGCGAGCAGCCGGGCATTGTCGGCAGACGGGTTGTCGCTCGTCGCGGGCGACCAGCCGCCACGCGCCAATGCCAGACCGTTGCCGCCCTGCCCGCCCGCCGCTTCTTCGGCGGCCGCAGACCGGAACGGCGCGGCGAGATGCCCGACGACGTTTGTCGGCAGCGCGAACGCGCCGACCGCCGACGCCGGGACGAGGAACGCCGCGACGAGGGCAATTGCAAGCGAGTTGGAGCCGCCGAGAAGCCAATTGACAGCCTTCGGCGCCTTGCGGTTGCGCTTCCTCTTCTCGTCCGCGAAGTGCGGAACGAGGAAGCGATCGAACTCCTGCTCGAAGGTCGAGATTCCGCTTTCGACCGACTGCAGCTTTCCCCTGACGGCGACGATCAGCGAGCGCCAATGCTCGCGCAGTGCCTGGTCGTACGCACGCTCCTGCGCGCTGAGCGCGCGCGGCTTTCCGGTCGGCGTGTGCGTGAAGCGTGCATCCTCCGGATCCGGCAGCGGCAGCGCGAGCTGCACGAAGCGGCCGTGCATCGCAAACTGAATCGAGGCGTTCGCGTCCGCCTCGACGAAAAGAACCTCGTCTGCCCCGTACTTGTTGAGCACACGCTCGAGCTCATAGCGGGACCGGTGAACTTCCACGCGAGTGCCCGTGCCGTAGCACGTTGAGCATTGCTGCTGATTCTCCGGTGTCTCTCGCCGCATGAAAGTTCCGTTCGCCGCAGGTACTTCCTGACATTTCGGTCGAAAAGGGGTGACTCGGCCTCCTCAAATCGGGGGATCCGAGCGCATAGGCTCGTGGCCATGACCGATCCCGTCAGGCTTTGCGCAGCGTCCTACGCGGGCTGGCACGCCTCGTGGCTCACCGCCCTCGGCCTCCGCTCCGAGCGAGCCAACGGTTTGTGGAGGGCGATCGACCGTCCGCCGCTGATCTACCTCGCCGGGATCCCGCTCGACCCCGACGTTCGATCGGAGGCGCTCGCCGAGGTCCCCGGGAGCGTGGGCGACGCCTGGCAGACGCTGGAGCTCGACCGCTTCGGTTTTCGCGTCTGGAGAAAGGAGCCGTGGTTCTACCGGGCGCCCGGGCCGGCGCCGGACCCGGCTCCGTCAGAGCTCGAGATCGTGCCGGTGAGAACTCCTGAGGAGGTGATCGAGTTCGAGGCCGTCAGCGTGCGCGGCTTCGGGACGGAGAACGACGTCATCGAGCCGGGGACGTTTCACCCGCCGCGCATCCTCGCGGACGATGCAATGCGGATGTTCATCGGTCGCGTCGACGGACGACCCGTCGCAGCGTCGATGGGCTTCGTGCTCGACGGCGCGGTCGGCGTCTTTGGAGTGGCGACCGTCGCGTCGGCGCGTCGCCGCGGCTACGGCTCGGCGCTCACTCGTGCGGCGATGCTGACCGAACTGGGGCTGCCGGCCGTTCTCGCGCCGAGCGAGCAAGGCGCGAACATGTACCGCGAGCTCGGCTACGAGCAGGTCGGCGAGTTGACGATCTGGGCTAGGGCAGCCCCGGCCCAGTGACGCGCCGTTCTCCGGTACGCGTCTTCAAGAAGACCTGCCAGTTGTAGAGCTCGTAGAACGTCGCCGGCATCCGGCGCGCGTAGCGAAGCACCGCGTCGACATATGCGGGCGATGGGTTGTACGCATGCAGCGCGCGCCGGATGTCGCGCGGTGCGCCGGAGGCGTGCAAGTAGTTCGCGGCGCCAAGGATCGCGTCGTGTGCGTCGTGCACGTTGCCCGCGAGCCCGTATGCGGCCCACGTCGCCGGCATGAACTGCATCGGGCCCTGTGCACCGGACGCGCTCGCGTTGCGCAGCTTGCCGAACTTCGATTCCACGAAGTTCACGGCGGCGAGCACGTTCCACGCGACGTGGAACCGGCGCTGTCCCTCCCGGTAGTAGGCGAGCAGGCTCGCGGCGGGAGGCGCCGGACCGACCCTGATCCGGGCGCGGGACGGCAGGGGCGGTGTCAGACGGTAGAGCTCGCGATGGGCAGCGAGCATGTCGCGGGCGATCGCGCGGTCTGCCGGCGCGAGCAGCGGTAGCGTCGCATCGGCGAGCTTCGTGTCGCGCGCCAACAGGCGGTAGAGGCGTTGCTCGTAGAGCGCTTCGAGGGTCAGGTCGCGCGACGGCTGCGCGGACTTCGGTGTCCAGCGTGTGATCGCGACGCGCAGGTCGTTGCGCGTCTGAGTGAACGCCTTTGCGACGCTCGCCGCATCGCGTGGCAGCAGCGCATCAGGGGGAGGCGCCGACGCAAGCGCGAACAGCGCGACAAGTAGAGAAGCCCGCGCGAGGCGCGGGCTTCTCGGTAGCAGGCCCGTAAGCCGGATTCTGTTTACGGTGACCATCCCTCTGTGCAGCAACCCGGTCCCTCGGCGGGCCGCCTGATAGCGGGACCTGTTTGCCTTGCACCGGACGGGGTTTGGCTAGCCGCCGTGTCGCCACGACGCTGGTGGGCTCTTACCCCACCTTTTCACCCTTGCCTCGGCGTCTCCGGAGAGAAGCTTCGCCGGTCGGCGGTCTCCTTTCTGTGCCACTTTCCGTCGGCTTTCGCCGCCTGGGTCGCCCCAGCGTCCTGCCCTGCGGTGTCCGGACTTTCCTCGAGCCGTAAGGCCCGCGGTCACCCGGCCTGCGAGTCGAAGTGTAGCTGCGCCTGTTCCAACTCGGACCCTGCGCGCAGGCTCGTGTGGCACTCGGGACACGTGATCATCCCGGCGCGGTGCAGGACGAACTCGCCGCAGACGAGGCACTCGAGGCTTGCGCCTCGGAGCAGCGCCTGCAGCTCCTGCTCGAGCGTGCGGTGGAGGGGCGCGACCGAGCTCACAGCTCCCGGAACACCCCGGTCACTCGGCCGAGAATCTGCACGTGCTCGGCGAAGATCGGCTCGAGTGCGTCGTTCTCCGGCTGCAACCGCACGCGTCCGTTCTCACGGAAGAAGCGCTTCACCGTCGCCTCGTCGGCGGATTCATCGTCGCCCGCCAACGCGACGACGATCTCGCCGTTGCGTGCGTCCTGCGCACGCTGGACGACGACGATGTCGCCGTCGAGGATGCCGGCATTGATCATCGATTCGCCCTTGACGCGCAGCAGGAAGTCGCCGCGGAGAGTCTCGGGAACCGCAAGGTGCTCCTCGACGTTGTGCTCGGCGAGCAGCGGACCGCCGGCGGCGATCTGCCCGACGAGGGGAAGCCGCGCCAGGGTCGCCGCGGGGGCGGCTTCCGAGCGCTCGCGGCCGACGAGCTCCAGCGCACGTGGCTTGGTCGGGTCGCGCTTCAGCAGCCCGGCCCGTTCGAGGTTGGCCAGATGGGCATGCACGGTCGAGGGCGAGGCCAGTCCTACGGCTTCGCCGATTTCACGCACCGTCGGCGGGTAGCCGTGGTGGTCGACGTAGTCGACGAGGAAGTCCCAGATTTCCTGTTGCCGTCCCGTCAGCATTCTCCGCCTCCAGGGTTGATTGGTCGGGCGAACATGTGTTCGCCAGCACCGTAGAGACTCCTCCGGACGGCGTCAAGTCACGGTCGAAACGGAAACGCCCCCTGACGGGGGCGTCGAGTGCGCTGGAGAGGACTTGAACCTCCACGGCCGTTTAAGGCCACTAGGCCCTCAACCTAGCGCGTCTACCAATTCCGCCACCAGCGCCTGAGGGGACCGCAGTGTAGCCGCACACCGCCGCAGGGACGGGCTCCGCCGGGCCCTGCGCACGGCCGCTCACCGCTAGGACTCACGGAGGGAAATCATCATGCGAACGGAGCGAGCGGATTTCGCGCCGCTAAAGTCCGCGTCCGTGCGCGACCTCTGTCAAGCGGCGATCGAAGCCGCGACCGCTGCCGGCGCCGAGTACGCGGACGCACGCGTCGTCGTCAAGCGCGACCAGCTCGTCGCGACGAAGAACGGACGCGTCGACCGCATGACCGACGCGGAGAGCGAAGGCATCGGCGTGCGCGTGCTCGTCAAGGGCGCCTGGGGATTCGCCTGCGACCGCCGGTTGACGGCGGACGGCGCGCGAGACGCCGCCACACGCGCGTGCACGTTCGCGCGCGCAGCGGCAGGCAAGCATTCCCGCACGCTCGCGCCGGTCGAGGCGCGGCAAGGACGACACGAGAGCCGCGTCGAGCGCGACCCGTTCGCGGTCTCGCTCGCCGACAAGGTCGACCTCTGTCTGCGCGCCGACGCCGCGCTGCAGGGCGACGACGTGCTCGTCAGGCAGGTGATGGTGCGCGCGCGACGGGAGCACAAGGTGCTGCTCTCGTCGGAGGGAACGGAGGTCGAGCAGATCCTGACCGAGTCCGGCGCCGGGATGGACTGCGCGGCCGCGCGCGACGGCGTCTTCCAGCTGCGCAGCTACCCGAGCGCGCACATCGGCTCGAGCTGCCAGTCGGGCTGGGAGTACGTCGACGGACTGCGTCTCGTCGAAGAGGCGCCGCGCGTTGCAGAGGAGGCAGCCGCGCTCGTCCGCGCCGACCCGTGTCCAAGCGGCGTCACGACCGTCGTGCTCGACGCCGACCAGGTTGCCCTGCAGGTGCACGAGAGCGTCGGCCACCCGACCGAGCTTGACCGTGTGTACGGAACGGAGGCGTCGTACGCCGGCACGAGCTTTCTCAAGCCGGGCGACCTTGGCTCGCTCGAGTACGGCTCGCAGCTGATGAACATCACGGCCGACCCGACGACGGAGGGCGGGCTCGGCAGCTTCGCGTTCGACGACGAAGGTGTCGCGGCGACGCCGACGCCTGTCGTCGAAGCCGGCCGGCTGACCGGCTTCCTCACGTCACGTGAGACCGCGGCGCGCATCGGCGCGGGCAGCGGCGGCTCGATGCGCGCGGACGGCTGGAACCGCATGCCGCTCGTGCGCATGACGAACCTGCACATCGAGCCCGGCGAGGGAACGCTCGACGACCTGCTCGCCGACGTCGACGACGGCATCTACATGGAGACGAACCGCAGTTGGTCGATCGACGACAAGCGGCTGAACTTCCAGTTCGGAACGCAAGTCGCGCGCGAGATCAAGAAGGGCAAGCTCGGCCGCCTCCTGCGCGACGCGACGTACACAGGGATCACGCCCGAGTTCTGGGGCTCGCTCGACGCCGTCGCAGGGCGCGAGGCCTGGGAGCTCTATGGCCTGACGAACTGCGGCAAGGGCCAGCCCGGGCAGAGCGCACACGTGTCGCACGGAGCTGCGCCGGCGCGCTTCCGCAACGTCCAGGTCGGAGTCAAGTCCTGAGCGCGCTCGAGGTCGCACACGCCGCACTCGAAGCGGCCGGCGGCGAAGCGGAGGCGGTGGCGCATTCGGAGAGCTCCGGGCTCGCGCGGTTCGCCGGCTCGGAGGTGCACCAACCGACCCTGATCGAGAACGTGGTGGTCACGCTGCGCGTTCTGCACGGGAACCGCGCGGGCCTCGCAACGACGAACAGGGTCGACGATGCCGGTCTTGCCGAGCTCGCGCGGCGTGCAGCCGCGGCAGCCGACAGCGCGCCGCCGGACGAGACGTTCCCCGGGCTCGCGCCGGCAGCCGATGCGCCCGGGGTCGCGGGGTATGACGCTGCGACGGCGGCGCTCGGGCCCGACGACCAGGCTCGCCTCGCCGCGGCCGCGATCGACGCCGCCGGCGACATTCCCGTGTACGGCTTCTTCACGTCCGCCGTATCGGAACTGGCGGTGGCCTCGTCCACCGGGCTGAGCGTCGAGCAGCGCATGACCGACGCAACCGCTCTCGTCGTGGCGGCCGCGGACGGCTGCTCCGGCTACGCCGAGCAGACGGCGTGGCGCGCCGGCGACCTCGACCCCGCGAGCGTTACGCGCGAGGCGTCGGAGAAGGCGGCGCGAACGAAAGGCGCGGGCACGCTCGACCCGGGCGTCTACCGCGCAGTCCTCGAGCCCTACGCGTTCGCAGACCTGCTCGACTATTTCTCGCACGACTCACTCGGTGCACTGGGCCTGCTGGAGAAGCGGAGCTATCTGAGCGGACGCCTCGGGGAACGCGTCGCCGACGAGAAGATCACCATCCGCGACGATCCCGTCGACGCGAAGGGGCTGCCGAAGGCGTTCGACTTCGAGGGCACGCCGAAGCAACCCGTTGTCCTGGTGGAAAACGGCGTCGCCCGCGGCGTCGTCTGGGACCGCACGACTGCGGCCCAGGCCCAGAACGGCGCCCGGACAACCGGCCACGCGGGTCCGGTCGAGTCGCGCGACTGGGGCCCGCTCCCGTACTCGCTGTCGGTCGCGCCGGGCGACGCCGAATCGGTCGACGACCTCGCCGAGCTCGTCGGCGACGGTATCTACATCACGCGTCTGCACTACCTCGGCGTGATCGATCCGCGCCAGGGAGTCGTGACCGGGATGACGCGCGACGGCACGTTCCGGATTCGCGACGGCAAGATCGCGGAGCCGCTGGTCAACCTGCGCTTCACGGTGTCGGTCCCCGACATGCTGCGGGAGGTCTACGGCCTCACGCGCAAGGCTTCGCTGGTCAACTCGCAGAACTTCTACGGCGAGCGTTACCCCTACGGCGTGCTCGCGCCGGCGCTCGCCGCGGCGCGCTTCACGATCACGGGCGTCGGCTCGACGCCAGGGATCTGACCGCCCCGTAATCGACGTCGCCGAGGGCGTCCTCGCGCCAGCCGCGCAGGCGCGGCGAGACGAGCCGCGCGTCGACGACCCACGCGATCGGGACAAAACGGGCCGACGCGCGTAGATCGGCGTCGAACCGCGCCAGCGGACCGCGCTGGTCGTTCGCCGCCAGCGCGCGCAGCGCCAGGTCGCGCGCCCCCAGTCCGTCGCGGAGGGC
>JBJMJR010000002.1:0-35478 GCA_045806245.1 Gaiellaceae bacterium | reverse complement strand
GCCATGTCGGCACCCTCCACCGCACGCAGGTAGTCGATGATCCCCTCCGAGTAGGGCTCGGCAGCACCGACTTCGGTGAAGTCTGTCCGCAGCAGATACGAGACGACGATCCGCCCGCCCTCGTAGATCTGTGCGCGCTCGAGCGCGCGCGCGAGCAGCTTGAGCTTCGCGAACTGCACCGATTCGTACACGCCCTGGAACACGCGATGCACGTCGGCGCCGGCCTCGACAAGCTCGGCCCCGAGCCGCAGCGCCTTCGGGGTCGTGTTCGTGTACTGGAAGCGCCCCGTGTCGGTGACGAGCGCGATGTACAGCGCCTCGGCGATGTCCGGCGTCAGCTCCACGTTCAGCTCCCGGAAGACGTCGCGCAGCACCTCGCCCGTCGACGACGCGTCCGCCACGATCAGGTTGATCTGCCCGAAGCGCGTGTTGTCGTGGTGATGGTCGATGTCGACGGAGAGCGGAACGCGTCCGAGCACCTCCGGGTCGGCAATGCGGCTCTCGTTCGCGCAGTCGACCGCGAGCAGGACGCGTTCGGACACGTCGTCGGGCCAGCGCCGCTGCAGGCCGGCAAGCGGCATGAAGGCATATTCTCCCGGAAGCGGTGCATCGCCCCACAGCACCATGACGACGTCCTTCCCGAGCTGGTCGAGGGCGAGCTTCGTCGAGAGCAGCGAACCGAGAGCGTCTCCGTCCGGGTTCTCGTGGGTGGTGACGACAAACCGCTCGTGGCCGCGGACGGCGTCCGCGACCGCTGCCAGCTCAGTCGCTGTCGTCTGGGGCGAGTTCATCGATCAGTTGTGTCATGCGGACCCCACGCTCGACGGAAGGATCGTATTCGAACTCCAGCTGCGGAGTTCGCTTCATCCGCAACTCGCGCGCGAGCCTCGACTGGAGGACCGAATGCGCAGCCTGCAGGCCGACGAGCGTCTGCTCCCGCTTCCGCTCCGCTCCCAGCACCGAGACGAAGACGCGCGCATGCCGGAGGTCGGGGGACGTCTTGACCCCTGTCACCGTGACGAACCCGATGCGTGGATCCTTGAGCTGGCCAACCCCTTCCGACAGCACCTTGCGGATCGATTCGTTGACGCGGCGCATTCGCTCGGACATGCGGCCTATTCAAGCGACTACTCGACGCTGACGACGTCGCGGTCGGATCGCACCAGCTCGAACTCCTGTCCCGAGAGGTACCGCTCTGCCTCGTCCAGGAGCTGCTCCGCCTCCCGGTACTCGCGCGTCACACAGGAAAGCGTCAGACGGGCCCGCTGCCAGAGCTCGTGATGGTCGACCTCCGCGACGGCCACGCCGAACCGGTTCTGAAGCTGCGCCTTCGCGGACTTGACGAACTTCCGCTTGCCCTTGAGCGAGCCCGCTTCGGGAAAGTGCAGCTCGACGCTCAGGATGCCGACGTAGCCCGAGCCCACGCGTGTGCGACGACTAGGTCGTCGCGGCCGGCGCCGGCTGGTCGAGCGTGGTGCGTTCGATCGCGCGCGTCTCGTAGGCCTCGAGCACGTCGCCTTCTTCCACGTCGTTGAACCCGTCGAGCAGGATGCCGCACTCGAAGCCTTCGGCGACCTCGCGGGCGTCGTCCTTGAACCGCTTGAGCTGGGAGATCGTCGTCTCCTGTATCACCGTGCCGTCGCGCACGACGCGGACCTGCGCGCCGCGGCGGATCACGCCGCTCGTGACCATGCAGCCCGCGATGGTGCCGAGCCGGGACACCTTGAACAGCGCGCGCACCTCGGCCTCGCCGAGCGTCTCTTCGGTCTCGACAGGTCGCAGCATCCCGACGAGCGCCTGCTCGATGTCTTCGGTGAGCTGGTAGATGACGCGGTAGGTGCGGATCTCGACCCCTTCACGCTCGGCGAGCGCACGCGCCTCGGCGTTCGGGCGCACGTTGAAGCCGACGACCGTTGCACCTGACGCCGACGCGAGCATGATGTCGTTCTCCGTGATCCCGCCGACGCCCTGGTGGATGACGTTGACGCGCACCTCCGAGTGCTGGATCTTGCCCAGCTCGGAGACGGCTGCCTCGACAGATCCGACCACGTCGCCCTTGAGCACGAGGTTGAGGTCGCGCACCGCCCCGGCCTGCAGCTGCTCGAACAGATGCTCGATCGAGACGCCGCGCGAGGCCGTTGC
This sequence comes from Gaiellaceae bacterium, assembly GCA_045806245.1. Lineage (GTDB taxonomy): Bacteria > Actinomycetota > Thermoleophilia > Gaiellales > Gaiellaceae > 3-1-20CM-4-69-9. The sequence goes on along the minus strand of JBJMJR010000002.1, from coordinate 33,336 downwards.
CAGCTGCTCGCGGCGCAGCCGCTCACCGCGTGCGTTCGCGAAGTCTCGCGCACGCCGCTCGTTCTCGACGACGCGGCAGAGCTCGCCCGCAGGCGGCGGCTTGTCGAAGCCGAGGATCTCGACCGGATCGCCCGGACGCGCTTCCTTGACCTTGTCGCCGCGGAAGTTGTAGAGCGCGCGCACCTTTCCCCACGCGTCGCCCGCGACGACGGCGTCGCCGACGTGCAGCGTCCCTCGGTGCACCAGCATCGTCGCCACGGGGCCGCGGCCCACGTCGAGACGCGACTCGATGATCGGCCCGGACGCCTCAGCGGTGGGATTCGCGGTCAGCTCGAGCTCTGCGTCGGCGACCAGCAGAACCTTCTCGAGCAGGTCGTCGAGGTTCTCTCCCTGCTTGGCGGATACGTCGGAGAACTGCGTGGTGCCGCCCCACTCCTCGGGCTGCAGCCCCTCCGTCGAGAGCTCGTTCCGCACCCGGTTCGGATCGGCGTCGGGAACGTCGACCTTGTTCACCGCGACGACGATCGGCACGTGTGCTGCACGCGCGTGCGAAATCGACTCTTTCGTCTGCGGCATGACGCCGTCGTCCGCGGCGACGACGAGCACGGCGATGTCGGTCACCTTCGCACCGCGCGCGCGCATCGCCGTGAAGGCCTCGTGGCCCGGAGTGTCGAGGAAGGTGATCTTGCGGCCGTTGTGGTCCGCTTGATACGCGCCGATGTGCTGCGTGATCCCGCCGGCCTCTGTCTCGACGACGGAGGTCTCGCGGATCGCGTCGAGCAGCGTCGTCTTCCCGTGGTCGACGTGGCCCATGATCGTCACGACCGGCGGCCGCGGCGCCAGGTCCGCCTCGTCGTCCTCGAAGACCTCGGGCTCTTCGTCTTCGTCGGCGGCGTGGCGAATCGTCAACTCGCGCTCGGGCGCGAGCTCGGCGGCGATCAGCTCGACCTCGTCGTCGCCCAGAGACTGCGTGATCGTGACGACCTTGCCGAGGCCCATCATGAACATGATGATCTTGGGCGCCGGCACGCCGAGCGCCTGAGAGAGATCGCGGAGCGTCAGGCCGGACTCGACCGAGACCGGGCCCGTGACAGGCGCGACCTCGCGGGGAGTCTTCGGCCGTGAGGCTTCGCGCTCGCGCTGCTGCTGGCGCGCGTCGCGCGGCCGTGCGGCGGCGTTGTCGATCACGACGCGCCGCTTCCGGCGCGCGCCGGGGCCTCCCTGACGGGGCCGCATGGGCCGATTCGGCCGGTTTGGTCCTGATTCGTTCGCCATTACGAGTTCAAGTGTAGAGAGATGCCAGTTCCGGCTCGACCCGGACGTTTCGCCTCAGCGACCGGTTGAAGGCGCGGCGCGCCACGGCCCGCTCGAAGCAGGAGAGTCGGCGGCACGTGTAGGCCCCGCGTCCGGGCCGGCCCGCGCCTGCCGTGAGCGTGCCGTTCGTCGCGACGAAACGCAGGAACTCGCTCTGCGGCGCTTTCCGCCCGCAGCCGATGCAGCTCCTGACCGGCTCGGTCACGCAGCAGGTGCGCCTTCGCCGCTTTCTTCGTGCTCGACCGGGAGGCCGGCCGGGACTTCGTGCGCCGACGCGACCGTCGGCGGCGTCACGTCGAGGTCGACCTCGCCGTCGGCAGCAGCAATCTCCGTGGCGGCTGGGCCGTGCGTCGCGACGGCGTCAGCCGGAGCCTCGGACTCGAGCGGCTCCTCGTCCTGCGCCGGCAGGCTCTCGGGGCCGATGCTCTCCGCTTCCGGTGGGGCGAGATCGGAGCGCATCTCGAGCGCAGGCTCCGGCTCGGTCTCGATCGGATCGGTGTCGTCGCTGTCGTGCAGCGCGAGCTCCTGGTGCGCGGGCAGGCCGCAGTAGCGCGAGCCCGGCAGCGCCTCGTTCGGGCAGCGCTTGCCGTTCGAGAGCACCGCGGAGCAGCGGCCGGTGAACTCCTCGCCGCCGTCGCCGCCGCCGTACGCAGCAGCAGCTTCGGCCTGGGCAAACTCGGTGTCGGACTGGATGTCGACCTTCCACCCGGTCAGTCGCGCCGCCAGCCGTGCGTTCAGTCCCTCCTTGCCGATCGCGAGCGCAAGCTGGTCGTCCGGCACGATGACCGTCGCTTCCTTCGTCTCGTCGTCGACGAACACCTCGCGTACGCGTGCGGGCGACAGCGCTTTCGCGACGAAGCGCGCCGGCTCGTTGTTCCACGGGATGATGTCGATCTTCTCACCGCGCAGCTCGGACACGACCATGCGCACGCGCGATCCACGCGGGCCGACGCACGCTCCGACGGGATCGACGCCCTGCGCGTGTGACTCGACCGCGATCTTCGAGCGGTACCCCGGCTCGCGCGCGACACCGCGAATCTCGACGAGGCCGTCGGCGATCTCCGGAACCTCGAGCTCGAACAACGTCTTGATCAGCTCGGGATCGCGGCGCGACAGGATCACCTGCGGGCCCTTCGTCCCGGAGCGCACTTCGGTAATGACAGCTTTGATGCGCGAGCCCTGCTCGTACCGCTCGCCGTCGACCTGCTCGGAGCGGGGCAGCAGCGCCTCGACCTTGCCGAGGTCGACCAGCACGTTGTTGCGGTCACCGGCCTGCTGCACGATGCCTGTGACGACCTCGCTCTCGCGGTCCTTGTACTCGTCGTACATCATCATCCGCTCGGCCTCGCGGATCCGCTGCAGGATCACCTGCTTCGCCGTTTGCGCGGCGATGCGGCCGAAGTTCTCGGGCGTGACGTCCTCGCGCTTGACCTGATTCTCGGGAACGTCGGACCAGTCGATGTCGAGGTCGTTGTCGGAGAGCAGCGTGTGCGAGCGCTCGCCGTTCTCCGCCTCGATCCGCTCCAGCTCCTCGAGTGCGCGCTCGCGCGCCTCGTCGAGCAGGCGCTCTTCGATGTCCGGGGGGAGCTCGATCGAATAGACGCGGAAGTCGCCCTGCTCGTCGATCTCGACGGTCGCATGGCGCGAGGCGCCCGGGGTCTTCTTGTAGGCAGCAAGCAGTGCATCCTCGAGCGCGGCGACGAGCGTCCCGCTCTCGATGCCCTTCTCGCGCTCGATGTCCCTGACTGCTTCGACGATTTCTTGCGTCATCTCGTCCCCACTTCCTCGATCAGGTTGCCCCGGACGATCGAGTCGTACGGGATGTCAACGGATTCGGCGTCGGTCTTCACGGTGACGCTCCGCTCGTCAGCGGCGACGACCTCGCCCCGGACGCGGTTCCGCCCTTCGGTCCGAAGCGCGACGCGTCGACCCACCGCGTTGCGGAAATGTGCCGGCGTACGGAGCGGACGTTCGATCCCCGGCGACGAGACGTCGACGGAGTACTGACGGAGATAGTCACGCAGCACGTTCGTGACGCGTTCGCAGAGCGCGTGGTCCACCCCGCCAACATGGTCGACGAAGACGGTGAACCGGTCGGGGCTCGTCAGCTCGACGGCGAGGACCTCGGTGCCCGGCAGGGCACCCTCGACCTTCGGGGCGATCTCCCTCACCAGTTGCCGTTCCTTCTCATGTGTCTGTGCCATCGCTCCTGTCCTGTCACAAAAAATGGGCCCGCAGGCCCATTTCGCGTACCGCTCGAAATGTGGTCTCAGAAGGATAGCAAGCGCTAGTCGAGCACGACCGTGACGGGCCCGTGGTTGACGAGCTCGACGTCCATCCGGGCGCCGAAAACGCCCCGTTCGACGGGCACGCCGTCGCGTTCGAGCGCCGTACAGACGGCGGCGTACAGCGGTTCGGCCTCGTCGGGGCGCGCCGCGTCGACGAAGCTCGGCCGGTTGCCCTTCGCCGTGTCCGCGATCAGCGTGAACTGGCTGACGACGAGCGCAGCCCCGCCCACGTCGAGGACGCTGCGGGCGAACTTTCCCTCGTCGTCCTCGAAGACGCGGAGCCGGGCGATCTTGTGAGCCATGCGCTGCGCGACCTCGTCCGTGTCCGCGCGCGCGACGCCGAGCAGCACGAGCAAGCCGTGCTCGATCGCACCGACGGTCTCGCCGGCGACCGCCACCTGCGCCCGCGAGACCCGCTGACACACAGCTCGCATCGCCGCCATCATCCACGACCCGGGCGCGCACCTTGTTTGGGCGTCGTGTACCGGGCCTTCTCTAGGTACACGCGCGCGCGGCCCCACCCGGGAGGGGGACTCACCCACCACCCACTGCGTTCGACGCTAGCCCTGAAAAGCGCACGCGTCCGTCACGCGTTCGCGCCGGTTGTGTGCGGGTTACTCCCGCTCGTCCGGATCCGGCCGGTCCAGATCGAGGATGCGCGATGCGTAGTGCTCGTCCTGCGGCCGCAAGGAGCTCGCCAGCTTGTAGTGGCCGTTCGCCTCGGCGTCCTTGCCCTGCTTCTCGAGCGCACGGCCGAGCGCGTAGTGCGCGTAGTGGTCCGCCGGCGACAGGTCGAGCATGACGCGGAACTCCTCCTCGGCTTCCTTGTAGCGCTGGATGCGGAGATACGCGATCCCGAGCGCCTCGCGGATCGACGCCTTGCGCGGCTCGCGCCGCTTTGCCTTCTCCAGGGCGACCGTCGCCTGCGCCGCGCGGCCCTTGCGCAGGTGCGCCTGGCCTTGCCGGAAGAGGTCGTAGGTCTCGCTCATGTGCCCCTCAGATAGGGAAAGTTCTCCTCCACCAAGTCAAGCGGGTCCGTCAAATCCCGCGTTTTCCCGATCTCGACCGCCATAACCGCCTCGCCCGCGTCGATCGCCGACTGGAAGGCGTTCTCGAGCTCGTACGGCGGGCGATCAAGACAGAGCCTCTCGGCGACGCCGGCGCCCAGGCCCCATAACGGGGCCGGCGTCCAGGCCGCGGCCGGGTCGTCGTCGCGCATGCGCACGATGCGCGCGCCCTCGCGCCCGACGGCCGTCCGGCCTGCACCTGCGCCCGGCTTCGTCCGGATCGCGACGGCGCCGGCCGCCGCAGTCTCCGCGAACCCCGCGGCGAAGCGGGCGACGTCTGCCCGCCCGAAAACGGTGTCCGCCGCAGAGACGACGACCGGCACAGGTGCCCCGTCGTCGAGCGCCCGCTTGACGGCGTCGGCCGATCCGAGCACGCCGGGCTGCCGGACGAAGCGGACAGCGACGCCGAACGCCGAGCCGTCGCCGACGATCCCCTCGACCTGCTCGGCCAGGTGGCCGGTGACCACCCACACGCGCTCGCACTCCGCAGCCGCGAGCTCGCGCAGCAGCGTCGCGATCACCGGACGTCCGTCGATCGGCAACACCGGTTTCGCCCAGCGTTCCGTCAGCGGGCGGAGCCGGGTCCCGAGCCCGGCCGCCATCACGACGGCGTCCACGGCTAGCCCAGCCCGAGCGACCGCACGGACACGAGCCCGCGCGCGCGGTCGAGCACGAACAAGCCGCGCCGGAGCTTGCGCTTCAGGTCGCGCAGCTCGACGCGCGCGCGCCGCGCCGACGCGTCCGCCTCGGAGCGCGGGCCGTAACGCGCCACCGCTGCCGCCCGTGCGAACGCGTCTGCGTCGACACCGAATCGGTCGGCGATCGTCTCGCCGAGCTCGTGCAGCGTCGCGGCGCGAGACGACGGCACCCGCTGGTCGTGCAGGAACTCCGCCAACTCCTGCGCGCACGCCGACGCGATGCGGCGCGGGTCGCGCGTCAGGTAGCGCACCTTCCGGCGTGCGAGCTTCAGCAGCACGATCAGGGCGGCCACTCCCGCGGCAAGGAGCGCGAGAAAGAGCAGCAGGCTCGGCGTGTGGTGCTCTGCCGGCGGCGGGATGGACAAACCGCGCACGGGAACGTCCGCGGCCGACCGCGGCGTCTGGACCCGCGGGTCGTGTCCGACGATGCCCGGCGCGCCGCCGCCGAAGACCTCCCCACCCGTCACGACGCCTGCGAGCAGCTTCGCCGCCGCCGACGGATCGAAACCGGTCGACGTCGAGCTGTACGACCCGGTCAGGCGACCGCGCCCCGGGGTCGGATCGAACGGCAGCCAGCCGTAACGCGGGAACCAGACCTCGACCCACGTATGCGCGTCGTGGTCGGTGACAGTCCACGTGCCGTCCTGGTAGTGGCCGGGGACAAAGCCGGCGGCGACGCGTGCGGGGATCCCCAGCAGGCGCAGCATCAGCGCCATCCCGCCGGCGAAGTGCTGGCAGTAGCCGGCGCGCGTCTGCACGACGAATCCCACGAGCGGCGGCAGCGCCGGCGTCGACGCCGGCTCCTCGGAGTACGTGAAACCACCCGTAACGCGGAACCAGCGCTCCAGCGCAACAGCTGCGGCGTAGGGCGACTGCGTCTGGCCCGCTACTTCTCGCGCGCGGTCGTACAGCTCGGCGTATGGCTGCAGGCGCCCGCTCAGCAGCGCGAACATCCTCCGCTCGCGGCCCGGAGCCGAGAACGGTGGAGCGTTGACGTTCTCCGCGAGCTCGAGCTCACGGTCGGACTTCGTCAATGCCTGCGGGTACCTGGCCGGGATCCGCACCAGCTGCGCAGGCGTCGGCTGCGGGGCGTAGCTCCAGATCGAGTAGTGCTCGTCGCGGTGCAGCCCGTTGCGCACCTCCACCACATCCTGGCCCTCGTCCACGACAGGCTCGCTGATGTTGTGGCCGACGGGGATGCTCGCGCCTACGAGATGGTTGTCCACGAGCGCCCTGACGGTGGCGTCCTGCCGGATCCATTTGCGCGGATTGTCGGCCCCCCTTGCCGCCAGCTCGTAGCTCTCGCTCGGCGTCTCGTTCCACAACTGCTCGCGCCACCGCGTCCCGTCGAAGAGGTCGAGCACGGTCGCGCGCCAGTACATCGGTCGGTGCGGCGCGCGAACCGTCAGCACCGTCGTCGTCTTCTTCGGGAAGCGGACACCGCCGTAGTGCGCATCCCACACATACCGCACGCTCACCGGTTTCTGCGGGCGCGTGTAGAAGTCCCAATGCTGCCAGTCGAGGAACGCGGGCTTTGCAACCGCGCTGGCGGACGACAGCGCCAGCGCCCCCAGCATGACGACTGCCGTCGCCCCGAGTGCAAGCCGGCTCGGTCGCTCGGTCATGCCGGCGAGGAGCACGAGAGCGACGGCAAGGATCACCACACCTCGCCCGAGCTCGTTCCCGCCGGCCAGGAGCGTCGCCGGCCAACCCGCCCCGACGAGGAACGCGACGATCGCGAGCATGGCGCGCCGGGCCGCGACGGCAAGTGCGACCGCAAGCGCGAAGGCGAAGATCGCGACGAGCACGACCTGGTGCATACGCACGTTCTGCTGCGGATCGAACGGAAGCTTGAAGTCGTAGAAGTCGAGAAAGCCGCGCTTGAACCGCGCGCCGGCCGAGCCGATGTGCTGCGGCGCGAGCGAGAACGCGATGCAAACCGCGAAGAAGCCGGACACGGCGACCGCCGCCACGCGTGCCCACCAGGGACGCGCGAGGACCGGCGCGATCGCCAGCAGGGCAAGCGCGAACGGACGGCCTCCGCCGGAGTGGGGCTCCTCGAAGCGCAGCCAGTCGACCGCGATCACGAGCGCGGCGATACCGGAGAGCGCGATCGTCCTAAGCATGCACGGCCTCCGCGACGAGCGAGCCCTCGAGCACTGCTGCCAGGTCGTCTCCCGAGCGCACGGTCGCGATCGGAATCCCGGCGCCCTGTAGCCGTAGCAACAACGGCTCCGGACGCCGCGCCGCGCCGTTGAAGCTCGCTGCGTCGACGTGGACGAGCGACACGCTCCGCCGCGACGCCGCGCGTTGAACCAGGCGATCGACGAGCTCCCGCTCGACCCGCGCCGTCACGACCACGAGCTCCAGCGCACGGGCCGCAGCCCCGTCGTGCTCGGCGAGCAGGCGCGCGACGGTCGAACGCCCTGTCGGCTCGACCGCGGCCAGCAGCTCGAGCGCGCGGCGCCAGTCCGCGGCCGGGGAGTGCACCTGCTGCACGTCGCGCCGCTCCGAGTTGACGACGAGAACCGCGCGGCGGCCGCGTCGGACGTAGGACTCGAGGATCGAGCCGGCCGCCCGCACCTGCATCTCGAAGCTCTCGCCGACCACAGCCGAAGCGTCGGCGTCGAGCAGCACCGCGATCTCGTCGCGCGGCGCGTCCTCGAGCTCCTTGACCATCAGCTGACCGCGTCGCGCCGTCGAGCGCCAGTGCACGCGTCGCAGCGATTCGCCCTGCGCGTACTCGCGCACACCGTGCAGCTCGAACCCGCTCTGGCGGCGCAGCAGGAGACGGCGCCCGTCGTGCGAGTGCGCACCCACCTCGGAGAACAGCTGAGCGAGCCGTGCCAGACGCGGATAGACGAGCAGCGCGCCGGGCGCAGGCAGCGGCACGGTCACACGTTCGAGACCGAAGGGGTCGGCGACCTCGACATGTACGTCGTCGAACGCGTAACGGCCGCGACGGAGGCCCGCGAGCACGTAGCGCACGCTCAAGCGCCGGCCGTGGCGGGTGAGGAGATGCCGCTGCTCACCGAGCCGCCCGACTCGCTCGACAAGCGTCGCCGCGGCGGGCATCACGCTCGCAGAGGTCTCGAGCTCGACGAGAACAGGTACGTCGTCGCCTTCGACGTGCTCCGTGTCCCCCCACCCGCGCTGCGCGCGGAACGGGCGGTTCGCGAGACGCACCCAGAGCCACGCCAGGGCAACGACGAGCAGCAAGCCCGTTGCGACGGGATAGAGCGGCTTCGAGCCGAACGCCCACGCGGCGAGGTACACGCCGAGCCCGAGCCCAAGGACGGACCGCCCGCGGCTCGTCAGCATCTAGACCGGGACGGGAGTCTTCTCGAGCGTCTCCTGAACGATCTGCTCTCCCGTCAGACCGCTGGAGCGCGCTTCCGGCGCCAGAATGAGGCGGTGCGCGAGCACGGCGACGGCAACGGCCTTGACGTCGTCGGGCTCGAGAAAGGTGCGGGCGGCGGCGAGCGCACGCGCTTTGGCGACGCGCAGCAGCGCAATTCCCGCGCGGGGGCTCGCGCCGAGGTAGAGGCGGGAGTCGCCGCGCGTCGCACGGAGCAGTGCAACGACGTAGCGGTTGAGGCTCTCCTCGACGTAGATGCCCTTCGCCTCGTCGGCGAGTGCGATCGCGTCGGCCGCTGTCGCGACCGGCTCGAGTGCATCGATGGGCGGCTCGGCGGTTTGCTCGGTCAGCATCTGCGCCTCCTGCGCGAGCGGCGGGTAGCCGATCGAGATGCGCATCGTGAACCGGTCGAGTTGCGCTTCGGGCAGCGGATACGTGCCCTCGTACTCGATCGGGTTCTGCGTTGCCATCACCATGAACGGGCGCGCGAGCTCGTACGAGAAGCCGTCCACTGTCACCTGCTGCTCCTGCATGCACTCGAGGAGCGCCGCCTGCGTCTTCGGCGACGCGCGGTTGATCTCGTCGACGAGCAGGAGGTTGGCGAAGACCGGGCCCGGTCTGAACTCGAACTCGTTCGAGCGCTGATCGAAGACGTTGACCCCGGTCACGTCAGACGGCAGCAGATCGGGCGTGAACTGCATGCGCGAGAAGGATGCGTCGAGGGAGCGCGCGAGCGCCTTCGCCAACATCGTCTTGCCGACGCCGGGGAAGTCCTCGAGGATCAAGTGCCCCTCGCTGACGAGGCACAGGACGCAGAGGCGCAGCGTCTCCTCGGGCGCGTGCAGGACGCGCGCGAGATTGTCGATCAGCGCGCGGACGGCGTCGGCCGCAGCGGTTATCTCGACTCGGTCGCTCTGGGGCTCAGGTTCGCTCACGCAAAAGCTCCTCGGCTGTATCTACGATCGCCGCGGCGATTCGGTCTTTCGGCGCTTTCGCCACTCGCCGCTCCCCAGCCTCGGTGACGAGCACGACCTCGTTCTCCTCGGAGTCGAAGCCGATGTCGTCGCGGGCCACGTCGTTGTAGACGACGAGATCGACGCCTTTGCGGTCGAGCTTCTCGCGCGCGCGCGAGAGACCCTCGGGCCCCGTCTCCGCCGCGAAGCCGACGAGCACCTGACCATCGGTGCGCTGTTCCCCGAGCGATTTCAGCACGTCCGCTGTGGGCTGAAGCTCGAGGCTCCACGCACGCTCGTCTTTCGGGCGCTTCGCGTCGATCCGTTCGGCCGGTCGGTAGTCGGCGACGGCCGCAGCCATGAGCACGAGATCGGCATCGCGGCGATCCAGGGCGGCGTCGAGCATCGCCTGGGCGGTCGGCGTCTCGACGACTTCGACGCCGCGCGGCGGCGCGACCGTGAGATTCGCCGCGAGCAGCGTCACCTCGGCGCCGCGCCTTCGGCTCTCGTGGGCGAGCGCGACGCCCATGCGTCCCGAGGAGCGGTTGCCGAGAAAGCGCACCGCGTCGAGCGGCTCGCGCGTGCCGCCGGCACTCACGAGCACCTGCCGGCCCGCGAGCGAGTCGGTCTCGCCGAGCAGCTCGCGGCAGCGCGTGTAGATCTCTTCCGGCTCGGCCATCCGCCCGAGGCCCCATTCACCCTCGGCCGTTTCGCCCTCGTCGGGTCCGACGATCACCGCGCCGCGGGAGCGGACGGCGTCAAGGTTCGCCTGCGTCGCCGGATGCCCCCACATCCGCGGATTCATCGCCGGGGCAAGCAGTATCGGCCCGCGGTGCGCAAGCGCAGCCTCCGCGACGATGTTGTCCGCCTCCCCGTGGCCGAGCTTGGCGAGCGTGTTTGCCGTCAGCGGAGCGACCACGAGCAGATCGGCGCGAGTCAGGTGGAGATAGAGATCCTCAGCCGGCGACCGCCGAGCAAGCGCGAAGAACGTCTCCGCCCGAACGAAGCGCTCAGCCCCTGCGGTCACGAGCGGTACGACCTCATGCCCCCCACGCACGAGCATCCGCACGAGCTCGCACGCCTTGTAAGCCGCAATTCCACCAGTAACGCCGACGAGGACCCGAGCCACAGAACGAATTCTGCCTGGAAACGGCCGACTTGCCAGGGCCGCCGCGCAGGCGTACCCGAAGTGCCCGAAAGCCTACTTCTGGTACTTGTACTTGAGCTTGCCCTCGGCGACTTCCTCGAGGGACATGGTCAAGTAGTTCTTCGACCGAGACTCAACGAGGGGCGGCGGCGCATTTTCGAAGCCGATGCCCTCCCCCAGCTGATGGTGGTAGTCGTTGATCTGGCGGGCTCGCTTGGCCGCGACGATCACGAGCGCGTAGCGCGAGTCGACGTTGTCGAGGAGCTCATCGATGCGTGGATGGATCATGGACGGCTCATGGTACCTGCTGTCTGCAACTTCCTCTGGACGACGGCCTGGAGCTCGTCCGCAGCGCGCTCGACGTCGTCGTTCACGATCAGGTAGTCGAAGCGGTCTCGTTGCGCCTGCTGCCTGTGTGCCAGGTCAAGTCGGACCTGGATCTCGCCGGAGCTTTCCGTGGCCCGCTCGCGGAGACGCCGCTCGAGCTCGTCGAAGCTCGGGGCGTCGACGAAGATCGTCACGGCGCCCGCAATCGTCTCCTTGACGCGAATCGCCCCGTCCGTCTCGAGGTCGAGCAGCGGCACCTTGCCATTCGCCTGGATGCGGTCGATCTCCGATCGCAGCGTGCCGGAGCGGGCACCCCACGGCAGATCGACGTACTCGAGGAACTCGCCGTCCTGGACAAGTTGCTCGAAGTGGCTCTCGCTGACGAAGTAGTACTCGCGCCCCTCCTGCTCCGCCGGTCGCCGTGCGCGCGTCGTCGCAGACACGGCCAGCTCGAAGACGTCGGGCATGCGTTGCAGCAGGATCTTCTCGAGCGTTCCCTTGCCGGCACCCGAGGTGCCGGTGACCACTACGACCAGTGGGCTACCGGTTGAAGAGGCCAATCAGCTCAGAGCGTTGGCGGTCGGAGAGGCCTCCCACCGTCTTCGACTGGCTGATGCGGCACATGTTCAGGAAGCGCGCCGCCTTGACCCGCCCGAACTTCGGCACCGCCATCAACATGTCGAAGACCTTCGCGGTCGACACGTACTCGGGAGGGTTGCTGAGGATGTGCTCGATTTGGACACGGCCGTCCTTCAGATCCTTTTTCAACTTCGCTCGGCGCACGCGGATGTCGTTCGCGCGCTTGAGCGCTTCCATCCGTTGGTCGAGCGAGCGGATCGGTGCCTCGGCCTGAGTCTTGGGGGACACCATGAGCGCGGGAGTCTAACAACCGACAGACGCGGGTCAAGCGCTGACGTTTTACTGTTCTGAGCAGGTGTTTTGAGAGTTACGTTGTCCGCAGGGACAACGCCTCTTCATGTGCTGCCGCATATGCATCTTCGTATGTGTTCCATCCACGTTCCTGCGCCGCCGCGTGCAACTCCACACGGATGCGTGTCGGCGCGCCGGGGTCCGCGAACAATGTCGTGCCGACAGCGACGTGCTGCGCTCCTGCAGCGACGAACTCGAGTGCGTCGAGGCCGGTGCGAATGCCGCCCATGCCGACGATCGGCAAGCCGGTCGCGCGGTAGCACGTCGCAACGGCGGCGAGCGCAATCGGCTTGAGCGCTGGGCCCGACAGGCCGCCCTGCCCCGGCCCGAGCGCGGGACGAAGGGTCGACGGGTCGAGCTTCAGCGCGCGAATCGTGTTCACCAGCGCCAGCCCGTCTGCACCCGCCGCCTGCGCGGCCTTCGCGACTTCGCCGACATCCGGGACCGCCGGCGACAGCTTCGCCCAGAGCGGTTTACGCGTCGCCACTCGCGCCGCCGCCACGATCTGCGCCGCGCTCTCGGCCGGCGCCTCGACGTTCGGACAGGAGACGTTGAGCTCGATCGCGCTCACGCTTGCATAGTCGTCGAGCCGCGAGCAAAGGTCCGCGTAGTCGTCGGTCTCGAAGCCGCCGACGGACACCCAGAGCGGAACGCCGAGCTGCTCGAGCCGCTGCAGGCTCCCGGTCAGGAAGCGATCGATGCCCGGGTTTGCGAGACCGATCGAGTTGAGCATGCCGACGTCGGTCTCGGCAATGCGTACCGGCGTGTTCCCGTCACGCGGCAGCGGCGTCACCGTCTTGGTGACGAAGGCGTCCAGTGCACGCGCGACGTCCGGGGCGACGAGCGCGTCGAGGCAGCCTGACGCGTTAAGCAGCACAGAGCACCGGCCCTTCGACGCAGAGTCGTTTGAGGACGCCGTCGATCTCGACGGCGCAGCCGTAACACGCGCCGTAGCCACACGCCATCGGCGCCTCCCACGCAAGCTGAGCGTTCGGCGCCAGCGCGCGGACCGCTTCCAGCATCGGCTCCGGACCGCAGGCAAGCACATCGAGGCCAGCGGGAATGAGCTCGGTGACGTAGGTCGGCTCGACGCAGACTTGCGCGTTCGGGAGCAGCGCGGCCGCCTCGGCGTGCGCATCCGAGCGGAACCCGAGCACCGCAGGAGGGTGGCCCAGGCACTCCGACAGGTATGGCAGCGGCGCGATCCCGATGCCGCCGCCGACGAGCAGCGGGTGCTCGACGTCGAGGTCGAAGCCACGACCGAGCGGGCCGAGGACATGGAGCTCGTCGCCGGCCTCGAGCGCGCACAGGGCTCGCGTGCCCGGTCCGATCGGGTCGATCAGGAACGCGAGCTCGCCCGGCGGGGCCAGGCAGAGGCTCATCGGCCGCGGCAGCAGCCGGCCGGGCGCTTCGAGCATGAAGAACTGTCCCGGCACGCCCGGCTCGACGGCGCAGCGTTGCACGCGCAGCAGCGCGTACGGCCCGACCTGCTCGTTTCCGAGAACGCTAAGCCGCTCGCGTCTCATGCTCGATGCGTTCCTGCAGCGAGACCGACTCCTCGCTGCGTGCGTTGGCGATGGCATGCACGGCCGCGGCCGCACCCGACAGCGTGGTGATGCACGGAACGCGGGCGACGAGCGCAGCCTCCCGGATCAGGTAGCCGTCCGTGCGCGCACCGGACCCGTGCGGTGTGTTGACGACGAGGTTGCAGCGGCCGCGGCGGATCAGGTCGACGACGGTCGCCCCCTCTCCGGCCTCCGTGACCTTGCGCACGCGCTCGATCGCGATGCCGGCAGCGCCGAGTGTGTCCGCCGTCCCCGACGTCGCGAGCAGCTTGAAGCCGAGCCGCGCCAGCTCGCGCGCAACCGGAACGACAGCCTGCTTGTCGGCGTCGCGGACCGAGAGGAAGGCGGTTCCCTCCGTCGGGAGCGGGCGCCCGGCCGCGCGCTCGGCCTTCGCGAATGCGGTCGGCAGGTCCGCGGCCGTCGCCATCACCTCGCCGGTCGAGCGCATCTCCGGTCCGAGCACGGAGTCGGCGCCGGGGAACCGGGCGAACGGCAGCACCGCGGCTTTCACGGAGACATGTCCCAGGGACTGTCCCTCGGGCAGGTCCAGACCGGACACGCGCGCGCCGGCCATCACCTTGCACGCGGCCTGCACGAGGTTCACGCCCGTCGCCTTCGATGCGAACGGAACCGTGCGTGACGCGCGCGGGTTCGCCTCGAGGACGTAGAGCGTCCCGTCCGCCAGCGCGAGCTGAACGTTCATCAGGCCGACGACGCCGAGCGCGGGCGCAAGCGTCCGCACCACCTCGCGGATCTCTGCGTCCTCCGCGGCGGTGAGCGACGGAGCGGGAAGCACGCATGCCGAGTCGCCCGAGTGCACACCGGCCTCTTCGACATGCTGCATGACCGCGCCGATGTACGTCTCGACGCCGTCGGATACCGCGTCGACATCGATCTCGATCGCACTCTCGAGGAACCGGTCGATCAACACGGGCCGGTCGATCTCGCCGACGTCGTCGGAGGAGTAGCAAACGCGCATCGCGCGGCCCCCGAGCACGTACGACGGGCGGATCAGGACGGGAAAGCCGATCCGCTCGGCCACCGCGCGCGCCTCGTCGGCGTCGCGCGCGATCCCCCACTCCGGGCAGCGGATGCCGAGGCGGTCGAGCAATGCACCGAACCGCTCGCGGTCCTCCGCCAGGTCGACTGCGTCGAACGGCGTGCCCAGAATCGGGAAGCCGGCGGCTTCCAGGCCGCGCGCGAGCTTCAGCGGCGTCTGTCCCCCGAACTGGATCGCAACGCCGTCAGGCTGCTCGCGCTCGCACACGGCGAGCACCTCTTCCAGCCGGAGCGGCTCGAAATAGAGGCGATCCGACGTGTCGTAGTCGGTCGACACCGTCTCCGGGTTGCAGTTGACCATCACGGCCTCGAAGCCGAGCGCGCGGAAGCTCTGCGCCGCGTGAACGCAGCAGTAGTCGAACTCGATCCCCTGACCGATCCGGTTCGGGCCGGAGCCGAGGATGACGACGCGCGGCTTCGAGCCGGACGGCGGCGCCTCGTCCGCCTCGCCGTAGGTGGAGTAGTAGTACGTCGACGCCGCCTCGACCTCTCCGGCGCACGAGTCGACGCGGCGGAAGGCCGGCCGTACGCCCGAGGCGCGCCGCTTTGCGCGCACGACCGCGTCGGGGCCGATGTCTCCGTCGGCCAGCCCCGCCCGCTTGTGGCGGAGGAAGTCGTCGGCAACCGCGGCGTCGAGGTCGAGCCAGCCCGGCTCGCGCGCGAGCTCCTCGTGGAACCACGGGTGCGCCGACTCCGGCAGCTCCCAGCGCTCGTCGTTTTCGAGCTCGCGCGAGCGTTCGGCCTTGCGATACGCCTCGACGAACGTGCGGCCGATGCCCATCGCCTCGCCCACCGATTTCATCTGCGTACCGAGTGTCGTGTCGGCTCCGGGAAACTTCTCGAAGGCGAAGCGCGGGAACTTGACGACGACGTAGTCGAGCGTCGGCTCGAAGCTCGCCGGCGTCGTGCCCGTGAGGTCGTTCGGGATCTCGTCGAGCGTGTAGCCGACGGCCAGCTTCGCAGCGACCTTCGCGATCGGGTACCCGGTTGCCTTCGACGCGAGCGCCGACGAGCGCGACACACGCGGGTTCATCTCGATCACGCGCAGCTCGCCGGTCTCGCGCTCGCGCGCGAACTGGATGTTCGAGCCACCGCACTCGACCCCGACCGCACGCATGATCGCGATCGCCGCGTCGCGCAGCTCCTGGTAGGCGTGATCGGACAGCGTCATCTGCGGCGCGACGGTGACCGAGTCACCGGTGTGCACGCCCATCGGGTCGATGTTCTCGATCGAGCAGACGATCACCACGTTGTCCTTGCGGTCGCGCACGACTTCCAGCTCGAACTCGTCCCAGCCGCGCACCGACTCCTCGACGAGCACCTGGCCGATCGGGCTCTCGGCGAGCCCCCGCTCGACCTGCCGGTGCAGCGCCTCGACGGTCTCGACGAAGCCGCCGCCGTGCCCGCCGAGCGTGAACGCCGGGCGGATCACAGCCGGGAGCGCGACGCCGCCAAGCTCGTCGACGTCGGTGACGATCCGCGAGGTCGGGACTTTGAGCCCGACGCTGCGCACGGCGTCGCGGAACTCCTCGCGGTCCTCGGCGCGTGCGATGACGTCGAGCGGCGCACCGATCAGCTCGACGCCGAGCTCGTCGAGCACGCCGGCGTTCGCCAGCTCGCGCGAGAGGTTGAGTGCCGTCTGGCCGCCCATCGTCGGCAGGAGTGCATCGGGGCGCTCGCGGGCGAGCACGTCGGCGACGCCTTCCAGGTCGAGCGGCTCGAGATACGTGCGGTCGGCGAAACCGGGGTCGGTCATGATCGTCGCCGGGTTCGAGTTGACGACGATCGTGCGGAAGCCGTCCTCGCGTAGCACCTTCAGCGCCTGACAGCCGGCGTAGTCGAACTCGCACGCCTGCCCGATCACGATCGGCCCGGAGCCGATCAGGCAAATCGATTCGAGGTCATGCCGCCTCGGCATATGCCACCTCCTCGACCCATTGTTCGAGCACGGGCCACGCGTCGTGCGGGCCGGGCCCGGCCTCTGGATGGAATTGCACGGAGCGCGCGCGTTCGAGCGGGAGGTCGAGCCCCTCGACCGTCTCGTCGTACAGCGACACGTACGTCGCCTCGCGTGCGTCCGTCGGAGCAACGGCGAAGCCGTGGTTCTGGCTCGTCACCAACACGCGCCCGGTTGCGCGTTCGAGCACCGGATGGTTCGCGCCGCGATGGCCGAAGGGCAGCTTGAACGTCTCGTGCCCCGCAGCCAGTGCGAGCAGTTGGTGTCCGAGACAGATCCCGAGGATCGAGACGCGCCCGAGCAGCTCGCGCACCGCCGCCACTTCGTCCACCAGGGGCTCGGGATCGCCCGGCCCGTTCGAGAGCAGGACGCCGTCGAACCGCGCGAGCTCGTCGGCGGTCGCGTCGTGCGGAAAGACGGTGACAGCCGCGCCCGCTCCGGCGAGGCGCCGCAGGATCGAGCGCTTGCAGCCGTAGTCGACGACCGCGATTCGCGCGCGGCCTGCGTCCGAGTAGACGTACGGTCGCTGCGTCGAGACGTCCGCGGCGAGCGCACGTCCGGCCATCGACTCCTGCGCCTGCGCGACCGACACAGCCTGCTCGGTCGAGCCCTCGCCCGCGACCACGACCGCACGGAGCGCGCCGGCTTCGCGGAGCTTGAGCACGAGCGAGCGCGTGTCGATCCCGGTGAGCGCGACGACGCCGCGTTCGTGCAGCCAATCGGTCCACGCCGGGCCGCGCGCTTCGCGCATCAGCACGGCACGCGCGTGCGGACGCGCAGACTCGGACCGTCCCTCGGCCACGCCGTAGTTGCCGACCATCGGCGCCGTGAAGCAGACGAGCTGCTCTGCAAAGCTCGGGTCGGTGACGATTTCCTGGTAGCCCGTCATCGCAGTCGTGAAGACCGCCTCGCCGACTGCGAAGCCGTCCGCCGCCACGGAGTCGCCGCGGAAGATCGTCCCGTCCTCGAGCGCGACGAAGCCGGTCATGCGGCGAACACCACGCGGCCGGCGGCAATCGTCGTCCGCACGCCGCCCTTGACCGTCTCTCCGAGCAGCCAGGAGTTCACCGAGCGGGAGCGGAAGCCGTTCTCCGTGATCCGGTAGCTCGCCTTCAGGTCGAGCAGGACGAGGTCCGCCGTCTTGCCGACGGCGATGCGCGGCTCGTCGAGGCCGTATGCACGCGCGGGGCCTGCGGACATTCGCTCGAGGATCGTCTCGAGTGGGACGACACCCGGCTCGACCAGGTACGTGTAGAGCGCGGCGAACGCCGTCTCGAGCCCGGTGACGCCGAACGGTGCAGCCTCGAACGGCACTTCCTTCTCGTGCCGCGCGTGCGGCGCATGGTCGGTTGCGATCGCCGTGATCGTCCCGTCCTTGAGCGCCTCGATCAACGCGGTGCGATCCGAGGACGAGCGCAGCGGGGGATTCATCTTCACGTTCGAGTCGAGCGAGCGCACCGCCTCGTCGGTGAGGCAGAGATGGTGCGGCGTCACCTCCGCCGTCACGGCAACACCCTCCGCGCGCGCGCGGCGCACGGCCTGGACCGATTCCCAGGCAGAGAGGTGCAGCAGGTGCAGCGGCTGCCGTTCGTACGCGGCCAGCGAGACGTCGCGCTCGACCATCAGGCTCTCGGCGACCGACGGGTAGCCGGTGAAGCCGAGCTCCGCCGACACCTCGCCTTCGTGCATCTGGCCGTCGCGCGAGAGCGTCGTCTCCTCGCAATGGAGCGCGATTCGCCGGCCGGTCACGGCGCCGTACTGCAGCGCGCGCCGCATCAAGCCCGGCGACGACACCGGAACGCCGTCGTCGCTGAAGCCGGCTGCGCCCGCGTCCGCGAGCTCCGCCATCTCGGTCAGCTCGGTTCCGCGCTGTTGCTTGGTGATGGCTGCGAGAAAGCCGACGGGGATCTCCGCCTCGGCGCGGGCTGTTTCGATCAGCGCTCCGAGCGTCGCGGCGGAGTCGACGATTGGATCCGTGTTCGGCATGCCGAGGATGGCGCAGTAACCGCCGGCAGCCGCGGCCGCGGTGCCGCTCGCAATCGTCTCCTCGTCTTCGCGGCCCGGCGTGCGCAGGTGCACGTGCGGGTCGACGAACGCCGGCGCGAGCACGAGCCCGTCGCCCTCGATCACGCGGTGCGAGTTCGTGTCGAGGTCGGTCCCGAGCGCCGCGATCACGCCGTCGTCGACGCGCACGTCGAGCACTGCGTCCGTTCCCTCGACCGGATCGACGACGCGCGCCCCGCGCACGATCAAGTTCTCCGGCGGCGCAGGCTTGGCGAACAGCATCACGCCACCTCCAGCACTGACTCGGTCTTGACGCCGACGGGACCACTCGTGAGCAGGTCGTACAGCACCGCCATGCGCGTGACGAGGCCGGCGCGGACCTGCGTCTCGATCAGCGCGTCTGCGTGGTCGGCTACGCGCGGGTCGATCTCGACACCGCGGTTCATCGGCCCGGGGTGCATCACCTTCTGCCCGGGGCGCAGCCGTTCCGGTGTCACGCCCCAGCGAGCGGTGTATTCGCGCAGCGAGGGAACGTAGTTGGCGCCTTCCTGCATGCGCTCTTGCTGCATGCGCAGGACGTACACGGCGTCGGCCGCCGCGATCGCGCCGATGTCGACCGTCGTCTCGCACCCCATCGCCTCGATCCCGCGCGGGAGCAGCGCAGGCGGCGCGACGAGCGTCACCTGCGCGCCCATCAGTGCGAGCGCCTGGATCAATGATCGCGCGACGCGCGAGTGCAGCACATCGCCGACGATCGCGACGTGCAGGCCCTCGAGACGGCCGAAGGCCTTGCGCATCGTGTAGAGGTCGAGCAGCGCCTGCGTCGGGTGCTGGTGCTTGCCGTCGCCGGCATTGACGACGTGCGCATCGGTCACACGCGCGACCAGCTGAGGGGCGCCGATCTGCGGATGGCGGATCACGATCACGTCCGGGTCGTAGGCGCCGAGCGTGATCGCGGTGTCCTTGAGCGACTCGCCCTTGTCCACCGACGAGCCGCTCGACTTGATCGACATCGTGTCGGCCGAGAGCCGCTTCGCGGCGAGCTCGAAGCTCGACGACGTCCGCGTCGACGACTCGTAGAAGACGTTGATCACGAGCCGGCCCTTGAGCGTCGGCAGCTTCTTCACCTCACGCTCGAGGCTCCGCTCGAACGTGCGGGCAGTCGCGAGCAGCCGCTCCACGTCGTCGCGCGAGACATCCTTGATCGAGATGAAGTGCCGCTTCGGCGGCGGCGCGGGCGGACGTAGGTCCTCCCGCATGACGCGGATCTCAGCCATCGTGTGAGCTCCCCTCCTCCGGTGCTGGAACAAGCAGGACCTGGTCGACCTCGTCCACCTCGACGAGCTGCACCTGGATGCGCTCGGTCCGGGCGGTCGGAAGGTTCTTGCCGACGTAGTCGGGGCGGATCGGCAGCTCGCGGTGGCCGCGGTCGACGAGCACGGCCAGCTGGATCCGCTCGGGCCGGCCGTAGTCGAACAGCGCTTCGATCGCCGCTCGGATCGTGCGTCCGGTGTAGAGGACGTCGTCGACGAGCACGACCGTCTTCCCCTCGAGCGGGAAGTCGAGCGTCGTCGAGCGGACGACCGGCTGCGGGTGCCGCGGCGCGTCGCCGCCTCGCACCTGCACGTCGTCGCGGTAGAACGTGATGTCGACAGCGCCGAGCGCCGGCGCTTCGCCGGCCCGCTCCTCGACGAACCGGCGCAGGCGCTGCGCGATCGGGACGCCGCGCGTCTGGATTCCGACGAGCGCGACGCGCGCGAGATTCGGATTTGCCTCGATGATCTCGTGCGCGATGCGGGAGAGGGTGCGGCGCAGTCCTTCCGCGTCCAGCAGGGTCTTCTCCGCCGCCGTGGGCGCAGGCACGTTCATTCGACTCCTTTCCGGCCTCACTGGACCGGGTTAAAGGGGTTCGGGATCGCGCGGGACTCTAGATGCTGCGGCGGACGGCATGCCCGTGGAGCGCCGCCCACTGCCCGGCGTCGAGGTCGCGTGCGGCGGCGCGGCGATCGAACCCCAACTCGGCCTCGAGCTGCTTGAGCCTTGCCCACGGCAGCACCGCCCGCGGGCCCTCTCTGTACCCGCGCGCGAGGAACGCCGCATAGGAGCGGGCGTCGCGAGTGCAGACCAGTGGCTCCGCCCGGCGGACGATCCGCAGGACGGCAGCGTCCACGGACGGCGGGGGCGCGAACACGCACCGCGGCAGCCGTCGCACGACCGAGAGCTCGAACCAGGCGCCCCAGTACGAGCTCAGCCGCGTGCCAGGCCAGACGGCCGCGCGCTTGGCCGCGAGCCCCCACTCGACGATCACCTCCGCACGGTCGAGCGGCACGCCCGGGTCGAGCAGGCGCCGCAGGATGGCGGTGCCGGCGCCGAAGGGCAGGTTCGCGACCACCTTGAACGGCTCTCGCGGGAGCGGGATTCGCAGCGCGTCGCCGACGACGACGTCATCGGAATGACGGCGCAGTGCCGCCGCGAGGGCACCGTCGATCTCGACCGCGGTGACTCGCGCGCCGGCCCGCGCGAGCGCGCGGGTCAGAACGCCGGTCCCGGCGCCGAGGTCGAGGACGAGATCTCCCGGCTGGATCCCAGCCGCGCGGACGAGCTCCGCTGCGAGCTTGCTACTGCGGAGAAAGTGCCGGCCACGGCCGCGAGCTGGTCGCGGTCGGACGGCCACGGAAGACCACCGTCATGGTTCTCCTACCAGGTCGTCGGGCTCGGTCATCGCCTCGATCGCGTCCTTCGCCTCGTCGACGGAGGCCTCCGGCACGGAGACGGTGACGGAGTCGTCCTCGCCGTCGCCGAGCTGGGCGTCGATGCCGGCCGAGCGAAGGATCGTCTGGATCTCCTCGGCTTCGGCCACGTCACCGGCGACCGCCACGCGCACAAGCTCCGTCATTGCGGCGCCGATTCTACGACCTCGTGGTCGCGGCGGCGAGAAGCGCCGCCTTTGACCAGGTGTGGCGTGCCACGCTCCGCGTACGGCACCTCGACGACGTCGAAGTCCCGCGGCACGACCGTCTCGGCGAAGATGGCTCGCGCCTCGTCGGCGATCTCCGGGCCGAAATAGCGGTTCGAGAGGTGCGTCAGCGCCAACAGGCTCACATTCGCGCGACGCGCCACCTCCGCCGCCTGCGTCGCGGTCTGGTGGTTCGTCTCCTCCGCTCGCTCGCGCTCTTCGTCGGCGAACGTTGCCTCCGTGACGAGGACGTCGGCTCCCCACGCGGCCTCGACGATCTCCTCCGTCGGGCCGGTATCGCCGGTGATCACGATCTTGCGACCGGGCCGCGGCGGGCCGAGAACGTCGTCGGACCTCACCACACGTCCGTCTCCGAGCGCGACCTGCTCGCCGCGCTGCAGCGCGCCCCGCTGGGGACCGCCGGGCACGCCGAGCGAATCGGCGGCCTCGACGTCGAACCGGCCCGGCCTCGTCGCCTCGATCAGCGACCAGCCGAGCGCGGTGACGCCGTGGGCCACGCCGAAGGTCGCGAGCCGGTAGCCGTCGCGCTCGAGCACGTCGCCGGGGTCGACCTCCAGCAGGTCCAGCTCGTAGCTGAGCTTGCCGACGATCCGCTTCAACGACCCGAGCAGGTCGACGAGCCCGCGCGGCCCGTAGATCCGCAGGGGCAGCTCACGCCCTCGCAGCGAGAAGGTCTTGAACATCCCCGGCAGGCCGAGCACGTGGTCGGCGTGAAAGTGGGTGATGAAGACCTCTTCCAGCTCGAGCAGGCCCACGGAAGAACGCAGCAGCTGCCTCTGGGTCCCCTCGGCGCAGTCGAACAGCAGCTTGTCGCCGCCTCGCCGCAGGAGCAGCGCCGCCGGGGCCCGGTGGGCCGTCGGCATCGAGCCGGCGGTGCCGAGGAAGACGATGTCCAGATCCACGGGCCGATTCTAGGTTCGGCCTCTCAAGAAGACCCATCAGGCCGCCGATACGCCGATGAGGACGAATGTCTTCCAGGCGACGAACAGGGGTGTCTCGCGGCTGGGCGGTGCACCGCTCGGTCACATTGCTGCGCGTCTTCCTGCTGGCGAGCGCGATCATCCTCATCTCGGGCGGCCTGCTGCTCGGCTCGATGCTGACGGCAGCACTGCGCGGCCAGGCCCTGGACGACACGCGGGCCAGCATGACGCAGTACGTCGACGGCGTTCTGCGGCCCGAGCTGGTGCGCGGGAACACGGTTCACATCTCGCCCCATCTGCCGGCGCAGATCAAGCAGCAGCTGCGCCTGGAGCACGACATCGTCAGCGTCAAGGTGTGGCGACCCGACGGCGTCCTCGTGTGGACGAACCGCGCAACGCGGCGCATCGGTCACCGCTTCACGCTCGAAGGCGAGCTCGGCCAGACGATCGGCGACAACAAAGCGCATGCGTCGATTGGCGCGCTCGACGAAGAGGAGAACGCTGCGGAGGCGGACGCGCTGTCGAGCAAACGAGCCCTCGAGGTCTACGCGCCGGTCGAGGGCGACGACGGAACGCGTGCGATCGGCGCCTACGAGATCTACGCGAGCCCGAGGCATGTCGAGGCATTCATCTCGTCACGGAAACGCCTGATCTGGTTCGCGATCCTCGGCGTGTTCGTGACGCTCTACGGCGCCCTTGCGGTGCTCGTTCGGAGCGCGTCGTCGACGTTGCGGCGGCAGGCGACGACGCTGCAGGACCGCTCGCGGGAATTGATGGAGTCGTATCGCCGGCTCGAGGAGAGCTCGCTCGAGGCGATCGAAAGCCTCAATGCCACCGTCGACGCGAAGGATCCCTACACGGCCGGCCACTCCGCGCGCGTGCAACGGATCGCGCTCGCCGTCGCCGAGGAGCTCGGCGTTCCCGCGCAGCGGCTCGACGCGGTGCGCTTCGGCGGCCTCTTCCACGACATCGGGAAGATCGCCGTCCCGGACAGCGTCTTGACCAAGCCCGGCCCACTTGACGACGAGGAGTTTGCGATCGTGAAAAGACATCCCGCCGACGGAGCGGAGATCCTTTCCCACTTCAGCCGCCTGCACGAGGCAGTGCCGCTGATCCGCCACCACCACGAGCGCTGGGACGGCGCCGGCTACCCGGACCGGCTCGCCGGCGACGACATTCCGCTCGAGGCGTGCGTCGTCGGGCTCGCAGATGCGTGGGACGCGATGATCACGGACCGTCCCTACCGCGGTGCGCTGACCGTCGAGCAGGCCGCCGCTGAGGTCCGCAACGGGCGTGGGACGCAGTTCGCGCCTGCCGTCGTCGACGCGTTCTTCGTTGTGTTCCGCCGGCAACCGGCGTTGTTCGAGCCGGACGAGCCGTATCAGGTCGCGGCCTCCGCGTAGGTGCCGCTTGCGGCGCCGACTAAAGGCCAGGCCGGCTTCGCCGGCGTGGCCGACCGACACACCGGCTAGGAGCGCGGCGAACAGGCCCTTGACCGCGGCGCGGGCGTAAGCTGGCGCGATGCTCACGGCGAGCGGCGTTCACGTCACGGTTTGGGGCGACGGTGAACCGGCAGTGTTCGTGCACGGCAGCTTCGGCTGGGGCGAGGAGACGTGGCGCGAGCAGCGCCCGCTCGCGGATCACCACAAGCTGCTGCTGCTCGACCGGCGCGGCTTCGGGGCGTCGCCCGCGAACGGCCGCGTCGACTTCGACCACGACGCAGACGACGTCGCTGCGTTGCTCGACGACGGCGCGCATCTCGTCGGCCACTCATACGGCGGCGTGGTCTCGCTCCTCGCAGCGGCCCGCAGGCCGGACGTGGTTCGCTCCCTCACGCTGATCGAGCCGCCCGCGTTCGGTGTCGCGCGCGGCGACGACGCCGTCGAGGCGTTGATCGAGAACATCTCGTCGGCAGCCGAAACGATCGACGATCCATCCAGGTACCGCTCCGCCTTCCTGCACGCCTTCGGCTTTCCCGGTCGACCGGTGAAGCTCGAGGGCGACGCACTGGCGGCGGCGGCCGCATCGATGACGGAGCGGCCGCCGTGGGAGGCGGAGATCCCCCTCGACGAGCTCGAGCGCGCAGCTTTCCCCGTGCTGCTGGTTCAGGGTGACTGGTGCCCGGCACCGGACACGGCGCGGGCTCTCGCGGGCGCGGCATTCCGCGCCGTGTGCGACGTGCTCGATCGGCGTCTGCAGGCGCAGCGTGCCGTCTTTCCGGCGGCGCACAATCCGCAGAAGCTCGGCCGGCCGTTCAACGACCGCCTGCGAGCATTCTGGACGGGGGCGTGACCGACGTTCGCGACCTGATCCGTCGCGATCCGGACGCGGCGGAGCACGACCGCATCCGCGAGCTCTGGAAGAAGCATTCCGTCGCCGAGGACGCGCGCGACCTTGCCGGCCTGCTCGCGACGCTCACCGACGACTGTGTCTACGAGCTCGTTCAGACCGGCGACCGCTGGGACGGCCACGAAGGCGCAGCCCGCTTCTACACAGGCCTGCTGACGGCGTTCCCGGACATCCACTTCGACCTGACCGACATCGTGATCGGGCCGCAGGGCGTCTACGAGGAAGCGGACGTCACCGGGACGCACAAGAGCGCCTGGCTGAGTTTTCCGCCTTCAGGCGAGCGCCTCGCCTGGAAGGTCGGGATCCTTTTCCCTTGGGACCCGGACCGGGGTCTCTTTCGCGGCGAGCGCGTCTACACAGCCGGCCTTCCCCTGGCGGAGCCCTAGGGCAGCAGGAGCCTCTGCCCCGGCACGAGCGTCGTGCCGTGCAGGTGGTTCCGCTGCTGCAGCTGCCAGATCCCCTGGCGCGGGTCGCCCGGATAGTGCTTGGCCGCGATCGACCACAGCGTGTCGGTCGGCTGCACCACGTAACGAACCGGCTTCCCCGCGCTTCCCGAGGGTCGCGCGGCGAGGCCCACTGCCAGAGCCGCGATCAGGACGATGAGCGTCAGTCGGACGAACATGCGTTCGCATGCTAGCGAACACGTGTTCCCCTTGTCAAGGAGAGGTGGGAGGGGCGGCTGGAGAGACCGCCCCTCCTCAGACAGAGACGGGATGAAGCGGCGAGCTTCCCGGAACGAAAGGGCTGCGGCGCCCTTTCGATCCCCCTAAGTCCCTGTTGCAAGAAGTAATCGGCAGCTCTGCCCGGAGACTTGAGACCTAGAGCGTCACGAGCTCAGGGGTGATCCGCGGGCCGCGGATCCGGAGCATGAGCATCGTGTGAACGGGCTCGCGCCGCCGTTCGGTCGGCGAGCCGGGGTTCAGCACCCAGAGATGCTGGAAGCGCTCGACCTGCGGGACGTGCGTGTGGCCGTAGATCACGACCTCGCAGTCCTCGAACCGGGCCGCGAGCCTCGCTTCCCGCCCCTTGCGAGGGCCGGCGTCGTGCACCATCGCAACCCGGAGGCCGCCGACCTCGACCACCTGCTGCTTCGGGAGCGAGGCCTTGACCGCCGGCTCGTCCATGTTCCCGTGGACCCCGTCGACCGGCGGCCCGATCGCGCGCAGCTCCTCCAGGAAGTCAGCCGACACGAAATCGCCGGCGTGCAACACGAGGTCGGCGCCGCGCAGCAACTCGATGCACGCTTCCGGGAGGACGCGGCTCCCCCGCGGGAGATGCGTGTCGGAGATGACGGCGACGCGGCTCAGGAAGCGGTCGCGACCAGTCCGGGCTCGTGCAGGAAACGCCCCGCCTTCCAGACGAGCTCGTCGTCCGCGTAGACCTCGCCTTCCGTGCGGAGGTCGCAGATCATGTCCCAGTGCAGACCCGAGTCGTTCCGGCCGCCGACCTTGTGGAAGCTCGAGCCGAGCGCCAGGTGGAGCGTCCCGCCGATCTTCTCGTCGAAGAGGATGTCGCGCGTGAAGCGGCCGATCTCGTAGTTCAGGCCGAACGCGACCTCGCCGAGAATGCGGGCGCCGGCGTCCATGTCGAGCAGCGAGTGCAGGTAGTCGTTCGCCGTCTTCGCCTCGGCGTCGACGACACGGCCGCCCTCGAAGCGGAGCCGCACGTCCTCGACGCCGCGGCCGTGGAAGATCGCGGGGAACGAGAAGCGGATCTCTCCTTCCGTCTCCGTCTCGACCGGGCTCGTGAAGATCTCGCCGTCCGGCATGTTCAGCCTGCCGTCGGCGGCGACCCAGCCGCGTCCCTCGACGTTGACCCGCAGGTCGGTGTCCGGCCCGACGATGCGCAGCTCGCGGAACGTCTCCAGCTCCCGCGCGCGCGTGTTCAGCTCGGTGGAGACCTGGCGCCAGTGCGCGACCGGATCCTCGCCCTCGCGCACATGACAGGCGCCGTAGACGAAGTCCTCGTACTCCGAGAGCGACATCTCGGCGTCCTGCGCGTGGCCCTCCGTCGGGAAGCGCGTGCCGACCCACGCGGCCTCGCCGGCGTCGATGCGCTCCCACAGGCGATTCGTCAACTGCCGGCGTGACCCGATCCGGCGGCTGACTCGCGTCGGGTCGGCCTGCGACAGGGCGCGCGTGTTTCGGTCGGCCCAGATCGTCATGACGGCGTCGACCTGCTCGACCTCAAAGCGCTCGACCTCCGAGACGAACACGAGCTGCTCGTCGTTCGACTCCGCGACCGAGATCACATCGAGCCCCTCGATGTCGATGCGCGTCCGTGCGTGGGCACCCGCGCGCAGCGCGGCGCGGTACGCCTCGGTCACGAGCGGCGCGGCGACGGTGCCGGCGTCGATGCGCAGCAGCTGTCCCGGCTTGAGCTCGAGCGAGTAGTTGACGAGCAGGTCACCGAGCTTCGCGACGCGCGGATCGGACATGTCGATCCTTATATCGCAAACGCGGCCGCGTGAAAGCGGCCGAAAAAGGCGTGTCCTACTTGCCTTTGAACGTGTGCGAGAAGACGGTCGTGCGGTCGGGGTTCGTCTCGGCGTGGAGGATGACCTCCACGCGGTACGACCCCTTGCGCAGCTTCGGCAGCTTGAACAGCACGTCGCGCGCCGCCTCGCCCGAGCCGGTCGCACCGGTCAGCCGCCTGGTGCTGGACGGACGCGTGATCTTCACCTGGTACGTGAAACCCTCGTCCGCACGCACGACGAACGAGCGTGGGAGTGTCTTAAACACGGCGCTCGCGCCGACGACGTGCTCCACGTGTCGCCACTGGATGACCTTGTCGTGACACGACTGGTTCGCGAGGATCGCGTCGCGCACCTGCGCAAAAGACGCGCGGTGCGAACCGTCGGGGAGCACGACACCGCTCTGCCACGCGGCGAGGTTCGTCTCGTCGACGGCGTGGAAGAAGTTCAGCAGCGCGACGTCCGGATCGCACGCCATCAGCGCGATCAACTGCGCGTAGTACTGCCCCTGCGTCGTCTCGTCGATCGCCGGGACGTTCTCCGCCCCGGTGTACAGCGGCGCTTTTTCGGGCGCAATCTTCGCCTGGTAGCCGACCTCGTCGACGAAGATGCGCACGTGCGCGGCTCCGCTGCTGTCGCCCGCCTCGCTGAACACGGGCTGCGCCGTTCCGTGGAACGCATCCCACCACGCCTGCCTGAGCCGATCGAAGTTGACGCACCCGACCTTCGGCCACAGGTAGCCGACCGACGGGGCGTCGGTGTTCGCGTTGGGGTAGCAGTGCACCGAGAGATCGTCGGCGATCGGCTTCGTGCGCCCGCTCTGCTTGTAAGCGTCGCCGACCTCCTCCAGAAAGCGGATCGGCGAGTGCGAGACGTTGCTCGCCGCTTCGAAGTCGTCGTTTCCGCGCGGTGACAGCCCGAACCCGATCACGTCGATGCCCGGGTCGACGGCTTTGAGCGAGTCGTAACACGCCGCCATCGCCTGCTCCTGCACGTAGCCGGAGATGCCGTTGCCGCCAGCGTCGAACTGAGGCTGGTGGAAGCGCGGCTGGTTCCCCTCGTTCAAGCAGATGATCTTGCGAACGTACGGATAGCGCTCGGCGACCTTGGCCGCGTACTGCGCAAACAGCTGGATGCCGTCCGGCGTGTCGACGAGGGCGCGCGCCTTCAGCGGGTAGATCGCGAACATCACGTCGACCCCCCGACGCTGCGCTTGCGAGATCGAACGGTCGAGGAACGCCTGGTCGACGATCGTCGTCGGCTGGGAGGGATCCCAGAACACCGCCATGCGGTTCTCCGTCATGCCGAGCTGAGTCAGCATCGTGAAGAACCCGGCACCGCCGTCCTCGGCGTACTTGCCGGCGTCGTCGGCCACGCCGAAGGTCGTGCTCGACGCCGCGCCCGCAAGGACGAGTGCCAGGCACGCGGATGCAACGACCGCAGTCATCCGCCTCATGCATTTCTTGTCGGCAGATCAGGGTCGCGCGTTGAGCACCGCATCGAGGAGTTTTCCGGCCCCGAAGCGAACGGGATCGTCCGCCGGCAAGCCGGTCTCCTCCTCGGCGGCGGCGATTGCCGCCCGAGCTTCGCCCTCCGAGACGGTAGAGGTGTTCAGCCCGATCGCGACGACCCTGGCCGGGCGGCGCTTCAGCGACATGTGCTCGTGCAGCTCGATCAACTCGGGCAGGCTCGGGATCGGGGATTGGGTCGGATCCCCTTCGGTGACGGTCCGCCCCACCTCGTGGCAGAGGACGTACAGGTGCGGCGCGCTGCCGTGGATCAGCCCGACAGTGACGCCGGAGTAGATCGGGTGCAGGATCGCGCCCTGGCCTTCGACCCAGAGGAGGTCGCCGCGCTCGGCGCCCTCGAGCACGAGGCGCTCGGCGGCCCCGGCGAGGAAGTCCGACACGACAGCGTCGACGGCGATCCCCCACCCCGCGATCGCAATGCCCGTCTGGCCGGTCGGGACGAACACCGAGCGTAGCCCCCGCTTGCGCGCTTCGAGGTCGAGCTCACACGTCGCCGTCATCTTTCCGATCGCACAGTCGGACCCGACGGTCAGGACGATCGTCGCGTCGACCTCGAGGTTCGCCCCGGTGGCGGTGCTCAGGTCCGGCGGAGGCTCGCGCAGATCGCGGAGCTCGACGCCACGGTCGCCGGCCAGCTCGGGCAGTCCGGGGATGTCGTGCAGGCGCACGTGCAGTCCGTTTTCCACGTCGAGGCCGTGCGCGACGCACGCCTTCAGCAGCTCCTGCCAGTCGCCCGGGAAGCGGCCGCCCTGCGTGACGACGCCGACGAGCGCCGTGTCCGGCCCGTAGCGCATGCCCTCGTCGACGGTCGCGACGATCGGGATGCCGTCGTCGCTCTCCCCCGCGCGCTGCGTGTCGAGGATCGCGACGACCGACTCGCGGCGGTAGCGCACGACGCCTCGCAACGTCTTGCCGTAGTGGACGTCGTGCGAGAACGCCTCAGCGAGGATCAGGTACTTCTTCTCTGACACCGAGTCCGGGTTCGTGTGCAGGGACCTGGACGCCGTCGACAAACTCGACGCCGGGCCAGGGATCGTGCGCGAGCAGAAGGTTGCCGTCGAGGTCGACGTGGTCGCAGAGCGACGCGACCTGTGCGCCGGCGGCGATGCCCAGGCCCGACTCGACCATGCAGCCGAGCATCACGCCGAGACCGACCGCGCGTGCCGCATGCGCCATGCGCACGGCTTCGCGGATGCCGCCCGACTTCGCCAGCTTGATGTTGATGCCGTGCGCGCGCTCGGCACAGGCGGCGACGTCGTGCAGGCGGTGACAGTCTTCGTCGACGTAGATCGGGATCGGCGACGCTGCTTTCAGACGCGGACCGTCCGGGTCGCCCGCCCGCAGCGGCTGCTCGCAGTACTCGACGCCGAGCTCGGCGAGCTGCGGCAGGGAGTCGAGCGCCTCGTCGAGCGTCCAGTACTCGTTCACGTCCACCTGCAGCGGCGCTTCCGTCGTCTCGCGCACGGCGCGCACGCGGTCGACGTCGTGCCCGTCACCGGCTCCGAGCTTGAGCTTCAGCCGCCGGAACCGGTCGGCCACCTTCTCGGCGCGCCTAGCCATGTCGTCAGGGTCGCCGAGCCAGATCGTCCACGACGTCGGCGGGCCGAGACGGCGCAGGCCGAGAAGTCGCCAGACGGGCACGCCGGCGAACTTTCCCTGCAGGTCGTGGAGCGCGGCATCGAGCGCGGACCGCGCAGCCCATTCACGGGGCTCGAGGCGCGCTTCGATCTCCTCCAGCGCGAACGGATCGTCGCCGAGGGCCGCGGCCGTGTCTTCTATGTACCGCAGGGCAGATTCGGCGCTCTCGCCGTAGCGCTCGATCGGCGCGCCCTCGCCGAACCCGGAGACGCCGTCGTGGTGGAGCTCGACCTGCACCACCTCCGCCGTATCCTTCGACTCGCGGGAGATGACGAACGTCTCGGCGAGATCGAGCGTCGCGAGCCGGGCCGTGACGTCCATCGGGGCTACACTAGACGCCCTCGCGCCTGTAGCTCAGGGGATAGAGCGTGCGCCTCCGGAGCGCAAGGTCGCAGGTTCGATTCCTGCCAGGCGCATAGGCCGCCTCAACGAGCACCGGGGTCTCTTTTCGGTCGACGACGCGACCGCCACACGGCGTACGCAGCTACAAGCAGACCGGCAATGACCGCCGCGAGCGTGATCAGCCAACCCCACCTCAGGACGCCCACCGCGGCGGAGAAGACAGCCGCAGGTACCCACGCCCAGTGGATGCGAAAGCGATTCTCACCTCTGGCTCGCACGGAGCTCGCGACGCCTCAGGGCGCAACGCGATAGATCACGCCGCTCTGATCGCCCGTATAGAGGTTGCCGCCGGCAGTGCCGAGTGCGATCACGGGTGAACGGAATCCCGACAGGAACGGTATCGCCGGACCGCCGCCCGGTGGCATCGACACGACAACAGGCCCTTTGCCGAGGCCGCCGTACAGCGCCACGTAGAGCTTGCCGTTCAGGTAGCCGAGGCCCATCGGCGACGAATGCGCGGGCAACTTGACCAGCGGCTGGGCGTAGTTCGCACAGGAGCTCGGGGTGGCCGGGCACGTCGGGAAGCCGTAGTTCGCACCCCGCTTGATCGCGAGCAGGTAGTCCAGCGGGCGGTTCGGGCCGAGGTCGTCCTGGTTGAGCGCCGAGACGAGAGGCAATGCGTGGCCGGGCAGGAAGAGCGGCTGCCAGGCTTGGCGAATCCCGGTTGCGATGACGCGCGTCGAACCGGTTGCCGGATCGACCGACACGAACGAGCCGCTGGAGCCCGGTCGCGGATGCGGGTCCGGCTCCGTTGACGCCCCCACGTAGATCAAGCCGCCCGGCCCGACAGCCGGGCCCCTGAAGCTTCCATAGCCGTCGGGCGTCCTGACGGTGCGTGTCTTCTGAAAACGCGTGCCGTTCCACCCACTCCACGCGAGGAGCGCCTGGCTGGTGCTCAGGTAGAGCGTGTTCTTCGCCGCCGCCACGCCGTACACGTGCTGCGGCGAGCCCGGCACTCTGATCGCCTTGCCACCGCCGAGGACGTAGACGCCGCCGGCCACGTTCGGGTTGTGCTCGTCGCCGTAACCGGCGACGAAGAGCCGTCCGGCGACGACGGCGAACTCCGTCGGAGTCGGCACGCCGCGGGCGACGACCGTCACCGCGCGGTGCCCGCTTGCCTGCGGCAGCGTGCGTGCCTTGGCTCCGCAACCAGTGGCGGCCAGTGCAATCGCCGCCGCGAGTGCGACTGTCCACGCCCTCCGCATTCGCCCATTATCCAACGGCCGCGCAGCGATGATTTCTCGGCTCGGGCTTCGTCTTATCCTCTGACAATTCGAGAGGAGGCTCTGATGGCGAACAACGTTGTGTCGAGAGAAGACTGGAAAGCTGCTCTTGCGGCGGTGCACGAGCGGGAACAGGAGCTTGCCCGCGTCGACGAGGAGATTGCGAAGCAGCGCCACGAGCTGCCCTGGCTTCGCGTCGACAAGGACTACGCCTTCGACACGGAGGACGGGAAGAAGACGCTCGTCGAGCTCTTCGCGGGGCGCTCGCAGCTGCTGATCTATCACCTGATGTTCGGTCCGACGTACGAGGCCGCGTGCCCGGGATGCACGACGCTGGCCGACGGGTTCGACGGCGCCGTCCCCCACCTCAACGCGCGCGACATCACGCTGATTGCGCTTTCACGCGCGCCGATCGAGAAGCTGACCGCCTATAAGCAGCGGATGGGCTGGAAGTTCCCGTACGTCTCGGCGTACAAGAGCGATTTCAGCTTCGACGTCGACTTCGCGATCACAGACGACCAGATGTCGCGCGAGCCGATGAAGAAGATGGTCGACGAGCCGGACGACTTTCTCAGGGACTGGGCTCAGGACGTCGGCACCGACCTCGCGCACGGCCTGGCCGAGGTCCCCGGCTGGAGCGTCTTCAAGCTCGAGGACGGCGTCGTCTACCACACATACGCTGTGACGGCGCCCGATCGCTGGGTCGTCACGCCGCTCTACGCCCCGCTCCTCGACCGCGTGCCGGAAGGCCGTGACGCCGACTACCCGATTCGGCGTCACGACGAGTACTAGGCCTGCGCGAGTTACATCGGCTCGAACCAACGAGCACGCTCGCCCGCGGGCTCCTCGTACGCCTCGGCGACCCAATATTCCCGCGCGGACGCGATGCGGCCCTCGTCGACCTCGAAGAACGAGAGGGCGTAGTGCGGTCCGACTGTCGGATGCGGTACCCGCACTTCCGAGACGACCGTGCGCCCTTGCGCGACGATCCGCAGCACCTCGATCGACCAGCCTTCCGGATAGCGGCTGTTGAACTCCACGAACGAGGCGCGGCCACGGAGCAGGACCAGCTCGTGCGGCCACTCGAGCACGAAGCCCTCTGCGAGGAGATCACCGACGCCCTCCCAGTCCCGCGCCTGGATTCGCGCCCAAAGTTGG
>JBJMJR010000001.1:0-17332 GCA_045806245.1 Gaiellaceae bacterium | reverse complement strand
CGAGCTGCGTCACGATGACGCGCTCGGTGCCGTTGATGATGAACGTGCCCCACTCGGTCATCATCGGGAAGTCCCCCATGAAGACCGTCTGCTCGCGGATCTCGCCCGTCTCCTTGTTGACGAAGCGGACCGTCATCGAGAGCGGAGCCTGGTAGGTCAGGTCCTTCTCGCGGCACTCCTTGATCGAGAACTGCGGCTCCCCGAACTTATAGGCGCCGAACTCCACCGCGAGCGTGCCGGTGTAGTCCTCGATCGGCGAGATGTCGTCGATCGTCTCGCGCAGGCCCTCGTCCAGGAACCACTGGAACGAGGCCTTCTGGATGTCGATCAGGTTGGGAAGGTCGAGGACGTGCTTGAGACGCGAGAAACTGGTGCGCGCGCTAGGCGCAGCGACCTTGGTGGTCAAGAGATGAAGCCTCCCTTAGAGATGTCGAGCGAAACGAGTACGGCGGGCAGACGGGCGTGGACAGCAGGACAGCGGCGCAACCTGCCAGGGTACCCGAGACCCCCACTTCAGTGCAAGGGTGCCCCTGCGGA
The DNA here is from genome assembly GCA_045806245.1 of Gaiellaceae bacterium. GTDB lineage: Bacteria > Actinomycetota > Thermoleophilia > Gaiellales > Gaiellaceae > 3-1-20CM-4-69-9. The sequence goes on along the minus strand of JBJMJR010000001.1, from coordinate 16,795 downwards.
AGCCGCCGAAGCTTGGGCCCAGTGTAGCGCCCGGGAGGCCGGAATGCCAGGAGGGGCGCCGGTTGCGCCCCTCCTGGTCAAGCGTCTTACGGGCTGGTCGTGGTCATGGTCGGCGCGTGAGGCGAGCCGCCGACGTGCAGCTGGCGGAGCCTCAGCTGCGGGGCGGCCGTCGAGCCCGCCGTCGAGCAGGCCCACGCCTGCACGCTGACATTGCCGCTGACGGTCAGGTTCGCCGTCGTGTTCAGCAGCTGCTTGCCGGCCGGGCCGGAGGCCTTCTTCACGAGCAGCGCGATCGTGCCCGCCGAAACCGTGCCTTTCAGGTTGACCGGCTTGCACTTCGCCTTGTTGCCGGAGTTGCCCGGAGACGTCGAGGTCGAGCTGGAGGACGTCTTCGGTCCTTTGCCGGGCGGCGGGGAGGCGAGCGCGAAGGACGCGGCCGCGCCCATCGCCAGGACCGCCACGAGCGCGATGACCTGCTTCATACGAGTTCTCTCCTTCGGGGGGAATTCCTCAGAGGGGTACGCCGAGCAGATGCATCGGCAGCCCTGAGCTTGCGCTTTGCCTCGAACGAGTGAGGGCCGCCTGGCGGCGGCCCTCAGGCACGAACTAGTTGATTTCGACCGTGGCGCCGGCTTCTTCGAGCTGCGCCTTGATCGAGTCGGCCTCGTCCTGGGCGACGCCCTCCTTGACCGGCTTCGGCGCCGAGTCGACGAGGTCCTTGGCCTCCTTGAGGCCAAGGCCGGTGATGGCGCGCACGACCTTGATCACCTGGATCTTCTGGCCACCCGCGGCCGAGAGAACGACGTCGAAAGACGTCTTCTCCTCCGCCGCCGCGCCGTCCCCGCCCGCGACTGCGCCCGGCGCAGCGATGGCGACCGGAGCAGCGGCGGTGATGCCCCACTCGTCCTCGATCTTCTTCTTGAGCTCGACGAGATCGAGCACGGACATCTTCCCGAGCTCGTCGAACACCTTGTCGACACCGGTTGCTGCCATTACTGCTCCTCCTCTTCAGCCTGCGTTTCGGGTTCTGGTTCGGGTTCTGGTTCTGCCTCTGGTTCCGTCGTCGCCTCTTCGGCCTGCGACTCCGCCGTCTGCGCATCCGCCTCGGCTGTCGCCTCGCCCGAGGTGTCGCCCTGCCCCTGCAGCTGCTCGATGCGCGCATCGATCAGGCCGTACAGATCCTGCAGCGGCGCCGTGAACAGCGCGAGGATCCCGGTGAGTGGCGCAGTGATCGCCCCGAGCACCTGGCTGCGCAGTACATCCTCGGGGGGCAGCTTCGCGAGCGCCTCGATCTCGCCCGCCTCGACGGGGCGTCCTTCGAGCATCCCGCCGCGCAACTCGAGCACGCGTGTCTCGCGCGCGGCGTCGACCAGCGCCTTCGCCACCGCGACGGGATCGCCGTCCGACTCGAGGAACGCGATCGCCGTCGGCCCCTCGAGCAGTGCGAGCAGCGCTTCGCTTCCCGCTGCCTCGGCGGCGCGGCGCGTGAGCGTGTTCTTCACGACCGCGAAGCGCGCGCCGTGCTCGATCAGCTTCGAGCGCAGCTGGTCGATCTGCGGCATCGTCAGGCCTCGGTAGTCGGCTACGAGCAGCGTGTCGGTCGTGCGCAGCCGTTCGGTCAGCTCCGCTACCAGGCGTTCCTTGTCGTCTTTCTTCACGTACTCACCTCCTCGAACGATTCGAGCCCGCACACAGGCGGGCTCGCTGAGGAGACGAACGTCTCTTCACCGATCCGCCTCGGGAAGACCTCTGCCTCGCGGCTGCTTCCTGTCTCTGGCGTCGGGCGTTGTTATGCAGTTACGGGTTCGGGCTGTCCCTCCAGCTCGTCGACGATGCCGCGCGTCTTCGCGGGATCGACGTGAATGCCTGGCCCCATCGTACTCGTGAGCGTGATCTGCCGGATGTAGCGCCCCTTCGACGCCGACGGCTTCGCGCGCACGATCTCGTCGACGAGCGCAGCGTAGTTCTCCACGAGCTGCCGCTCTTCGAAGCTCTTCTTGCCGATCGACACGTGGACGTTCGCGCCGCGGTCGGTGCGGTACTCGAGCTTGCCCGCCTTCGCGTCGCGCACGGCCTTCGCCACGTCCATCGTCACCGTGCCGGTCTTCGGGTTCGGCATCAGGCCGCGCGGGCCGAGGACGCGCCCGAGCTTGCCGACGTTCCCCATCTGGTCCGGCGTCGCGATCGCCACGTCGAAGTCGGTGAAGCCCTCCTCGACGCGCTTCGCCAGATCCGCGGAGCCGACGACGTCGGCGCCGGCGTCCTGCGCCTCCTTCGCCTTCTCGCCCTCGGCAAAGACGGCGACCTTCGCTTCCTTGCCGGTCCCGTGCGGGAGCATCAGCGTGCCGCGCAGCTGCTCGTCGGCGTGGCGCACGTTCAGCCCGAGCCGGAAATGCACCTCGACGGTCTCGTCGAACTTCGCCGTCTCCATCGCCTTGAGGCGGCGGATCGCCTCGACGGGCGAGTACTCCTCCTCGCGGTCGAAGGCGGCGCGCGCGTTCCGGTACTGCTTGCCGTGCGCGCTCACGAGAGGATGTCCGTTTCCACGCCCATCGACTGCGCGGTACCGGCGACGATGCGCATCGCCTGGTCGATGTCGCGCGCATTCAGGTCGGGCATCTTGGTCTCGGCGATCTGGCGCACCTGGTCGCGCGTCAGCCGGCCGACCTTCTCGCGGTTCGGCTCGCCGGAGCCCTTCTCGATCCGCAGCGCCTCCTTGATCAGGACGGCCGCCGGCGGCGTTTTCGTGATGAACGCGAACGAGCGGTCCTCGTAGACCGTGATCTCGACCGGGGTGATCCGCCCGTTCTCGGCCTGCGTCTGCGCGTTGAACGCCTTGCAGAACTCCATGATGTTGACGCCGTGCTGACCGAGCGCAGGGCCGACCGGCGGCGCGGGGTTCGCCTGCCCGCCGGGGATCTGCAGCTTGATGAGTGTCAGAACTTTCTTGGCCATGTCAGTCCAGTTTCTTCACTTGGTCGAAGGTCAGCTCGACGGGAACCTGGCGCTCGAAGATGTCGACGAGCACTTTGAGCTTCTGCTGGTCGCCGTTCACGTCGACGACCTCGCCGTCGAAGTCGGAGAGCGGGCCGGAGGTTACCTTCACCGACTCGCCGAGCGAGAACTCGACCTGGGCGCGCGGACGTTCCCCGTCGCCGCGCCCGGTGTGGAGGATGCGGTCGACCTCGGCCTGCGCAAGCGGCACGGGCTTGGCGCCGGCGCCGACGAAGCCTGTGACGCCCGGTGTGTTCTTGACGACCGTCCACGCCTCGTCGGTCATGTCCATGTTCACGAGGACATAGCCGGGCAGCACGCGCTTCTCGGTCTGCACCTTCTGGCCCTCCTTCGTCTCGATCACCTGCTCGGTCGGGACGACGACGCGGCGAAAGCGCGGCGCCTGGTTCATCGACATGATCCGGTGCTCGAGATTGGTCTTCACCTTGTTCTCGTGGCCGGAGTAGGTGTTGATGACGTACCAGCGGAACATGGCTAGGTGAACAGCCTTTGCACGAGGTGCTTGAAGACGATGTCGCACCCGTAGAGGAAGAGGCCGACGATCAGGCAGGCGACCAGCACGACTGCAACGCCCTGGATCAACTGGTTCTGCCCGGGCCATTCGACCTTCTTGAGCTCGCCCCACGACTCCGACACGAAGCGGCGCGCTGCGCCACCCGGCGCGGTGCGCGGCTCGCGCTGCGGCCGCGGCTCTCGCCTCGGCTCGGGAACGGCGCGTGCGGTCGGGCGCGGTGGACGGGGCGGAGGCCCGCCGGGGAGGGCGGCCTCGCCCGCGGTCATGTCCGCACGGCGCGCACGACGCTGAGCTCGAGTCTGACGGGCCACTAGCGCGTCTCCCGGTGCGCGGTGTGCTTGCCGCACCAGCGGCAGTACTTGCGCACCTCGAGCCGGTCGGGCGTGTTCCGCTTCGACTTCGTGCTCATGTAGTTACGCCGCTTGCACTCGTTGCAAGCGAGGGTGATTTTGTCTCGTACTCCGGTTGCCATGTCGTCGTCTCGTTAGAGGAATGCGCACGCCGAGACAAGGCCCGACCCTGCGCGGCTTGCCAGTGTAGCGGCACTCGGGAGCCCTTGGAGGGAGCCGCCCGGGAGCCCCTTTTTAGTACACGCGCGAGGACCACCTCCCCGGCGTCGCACAAGGCGCTACCGCCCGACGAGCCTTCCCGAGGCTCGGAGCACGCGCCAGACGCCGCCGAACTCGGTCGCGTTCTGGCAGAGGATCTGGCCCGGCCTGCGGTCGCCGACGTAGTAGTAGAGCGGGCGCCCGGCGAAGGTGAGCTGGAGCGAGCCGTCGGCGCGCCTCGTCGTCCCGAGCCGCTTGCCGACTGGTCGCCGTCTCACCACGTAAGGCGGCCATGCCCTGGCACACGCCCCGTCACAGACGCTGCGGCCGCGCGGGTCGCGCGTGAACGCATAGAGCACGAAGCCGCGGCCGTCGAACAGGATCCGGCCGTACGAGGATGCCTTGACAGTGACGGCGGGACGCGCCGGCGCGGCAGCCACACCGACGACCAGCGCGAGGAGCGCAAGCACCTTCACTGCGGCAGTCCCAGCTCGTGCGCGAGCCAGGCGGCCTGGGCCATGCGCTCCGCCTCGTACGCGGCGGGACCACCCTCGAGCTCGGCTGCGCGGGCAGCGCCGAAGCCTGCGATCGGGATGCGGCGCGCGGCGACGAAACGCTCGACGTCGGCGACGAAGCCCGACAGATGCGGCAGATGCCCGACGCGCGTCCGCGTGCGACGCGCGCAGAACGCGCCGAACCGCTGCGCGAGCGCCGGCGTCCAGGCTTCGATCCGCCGCGTCAGCCGTCCGCTCGACGCGACCAGCTTGCGCGCTTGCTCGACGACGTCGCCGGCCAGCTCGATCTCCCAGAGCTCCTCGTCGAGCCAGATCGGAAGGTCGCGAGTGCGGCAGGCGTGGATTCCGCGGCGGCAGACATCCGGCGACTCGGCCTCGACCCAGCGGTCCGGCTCCCAGTTGTACCCCGTGAAGGGGCCGACCGAGCCAGGCGCAAGGAACTTGTAGGCGATCACGCGCGCCACCCGCGGAACGCCGCGAGCAGGCGCTCTTCGAGCTCCGCCGGAAGCTGCTCATCGACCTGCCCGGCGACAAGAACTGTCTGCCGCATCTGCTCCAGGTAGTTGCCGCAGCCGTCGCAGAAGACGAGGTGCTCTTCGAAGCGCTCGCGATCGGTCGAATCGAGTGCGTCCTCGAGATACGCCGTCACGAGCTCGACGATCTGCTTGCAGGTCAGTTCGCGTTCGAGTCTCATCCCAGGTACTCCTCGAGCGCGGCCCGCACCTTCGCACGTGCGCGGTGGAGCAGCACTCTCTGATTCGTCTCCGTCACGTCGAGGGCGTTACAGACTTCGTCGGCCTCGAAGCCTTCGACGTCACGCATCGTGAGCACGGCGCGCTGGGCCGGAGGAAGCCGGTCGATCGCGCGCTGCACGACGTTCATCGTCTCCGCGGCGAGCAGACTGCCTTCGGGGAGACGGCTCGGCGGCGCTGCCCAATGTCCGGGGAAGCCCGTGCCGGACCCGAGGAAGCGGTCCGGCGACACGGTTGCTTCGTCCTCGTCGCTCGCGAACGCGGAGAACGGGACGCTGCGTGCCTCGCGGACGCCGCGTGTCTTCGCTGTGTTGGCGACGATGCGGAACAGCCACGTCTTGAGCGAGGAGCGCCCCTCGAAGCGGTCAATGCCTTTGAGCACGCCGAGCCATGCCTCTTGCACGACCTCCTCGGCCACGGTGCGGCTCGACACGTACATCTGCGCAACGCGCAGCATTCCGGCGCCGTACATGCGGATCAGCTCGCGGAACGCAGCCTCGTCGCGCGCGCGTAACGCCGCGACGAGGTGCGCCTCCTCCATTGCCGGCGACTGTATCGTCAGGTCACCGCAATCCCGGCCACCGTGGCAGGCAGCCCGTTCCACGAGCCGAGCGGCGTCAGCGCTCCGTCGCTTACTCCCCAGCCGAACACGCGCCCGCCGTCGGCGTCGACGGCGTAGAGGAAACGGCCGTTCGCACTGAGGCCCTCGTCGCGCAGGCCGGGCTCGCCGTCGACTGCGCTCGCCGCGACCGCGTCCTCGAGGATGAGCTCGCCTTTCTCGGTGACCGCGTAACGCGAGACGGCACCGTCGGCGAAGTTCGTGGTGAACACATACCGGCCGTCCGGAGATGCGACCGCCCAGCAGATCTCGCTGCGGCCGTTGCCCACGGACTCGGTCACGCTTGCCGCGGAGTGACCGTCGAGGCGATACGACGACGCCGCGGCCTTGCCCTTGGCGGCGCCGAAAGCCTCGGTCACGACGAGCGTTTCACCCGCCGCGAACGCGAAGCCGTACGGCGTCGGCCCCGCTGACGGTGTCGACTGCGGCTCGCCCAGGCGGCCGTCGCCGTCGACGGGGTAGACGAACAACGCGTTCGCGGCGCGGTCGGTGACGATGACCGCAGATCCATCCGGGGTGAAGCCGACCTGTGCCGGATCGGAGCCGGCCAGGAGCGTGCGGTGGTCGACGTCCCCGCCGGACAGCCGGAACGCGGCCAGCGACCCGTCGCCGGTGTTCAGCACGTAGACGAGCCCGTTGTGCTCGGTCACGCTCTTCGGCGCCGAGCCGCCGGTCGGAACAACCGCGAGTACTTCCGGCGCCCTTTTCGCGGACAGGACCGTAACGTTGCCGCTGCCGGCGTTCGCGACGAGTACATACTCGCCGTCCGACGTCAGGACAACGGAGCCCTGCGAGGTCAGATGCGGGACGCCGTCACCCTGGCCTCCGGTTGCCACCACGGTCGGCTCGCCGAGCCGCCCGTCTTCGGCGCGCGGGAATGCGAACAGACGATTCCCGTCGCTTTCGTTGCTCTGGATGAACAGGCCGTCGAAGCTCACAACTGCCTCCTTGGACGTTTGTCCCGATGCAGTCGCGCGCGAGGTGGATTCGTTACAGAAGCGAGGGCCAGGCCCGATCCGGGCCTGGCCCTGGGTTGGGTTTAGGCGTGCTTCCAGGCGACGCTGAAGCTACCGCGGCTCAAGGTGGAGGTCTGCGCCTTCACCGTCGAGCCGGAGACCATGTCGATCTTGTCGGGGTTGAACGAGTCGATCGCCTGGCCGTTGACCGTGCTGGAGCTGAACCCGACCGTGCCGAAGTTCGTCAGCGGGAGCACGCCGCCGGAGCCGGACGGCGCCTCGGCGATCACCTCCGCGGACGCAAGCTTCGCGCGGTTCAGATGTGCCGTCGTCGTGAAGCTCTGCCCGGTCGAGCCATCCCGGATCGTCAGCGTGAAGTGGCCGCCGCCGTCCGTCGTGACGGACCCGCTCATGGAGTCTCCGGGCCTGATTGTGAGCGACAGGTTCACGGGGAACTTCGGATACATCTCGTACCACGCGTAGTACTTCGGGACGCCGCCGCTGCAGTCAGCCGACGTGCCCGTCTGCTCGACGGTGCTGCTGCCGTCGCCGTCGAGCCCGACCCAGAAGCTCGAGTAGGTCGTGGCGGACGTGCAGCTCGCGGCCGGCTGCGTCCAGGTAGCCGAGACGCTGGTATAGCGCCCGTTGATCGCGCTGTAGCCGGACCAGTTCGAGCTCGTGCTCTGGCTGATCTTGTGGTTCGGCACGAACTGCACCGGCGCCTGGGCCGCTGCGTGCGTCCGTGCAGTGGCGGGGAACGCGACGAGGACGAGCACAAGCGCCGCCCCGCTGAGGACTTTCCGCACAGAGACTCCCTTCCTCGGAGAAACCAGAGCGGCCCACCCTAAGCCGCCAAGAAGACGTTGCCAAGGCCTGGAAGAACCGACGCTGGAACGCTTCGGTTACGAAGCGGAGCGCCGGCTCGTGATAGCGGCGGCAGGACTCGAACCTGCGACACGCGGATTATGATTCCGCTGCTCTAACCAACTGAGCTACGCCGCCACGCGGGCTCGATGGTACCAGCGCGTTCTTCCGGCAAACTGGGCTGATGGTCTTCGCCATTCTGTCCGGCCGCTACGACCGCCTCGTCTGGGGCGCCGTCGCCGTCGTCGTTGCCTTCCTGCTTTCCCGGGTGCTACGGCGCTTCGTCGGGCTGCTGGAGAGCCGGCACCCCGACGAGGAGCGGGAACTCGCACGGCTGCAGCGCGGCGAGACGGCACTGGCGCTCGTCGCGACGGCGATCCCGTACGTGGCCGCGATCGCCGTGCTGATCATCGCGGCGAGCACATTCCTGCCCCGCACCGCCGCGGCGCTCGGCAGCTCCGCCCTCATCCTGGTCCTCGTCGGCTTCGGAGCCCAGCGCTTCCTGACGGACATCATCGCGGGCGCCCTGATCGCCTTCGAGCGCTGGTATGCGATCGGCGACTTCGTCCGGCTCGAGCCGGCGCAGATCAGCGGCATCGTCGAGCAGTTGAGCCTGCGCACGACGGTCATCCGCTCGCTGAACGGCGACCGGACGTACGTCCCGAATTCGCAGATCATCTCCGCCAGTCGAAGCCCGCGCGGGTTCCGGCGCTACAGCATCGAGGTGCTGACGACCGACCCGGAAGAAGCGCGCAACGCGATCGAGCAGGTCGGCCGGCGTGCCCCCGTCGGCGAAGCGCGTTTCCTGCGCGCACCGCGCGTGATCGAGGAACGGGAGCTCGGCGAGGGAACGTGGCTCGTGCGCGGCCAAGCCGACGTCGCGCCGACGATGGAGTGGCTGGCGGAGAGCCTGCTCGTCGGCCGGTTGAAGGCGTCGCTGTCGGCAGACGCACTGCTCGCCGAGCCGACGGTGTACACGATCGACGAAGGGACGTTCTCCCGCTATCAGCGGCGCGTGTTGGTGCGGTAGCGGGTTCGTTCGGTCGTTTTTTCGTTCGACAACTGGGATACGGGGCTATTTGCGCCGGCCGCGCAAGAACTGAGCGGCAACCAGCGTGCCTGCGACGGTGAGGACGAGCTTGATCGCTTTCGAGCCCCGGAGCTTCGACTCGCCGCTCGCGCGCGGCGCCATCGTCACCGGCACCTCGACGAGCGTGAGACCCGCCTTCGCGACGCGCAGCAACGCTTCGACCTCGGGAGCTCCGCTCGTGAATGTCTCGGCGAGTAGCGGCAGCGCCGCCGCATTGACGGCGTAGAGCCCGCTCGTCGCGTCGCCGAACGGACGGCCGAGCGTCAGCTTCATCGCGCGCCGCAGGACGGCCGTGCCGAACCGGCGCGGTCCGCTCGGCCGGTACCGATACGGCGCGTATCCGTCGCCGGAAACGAAGCGCGACCCGACTGCGACGTCACAGTCGCCCGCGCGGACGAGCGCGAGCAGGCGCGCGAGCTCGCCTGCCGGGTGCTGGCCGTCGGCGTCGACCCGACCGCAATACGCATAGCTGTGGTCGAGCGCCCAGCGGTAACCGGCTGCGATCCCGACGCGGAGGCCACGGTTCGCGCCGAGCGAATGCACGACCGCTCCGTGCTCGCGCGCGACGTCCGCAGTGCGGTCCGTCGAGCCGTCGTCCACGACGAGCACATCCGCACCGGGAATCGTGCTCCTCAGGCCGTCGATCACGGCGGGCAGGTTTGCCTCCTCGTTCCAGGCAGGGATGAACACCAGCGTGTCGCTCACCGTCGCTCGAGCTCCGACCGAACCTGATGCGCCGTTACGCTGAAGGCCACGAGTTCCCAGACGACTGCGCCCGGCGTCGGCACGACGCGTGCAGGGGCGAAGTCGACGGCGACACCGAAGCCTTCGTAGATGCGCCGAAAGATCCAGCGGGCGCGCGGCAGGTGCATCGGCGCGCAGACGACGATCGCACGCGTGATCCGGCGCTCGACGAGGAGCGGGACCGTGTGCGACGCGTTCTGCGCGGTCGTCGCCGCCGCTTCCTCGAGGACGAGCTCGACGTCGGGGCCGCGCCAGAGGTTGCGCATCTCCCTGGCTTCCCCGAACCAGCCGCTGAAGACGACAGTCTCCGCTCGCGCAGCACGCGCAATGCGCTCGGCTGCGGCGACGATACGCCGCTGGACCCGTGCAGTGCTGGTCCCAAGCACGACGACGGCGGGAGCGCTCACCCCACCAGGGTACGACGATACGCCCGGTTCCCCGCTACTTGACGAGCGAGAGCATGCGGAACATCGGCAGGTACATGGCGATGACGATGACGCCGACCATGCAGCCGACGAGGATCATCATCAGCGGCTCGATGATCGACGTCAGCGAGTCGATCGCCGCGTCGACCTCGTCCTCGTAGAAGTCCGCGATCTTCCCGAGCATCTTCTCGAGCTCTCCGGTCTCCTCGCCGATCTTCACCATCTGGCTGACCATCGGCGGGAAGATGTCGTTGTCGACGAGCGGCTGCGCGATCGGCACACCCTCGTGCACCTTCGCGCGCACGTCGCCAAGCGCGCTCTCGACGCGCCAGTTGCCCGACGTCTGACCGGTGATCTCGAGTGCCTGGATGATGTCGACGCCCGCTGCGACCAGCGTGGAGAGCGTGCGCGAGAACCGCGCCATCGTGATCTTCAGGACAACAGGGCCGATCTTCGGCACGCGCAGCTTGAAGCGGTCCCACTGCTTCCGCCCGCCCTCGCTCTTCTTCCACTTGAAGAACCCGAAGAGCGAGCCGAAGAAGCCGGGAAAGATGATGTACCACTTGTGCTTCAGCAGGTCGGAGACGTTCACGACGTACTGGGTGAGCTTCGGCAGGTCGCCCCCGAGCTGCGAGAAGATGTGCACGAACACCGGCACGAGGAACAGCAGCAGGCCGGTGAGCACGAGCATGGCGAACGACAGCACCATCACCGGGTAGAGCATCGCGCCCTTCACGCGGCGCTTGATCTGCGTCGACTTCTCGATGTGCAGCGCAACGCGGTCGAGGACCTCGTCGAGGATGCCGGCTGCCTCGCCGGCCTCGACCATCGAGATGAACAACCGCTCGAAGATCTTGGGGTGGCGCGCCATCGCCTGCGAGAGCAGCAGCCCGCCCTCGACGTCTGCGCGCAGCTCGCGCACGACCGAGGCGAAGTACATGTCGTCTGTCTGCTCTTCGAGGATGACCAGCGCCTGGACGACGTTCAGCCCGGCCTCGATCATCGTCGCGAACTGGCGCGAGAAGATCTGCAGCGTCTTGGGCTTGACCTTCTTGAAGACGTTCCGCGCGGTGTCGTCGCCGGCCGACGGAAGCTCGTGCAGCTTGCTCGCCAGCAGCCCGCGGATTCGCAGCTGCTCGCGCGCCGCACCGAGATCGGGCGCGTGAAGCTCGCCGGTGAGCTCGGCACCCTGGGCGTTGATGGCGGAATAGGCGTAGGCAGCCACAGCAGAGTCCCTCGAGCTGGAGTATCGGCAGGGGGGTTGAGGCCCTAAAGAGGGATGCCGATAGCGCTTACGTGCACCTGCGCGCGCGCGACGAGAGCGGCTTCGGCCTGCTCGAGCTCCTGATGGCGATGTTGATGCTGAACGTCGGCATCCTCGCGATCGTGGCCGCGTTCTCTTCCGGAAACGCCGCCCTGGCCAGGGCGAGCCGGATCTCCACGGCGGCGGCGCTCGCGGACAAGCAGCTCGAGTCGTATCGCGGTCTGATCTACGACAACATCGTCTTCACGACGAGCGAGTGGAACGCGGCCCTCGCCGACTCAACCTATACGGGGGACACGGCGTACACCTCGAACATGCAGAGCCCGGTCGCCCCGAAGGCGCTCGTCGGCACCGTCACGATTTGCCCCACTAACGTGCCGGCGACGTCATGCGACCCGAGCTACACCGCCACCGGCCCGGATCACCGCGACTACCGCATCGACACGTACCTCTACTTCGACGCCCCGAACGGCGGCCAACTCAAGACGATTACTGTCGTCGTCCGGCCGACGAGCGGCACGACCCGTCCCTGGACGCGAGTGACGTCGACGTTCGACTCGTCCACGAACCCGTCGTAATCCCTGCAGTCAGCAGTTCGCGCGCTACGGAGAGCTAGGCGGCGGAACGGTGACGGTCGTCGAGCCGCTCGACGACGGCGCGGTGGGCGCGGCAACTGCAGTCCCGACCGGCTTGAGGATCAGCTTGTACCGCGTCCCGTCGGCGGTATTCATCAGCGTGACCGGCTTGTTCTCCTGCAGCGTCACGGCGGGCGCACCGTTCGCATACGAGCCGCCGACGATCGAGATCTTCGCCGTGTGCGCGGTCACCGAGATCAGATGGAAGAGCGGCTGAATCGACGCGTCGGTCGCGCTCGCATCGGGGAAATCGTTGCCGGCAGCGACGGAATACAGCGTGCCGTTGACCGAGATGACCGCCGTGCCGGGAGTCGGCGCGCTCGCGCTGCCGCCGGAAGACGAACCGCCACCGCCGGCAGTGCGCGAACCCGACGTCGAGCCAGAGCCGGCGGACGATCCGCCCGCCGCAGGCGTCGAGGACGGGGTGTCGGCATGGTCGCTGAGCTGCTGCGCGAAGGGATCCTTGCTGGCGAAGAGGCTGAACGAGGACAGCTGTCCGTCGGCGACGGTGGGCGACGAAGAGGCGAGCGAGGGGTCGGGCGACGTCGCCGGCGGCGCTTCGCTGCCGCCGAGCGTCGGCGCTGCGAGGCTGGGCGTGCCGGTCGTGGTCGCCGATCCGGCGGGCTTGTCGTTGTAGGACACGTTCGCCCCCTGCGAGGCCGGCGGGTGCAGCTGCTTCCAAAGCTTCGGCCCCTGGAACGCAGCGACGGCGAGGAAGACGACGCCGAGAACGCCGGCGATGATCTTCTGCCGCTTCTGCTTCGCCCTGAGAGTGTCGGCCGGCTTCCTCGCCATTACGGAGCTCCTGTCGCGGACGCACTGCTGGAAGGCGTCCCGGTCGTCGTCGTCGCCGCGGGAGTCGTGGCAGCGGGCGGCGTTGCGGCGGGAACTGAGGCGGGCGCCGCGGCGTAGACGAACGCGTCGACCACGAGCGTCGCCTGGATCTGCGGGAACTTCAGGTCGCTCTCGTTGAACGTGAGCGTGTCGACCGAGAAGAGCCGTCCGGTCGCGTCGAGCCGGCCGGCGTGGACGGTCACGAGCGAGCGCAGCCGGTACAGGAAGTCTGCGAGATCGTAGAAGTTCCCGACGAACGTGACGGCGACAGGCAGCACCGAGTAGCTGCCGACGGCCGCGATCGGCTGCGGCGAAATCGAGTCGAAGCGGATGCCGGTGTCACGTGCGAGCGCGCTCAGCTCCAGGACGAGGTCGGGCATATCCGTCTTCGTCGGCATCGCCTTCGCAAGCCTGTAGACGTCCGCGACCTCGATCTTCGGCGCGGAGCGGGCGGCGGCGACCTGCTGGTGGTACGCGTCGATCTTCGCCTGCACGTCCTGCGCCTGCTGCTTGAGGCTCGAGACCTTGCCGGACTGCGGATGGACGAGCAGGAACCACACCGCCAGGCCGAAGACGAGCACGCCGGCGACGATCGCCCCGATCAGTACGTTCTGCGAGAGGGACTTGACCTTCACGACCCGCCACCGGTCGCCGACGCGATGTCGGCGGCGATGTTGAACTCTACGACGGGCTGGTTGCCGACCTTCGAGCGCGTCGAGCTGATCAGCTGCACGTTCGTCAGGTCCGGCAGGACCTGCAGGCGCGAAAGCAGCCGGGCGACGCCGTCGTGCGAATACGTGCGGCCCTGGATCGTGAACATCGACGGCACGGTGCTGCCCCCCGTGCTCGAGGCGTTGGTGGCGGGCGAGATCGGCGACTTCGCGCTGAGCGAGATCAGCCAGACGTCGTCGGGAAGAATCAGGGAGAACTCGCGGAACACCCGGTCCCACGAGACGCGGCTCGTCAGCGCACTGGTCAACGCGCTGACGCGTGCGCTCTGCTCGCCGGCGAGCTCCTGCTGCGCCGCGTTCGGGCCTGCGGGCGGCGGCGGCAGCGCCTGGAACTGGCGGTTGAGATCGTCGAGGTTGCGCTGAGCCGACGCGATCTTGCCGCTGCCCATCATGAACATTGCTCCGAGCGCTGCAACGACCAGCAGGCCGGCGCAGCCGCCGACGAGGACGGGCACGCTCTCCTTCTTGATCGTGCGCTGGCCGCCGTCGCGGGGCAGGAGGTTGACGGCACGCACAGCTAGTCCTCGATCCCGAGCCCGATTGCGACGGCGAGCGAACCGACCTGCTCGGCCTCGCCGACCTTCTTGGAGACCTTCATGCGCGCGAGCGGATCGCCGACACGTACGCGCACACCGATCAGCCGCTCCAGCTCCCCGGCCAGGCCGGACAGGTGCGCCGTGCCGCCGGTGAGCACGATCTCACCGATGCCGAGCGAGCCGGGCTGGTTCTGGTAGTACTGGAGCGAGGAGACGAGCTCGCGCGCGAACGTCTGGATCGCGCGGCGCATCGCGTCCCGCGCCTTCTTCGCCTGGTCGTCGGTCAGTCCCTCCGGGACCATCTCGTCGGTCAGCGCGAGCGCGCGCTTCACGCCGTCGACCTCGGAGGGCGCCGCGTCGAGTGCGCGGGCGATCGCGACGTTGAGCGCGCTCCCACCCCACTCGAGCACGCGCGTGAACTCGCAGATGCGGCCGTCGGAAACCGCGAAGGTCGACCGATCGTGTCCGATCGCAACGGCGACGAGCGCTGCGGCGGAGTCACCGCCGACGCCGTCCTGCGGCGGCTGCAGCGCGCGCAGCAGCGCGAACGCCTCGAGATCGATGCCGACCAGCGAGATGCCCGCCTGCTTGCACGCGTTCATGTAGCGGTCGATCAGCTCGCGGTACGCGACCACGAGCAGAACGCGCTTCGTCGGCTGACCTGCGTCGTCGGTGCCCTCACCGAGAACCTGGAAATCGAGCACCGCCTCGTCGATCGGGATCGGCAACGCCTCCTGCGCGCGGAAGCGGATCGCGTTCGCCAACTGCTTCTCGTCGGTGACACCCGCGATCTCGAACGTGCGGACGCCGATGCGGTTGTTGGCGATCCCGAGCCGGACGCCCTTCTTGGGCAAGTCGTTGGCGGCGAAGAACGCCTTCAAGGCCTCGGCAAGTGCATCCGGGTCGCGCAGCTCCCCGCCGACGACGATGCCGGGGTCGAGCGGCGTGCGCGCGATTTGCAGCAGCTCCGCGGAGCCGTTGTTCGCAACGCGCGCAGCCGCGAGCTGCGACGCGCCGATCTTCAGGCCCGTAATCCGCTTTGCGCCGCGGCTGCCGCGCTCGGCCTTGACCTTCGCCGCCTTCGGCTGCTTCGGCTTTCGCTCCTTGGGCTCCTTCGGCGCCTTCTGCTTCTTCTCTTTCGTCGGCTTCGGCGCGCGCTCGGCCTTTGGCTTCTTTTCCTTCGTCTTGCCGCCGCCGAACGAGAGATCCTTCTTCCAGAACGGAACGCTCTTCGTCTCCTCGTCCGCGAGGGGCGGGAGCTCCTCCGCGGTCACCGGTGCATGCACGCCGGGCGCCGGCGCCGGAATAGCGACCGCTTCGGGCTCGGCGTCCGGACTGCGGCCGAACGAGACGGCACGCGTCCACGTCTCGGTCGCGTCGTCGGCAGGCGCTGCGCTCTCCTCCGCAGCAGGCTGGTCGGGACCTGTCTCAGGGACAGTCCCTTCGGCATGGCCGGAGTCGACAGCTTCGGGCTCGGCGTCCGGCTTGCGGCCGAACGAGACTGCGCGCGTCCACGTCTCCGCCGTCTCCTCGGGACCTGTCTCAGGGGCAGTCCCTGCGGCAGGTCCGGAATCGACGGTGACCGGCTCGGCCTCGGAAGCTACGGCAGCCTCCTCCGCAACCGGCTCTTCAAGGCGTGTCTCAGGGACAGTCCCTTCGGCAGGTTCGGAGTCGACAGCTTCGGGCTCGGCGTCGGGCTTGCGGCCGAACGAGACTGCGCGCGTCCACGTTTCGGTCGGCTCCTCGGAAGCGACGGCGGCGTCCTCTGCAACCGGTTCTTCGGGGCGTGTCTCAGGGACTGTCCCGGGGGCAGGTCCGGAATCGACAGGGGCGGGCTTGCGGCCGAACGAGACTGCGCGCGTCCACGTTTGCGCCGGCTCTTCTTCTGCCTCGACGCCCGGCTCGTCCACGACGGGCTCTTCCGCAACGGGTTCTGGCGCGCTCTTCTTCTTGCGGCCGAAGCTGATCTCTTTCTTCCACACGGACGCCGTCTCGTCGGCCTTCTCCTCCTTCGGCTCGCGCTTGCGCCCGAAGGAGATCTCCTTCTTCCAGATCGACTCGTCGCCCATTGCTAGCTCCCGGCGACGCGCAGGCCGGCGCCGAGCGGCTGCTCGTGCTGCGGGGGCGCCTCGTGGAGATCGGTCGGCAGATCAACCGGGAAACCGGAGCGCTCCAGCAACCCGATCAGCTGGCCCGGGCGGCTCGAGCGGGACAGCCCCACGTCGAGGTCGACGACGCGGCGCTGAATCAGATCGCCGAGCGACTGCTCCATCGTCTGCATGCCGCGGCCCGTGTTCGTCTGCATGACGGAATAGATCTGCTCGACCTTGCCCTGCCGGATCAGGTTCCGGACGGCGTCGTCGGGCAGCAGGATCTCGAGCGCCGGGACGCGGCCCATTCCGTCCGCCGTCGGCATCAGCGCCTGGGTGACGACGCCCTGCAACGAGTTGGCGATCTGGATCCGGACCTGCTCCTGCTGCTCGGCCGGGAAGACGTCGATGATGCGGTCGATCGTCGACGGTGCGCTCTGCGTGTGCAGCGTGCCGAAGACGAGGTGTCCCGTTTCCGCCGCGGTGAGCGCGGTCGAGATCGTCTCGAGGTCGCGCATCTCACCGACCAGGATCACGTCGGGGTCCTGGCGCAGCGCAGCCCGAAGGGCCTCGGCGAAGCTCAGCGCGTCCGGGCCGATCTCGCGCTGGTTGACGATGCACCGCTTGTGCCGGTGCAGGAACTCGATCGGGTCCTCGATCGTG